>JAEXNR010000056.1 GCA_023439505.1 Bacillota bacterium
GGATGTTATTTGACTTCTCTGTTCCAATTGAATATAATTTATATGAACGAGTTCATATAAATTATTGGTGGTGATAAATTGCCTAAAGTAATAGAGAATATCAGGGAAACAATTCTACAGACGGCAAAAAACACTTTATTGTCCGACGGATACGACAGATTGAGTCTCCGAGGGGTAGCCAGGCAGTGTAACATTGCAGTTGGTACGATATACAATTATTTTCCGTCCAAATTAACTCTGATAGCAGCTATTATGTTGGAAGACTGGGCAGAGCAGACGGAGAAAATGCAGAAGGATTATGCCAACGCAGAAAATGCGGAAGCCGGTATTAAAAGCATATTTTCCAATCTTCGTGAATTTGCCTTGTTATATCAGGACGTTTGGAACATGTCAATGCACTCGAAAGAGGTAAGAAATGAGATGCTAAACGGCAGGAGCAGGCGCCTGATGCTGATAGAGCAGTTGGTTGGTGTGATTCGTACGCTGCTTGAACGTTTTAAAATATCTTACGATTCGTTTCTTCCGCACTTCATTGCCACTTCATTGCTTACTTATATAATGGAGCCGGATTTTGACTATGAACAGATCAACAAAGTATTCAAAAGAATATTATATGGAAATGAGGCACATGGATATGAAAGTGGTTTTGGCAGGAGCGTTCGGCAAACTGGGGACTGATATTTTAAAGGTGCTGGTAAGTCAGGGCTTTAATGTAGTTGCAGCCGATATGGTGCAGAAAGAAATTGAAGGGCTGAGGGGATATACAACCAGAAGCATTGATGTAACAAAGCCTGAAACGCTGAAAGGATTGTGCGATGGCGCAGATGCCGTTATAACGACGGTTGGTCTGACAGGAGCCAGTACAACGGTTACCCACTACGATATAGATTTGGAAGGCAATAAAAATCTATTGTCTGAGGCTAAAAGGGCAGGGGTGAAAAAGTTTATTTATATCTCTGTTCTGAAAGCAGAAACAGACCCCACAATACCGATGCTTGATGCAAAAAACAAGTTTGAAATTGAGCTGAAAAAGAGCGGTATACCTTATGTGATATTCCGGCCTACGGGATACTTCTATGATATTGCCAAGGTTTTCATGCCCATGATAGAAAAAGGACAGGTAAGTCTTCTTGGCAAAAAAGATGTTTCTGCAAATGTCATTGATACCTCTGATCTGGCCAGATGTATCATAGAGAATATGGGGGACAGCGGTAAAACCCTTTCTGTCGGCGGCAGGGAAACTTATTCCTATGCCGGGATTGCCGCCATGTTTTTTGAAGCAGCCGGAAAGCCGGCGGTGATCAAACGTGTCCCGGCATTTTTGTTTGATGTGCTGGCTTTCATCGCAAGGCTTCGAAAGACGGGTAAATATGCAGTAATTAAATTTTCAAAGTGGACGCTCAGCCAGGACATGGTCGGTGAAAACTGCTATGGGGAGATGAGCTTTAAGGAATATATTAAAAACTGTTATAAGAAGGAACGGTGATAGCGATGTCGTTTTCTGAAGCCCTGGGGGTTGCGTTTCCATCTGTTTTTCTCATTCTTTTTATTGTAAGTGCCATTGTGACAGCGTTGGGATTCGTCAAATTCGTCTATTTCATAAGCGTAGGTTACGGATTGTCGGTTGCCGCACTGGCCCTTACCCTCGGCGTTGCTTTTTTTTCCTCCCTTTCTGCTTTAGGCATTATTCAGCTGCTGCTATTGCTGATATACGGCATAAGATTGGGCGGATTTTTGCTGGCGCGGGAATTGAAATCGGCTGCGTATAGAACGGAATTGAAGGGAGCGGATAATGCAGAGAAAAAGATGCCTTTTGCCGTGAAAACAGTTATCTGGCTGGCCTGTGCCTTTTTATACTGCGTACAGACATCACCGGCGCTCTATCGAGCATTGGCGGATCAGGCGGGAATATCTGCGAAAGCAAGTGTGTGGGCAATCGTGGGCGTTGTCGTCATGACGCTGGCTATTATTCTGGAGTCACTTGCCGACTTTCAGAAATCCAATTCAAAAGTTAAAAATCCAAAACGCTTCTGTGACACAGGATTATTTAAGTTTGTCCGCTTTCCCAATTATCTTGCTGAAATCCTTTTTTGGACGGGTATTGCAGCCTCGGGGGCGGATGTTTATAAAGGATGGGCTCAATGGGCGGTTGCACTATTCGGATATATCTGTATTTTTTATATTATGCTGGACAGCACAAAGCGCCTGGAAGCCAAGCAAAACAACCGCTATGGAATGGATGAAGAATACCGGAGATATAGAGCGCAGACACCAAAATTGATACCGTTTTTTCTTGTAAAAAGTACTCAAAACTCAGAAACGATTCATTGAGGAGGAGCTTTATGAGCAGTTTTAAAAATTTACGTATAGTAGACAATTTCTATCAAACCTCCAGCTTTTTCCCGATGCCGACAGTGATGGTCGGAACCCTGGACAACAGCAGCCATACCAGCTTTGGAGCATATTCGCTTGTGGCGCCTTATTACATTGCAGGCAAGGAGTATTACGCCATGCTGCTGTCCTGCCGCAATAGTTCAAATACTGCAAAGGGGCTGCTAAGGACCGGAAAATGCACATTAAACTTTATTCCCGATAACCGGAAATACTTTAAGGAGGCTGTCAGGATGGGCTTTCCCGGCGATACCCCCGAAGAAAAGATGAAGGGCTGTATTTTTACTTTGGAAGAGGGCCATATGAGTCGGGAACACCCGGATGAAAAGTTTCCCAAGGTGATTGCGGAATCCTTTCAGACCTTTGAATGCACCTGGATGAGTGAGCTGGACGGCGCACAGCACGACAGGGTGCAGGAGGAGTATGAAGGGCCCTATCATGACTTTAACGGCATCACCTCCAAATTCGGAGCTCATTTTATATTGCGGATCGATAAAATCCTGATGAAGGAAAAATATTATAACGCCATTATAAACGGCGTTCGAGGGAAAGATTTCCCCCCTGTTCCAGTGGATTACGGCTACCGGGATTCCAAGCACTTCTGGCTTTCACGTTTTAGAAAGCCGGTCAGCGAGCCGTTGCCGCAGCGTGAGGTTGACATTGCATCAGTCAGGTACGCCGCAGACCGGATTGACGACAAAATAAAGTTTACTGATGAAGCCTGTGCCGGCCTTGTCAAAGTACCACGCATATTCCTCACAACAGCACTTCGCGGCTGTGTGGAATGGGCAAGACAAAATAATGTGACCCTTATCACGGCGGAACACATGAAGATTATCAATGATAAACGCGCAAGGGAGAAGAAATAAGCAATTCAAATATTTGTTTCAAGAGAGGAAAAATATGAGTAAGGTAATTATACAGGAATGTAAAAATTATGAACTGGAAACCGTAATGGAGAAAATCAATGCCGGAGTAGAAATTCTCGGCGGATGGGATAAGTTTGTAAAGCCGCAGGACAAAGTACTCCTTAAGGTGAATCTGATCGGGCCCAAGTCTTCCGAATCGGCCGCGGTAACACACGCTGAATTTGTCAGAGCGCTGGTGAGAATATTGAAGGGCAGGAACTGTGATGTATGGATCGGCGACAGCTCGGGAGGGGCTATAGCAGGAATAGCGCCTACAGCACAGAGCTTCAGAGTTGCAGGATACGAGAGGGTGGCGGAGGAAGAAGGAGCTGAGATAAAGAATTTTGACCGTGAGGGTGTGGTGGCTGTAAAACCTGAAAGCCGGTGCGAAGAAACGATGTATATCGCAAAGCCAATGTTCGACGCTGATGTGGTTATTAATTTGCCGAAATTGAAAACACACTCGGCACAGATTTTTTCCGGAGCTGTGAAAAATGTATTCGGATGCATACCGGGGCTCAAGAAGGCAAAGTATCACAAAATGGCTCCCGATCCAAGCAATTTTGGGCAAATCATCTGCGATATCCACAAAGCGACAAAAATCCAGCTTCACATCATGGATGGGATACTGGCAATGCAGGGAGAGGGACCGACAGCAGGCAGTATTTATCAGGCTGATAAAATACTCATCAGTGAAGATCCGTTGGCATTGGATGCTGTGGCGGCAAAAATGGCGGGGATGAATATTGAAGATGTACCGATACTGGAAACGGCCCGGAAACGGAATCTGGGAGAAGGTTGGCTAAAAAAAATCACACTTGCAGGTGATCTTGAGCAAGTCCCCAGGTTGGCCGGTTTTAAACTGCCCAAGCGTCTCAGGGGAGCGAAGAAGCACAATAGTAAAGCCCTGGTAAAAGTGATCGATTTTTTCAACACACATCCCAGGATCAATCCCAATAAATGCAGAAAATGCAATATGTGCGTGGAAAGCTGCCCGGTACAGGCTATTGACAAGGATACGAAGCGAATTGATTATAATACCTGCATAGAATGTATGTGTTGTCACGAGTTATGCATGTTTAAGGCTGTAGAGCTTAAAAATGATAATAAGGCAGCAGGTTTGATATCAGGCTTTTTCAGAAAATAGACCCAATAATGGTCGATATTATAGAAACTTATCGGCAATCCATTTGTTGACAAGAAAATTTATCTTCCAACAGATGATTTGTATCTATAATGATATTAACTTGTTATGGCCTGTTTGAATGGATTATAATAAATTGTAGTTAACCCTTACTCGTAAAATCCATCATACAGGCGAAGAAAGAAGGATGGCTGCAAGTTGTTAAAAACCAAGCTGTGCTTACCAACAGTCAATAATAATATCATTAGCAGGGAAAAGTTACTGACAAAGCTCCAGCATACTAAGAAAGGCAAGCTGACGCTGGTCACCGCGCCCGCAGGCTACGGGAAAACCACCGCCGTACTTGATTGGCTCGGTAGATGCGGCCTGCCATATGCGTGGCTGTCTCTGGACGCTCGTGACAACGCTCCTATAATCTTCTGGCAATATGTCTATGCTTCTTTGGAGGATATTGCAGAAGGCATTGCCAAGGACGTAGAATATGTTTTTTCTTCCCAAGAGTTGATAGGAGCGGAAATGCATATCAGTATTCTTATCGATCGGCTGTCCAAGATTTCGTCCGACTTCTTTCTTGTGCTGGATGACCTTCATCTGATAAACACCCCTTCAATCCTGAACGGATTGTCATATCTGATCGACTATCTGCCGGAAAAAATGCACCTGATTTTTATTAGCCGGACGCTGCCTGATCTTGAATTGGCAAGACACAGAATTAAATGGCAGTTGCTGCGGCTGGAGGCAGAAGACCTTCGTTTTGGAGAGGAAGAAATCTTACAATTTTTTCAGGCCCGAGGGATTACGCTTCAAAATAATGAACTGGATGCAATTGAAAAATATTCGGAGGGTTGGGTCGCAGCCCTTGTTGCAGTTACCCTTTCCATGGGCGATGGCGGCGGGCATGATGCCTTTGCAGCCTTGTCACACGCCAGTCGGGATATCGGACAATATCTCAGGGACGAGGTGATTCGCGGCTGGCCATCCAAAAAACAGTCCTTTGCCATGAAAATCTCCATTCTTGACACGCTGCGGCCGGATTTGTGTAATGCTGTGACAGGTGATGACAATGGGGAAAGGCTGTTGAAGGAAATTTCCAAAGGGAATGGCTTTCTGGCGTTGCTGGAAGGGCAAAGGCAATCTTACAGGTATCATCACCTATTTAAAAGCTTCCTTCGCGAGCTGCTTCAGGAAATGTACCCGGAAGAAATTCCCGGGCTGTATAGGAGGGCTGGCTGCTGGTTCAGAGAACAAGGCTTGATACCGGAGGCCATAGATTATTTTTTAAGCGGCGGCGCCTATGAGCAGGCCTGTGAATTGATTGAACACCGGATTGATCATTTAATTCATAAAAATGACTTTGGCAGGCTACTGTCATGGTTGGAACGCCTTCCGGCGGAGTACCGGAACAACAGCTTCAAGTCCGCCGCAATCTACGCAATATATTATGCGGAAACCGGCCAATATGATCTTTCACGGCAATGGATTGAACGGATGAAGACGTTAAAGGATGATTCCCGTTATACCTCCATACCGTCATGGGAGGCTATTAGCAGCAGAAACTGCATCATGACGGAGGCAAACCTCCTCATGCGCGAGGGCGATCTCTCTTTCCTGACGCTCATTTCCCGCACATCCTCCATGGACGGTTTTCAAAACTATAAAATGAGAGAATATTACGACTTTAACACAGCAGATATCTATTTTTGCCGCTGCCCCATCAATAAGCTGAAGGATCTGATAAATGAGGCGCCAGAAGAATACAGTAAGCTGGTTGGAAACTACAGGAAAATGCTTACTAAAAATCCAGGGTATGCTCCTTTAGCAGTAGGAGAGTACCTTTATGAGTCGGGCCGGCCGGAGGAAGCTCTGCCCTATTTGCTCAAGGCTCAGGAAGAAGCGCGGGAATCAAATTGCCCGGGTGCTCTTGTACCCGCGATGGTGACGATTGCCCGAATCAAGCGGGCAGGCGGAGACGTCGATGGCGCTTCCGCGGTGCTGGAGGAATGTGAAAGACAGCTCCGGAGTACCGGAAAGTCTCATTGGAATTATTCACTCCACGCTTTCCGATGCAGGCTCTTCATAGATGCCGGAAATATAGATAAGGTGCGGGAATGGGTTTCTGCCAGCAAGCTGGATTTGTTTGCGGAGCTGAGCAGGAGCAGGGAATTTGAACTGATTGTTTATGTAAGAGCACTGATTCTGCTGAATCGGTCTCAAGAGGCAGAGCTTATTCTCCAACGGCTCTTAACTTTTACCGGCGGCAGCCGCCCCCACAGCCGTGTGGAGATACTGAACCTCTTGGCGCTGCTTGCGTTCAAAAATCATCACGCGCGCGAGGCGTTGAGATATATAGATGAGTCGCTGGACATCGGCATGACGGAAGGATATGTCAGAAGCTATCTGGATGAATTTTCGCCCATGGCTCCAATACTCCGTGCCTACATAAAATCAAGGCGTAATACAACAGACGCGCAACATGTTAAAGAAAAAAAGTCATTCGCCGGCAGCCTGCTGAAACAGATACGCGTCAGTGTGCCACAAACTGCTAATGTAGGCAGTCTGGCGGGGGGGATGGCCGAGAAAATATTAGAACAGCTCACGGAACAGGAGAGAAGAGTATTTAGACTCATTGCGGGCGCGGCGACAAATCAGGAGATTTGCGACGAGCTTGGGATCAGCCTCTGGACGGTTAAGACGTATACGGGAAACATATACGGCAAGCTGTGCCTAAAAAACCGCGCCCAGTGTATCAAGCTGGCCAGAGAGCTGGGGATAGTGTAATCCGGCAGATATACAGAAGCAGAGCGAAAATGAATAACAGGGGATACGGGAAATTTTGACACGTATCCCCTTTTTGTGCACAACTTTGGTGTGATTTAATTTTTCGGACAATGTGTTAATCTTTAAATGGGAAATAGCAGATCTAGATAGGTGACCGGTCCGTTAATATATATTCGTAAAGGAGTCGATATGAGAATAAAAAGTAAAATCATAAGTCTAGTGTTATGTGCATTCATGGCTACTAGCATTTTACCGTTTATTGCGATTGCTGAGGGCAGCGATTTTGTGGATTCAGGCAGCGGCCTGAAGTTTCACGTGGTGACGGAGGATGCTTCTTCACGTACCGGCACGGTTCAACTGGTTAATGACAGTTATATCGCGGCTTCTTATACTATTCCTAAAACTGTTGCGTCCGGCGGAGTCACGTATACCGTGACGAGCATCGGTTACGGTGTGTTTCAAGGCTGCAGCAGTTTAACCTCAATTACTATACCTGACAGCGTAACGGATCTCGGCAATTTCGCGTTTGAAGGCTGCAGCGGACTTAGCGCTATCACAATTCCGGACAGCGTCACCGCGATAGGTATAGGAGCCTTCCAAAACACTGGCCTGACGTCCGTAATAATTCCGACGGGAGTCAATTATGTGTATGATTATGCCTTCTACGGATGCGGGAGCCTGACTTCGGTTACCTTCCTTAGAGCTGATCAGCTAACGATCGGCGGCCATGTGTTCACAAATACCATCATCACCACAGTTACCGTTCCCGCCGGTATGGCGGCGGAATATGGCAGTAAGCTCTCCGGAAAGCTTCCCGCGGGCGCAACTATAACCGCGGCTGCGGCAACAATAACAGAAGTAACGGTAACCCCCTCGACTGCCGCGGTCGAGAGGGGCGGCACGCTGATCTTTTCCGCTGAAGTCAGCGGTTCGGGCAGCTTTACCAAAGCCGTCACGTGGAGCCTTACAGGTACTGCGTCGGGTTCGGTAATCGACCAAACGACCGGCGTTCTCACTGTCGGGAAAGCCGAATACGCATCCACTTTAACGGTCAAAGCCGCCTCGCTTGCCGATGAAAGTGTTTCCAGCACAGCGGCTGTCACAATCAAGCCGGCCGGGCCCCAGGAAAAGTTCAGCCTTCCTGCCGGGAGCACCTGCTACTTTGATATGTCGGGCATAACCGCGACCTCCTGGACCGTTAACACGGCATTGCCGGATACTAGCCTGAAATGGGTGCCGTTTACTTATGTGGGCACTGTAAATGCATATTCCCTTGCCGCCAGCGACTCGAGTCCAGGCGCCGCAAGCGATCGCAGCCTGTTTTTGGCCGACCGTGATATTATTAAGAAAGTCTCCTGGAGCGATTTGGATAACGAGCAATTAATTTTCGGGAAAAATTATGCCGCCAACGGCATGTGTTACCTTCTTCGCTCCTTATCGGCCGGAAACAATAACTCCGGTGGCAATCAAGTGCCGGAAAGCAACGAGTGGGATCAGATTGCGATGAAGGGCAGTTATATCAGTAATTACGAGAATTTCTATTCCTGGGGTCAGGATACGGCCAGTTATGATACTCTCAGAAGAGTACTTCGGGGATATTCCAGCTTATATGGCTATCTCTTCACTTACTCTACATATAATCAGCAATCAAGCGGCATGTGGCAGTATAATTTCCGCCCTGCTCTTGAAATACTGAATGCCGATGCGTTATCATCGAATGCGCTGAAAACAGTCGTCTACGATATGGATACAAACGGTACGCTCGGCAACGGCAGCCTGACGTCCGCAACGGTAGTCTACACCGGCGAGCTGACGCTGCCGGAGGTAACGGAGGCCAATGGTTTCAAATATACCGGAACAATGCAGAGCGGGAAAACTCTCGGTTGGTATTACGGATCAACATTTTATGAGCCGGGAATCAAATTGTCAGCGCTGCCGAGCGGCGCTGAACTGAAGTCGGGTTACGGTACATATATTCCTGCGGTTATCAATGCTGCGCTCTCTCCCGCCAACGTCAGCTATGATAGGAATCCCGTAAATCAGGCTGACGTGCAAACTACGATAATCTGGGGCAGCGCTACAGGCGTAACTGACGTTAGAGCCGGAGGGAACGCAATAGGCTCGGTCAACTACAGCGTGTCAGGCAATACGCTCGCCATAAAGAAGGAATATCTGGCAGCACAAGCCACGGGCAGCCTTCAGCTGACGGTGGAGTTCAATACGGGTGCGGCAACGGTACTAACCATAAGCATCGCCGACACCACGCCACCCTCCATCAGCCCGACATCCTGCAATTATGACCTTAGCGCCCCTGCCGATGTGACGACGGCTATCACATGGAACAGTGCAGCCTCGGTAACGGATGTGGTTTACAACGTGACTCCGGCTGCGGCACTGTATACGCTGAGTGCAGGAGACTACACCGTCTCGGATGATAAATTAACCATTAAGAAGAGCTTTTTATCAGGCCTTTCCCTCACGACAGGCGTGGCTCTTGAATTCGATATCACTTTCAACACAGGAGCTGCTGCCGCCCTGACGGTCAATGTCGTGAACAACTATACACCGTCCGATAATGCCGATTTGAGCAGTCTTTCAGTGAACGGCACGCCTGTGAGCGACTTTGACCCGGGAGTCACCTCATATAACGTGGTATTGCCCTACGGTACGACCAACGCCATAGTCGCCGCGGCGGTGAGCGATTCAAACGCAAAGGTGAGTATCACACAGGCTTCATCTTTGCCAGGCAGTGCCACTGTAGAGGTTACTGCAGAGAATGGAACGACAATCAAGACATATTCGATCAACCTTACCACAGCGCCGCCTGCCTTCGTGCCGGTAACAGGCATTACCGGCGTACCGGCAACAGCGACATGTGGAACGCCGCTCACCCTCACGGGGATAGTCACTCCCGCGAACGCAACTAATCAAACCGTAGTCTGGAGCGTCCAGAAAGCAGGGACAACGAGCGCGAAAGTATCCGGCAATACGCTATTTACCACGGCCGCTGGCGTCGTTACTGTGAGAGCGACCGTAAAAAACGGCCTGACCCAAAGCTCGAATTATACGCAGGACTTCAATATAACCGTAAGTGCCGCTCCGATCACCACCTGTACTGTTACCTTCAACAGCAGAGGCTCGGTTTACACTACCAAAACCGTTAACGCCGGTGACAGTATTGGAAGAGCCGCCTGGCCGGCTGATCCGGCGAGAAGCAACTATACTTTCGGAGGCTGGTTCACAGGCGAAAATGGGGCTGGTACGCAATTTACCTCCGCGACGCCCGTGAATGCCGCAATAACAGTCTATGCAAAATGGACGTACAACGGCGGCTTCGGTGGCGGGGGAGGCGGCTCACCGGTTGAAATACCAACATCAAGTACGTCAAAAACCGAAACCACCGTCTCGGGAAATACTGTAACCGCTACAACCACAGTCACAGCCACGGTTGACGGCAGCGGGAAGGCGACTGCTTCAGTCACCCAGACACAGGTAAGCGATATCGTCAGAAATGCAATAAATGAAGCGGCGAAGCATGGAAACGACATGGTAGCTGTAGTGGAAATAAAGGTAGATGCGGTCGCAAACGCCAATACGGTGGAAGTGATCCTGCCCAAGGCCGCAGTGGATACGGTGGCGGGCAGCAATATCGACGCCTTAACGGTATCGACTCACATAGCGGCAATCACCTTCGACAGTAAAGCCCTGGATGTTATCGCAGAAGCGGCCACAACCGATGTGAAGATTTCGATGGCAAAGGTCGATACTGCTGTCCTGGACCAGGCGACAAAGCAGGCGGTGGGTGACAGGCCGGTATATAACTTCAGCGTAACCAGCGGAAGTAAAATAATATCTCAGTTCGGTGGAAACGTATCGGTATCGGCGCCTTATACGCCTAAAGCAGGAGAGGATACCAACGCCATCGTTATTTACTGCATCGATGCGGAGGGCAGGCTGGAAACAGTAAGCAACTGCCACTATGATCCGGCAACGGGGAAGGTCACATTCACCACAACCCACTTCTCAAAATATGTGGTAGGCTACAACAAGGTAAGCTTTAAGGACGTAGCGGAAGATGCATGGTACAGCGATGCAGTAGAGTTTATTGCAGCCAGGGGCATAACAACGGGAACAGGCAGCAGGATTTACAGCCCTGAAGCAAAGCTGACCCGAGGTGAATTCCTTGTGATGATGATGAGATCTTACGGCATATCCCCCGACACAAACCCGGCGGACAACTTTACAGACGCAGGCAGCGCCTATTACACAGGGTACCTGGCGGTGGCAAAACGGCTGGGCATATCCGACGGCGTGGGCAATAAGATGTTTGCGCCAGGCAAGGAAATCACACGACAGGAAATGTTTACTCTGCTGTACAACACACTGAAGAAAATAGGAGGGCTTCCGAATAGAGACTCCGGCAAGACCCTGTCCAGCTTCGGCGATGAAGGACAGGTCGCTTCCTGGGCAAAGGATGCCATGACGCTGTTCATAAGAAGCGGAATCGTAGACGGCAGCGGAGGTAAGTTGTCTCCAGCGGAGACCACCACAAGGGCGCAGATGGCACAGGTGCTGTATAATCTTATGTCAAAGTAGAGAACAGTGTTTTATATGATTTGTTACAGGGGCTGGTATGGATAGAGATTGACCGTACCGGCCCATTTTAACGGGAGAATGGACGGATAATTACCATCTATATTTACCAGGAATTTCGGTAAAGTAGATTCAAACCGCTGAAAAACGCAGGCGGCTCACGATGAATGTGGGCTGCCTGCTTGCGTTCTGATTGAGTGGATAGAGCAATATTTGTTACTCTATCTGTAATGATTGTCGATTAATCTAAATCTTGATTATTTCGTTATCTCGAAATATAATATTGTTGAGATAAAAATTTTTGGCGGTGATAATATGGAGTATTTAACGGTAAAGGAAGCTGGAGAAAAATGGGGGCTCACAGCCAGAATGGTAAACTATTACTGCTCTGCCGGACGTATCGATGGGGCGGTAAAAAAAGGAAATTTGTGGTTGGTACCCGCAAATGTAGAAAAGCCTTCGGATATGAGAACAGGGCGTTCAGATAAAAAGAAATCTTAATTATTTGAAGTTGGCCGCAAGCTTATAAATTTTCTAATCCAAGGTGATATTATGGTACCACTTTCCGCGAATATTTCGAGGCCAGCGCAGATTTTGGGAAACGAACAGAAGCTATAATACCAGTATAGCAGAAAATGAATGATGAAAATGAGCTAATTTTCTGGCACTGTTTTACTGAGCGCTTTATAGATGACATTCATTTTTTTGAAGCATACATAGGAGAGGAGGTCTTGAATTGTTAAGAGCCAAGCTTCATGCCCCTACCATCAATAAAAACATCATAAGCAGGGAAAAGCTTCTGGCAAGACTCCAACATGCGCAAGAATGCAAGCTGACGCTGGTTACTGCGCCTGCGGGCTATGGCAAGACCACAGCCGTCCTTGACTGGCTGGGCAAATGTGGCCTGCCGTCAGCCTGGGTATCGCTTGATTCCCATGACAACGACCCTGTGACGTTCTGGCAATATGTCTGTACCTCTCTGGAAGATATCACGGGCGGCATTATCAAAGACACGGAATATGTTTTCTCTTCTCAGGAATTAATGAATGCCAACATCCACATCAACATCCTTATAGACCGGCTGTTGGAGGTTCAATCCGACTTCCTCCTTGTGCTGGACGATCTCCATCTGATCAACGCTCCCTCTATTCTATCAGGTCTGTCTTATCTAATTGACTATCTGCCGGAAAAAATGCACCTGATTTTCATCAGCCGAACGCTGCCTGAGCTTGAACTGGCTAAAGATAGAATCAAATGGCAGACGCAGCGGCTGGCGGAAGAAGAACTGCGTTTTAGCAAGGAAGAAATCTCTCAATTTTATCAGGTAAGGGGCTATAGCCTTCCTGACGACGACGTGAAAAAGATTGAGCGCTATACGGAAGGATGGGCTGCGGCGATGGTTGCCGTCGCCATGTCTATGGAAAATGACAGCGGAAGCAGTGACGCCATAGCAGCCCTTACATGTTCCAGCCGGGATATCGAGCAATATCTCAAGGATGAGGTGATAAGCACATGGCAGCCTGAAAGGCAAGTCTTTGCCATAAAAACCTGTATTCTGGACACGCTCTCCGAGCCTTTGTGTGACGCTGTTACAGAAGACAACAACGGCAGACGGATGCTGAAAGTAATTAGCGAAGGAAGCGGGTTCCTTATTGCTCTTGATGTACAAAAACAGGAGTATAAATACCACCATCTGTTTAAAAGCTTCCTGTATAAGATGCTCTGTGAAACGTCTCCCGAAGAAATTCCCGGCTTGTATTTCAAAGCAGGGTCCTGGTTTCAGGAGCAGAGCCTACTGCCGGAGGCCATCGAATATTTTCTGAATGGACAAGCCTATCAGCAGGCTTTTGAATTAATTGAACACAAGATTGACCATTTAATCCACAAAAATGACTTCGGCAGGCTGCTGTCATGGATTGAACGCCTTCCTGCCGAATATCGTGATAATAGCTTTAAGAGTGCTGCGATATACGCGCTCAATTACGCGGAAACGGGTCGGTACGATTTGTCGCGGCAGTGGGTTGAGATAATGAAAAAGTTAAGAGAGGATCATCAATACGCTTCCATCTCAGGATGGAACAGCTACAGCCGGACGGTATGCACTTTGGTGGAAGCTAACCTGCTTATCAGAGAAGGTAACGTCGAGTACCTGTCGCTGCTTTTCTCAGCAGCTGAGATTAATGAGGACAAGTATTATAAAATGTCGGAATACAATGATTTCAATACGGCTGATATCTATTTCTACCGCTGTCCTATCAACCTGCTGGCGGTATTGTTCAGAGAAGATCCCGATAAATATGAAAGAATGACTGAAAGCTATAGGGGGATGATTTCAAAAAATCCCGGATATGCTCCGTTGGGAATCGGCGAGTACTTATACGAAAGCAATCGGCTGGAGGAGTCCCTGCCCTATCTGCTGAAGGCCGTTAACGAAGCAGAATCCGTCGGTTGTCCAGGGGCGCTTGTTCCCGCGATGGTGGACATCGCACGGATAAAAAGGGCCAAGGGTGATTTGCAGGGCGCATTCGAGGTTCTCAGCCAATGTAAGGACAGGCTGCAAAGCATTGGCAAAGCCCATTGGAATTATCTTCTACAGGCCTTACGGTGCCGGCTGTCCATGGATGCGGGGGATGTAACCGCCGTAGATGAATGGATCATATCGTGCAAGCTGAATATCTTTTCGGAGATTAACAGAGCCCGAGAGTTCGAGCTGATTGTGTACGCGCGAGCGCTGATGGCCAAAGACCGCACCCACGACGCAGAAATTTTGCTGTGCAGGCTTCTTTCCTTCGCGGAAGAAAACGGCAGGCTCCACAGCCGGGTAGAGGCGCTGAATCTTATGGCATTGCTTGCTTTTAAGAATAATCATTCGCGCCTTGCCTTGAGGTATATAGATGAGTCGCTTCAAACCGGTATGAAAGAAGGGTATGTCAGAAGCTATTTGGATGAATTGTCTCCCATGGCCCAAATACTCAGGGCTTACTTAAAGTCAAGGGGGAAGCAGTTCGAAGCTTATCTCTTAAATGAGCGGAAGGCATTTGCAGCAAGCCTGCTGAAACAACTGCGCGACGGTTTGCCGCAAACCGCAGAAGCCCGTGAAGAAGTTGCTGCGGGAGCGGCTAAGAAAATATTGGATCAGCTTACTGTACAGGAGAAAAAAGTACTGGAGCTTATGGTAGACGCGGCGACGAATAAAGAAATCAGCGATAAGCTGGGTATCAGCCTCCGGACGGTTAAGACGCATACAGGAAACATATACGGCAAGCTGGGCTTAAAAAGCCGCGCCCAGTGCATCAAGGTGATCCGGGAATTAGGACTTTTATAACGCATCAGTAGAAAATTTTCCGGTTGCAGGAAAATTTTCTTACCTCAGCGCGTTTCAACGAGGCAGGGGACATCGCCGCCTCGTTATAATCCGCAGACCGACAGATTACAGCGAGTAAAATAACAATATAAGAGGGATACGCGCAGCACAGGCGCGTATCCCTCTTTGCGCAGTACTTTGGTACGATTAAAATTTTTGATTTATATGCTACTATTTTGTCATTCACTGTCGTTGTTGATGACTATGTGTGTGAATCGCAACCACTTTTACATAAGGAGAGAAGATCATGGCAAGAACAACCAGGAGATTATGCTTATCCTTGCTCAGCGTAACGCTTTCTATGGCGCTGATACTGTGTATATTTCCCACTGTAGCGCTGGCGGCGGATCATGAGATCAGTGCCAGCGGCACATATAGCCTGAGCGACTACACATTCAGCGCGGGCGATACGCTTACGATCAGGGGAGGGCTCACCGTCACTCTGAGCGGCAGCGCGCCGAACATTTCGATCGTCTGCGAACCCAACGTGAATCTCACGATCAACGGCGTTGGCATTACCGTCACCGGTTACGAGCTTAGCCCGATCGCTTTTACCGGAGGAATCGCGAATACGCTGACAATTGCGGGAGACAGTTCTCTCACGGCGCAGAATAACCAGGCCGCCCTCAGGGTGGAAGGCTCAACCGTACTGACGATCAGCGGCGGCGCAACGCTGCATGCAACCAGCTTTCAAGGTGCGGCCATCGGCAGCGGTATAGATGCAGACAGCGGCGCCATCACAATTACGAGCGGAAATATCGATGCGCAGTGCGGTTCCAACGGTGCGGGCATCGGCGGCGGAGGCGGCGGCAGCAACGGGACGGTCAATATCACAGGCGGAAACGTTAATGCTCGGGGCGGCGCACGAGGCGCGGGTATCGGTGGCGGCGGCACAGACCTTGGTAACGGCGGCAGCGGCGGAACGATCAATATATCGGGCGGCAGCGTTACGGCTACCGGCGGCGCAGGTTATACAGGTATTGGCGGCGCTGGCATCGGCGGCGGTAACAGTGATGCGGGTATTGGCGGCAGCGGTGGTACTGTCACCATATCGGGCGGTTACGTAAACGCGACAGGCCAAAGCGGCGGCGCTGGCATCGGCGGCGGTAATGGAGGCACGGCAGGCGGTGCGGGCGGCACGTTGAGCGTCACGAATAAAGCCAACGTCGATGCGACAGGTTCGGGCGGCGGATATGATGTGGGCAGCGGAGCGGGCAATACCGCGGGCGGCTCACTCTCTATAGACGGTTATTCCATATTGCGGCTGCGTGCAAACGGCGCCAACTCAACTGCAACCGTCAATACAGGCACAGTTACAGGTACAAGCGGCGGCACACTGTCGGGTGCATATTATAACGGAAGCAAGCTGCAGGGAGAAGTCATCGACTGGGGCGATCCATACCTTGCCGGCGGAACCGGCTATACCTTTGACGGGTCAACTGTCGTCATCGGTTCGAGCGGCGATTATGTTGTTGTAGGGAAGAAATCCCTGAACTACTCGACCATTACGGTAAGCGCCGGTTTGACCGCCAATATCGCGATGCTTAATACCTATATGTACCGTGATTATGGTTATTCTCCGCTTGACATGCAGGGCGCAACGGTCATGATGACGCTTTTTGGCGATACGGAGATGATCTGTAATGACAGACCTGCAATTTGGCTGGATGCCGGTTCCGATCTGACGATACAGGGGGGCGGCAAGCTTACTGCAACAAGCAGCAGCGCAACAGGCATAGGTAGTTCAGTAAATGTTGTTAACGGCAAGATCACAATCAAGAGCGGTACCATTATCGCTGCAGGCGGCAGTTACAGCGCGGGCATCGGCGGTGATGCCGGGGGCGGCGCCATTAGAATCGAGGGCGGCAATGTCACCGCTACAGGCGGTTCTTACTCGGTGACGCTAGGCGGAGCGGGGATCGGCGGCGGCACATGGGCCAGCGGCGGCAATACGACCATCACGGGCGGCACGGTGACGGCTGCCGGCGGCGCAGGTTCTGCGGGGATCGGTGGCGGCAGCACCACAAATACGAACGTTGGCAACGGCGGAACGATCAATATATCGGGCGGTATTGTATACGCTGCAGGAGGCAGCAACGGCGCGGGTATCGGCGGCGGCCAGGGCGGCAGCGGCGGTACCGTTAATATATCAGGTTCGGCTGAGGTCAGAGCGACAGGCGGCGCATCTGCCGCAGGTATCGGAGGCGGAAACGCCGGTACTGCCGGTACCATCAATTTATCCGGCGGTATCGTGTATGCAGTCGGAACAAACAGCGGGCAGGATATTGGATACGGCGCCGGCGGCTCGGGGGGAACGGTAGGTATATCGGGGAACGCAGCGGTGTTCCTAGCCAAAGACAGCGGCTTGGCGCCGACGACAACGACGCATACTCACCTGACCTATACGGAGGATACGGACGACATATTCGGCTACGCTATTCCCGGTGCATGGACACCTGCGTTCGGCGCATATTTACGGGTCAATACGCTTACGTACAATGCCAATGGCGGCACGGGGACAGCGCCTTCTTCGCTGACAAAGCTATATCAGAATACGATCAACGTCTCGGGCGGGAGCAGCCTGATGCGTGAAAACTATACATTCTCGGGCTGGAACACGGCTGCGGACGGCAGCGGTACGGATTACAGTGAAGGTGATACCTTTGCATTTACTGCCGACGCAACGCTTTTTGCACAGTGGGTACCCGTATCCTATACGATTACTTATAATCTTGGCGGCGGAACAGTAAGCCCGGCCAATCCGGCAAGCTATACGGTTGAAAGCAGCACCTTTACGTTGAGAAATCCCGGGCGGGCAGGCTATTCCTTCGCGGGTTGGTCAGGTACGGGTATTGCCGGAACATCTATGACTGTGACCATACCGGCGGGTTCCACCGGTAACAGGTCTTTTACAGCTAATTGGTCGGAGACGCTTCCTGCATTCGTGCCGGTGACCGGTATCACCGGCGTGCCGGCAACGGCAGAAGCCGGCGTTGACCTGACGCTTACTGGAACGGTCGCTCCTGCCAACGCGACGAACAAGACCATTGTATGGAGTGTTCAGAATGCTGGAACAACCGGCGCCACAGTCTCTGGAAACACACTCTCTACCACAGCGGCAGGAGCCGTCATTGTGAAGGCGACCATAACAAACGGCGCATCAGAAAGCACGGATTACACGCAGGACTTCACAATAACTGTAAGCGCGGCGCCGCTTACCTTTGTGCCGGTCACGGGCATCACGGGCGTACCGGCTGCGTTAACGGCAGGGGTAAACCTGGCGCTTACTGGAACGGTTGCTCCTGCCAACGCGACGAACAAGGCCATTGTATGGAGTGTTCAGAATGCTGGAACAACCGGCGCGACAGTCTCGGGAAACACACTCTCTACCACAGAGGAAGGAGTCGCCATTGTGAGGGCGACCATAACGAACGGCGCATCAGAAAGCACGGATTACTTGCAGGACTTCACTATAACGGTGAGCGCAGTTCCAGTTACCACCTATACCGTTACCTTTTACAATAACGGCTCGGTATATTACACCAAAACCGTAAACGCAGGAGAGAGCATCGGGAGCGCAGCTTGGCCGGCTGATCCTGCAAGAAACAGTTATACCTTCGGAGGCTGGTTTACAGGAGAAAACGGCGCAGGCGCACAGTTTACCTCCACGATACCCGTATACGCGACAATGACCGTCTACGCTAAATGGACGTATAACGACGGCGGTGACGTCGATGGTGATAGCGGAAGCAACACTCCGACAACGCCGACCTATTACGCAAAAGTTAAAGCGGACAACGGCGCCGAAATGACTCTTCCTGTCACAGTCGATAGAGGTAACGGAATCGCTGCCGTAGACACAGGCTCTCTGAAGCTTACATCGGGCCGAGCTGTCATCACAATACCTTCGATTCCCGGTGTCGGCGCCTATTCTGTCGGTATACCGGTTTCTTCCCTGTCGGTCCCCGGAGGACAGGGCACGCTAACTCTTGATACAGATGCGGGCAGTATAACTGTCTCATCAAATATGCTGGTCGGCATTTCGGGAATAAGCGGAATCAAGGCGGAGATCACCATCGGTAAAGGGAATAAATCCGGCCTTCCGGAGAGTGTGAAAGCCGCCATAGGCGACAGGCCGCTGGTGCGGATTACGCTGTCAGTAGACGGCATACAGACCGGCTGGTCTAACCCGGACGCTCCAGTGACAGTGAGCATCCCCTATACGCCGACAGCCGATGAGTTTGCGAATCTCGAAAGCATCGTCATCTGGTACATTGACGGCAGCGGCAATGTTGTTACCATACCTAACGGGTTCTACGATCCTGAAACCGGAATGGTCACCTTCTCTACCACTCATTTCAGCCTCTATGCAACAGCTTACAATAAAGTGAGCTTCAACGACGTGACTACGGGCGAGTGGTACAACAAAGCTGTGAGCTTCATCGCGGCGAGGGGTATCGCTGCCGGCACAGGCAACGGCAACTACAGCCCCGACGCAAGGCTGACGCGCGGCGAATTCATCGTTCTGATGATGCGCACCTGCGGCGTCGCCCCGGATAAGAACCCGACGGTTAACTTCTCTGACGCGGGAAATACCTACTACACGGGCTATCTGGCGACAGCGAAGCGGCTTGGAATATGCGCGGGAATAGGCAACAACTTATACGCGCCGGGCAAGGAGATAACCCGTCAGGAGATGTTCACCCTGCTGTACAACGCACTCAAGGCCATCGGCCAGTTGCCGCAGGGCAACTCCGGTAATTCGCTCTCAGATTTCAGCGATGCCGGACAGATCTCCTCCTGGGCGAAGGAGGCCATGACGCTGTTGGTTGAAACCGGAACCATCGGAGGGAACAATGGAATGCTCACTCCGACAAGCACCGCTAGCAGAGCGGAAACGGCCCAGGTGATCTATAATTTATTAGCGAAGTAGACCATGAAATGCTTACAGAACAGGCTGCGGCTCAAAAGCCCGCAGCCTGTTTTCATAGTGCGGCGTGTCCAAATACAACTGGACATACTATAATACAGCTTCTCAGTATCAGGTCAAAAAACCGAGGTAACTGAAAAGATCACTGTGGAGTCCCAGCACTATCGTATACTCCACTCAAATATGAGAATAGAATTGAATTTCAGTTTCTGTCGGAAAGGAAACTTTTTAGTACAAAAAAATACAAAGCGGAAAAATGTACAAGAATGGTTTGGTAATTGCTTAAAAAAGGCTTGCAGGATATTAAATTCCTTGCTACCGTTGCAGTTAAGGATTGCTTCCGCTGCTGAATCGGAGAAGGGCCAATTTAAAGCAGTACCTTGCCAGTATCTTTGATCATTGACCTTTCATGCTGACCTTGTGTTGTGATGATGAGAAAGATTATATAGTTGCTTATTGCAGTAGAGATAAGCTGTGGCATCCTCTTGGTCCCACATCAGCCTAAACGGCAAAACGACAGCTTACCAGAGTGGACTTCATCGTGGATTCCGGAAGCAACCAGACAGGTAGGCAAAATAAAGAGAGTTATTAATTTTTGTCGAGAGAAAAAGATACCTGTAATTTATACTGTTTTTAGTAATTCACATAGCTTTATGGATAGACCTATAAGTGGCCGTTATATGCCAAACAGGTTTCCTGAGTTGGGTACAGATGATAGTTGGTTTTCGGAAGGGAAAGTTTGGCATGAGCTAGAGCCGCAACCTGATGAAATAGTGATACATAAACCTTCCTATGGAGCTTTTTATGATACGCCTCTGAACACAATTTTAAGACAGATGGGAAAAGACACAGTAATAATATGCGGTACACTAACTAATTGTTGCTGCGGGACAACTGCCCGGCAGGCATATGAAAGAAGTTATTATGTGATTTTTGGTTCGGATATAACATCAACCTATGATAGTGAGATGCAGAAAGCAGAACTGGATATATTAAGATTTGCATTTGCACGAGTTATGACAGCGGAAGAGATAATGGGTATTTGAAGCGGCGCGCAGCTGGACCATGGGCGCGGGCATCACGGATGGCGCCAATTCCTCACGGGTGTTTTAGATAAAACAACTATAAATTAAAGTCTCCGTTGACAGTGTTTGGAATCATTCGTATAATAAATTTGATTTAGTTTCTATATTTAAGCTCGAAAGGAATTGCTTTAATGTCTGCGAAAATATTGAGGTGGTTTTTAGCTAGTTAAATATTGGCACAGGTGCACGGGAATACCTTGTAACAGGTTTTGTTTGTGTTGCCTATGCAGCTTCTTTCAAGCAACCTGAATCGTGTATATAACAATCAGCAACACGCATTGGTAGCGTGTTTTTTTGTTGCTTTCATACAAGGTGAAGGGACAGGCATCTGTTGGATGAATGTCTTTTTTTGAACCCGCAGTTGGTCGTTATCTGTCATATGCTTTTTTAGGTTGAAACGCAGGCAATAAGAAAAGAAATTTATAAAGGGTGGATTTGAATAGTGGATATAAAGAATTATGGAAAGCTGAATTTAGTAGATTACGGGTTTATCCCAACAATGATGCCGGAAGACGGGAGTGGTACACCGGCACGCATTACGGCAGTATACAAAGAGATGTATGAGCTCACCTGTGAATACGGACATACCTACGGCAGGCTAAAAACAAGCGTCTATTACAGTGATGGGCTGGAAGCTTTTCCAACAACAGGTGATTTTGTACTGATAAATTACAACCCTAGCGGTGACAGCCAGATTATAAAAACTCTTAATAGAAAATCATTCTTTTCCAGGCGTAATCCCACGCCCGGGCGAGGTGAACAAGCAGTTGCCGCAAACTTTGACTACGTATTTATCATGCAATCATTGAATTTTGATTTTAACACAAAAAGATTAGTTAGATATTTGACGCTTGCATGGCAGTCAGGTGCTATACCTGTCATCGTCCTAACTAAAGCCGATTTGGTTGATGATTGTACCGAGCAGGTCAGGGCAGTGGAAAAGATTGCGGAAGGCGTAGGCGTATATGCTGTAAGTGCAAGAACCGGATACGGAATTACCGCTTTATGTGAATACCTAAAGGCCCGAAAGACCATTGTTTTTCTTGGCTCGTCCGGTGTGGGCAAGTCAAGTCTTGTCAACGCATTAGCTGGCGATGAAATTATGGCGGTAAACGAAATCCGTGAGGATGATTCCAAAGGCCGTCATACTACCACTCACCGCCAATTGATTATGTTTAATAGCGGCGTAATGATTATCGATACACCGGGAATGCGTGAGCTTGGCATGTGGGATGTCAGCAAGGGTCTTGGCGAAGCGTTTGGCGACGCGGAAAAATATTTTGGGCAGTGTAAGTTCAGCGATTGCCGCCATCAGACCGAGCCGGGCTGCGCACTCAGGGCGGCGATTGCTGGTGGTGAACTCCCGCGCGAGCGCTGGGAGAGCTATCTGCAACTGAAACGGGAAGCAAAATTTTCCGACGACAAGGCGGGGTATCTGCATGAAAAGCAGCAGCGGTACAAAGACATTGCGAAATTACAAAAGCAGAATAAAAAAGTGGATTACCGGCACACAGCTTGCGCCGAGAGTTTTACCTGCAAAACCTGTGGAATACTTATTGTGCCGGAAGGTGCTGGCAGCCAGCATCGTAACCATTGCCCGAAATGTCTGTCCAGCATTCATGTTGACAACGAACCGGGCGACCGGGCATCTCTATGTAAAGGAATTATGGATCCGATTGGCGTATGGGTGCGCAAAAACGGAGAATGGGCAATTATTCACCGCTGTCGTTTATGCGGTGTACTCAGTTCAAATCGGATAGCGGCGGACGATAATCCCACCCTGCTCATGTCTATTGCAGTAAAGCCTTTGGCAATGCCTCCTTTTCCGTTAGGACAACTGGAGCAGCGCTTTAATAATGACTCAAAGCCTCAGGAAACTTCCTAAATGGAGCAAGTAAATGAAGAAAAATGGAGGATGTATACATGTAAAACTTTGACAAATAACAAAACTTATGTTACCATCTCGATAATGGCTTTTAATTACTAACATGATCACTAATTCAGGATTCAATATCCAGCAGCTGGGCGTTTTGTATCGCATTCAAAATCAAACTAGCGGAAAGCCCGCGATCGGAAAAGAGGAGATTCTTGTGGAAAACACCTTAAAACCAAGGCTGCATTATATTGATTGGTTGCGCGTGCTTATCGTATTGAGCTTGATTCCCTTACATTCGGCTATTGTATTCATAGTTGACCCAAGTAATCCGGCCTTTATAAAGGATACCGCAAACAGCGAGTTTATGGTCAGGATGGTTGAGTTTTTAAACCAGTTCAATATGCCGCTTATGTTTGTTCTGGCCGGAATGTCAAGTTACCTGTCGCTTTCCGGCAGAACGGCGGGGCAGTACTCGAAAGAACGCATCGGGCGGCTGCTTGTGCCAATTGTATTCGGCACCATTGTATTGATACCGCCGATGACCTATCTGAGCCAGCTTTGGAAGGGCGAGGATATCACTTTTTGGGAACATTACGCAAGGTTTTTCACACAAACGGACTATGGGACAGGCCTTGACGGCGGCTATACACCCGGTCATCTGTGGTTCATTATGTTTTTGGTCATATTTTCGTTTTTAGCGCTGCCGCTGTTTGTGCGCCTGAAAAAACGGCCGCCTCAAAAACTTGTAAAGGTTTTCTCAAAGCGTTTTACATTGCTTATTCCCGGCGTATTTCTCACGCTTGCCGCAGTCATGATGACATACACCGATATGAATCCCATAGTATATCTTTTATATTTTCTGCTGGGCTTTATTCTGATGTCCGGAGAAGGCTGTATGAATGCGGTAAAAAGGGACTGGCCGTATCTGCTGCCCGCAGCCGTGATATTTGAGGTGCTGCGCCAAATCCTTCCCTATCCTCCGGGCCAATTTTCGGCGTTGTGGTTGCTGCGCGGACTTATGGAACATACAAACCGATGGATAATGGTACTCGTTTTGCTGGGCGTAGGGGCAAGGTTTTTAAACCGCGGCGGCAAGGTATTGTCCTATCTGTCCGAAGCCGCTTATCCGCTTTATATTCTCCATATGCTGCCCAATACGCTCGCGGCATTCTTTGCGGTAAGGCTTGAAACGTACGTCGCTGTAAAATATATCATTATAGCGTTAGCCACGTTCGCTGTATTGTTCCCTATATACGAACTTGTCCGCCGCCTGAATTTTATGAGATTCCTTTTGGGAATGAAACTTATAAAACGCGCGCGTGGTAAACAGCAGACAAAAGAGTTCGGACAACCGCCTGATGAACAGCACCATGCTTTCAACAAATCTGAATAAATCCTTGCCTATTATTTCTATATATTTAGAAGGTCTCCTATACTTATAGTATAACACAATAAGCATTTGTATTGCAGGCTGTTTATTTTTCATATGGCCCCATATAATATCATCATAAACTCCGTCAAAAGCTCATTATTAATGAATATTAGAGAAGGGGAATCGGATATTGGATATGAAACGTGTTTATGATGAAGAAAGCGTTCAGGATGTTGGACCATCAAAAATCAAAATAGTTTACCAGCGTTTTGGTAATCCTGCCCTAACACCTGTCTTGTTGATGATGGGTGCGGGCGCCCAGATGATTGCGTGGCCTGAAGGCTTCTGTATAGAGCTGGCTAGTCTTGGCCTGCATCCGATAAGGTTTGATAACAGAGATACTGGTCTTTCTACACACTTCAACAATGCTCCGATACCTGACTTTTCTGCTGTG
This sequence comes from Bacillota bacterium, assembly GCA_023439505.1. Lineage (GTDB taxonomy): Bacteria > Bacillota > Clostridia > Lachnospirales > Lachnospiraceae > Mobilitalea. Next base: position 24,896 of record JAEXNR010000056.1, read on the forward strand.
CAATCCGGAGATTTTTCTACAGTGTCGTATAGTCTTTCCGACATGGCTGCGGATACAGTCGGACTAATGGATGCACTTGGGTTCGGTAGTGCACACCTTGTTGGCGCATCGATGGGTGGGATGATTGGATGAAATTGTTGCTGCCGAAAATGCAGGCCGCGCATGGGATCGTGATCATGATCCGCTTAGTATGCTGCGACAGGCTGTAGCGGTTATAAGATCCGGCGACCGCACGGAAAAGCTCCGCTCTTTAAGCATACCTGCACTTGTTATCCATGGCGAAAGCGACAAAATGGTTGATGTCAGTGGAGGACGTGCTACTGCGGAGGCCATTCCAGGTGCGGAACTGATAACCTATGAAGGGATGGGGCATGGCTTGCCAAAACCTTTGTGGGCAGAACTCGCCAGACAAATTGCCAACCATATACATCAAGCAGATTCATCACGATAAATTTCATATTATCTTCGACGACAATCCTGCCGCTTAGGGGATACCAGCCTAATGCGACATCTTTTTTTTGACCGTCTACGCTAAATAGACATATAGCGGTGGGAGCGGCGCCAGATCTTCCTCCGACGGTGGAAACGGACCTTACTTCGGCGGCGGAAGTTCAACACCTGTCCCTTCGGCCTATAATGCGGAGCTTAACAACGGTTCAAGTTCAATTCTGCCGGTCACAGTTGATGCATCATTTTTTCTCTCATTGAGCAGCCAAACTGGTTCCATTTTCTAAAAAATTTATGATTGGATAATGCCCAAGGGTTATAAATGAGCTAAATGAGATAGTTTTTCGACATTTTTCATCTTAACTTGACTAATAATATAAAAATTATGTATAATGACTATAGTCAATAATGACCATAGTCATTATTGACTATACTTGTATAACAACGTAAACCACTTGCTAAGCAAGTGGAAGAAAAAAGGCTTATGCCGTTGAATATAAAAAAACTCCTATGTTAGGATAATTGCAGGTCTAGCCAACCGCAAATAAACAACATAGGAGGCGTCTTATGAAAGACACAAGTAGTTTAGCCCATACCACATGGAATTGCAAGTATCACATAGTATTTGCGCCCAAATATCGTCGACAGG
>JAEXNR010000039.1 GCA_023439505.1 Bacillota bacterium
ATCAGGATTTAGCGTTGTTCCACCGTCGGATTCAACGGACTCAACGAACGGGATGGTCAATTTTTAACCGGCGACGATGATCAATTTTCGTCCGGCGGACATAGTCAAATTTCGTCCGGCGTTGACAACTTTGTATTTAGAATAAAAATATCTCGAAATTTTTCCCGCCCACTCTTTTTAAAACTTCTTATCACACTAGGTATTAGCTGTTTTATTGTAGAATTCTCATAAACTCTTTGATTAAGAACAATCATTGTCTTAATATATTCATCATCCAAATTTCTTCCGCAATTGCATTCTTTACAACTAGGAACAGTAATTTAGTTTGACGGTCTTGGTTTGATTAAAAAAGATTTTGGAGGAATACGGTCATCAGTTATTTCGCCTTGCTTCCCGCAATATATGCAAGTACCAAATTTACAATAAACATTCTCAGAAATATTAACCACCTCAATTTATATATCATATTTGCGAAATTTAATAAAAATCTCTCATTTCTCTCATCTGCTCACGTTTAGATTCTTCTAGATATGAATCGCTAATCTGTCGTACAATAGCTGCCATTTTAGGAGATTCAAACATTAACTTATCAGCATATACAGCATAAAGTTCTGCCAATTGTTTTTCTTCCCGTCCACCTGTAACTGTATGGACACCTCTCTGGTTTTGCCTACCGATGATAAAATGCCTTGAAAGAGTTTCTGTCGCATTCTCCTCAAAAAAATTTCTTACACATTCACATGGCCATATTCCATCCTTTCCAATTGGAGAATATGACAAAAGTGTACTCACACATAATTCGAATGCTGTAATATATCCGAACTCTCTTGATAAGCGGTATGCTTCATCAATCCAAGCCCAAAATAAAGAATCATCCATTGTATCTTTTTGATTATCATATCCAGGAATACTTCTAAACCTATACAATATATCCTGGGCTCTTGACGCCCTTACTTCCAGCCCTTCGGAAATTACAGATTCATCAGGGGTATCTTTTTTATATATGTACGTCATAAGTTCGACAAATAGAGAAGGGGTTTGTTTCAATTGCTTCGTTAAGCATTTTAATTCGTAATCTGGGTCAAATACAGATAAATATGAAAGCTCTAACCTTGCGACAAGTTCTTCGTCATAATTACCATCTTGATAGATCTTTTCAAACAGGTTAACTATATCATATGATGGCACTGAATTGAGAGTCATTCCATTTTTTTCAGAGTTTGGATAAAGATCTAGCCCTCTAAATAGTATCCGAATAATGTAATTTATATCTTTATATTCGGAATAGGAAAGTACATCCATTAATGAATAAGGTCTGTTATATTCCAATAGCTTATCAATTGCATATTTCGATTCTTCGTTATCTTTTTTGACTATCCCAAATATGCTTATATTTTCCCAATAATTAGCTTGTACTATTTCAGAAAACTTACTTACTTGATCCCAGATATTTCGTTCAAAAGGCAAAGTACACATAATGAAACCGATTTGATTATCAGTTAATACGTTCAGTGAATTTATGAGGTTAATCAACCCATTACGTTGATATAATTCCCAAATAATAACGCTGGCGACATTTATATTTAATTCTTTAATCTTGAAAATTGTATCCCAAACAAAAAGTTCATTAAATATATTTTTTGCCAAAATTGAACCTAAATCGCGAGTATCTTCAGCTGTTCTAATTATTTTATAAAGCCCATCTATACCACATTCTTCATAAATGTCATTAATTGCTTTCTTTCGTTTCTGATATAATTTCTCATTCCTCTCATCGTAATTATGGTTTTCCATATCTACAGGAATTGGATTTATATCATATGCCCTGTATTTGAATAGATAATTATACCTTATTAAATCATTTGGCAATATTTCATAGTAAAGTTTCTCAAGCTTAATTAATATATCATTAGGCATACTCCAACTTGCATTTGGAAATTGTCTATGTCGATTAATTAAATCACCAATTTCATTACAAATTTCCATGACATCTTCTTGTATCATTGCTTTTGTATGCTGTGTACACTTATCTATCAATTCACCAATCATAGGAATAAATGAACTAATTGAGGAAAAGATAATTTTCCATTTTTCAGCATCAGGTGTTATATAACTTAAGCTTACTTTAGTAATTTTTTCAACCGAATCCCAATATTCAATATTAGTAATTGCTGAATTAACCTTCGAATCTACATCTTTCCAGCGCGATTTCGTTATGGGAGAAACAGTTTGATGTCGTACATTTGGTAATAGCGATTTTATAAGTTGCCATCCAGTGTATGAGTACTTTTTTAGTGCGTTTTCTATTACTTTTACTCTCTGATCTACTGATAAACATGTTTGCGGATACCAAAGACAAAATATTTGATACAATGAATTAATTGGAGAATTAGCCATTTTATATTCAAATCTTTTTTCTGCAAATAGTATTAGAATATTAACCGCCCTTATAACATATTCTGGCTCCCATACTAACTTCTCAAGAGCCCAAAGCAAACTGGGATAAAAAGTTCTTCCCATAATTACATCTTCTGGCTGCTTAAATAGCATCCAAAAATCGTCATCATTTGTCTTTGCCTTCTCCTCTAGCTTATCTAAAACTGCATCCGGCGAAGCCTCTATTAATAGCGGAAAATGCCTTATTACGGTGTACCAACCTTGCCAATCTTTTACGCTTTCTAAAATACTTTTTACTATATAATCTACGTCCCTTTTTGTAGAGGTACTGTTAAAAAAATTAGGCAAATCATTACGTTCTGAGAGCATTATCATTGTTATTACAAGCCCATCTAGAAGTGACTGCGAATAAGAATAATTTTTACCGTAAATGCTTGCAGCAAACCATTGATCCTCAGGAAGCTCAAAAGTAGGATCTTTAACACCAAAAACACTAGGTATGCAACTGCAGAATTTCTGAAAAGAATCCGAACTTATTCTATCCCATAAAACATTCCACAAATCTGAAACTGAAACAATCATATATACATCGTCAACTTTATATAATGGGGCATCTTCAACAACTAACCATTTAGAAATATTTTCACAATATTTATCGTACTTACACCCTGACAACGCTTCTACGAGGGCCTTATCACCATCTCGTCTTTCATTCCAACTACCCATAAAAAGAGCAGGTATTAAGTTCTCTATATCCGCGCTTTGTGCCCAATTTGGAATTTTTCTTGAAGGTATTCTGGTAATGATTCTATATAAAGCAAAAAAGCTACGTTTGGTGTTATATGTTAGATTACTTATGTCTTCTACACTAAAACCAATATCTTTCATTGCTAATTCAAAGTCATCCTTTCTTTGCTTTGAAATATCAATAGAAAGTATGTTTGTTTTATTGTATACATGAGAGTATTTATTGACAGGAAGTATACTTCTGCAATTATTGGGGTATCTCATCTCAGTGGTAGGGTTAAAGTATGGTATTAAAACTGTATTTTTATTTGTAAAGTTAATTAAGTTATTCCAGCTAGTTTCATCTTCCACAATCAAACAATTGCTTAATATTTGCTCATGTTCTGTATCATCAATATTTAGTAAACATGCTGACAATACTAATAACGCTTCCATTTTTGAATCAGCACTTATTAAAAGGTGATTATTGTTTGTTTGAAACCATTTCAATAAATTTTCAATTGCTTCATCTCTCCCAATTAAGAAAAATTTTTCATTCAATATTGGAGTGGTTGTCTGGGTCTTATCCTTCCAATAATCTTCAATAGAAACATAACGGCCAATGTTTTTATTGATAATGTTTGAAAACCATGCGGACACTGAAGGGCATCCTTCTAACCATTGTTCCAGATAATTAGCATCCAGTATCTGAACATCCTTCCAATCAGAATTACTCTTTGACTGTGCAATTTTCTGCGCAATACCAACAGAGTGATACCAAATTCTCGAAGTAACAAAAACAAATACTGTATCCGGTTTGAAAATTTGTAATGGGTCATTTGTTCTTTTGTTAAAATCATCATTAAATTTATTAATAATATTTTTATCAGTGCCAAACTCCCATACTGATTGTCCAAGTGGTATATAATTTGTTTGCTCTAAACTTTTTAGAATTCCATCATAACCTGCATATTGAATACTCTTACCAGAAGGGAAGTTAAAAAAATCTATAAGATTAGTCGATGACAAGATTAGTTTAATTATTAATTTAGGAAGCAATTCTTGAGCTCGTCGAGGTTCCCTTTCAGTCCATGCATCAATTTCTGCTGCGGTTATCCATTTATAATTCATATTAGCACTTCCTAACTATCATAAGTAACCACTTGAAATTATATAGATTTATGTAAATAATTACAACCGAAACCTCTCTTATAACAATGATATTTTTTACCCAGATGCTTTGCTTATCTTCTCATGTCCTTATAACGTGGATAGTACCCGCCACTAGTTGGAATATAATATATCCAACTAATTGGAGCAATGAATTTATCTAAAATCATACAAATGTTATGGATATAAGTTATGACACTGATGTACATATTGATTTTACATACGGAAAATCACGGTATCAATACTTTTGAGTTTTGATACTAAAATCGAAGGTAATTAGCTTATATATAATTTCTCAAATAGTTTGAAAAGATTAAACTCTGGGAGCTAAAGTAGTTCAAAATCGGCAAGCAATTTAGGATTACACGACAAAGCTTATTGGAATATTTTGTGATACAACAAATAAATCAATAAAAGAGGCTAGTCTATTACTTCAAAGCCTCTTTTATGTGGCGATAGCTTTTGCACATTTGTTAAGTAATTCTTATCTGGTTATCTTTCTTAATCTTAAGTTTAGTCTATTGTTATCATAATAGTAGTAGGTCTTATTCAATACCTTCGCAAAAATCTTCGTACTCCCAATAAGAATATCAACATAAAACTGATGCTACTTCATTCCATGTCTCACCTTTACACTTTCCTACTAGTCTTCTGATATTTTCTTCGATAACTTTTTATTATAATCATTCATTATTAGTAAACTTCTACCTACCTCCATTGTATCTGCTTCACAAATTCTCATTAAGCGTTTCGGGGTACATGACACCCGATGAGTATGCAAAAAAGCTGGAGATGGCTTGATAAAGCTGCTTCCAGCAAAAATCCTGATCAGAAGACTAACTTTCATATTGGTAGTAAAAATGGGGCAAGGTCATGATATTGAACGTAAAAATTCCGAGCCAATTTCACTTTTGGGCCCAATATCAGCTTGGATAACGATCCAAAAATCATCAGTCTATGAACCCCAATCTTCTTTTACAGTGTATACCTTCTTCAAAAATACTATAAAGCACCACCCTGTAATACTCCTAGTTACATCCGCAAGTAAATAGGCGGCACAGATGCAATGGGCAGTGCGAAGGAGGGTAGCGGGTATTTAAAAAGTGGATTAGCTCCTAACCTTAAGACTTGCTAATCGATTTTTTTAATACTATTTAGATATTTCCCCAGTATTTCCAAGTCTATTAATCTATCGCTTGATGGTTTGATTCCTAAGTAGACATATTCCCAAATTATTCTTTGATCATAGTTGTTAGAATTAATCATATCATCATAATTATAATCAATTTTAAACTCTCCTGTATTCTCAAGGATAAAAGTTAAATTTGTCCATAATGGTTGCTTGTTTTTTCCAAACTCTTCCTGAAGCATTTTTAAGAGCTCTATGATTTTATATTTAACAGCATTAAAAGTAGCTTTATTTATTCCGAATTTCCTCGGAATGTCCAAACTATAAATCGGAGAGTTGTTATTTTCGGGATAATAATAAAAATATACTACGCTAACCTCTGTAGATATTTGTGCATATAGGAGAACTTTTGTCCAGTTCTCAGGTATCATTTCATTAATTTTATTTGCTAACTTTCCATAGATATCTTCCATATTTTTTGTATCCATAGTCATTACTCCTTTTCCTAATTATTAGATAGTGTTGCACTTGTTGTTCTGCCGTCAATAGTATACTGGATTTCAAAATAAGTTGGTCTCATAGTAGTTCCAGAATATACTGGTTCTATGCAAACACTAACATTTTGCCCTGATTGTAACGCTTTCGCCCATTCGTTTTCGAGCTTTTTATATGCACTAAGATTTACATTTCCATCCATAGCGACAATGTTATCAATTAGCGGTGATCCATTAAATCGTGTCCCGATTAGATGACCGCCTTGGTCAGTACTTAGTCTATCTGATCCACCTGCTTTAGTTTGGTGATCAATATTTCTAGTTCCTTTATTTAATGTAAGTTGGCCTCCAGCAGTTGTAATCCTCCCCTGATTATCGGTAGTGTAAGTGTAACCGTTAACACTATACGAAGTGCTCGGTTTTAATTGATATTCACCAACAAAATGACTTCCATCTTTTATTGAAATTGAATTATCAGCTTCTTCTGTTGCTGTAGAATTATGGAACAAATCTGTATGTGAATCAAGTGTATCTAAAAATCTTAATAGTTTAATTAAACGTAACGTCCAAATTACTTCTGGGTCTTGAGGCATAATGGGTGCGGGTACTGGTTCCATAGGCACAAGTCCTCCGCCACCGCCAGTGTGCATATCTAAACTATGACCAGATGGGTCGTATCCGTTTATCGGATTATTCCAACAATATGTATAAAGATTTAACGACAACGGGTCTTTATCCTTACCGAGGTAGGAATCTTCTGCCACAAACCGCCCTATGGTCGGGTCATAGTAGCGTGCCCTTAAGTAATATGTCCCTGTTTCCTTGTCAAAGTACTCTCCACTATAGCGGAATGGGTTATTATCATTCGCGTCTATGTTCTTCTCTTTTCCAAAAGCGTCATATTCATATGATTTTATTATATATCCTGCTGTATCTGATAACCCTGTCACATCGGCATGGCCATTGAACAAGGCATATTTCCTCAAACTGCCAATATCTTCAGCCACAAGGTTCATGCCACGTATATATTTACCGGTCACAGCCCCCGCACTATTCAGTTCCAGAACTATCTGATTACCGTCCCACATCTGCATTGTTACGGCTCCATTTACTGTTTTTGAAGTCCGTAAACCGTCCGAGTTGTAGGTATATTCGGCAGTGGTTTTGCCTGTCGTAACTTTCACAAGCTGGTTAAACCCGTCATATCCACTTGCCGTTACAACGTTATCATTTTTGCCATCTCCCAGAACCACCGCGGATAATGACTCTGTCTCGCCCGCAACTGCCGCCTTTACAGTAGAAGTATCCTTGTAAATCTGGTTTCCATTGTTATCATAAGAATACCTGGTAGTCTCGGTTATACCATTGTTAACATTCACTTCCGTTACTAGTCGATTATTTCTATCATAGCTGTATGTAGTGACAGCGCTACCAATCGACATTGTATCACGGTTGTTGTTATCATCATAGGTATAATATATCGGATTCTCTCCGGTAACTGCCTCGCTCGTCAGCCTTCCAAGGCCGTCATATTCGTAATTTGTTATTTTCCCGGTATCATCTGTCTTTGAAGCCTGATTTCCATCAAGATTGTAGGTATATGAATAGCTGGATAAATAAATATAATCCTTTTCATTGACTAATAACGTAAGTTTGTTGGATAGATTATAAAAGTAGCGCGTTAAATCGCCATTAATATAAGCTAAAGTTGTTCTATTTCCATTTGAGTCATAACCATAAGTTGCCGTTGGCGTAGCAGATTCACTATTTTCACGTACCTTCCATAGCCGTTCCAAATTATCATATTCATAAAACATTTTTATTTTTGCAGTTCCATTTTGGCTCAATAGAAATGATTCTCTATTATTTGATACATCATATGTATATGTTTTTTCTATTCCACCGTTTTCTTTCTCCTTAATTAATCTACCGAGATCATCATATTGGTAAATTGTATTTGTTGCTTCGCCGCTCGAAGAAAGCTTATTTCCTGTTAGCGTATAGGTAAAGGAATAAGTTTTATCTCCTTTTCTATCAGGCGTTACCACGCTTTTTGAAAGGATTCTGTTAAGTCCATCATACGTCATAGTAATGATGTTGCCGTTCCGGTCCGACTCGTTAATCATATTACCGTTAAGATCATACGTAAAGGATTCTTTCCTGCCCATGGGGTCGGTCATACCAGTAAGCCGGTTGAAACTGTCATATTCGTATCCTGTCACAGAGTACTCATTGTCATCTCCAGTAACATCATCCAGTCCTCTTATTGTCAGAGGACTACTGAGGCCTGTATACATCCTCAGCTTGTTACCAACTTTATCATAATAGTATTGTGTATAGTTTTCCGGTGTCCCGCTATTGTAGGTTTTTACCTTTACAAGCCTGTTTCTAAGGTCATATTCGTAATCAGTCTGTTTATATGAGTCAGCTTCCGCGGGTTTGTTGCAGGTTGTCTTTTCCAGAATGACATTCCCGTTTGCATCGTAATTGTATTGCTTAACTGTGTAATTAATAAAAGAAATATTAGGTATGCCTTCTTCAAAACCAAGCGTTTTAATATCAGAACTAAATGGTATGCTTTCTTTAACAACCCTTCCCATTGCATCATATTCATATATAGAGGAATTCCCCATTGCATCAGTTCTGGTTATGGCTCTTCCTGCTGCGTCGTAGGCTGTTTTTATTGTTTTACCTTCTGCATTTGTTGATTCTGTAAGTCTTCCCGCGTAATCGTACTTATACTGGGCAGTTAATTTCGATTCCTCCCATTTTTCATAATTTGCTTTAAAAGACCTCTCATTAATGCGGTTCCCTAAAAAATCATATGCGTATGTTGCAATCAATTCTATATTTCCATTTATTTTGTCATCATGCATTTTACCTTCACGTATTAGCATTCCCTGGTTATCGATATATTGAGTTGTAACAATGGAAGGGGAATTACTGTCACCAAGGACTGTTTTAGTTACTTTGTTGCAGTCTACAGCGCCATTGCCTTCAAGGTCATAGGCATCATCATACGAATAATCTTCTTCAGCAATTATGGTACCATTTTTATCCTTGGTGATTTTTTTACTGACTCGGCCGTCATTATAGTAATAATAATAAATTTTACAATAATTCTCGCTGGAAGTATTATTGGTTTCCCACTCCTTCCAGAACAAACCATTGTAATGGTATTCATGTAACTTTTCACCGGTTGCTGTGTCAGTTTCATTCACCAGATTACCAAACTCATCGTAATTATAGTATATCTCGGTATTATTCTCATTCGTTACCTTCAACACATTATTTACATCATCATATACATATGAAACTACAGACGAATCCGGATTTGTTTGGCTCGTAATTCTTCCTAGCGCGTCATAAGAATATCTGGTTGATATCTGAGTACCATGACTGTTAGGGTCCGTATACCTGCTGACATTTCCATAGTTGTCATACTCATATCTCTCGTATGTTGCATTCCCTTTTGTAGCTCCATTGACTTTCTCCTCCACATATTTTGAAGTAAGATATGCCCCGTTAAAATTGCTTCTGCCTAAATTATCAGTATAACTATATTTTATTTCAATATAGCTGTTCGAAACGCCCCCATTATTATTTAGTTCCTGCTCGTTTGTATATCGTTTTTCGTCCTTAACATTTCCATATTGGTCATAATCGTATTGTACCTTTGCTTTTATTGACTCATTCTGTCCAATTTTCTGTTTAATTAAAGTCGTACCAATTTCGCTTCCATATATAAGATCATTGGTTTGGCTTATTGTAGTATTATCATCCTGCATATATACCTTGCTTTTAAGAAGGTAAGGGTTATCGGGAAAATACGAATATTTAACCCTATAGTGATCACCTTCTCTATCAGATAATTTTAATATTTTATCTCCTGTCTTATCTTCTGGATTGTCTTCTAAATGTCTTATAGCGCCCGGTCCCCAATAATCTACAAGGTTTCCATATATGTCATAACTAAAATCTTCTGCTTTTATCAGGTATTTATTTAGGTCTTGGGCTTGGTTTATATTCTCAAAATCAACCGTATAGGTTTTTGTTATCTTTTGCGTCAATTGATGGTATGTTGGATCGTATGTGTAATCGACACTGTTTTGCGTCAATTGATGGTATACTGGATAAGATGTGAAATCATCACTGCTAAATAGTGTTTTTAAATCATAATTTTTATTAAATACACGCTTTTCTTCTGTTTTAAGTGTTCCGTTATTATTAAATTCATATTCAGTGCTAGCTGGCAAAAAAGAGCTTTGATCGTTCGACGCAAAGGATTCCTTGTTGGCTACTGTGAATTTATGTGTTTTGCGGTAGTTTAACCAAACGTACGCTTCACTCGCATCCGAATCTATAAATGGGTATCCTGTATAATTACCCTTATATATATAATCAATCTTGTTCCCTGGATCATTATTCGCACTATATAATGCTCTACTACTTACAATAGGATATATTTCGCATCCACCATTTAAAAAATAACGGTAACCATCAAAATAGTCATACTTAACTGACATTTTGGTGGGATATGTTATTTTCGACAAAATATAATTTTGCTGAGAATGGTTGCCAAAAAAACTATTACATTCAGTCAAACTTCGCCAGGCATAATGGTTGTATTCATAAGACGTCTCTCTATTACATGCATCGATTCTATTTTTTACACGGTATGTTTTAAACAGGATTTCTCCATTATCCTTATTACGTATTGGGCATTCTGAAATAATCAAGTTGTATATTATCTTTTTATTATCAGGAATCGTGACCACGACTTGCGGAGTTACGGGGTTATCCAAATCGTAGTTGATCGACACTTCCCTGCCCAAAGTATCGATTATCTTAGTTATTACATCATATCCATGTATATTCGTGTGTTGATATTGGATTGTATTACTATACCTGTCCCTGGTAGCAATTAGTCTGCCGTTTACATCAAAATATTTCCTAATGCCATCCTTATACTCCAATACGTACGCTGAAGTTTTTTGCCCATCTGAGTAGGAAGTACTACGTCTGAGCGACATATCCTTTTTCTTGTATCCATCAAGAGACACGTCGCCATTTGCATCCTTTATTTCATAGGTCTCTCCGCTGGCAAGATGTAGATATTTTTTATTTGTTTTTCCTAATACAATTACGTTCACATCCTCATAATTATTACCATATTGATTCAGTTCAGAATGTTCAATTTCGATTGAATCGAACGCAAAACTCCAACCTTGTCCAAGTGGCGAGTCCATCTGATTATAAGTTGGTGTATAATAATGGTAATATCCAGGTATATTCAAATAATATTGTTGATATACAGGATCTTTTATCTGACCTTCAGTGTAACAAAGATATGTATTTCCCGCTTTATCTGTACTTATTAATGGTTGTTCATCTTTTTTCCCGTATATTCTTTTTAACCGTAGGTATTCACCCTCGGAAATACCATTATAGGAGAGGGGGCCAATCTGGTAATCATGTCCATCTGGTGTAGTAACGCCAATATGGATTGGGACATCATATCGATCTACCAATTTATTTATTGTCTGTGCTTCCCTTTCTGAAGGCCGATCTTCATCAGAATTATATCTTGAAACAAGATCAAAATCCAAGCCGTTTTTACCCGGAAGATGTACATCTACATTTTCAACGACTAAATTTCCTGTGTTTCTTTCAACCTTATCACCGTCATACTCTTCATAGCTGAAAGGCGCTTTGTACTTATCCTCCTCCTCTTCTGATGTTAACTGCTGCATATTATTACCGACCTGCACCGGTTGTGATGACAATTCATCGTTCGTGGATTGCACATTATTTTTAGCTTCTATGGATGCTTTGTTGTAATCATCTGTTTCTTTATTAAAGTCCTTCAATGTCAAGCCATTTTGCTTTAGGTATTGTTTAAGCCATACAATGCTTATATCATTCTCTATTGCTGTTAAATAAAGCTGTTGTGCATCCGCCACGGACGAATAATTTGCAATACTTTTATCTTCATCGCTTCCAGGTATAATATCTGACAGTTTTACGTCAAATATTTCAGCAACTGCACATGCTTTCTGGATATTAAGCAGACTTTTCCCCGATATAAGGAATTGTTTGATTTCATCTTTAACATCAGGTGAATATTCACGTTTTTTCAGTAGCTGGGCATATCGCATGGAAGCTGTATATAATGAATTTAAATCAGTATAGTTATTCAGGGCATTGGACATTTCTTCGAACGTAAAATTAGTGTTCTTAATAATCGTGGCTACCAAAATTGAATCATTAATCGAATAACCATACTTTTCAGCATCAACTAACAAGTTATAGTCAATATCGAGATAATCAGATATGATATCCACCTGTTCCTTGCTTGCGTTTTCAAAACTTTTTATAGATCTTATTATTTTTATATATTCAATCTCATCAGCCGATAGTGTCACTTGATTATAATTTAAGATAGTTTTGTCTAATTCGTTGCTGCCTTGGACAATTGCTTCATCTACTGGGTTGGGATCTTGGGTATTATCTGTTAACGAAGTCGTTTGCTCTGATTGATAATTATCTTCGGTTACTGCTGTTATCCCACCAGAAGTAGTATTTGATGGTATGGAAACGGCAGCTGTCATCGAATTTCTAATAAAATCTGGCTTTTGTTCAGAAGCATAAATAGCCGACGGAACTCCTTGTACAACAATTAACGTTACTATTAATATTATTAGGACCTTATTCATTTTACACATAGTTGTCTCCCCCTCTATCTCTATCAAGCCTTCTTATTAATATGACGCAAACAATGATTTCTCACATCCGCTCGATGAATTATGTTGACTACGTTTCATTAGAGTATAATCAATACTGAATTACCGCAGTACCCGATATTTTGCTTTTAAACCTTATAACATTGATAACTCCCGCCCAGGCTTTATCATTATCGATCACCTTATTGACCTTGAATTTAACCAGACCATAGACAGGGTTATATTCGATAATTTGGATACCACAATCGTAGATAATGCCTATCGATTGTTCTTTTTGAGAGGTCGCTGTACATAAATCGACAATATCCAGCTGACTAGCATCATAAGAAACCGTAAAGGTCTTACCATCAAAACTTTTCATATTTGAACCGGTGAGTGCCAAATCAAATTCCTTGTTCAATTCACATTGGACACTTATCGACTGGGATACTGATACAGTCGGTGTACCCAACGCCCATCTTGGATATTCGGATTGGCTCTTGCCCAACTGCCCATGATCATTATTTCCCCATGCCCAGATTTCACCGTTATTTTTTACCGCAAGACTGTGCAGTCCCATTGCGGCAACAGATTTAACGCCCTCAAGTCCAACTACTTGAGCAGCCGGTGCTCTTGATAACGTTGTTCCATCTCCCAATTGACCATAAGCATTATTCCCCCAGCCATATGCGGTTCCATCATCATTAACTGCCAGGCAATGATTTTCACCAGCTGCAATTGACTTTACATTATTAAGCCCTATTACGATTGAAGCCGCTGGCATATACGGAACAACTCCATCACCAATTTGCCCATATGTGTTACAGCCCCATGCCCAGACAGTCCCGTCTGTTTTTAGCGCAAGGCTGTGACTTGTGCCGGTCGATATGGCAGAAACATCCTTCAAACTAGCAACCTGGACAGGTATGCTCCTCGTTGTTGTCGTTCCATCCCCAAGCTGGCCATAAGCGTTATTGCCCCAGGCCCAGACAGTACCGTCATATTTTAGCGCCAGGTTATGACTGCCGCCCGCCGAAATTGCTTTAACCCCGTCCAAGCCCTTTACCTGTACAGCTGTAGGTGTGCTTGTTTTTGTTTCATCACCCAATTGTCCACTGCCATTATAACCCCACGCCCAGACATGTCCGTCATCCGTTAATGCGATGCTATGGCCTCCTCCAGCTGAAATGTGTGTGATTTTGATTGTTTGGGGAAGACCAGTTACCTGTATGGGCGTATTTTGTGCTATTGTCGTTCCATCGCCCAATTGACCATATTGGTTATTGCCCCAGGCCCAGACAGTTCCATCATCTTTTAATGCAAGGCTGTGGAATCGCCCTCCAGCTACTTCTTTTATTCCGGATAGGGAAGTTACCTGTACAGGTATGTCCCGAGTTGAATTCGTCCCATCACCTAATTGTCCGTATTGATTATCTCCCCAAGCCCAAACTGTATTATCGTTTTTTACTACCAGGTTGTGGAATCTGCCTCCTGTTATTGATGAAAAACCAGTAAGGCCGTTTACTTTTGCAGCCTTGGACCAATTCGATTTAATACCTTCTCCAAGCTGATAAGATGTATTACTTCCCCAAACCCATACACTCTGATCCTTTTTTAACGCAATACTATGATAGCAGCCTGAGGATATATCAGTATATATGCCTGAACCGCTAACTTTAACTGCCCTGGTTTTATATGCAGTCGTTTCGTCGCCTAACTGGCCATATGAATTGTTTCCCCACGCCCATACGGTTCCATTACCAAGTAAAGCAAGACTATGATTGCCCCCAGCTGAAATTGATTTGACTTTAAAATTAATGTTAAGACCATCCGATGGCAAAAATGTTATAAGACTTGGCAAGCCTTCAACATTAACAGGAATAGATTGGTTAATTTTATCCCCATTACCCAGTTGACCACTTCCGTTATATCCCCAGGCTTTAACTGAACCATTATCTTTAAGAGCCAAACTATGGTAATAACCGGCGCTTATTTCCTTGATTCCACTAAGCCCACTTACCGAGACTGGAGTTATTGCCGAACTTGTTGTTCCATTCCCCAGTTGGCCATAGTCATTATTTCCCCATGCCCACACTGTCCCGTCATCCTTCAGAGCCAAGCTAAAATTGCCCCCTGCCTTTATAGAAATAATGCCCTCCAGCCCAGTCACCTTGACCGGTACCTTTTTGTCAATATTGGTCCCATCACCCAATTGATAGAATTCATTTTTCCCCCAGGCCCAGACCGTACCGTCTTTTTTTAAAGCCAAACTGTGATATTTACCAGCTGCTATTTCCTTGACATTATCCAGCCCATTTACCTGTATAGCAGTCGTCTTTAGCGTTTTCGTATTATCTCCTAGTTGACCATATGTGTTGTAGCCCCAAGACCATACTGTGTTATCGGATTTTAAAGCCAGGCTGTGATAGCCCCCGCCTGCAACTTCTATAATATCGGTTAAGTTGGCTACTTGTACGGAACTGCATTTGGAATCAGTCGTGCCATCTCCCAGTTGTCCATACTTGTTGTAGCCCCACGACCATACTGTACCGTCGGATTTTATAGCCAGGCTGTGTAAGTATCCAGCGCTTACCTTCACAAACTGACCCGTAGTATTTGGAACCCATAACAGGTTAAATTCTCTCGAATCCGCCGGAGTATTGTTCTGATCTACCGAAGGACTGTCGGGTACTAAAATTATTTCTTCGCTTTTTATGTTATTTAGTGCATTTGCACAATTTATTTTATTACTGCTTTGAATTTTGCCAAAAAGTGAGGATAGATGCACCGAAGAATCAATTATCCGGCTTTTCAACTCTGAAATTCCTAACTCGTTGAATGCGCCAAGCAAAAGAGCAGCTTCGCCTGAAACAAAGGCAGCAGCCATTGAAGTCCCGCTCTCCATTTTATATACATTACCCGGATAAGCGCTTTGGATTGATTCGCCCGGCGCTGTTACATTTACACTTTTCTCGCCATAATTGGAGGAGTTGGATAGCCTTCCAAAACGGTCTATTGATGCGACAGTTATGATATTGGGGCAATCATATGACGCCGGATATATAGGATTGTTATCTATATTAACGCCACTATTGCCTGCAGCACATACAAACAGCATGTCCGAGTTTTCAATTACTTCTCTTAAAGAGGGGTTATCTTCGGAGCTTCCCCAACTGCAGTTAATGATCCTTATCCCCAAATCATCAGCATATTGGATGGCGTTTATTATGTCACTTGTATATGCCTTTCCGTTTTTAAATACTTTTATGGGAACGACCTTGGACATTGGGCTAACTCCGGCTATTCCAATTCCATTATCACTCTCGGCTGCTATTATGCCCGCGATGTTAGTTCCATGAATATCATAATTCGGATTAGCATTATCAAAAACAACGTTATTCTGATCGCAGAAATTCCAGCCGTTAACATCGTCTATAAAGCCATTGTTATCGTCGTCCAGACCGTTTCCAGGTATCTCCTTGCTATTTACCCATACATTGTTGCGGAGATCCTCATGATTGATATCTATTCCTGTATCTATAATTCCTACCGGTATATCATTGCCTTTTGATATTTCCCAAGCCTCTGTAACAGCAGCATCACACAGGTAAATTAATGATTCCGGGGAAACAGTATCATCAAAAACAGGAGCGTTTATTATTTCCGATACTATCTCGGGAGAACAGTCAGGAGGTAGTTCGCCTGCAGCAAGTTGATCCCTTATTTCATTTAGAGGAGTTGTCATAAGCAAATGATTTATTTCTGGATTTAAATCGATTGCTTCCTGTAAACGCAGGGGCAACATTTCTATCTTGTCTAGAATTGAAAGAGAACCTATATTAAGGTCTTGATTATTTTCCAAACCCCATTGGTCACCAAAATAAGCATCGTCGGAATATGAACTAACCTGATAATCAGGTTGAATATACTCAACACCGCTTTCCGTAGTATTTTTTATTACCTCAATAACATCTTTTAGCTTGACTTTTTTGTTAAAATTAAGGTTTACTATATCTTTGCCATTTTTAGCTTTGGAAATTTTTTTATGTTTGGTCAAACCGAATTTATTATTCTTAAATATCTTCTGTATTTTTCCCATAGAATCGGAATTTTTAAATTTAATAATGAACCTATCTGTTTGATAGTCAAGATCGCCAGATGAGTTTGGTTCCTCATATATAACGGATGAACCCGTCGTTGACGGAACATCCGGATCCCCATTTTCTTGTGAGGCAAGAGTTTTCACAGTCAATTTATTACTTTCAGCAATAATATTTCCCTCTTCCTTCGCAATTATTTTGTATATATATTGCATACCAGAATCCAGATCACTGTCCTTATACGAAAGAGAGCTAATAGTATCTACTATTGTATCGTTTCGGTATATTTCATAGTTAACATCTGACTTTAACTTAGGTTTCGATGTCCATTGCATTTCGATAGTATTTTCTCTTATCGCGAGAGCCACCAATCTGATTTTTTCCTGTGCCTTGTCTGCTTTTGCAGCAACAATTATATTCTGCAAGCACAAGATAAGAATAAGAGCTAATGCTAAGATTTTCTTTAAAATTTTCATAATAACCTCATAAAAATTATAAGTTTGTATTTACATTATTGTCATATTATGTACGTTTTGTAAAGTCCTAATATTATAGACAGGCTTTATCATAATGTACAAATATTTATTATGTCTAGCTAAATAGCAAAGGAATTAGGGCATTTACTACTATGGCAGGAATACTAATTATACCAATTGATTAGGGCGAACCCATCTATCTGAATAAATTACATTTGTATCATCATTTGTTTGATATAGTATGTATGCTTTATTCTCATCAGAACAAAGTAATCTCTTTTCCATCTTATATCTTGTTTCAGTATAACGGTCTTTTTGAATAGAATTATTCACTCTCCAATGCCTGACAACGAAAACACCGCTTTGAAAAGGTATTACATAATTCTTTGCTATCAGTATTTTCAAGTCATCTTCATTGCAATTCACCGTTCTCATAATGGATCTTACATTATTAGCAAATCCATCATCATCTGCTTGCATTCCTATATGAAAATAGAGTAACTGAGATGAATGCGGCATTTCTAGAAAACCGTCTTCACATACAACCAATTTTGAGAACATTCTCTTCACTGCCATAATAATTCGACCTCTGTTCTATTACATAGGTGTCTTTTTCAATAAGTATTACTGAATTAGGCATATTCCGTATACACCACCATCAGACTTTATTGTTTAATTTCGCAAAAGTAACATCTGCAATATTATGTTGATCTTGCGGAAGGACTAACAATTTTTCCAACCAATGATCAATTGATTCTTTATCGTAAAAATACCGGCGAATCCCAGGAAATTTTACGACCGGTATGCGACCTTGTCTTCTGATTCTCCCTAATGTATCCTTGGTGAGTTTACCATTCAGGTAAGTTATAAGTTCTTTTTCATCCATTAACTGCCTCATTTGGAACCTCCTATTATTTAAAGTCTGAGAACAGCTCTTTCTCGGATTCCCCAAGCACTTCTGAGATTCTTTTCCGCCATGAAGGGCAAGGTGAAAGTTTCCCATTAACAATAAGATTAAAACTTGGCTGTGGAATATCGGCTAATCTAGCAACCTTTGATTGGCTGATTTGCTTGCTTTTAAGTACTTTTTTTAGTTTGTTCATTACATCACCTCATATTTTGATTATGGATATTTTTTTTTCGATTTTCTATATTCAAGAATATCATTAGTTATTCGCAATTGACAATAAGCAAATTTCGAGTTACGATTAGATTATGGATTTATCCATTTTCTAAAAGAGGTGATTGAATGAAAAACACTACAATTCAAATTGATTATGCGCGAAAAATGATATCCTACGGTAATAATTGCCACGACATAGGACCACATTTATGTGATTTTGTTAATTCAGATTTCGATAAATTTGAAAGATTGGCAAGCACTATCTATGCAAGTGGTGACATAATGATTCCAGATAAGAAACGATATTACGTGATTAAAGATTTTTTTAAAGAACTATTTTACATCTGCTTTAGTGATTCATTTTTAAAAGAAAAAGGTATTAGTGAAGATTATCTGAAAGAAGCTAAAAGAATATATACACCACTTCGCCGATTTCAATACTTTAAACAAAAAAACAATAGTATTCAAAATTATTTGAATGCTAATTTCGGTATTAATTATGATTTTATTATCAACTATAGTCAACATCGAAAATTTAAAAGTCGTTCAGCAATATTTCAAGCGTATAATTGTATTGAGAATATAAACGATACGGAGTTAATTAACGCTCTGAATTTTGACCCAATATATGTTGAAACAATAACTATTAATAACTTCCAAAGTATTTTGTACCTGGAATTTATGAAAATTTTAGAGCTAGGTATTCCAGTAAAAACATGCAAGAATTGCGGGCTTTACTTTGTTCCAAGTGGAAGATCTGACTCTTTATACTGCGATAATTTTTATCAAAACACCGGTAATACTTGTAAAGAGATTGGAATTAGTATTGTTTATAAAGAGAAAATCAATAAAAGCGGTATTCATAAAGTGTATAATAAACATTATAAAAAAATGCATGCTCGACGCAAGTATAGAAAAATTGGAGAGTCCGAGTTTTTAATATGGGTTGATAAAGCAACAATAGAAAGGGAAAATGCGATTAAATCAGATATTTCAGTCGATCAATTTGAATCAATATTAAGAACGTTAGAGGGTGAATGATAATGCCAGGTTACATGAGAGATCTGGGCTGTGGTAAGTTTTAGTTCGAAGTCAGTAAAGGCCACACCGGAGGCGGCAAACGAAATAAGGCATATAAGACAATTCAAGCAAAAGGGAAAACACCGGAGGCTCAGCTGAAATATGCTGAGAAGCAGCTGGCATTATTCGTGGCCGAAGTCGAAAACGGATCCTATGTAAAACCCACGAATCTTACATTTAATGATTATGTGGAAAAATGGAAGGTGAGTGCTTCACGAGATCTGGCACCAAAAACATTCTATCGGTATAATGAGCTCCTTCGGCTCCATATACGCACCAAAATCGGTAGTTATAAGCTTGAAGAAATAAATCCAACTGTCCTGGAGGATGCATATAATGAACTCCGGCTGCCAATGAAGAGGAAATTCACACGTAAAGACGGAAAGACAACAGAGAAGGAATACACCCTGTCAGAGCAGACGTTAAAACATATCCACCGACTTATCGGATCCATTCTTCAAACCGCATTCCGAAAAGGACTTATAAAAGAAAACCCAATAACCCGGACGGAAGCCCCTATAGTAAAAAAGAAAGATCCCAAAGTTTATGACGAAGATCAGATTACTGCACTTATCGAGGCCTTGGATGACACTGAAATCCAGTTTAAAACTGCAGTACATGTTACGCTAGCTTCCGGCTGCCGGCTGGGCGAATTAATTGGCTTGGAATGGCAGGATATTGATTATAATAAATGCACAATAGAAATACGACAGGCTGGTCAGTATCTCCCTGGTAAAGGTATATTCACTAAAGATCCAAAGAACGAGACATCAAAACGTATAGTATCGATGCCTGGGCCTGTTATGGATTTGCTTGCACAACTTGAGCACGATAAGAAAATAAGGAAGGTGGAACTCGGGAACAAATGGATGGGCGGAAGGATACGGGACCCGCAAGAAATAGAAGGGGACAAGCCCAACATGGTATTTACTCAAGTAGACGGATCTCCGATCTTTCCGGATACGATATCAAAACAGTGGAAAAATTTCATCAAGAATAAGGATCTCCCAAAACTGACCTTTCACGGACTTAGGCATACATCAGCTTCATACCTCATAGCCTGCGGTCAAGACGTCGTTTCAGTATCAAAGAGGCTCGGCCACGCTAAGCCCAGTACTACTCTTTCTATATATGCTCATGCATTCAAAAAACGGGACCAGGAATCGGCAAAGTATATTGAAGGGTTATACACCAAAAAGGAGGAAAAAGCAAAGAGAATACAAGATAGTAAGTAACCTTTAGTAGTATTAATCCAATAGGTATAAGGCTAAAGAGTATAAGCGTCATCTTATGGTGGCGCTTCTTTTATTTTCCTTACCTCATATTAGTTTCA
Source organism: Bacillota bacterium (assembly GCA_023439505.1). Taxonomy (GTDB): domain Bacteria; phylum Bacillota; class Clostridia; order Lachnospirales; family Lachnospiraceae; genus Mobilitalea. The sequence continues at coordinate 20,751 of JAEXNR010000039.1, forward strand.
CTTCGTTGAATTATTGCATATTATGACATTTTTTGTTAACATATAAAAGAAACATTAACCATGCAGAGTGTCAACGCCGGACGAAAATTGACTATGTCCGCCGGGCGAAAATTGATCATCATCGCCGGTTAAAAGTTGACCATCCCGTTAGTTGAGTCCGTTGAACTCGATGGTGGAATAACGCTAAATCCTGAT
>JAEXNR010000064.1 GCA_023439505.1 Bacillota bacterium
TTTGATTACCGTTACTATCATAGATATAACCGGTTATCTTTATGATCTCATTATTGACCCTGGATGTAATGGATGTCAAACAGTTTTGATCATTATAGGAATAATTGTTTTCTGTTATGTCCGCTCCATTTTCTATGGCCTCTTTGGTTCGGTTACCGATACTGTCATATAAATATGAGTTGACTCTTCCATCCGGCTCTGTTACTGATAATAACCGGTTAAGTTCATCGTAGGCATATGCTGTGGCACCTTTTTCACTTCCACCGATCACTTCATATTTACTGAGCTGATTTCCGGCTTCATCATAAGTATAACTATACTGATCCATGATGTTACCGTCTGTAATTCGTTAACTGTGTACCAAGTACCAATGTGTTTCCAGTTCCTTTGCTTCATTAAAGCCTTGTCTTCTTTTTCTTTCGAGATAATACTTATTTATACCCGCAAAACCTTTCATAGCTGTATGATACTCTTTTCCATTCAAGTATTGCTCAATAATACTAATCAGAGTGACCTGTTTACCCTGTAATGCTTTCAAAATACCCAGCAGTTCTTTGGCTTCGTCAGATAAATCAACAACTGAGCGTATTATTATATAATCGTCTTCCCCTATTAATTCAAGTAGCTTTCTTAATTGTACTCTATCTGCTTCTTTGTCTATAAAGATATTCTCCTCACTGATACATAAATCTTCAATAAGACTTAATACCCCGGAATTATCTACAAGATTATTTGATTCATTATCTTCTCTCATATATGCATAATACATACTGCTCTCCTCCTTTGCCTTACTCAAAATCTCAAGGATTTTGGTACGCTATAATATTATCTTTTTAATTGGTTTTCAAAACCTTTCCACAATTTTTTCTGGTTGCTTTTGTATTATTTATTTTTATGAAAATACCCTTTAGAAGGCATATTTACAAAAATGAATAATCCGTTTTAATTGTGGAAGAATTCTCAAAATGCAGTTAATTGCTACTTCAAATCTTATAGGATTGTTGCTGCCCCAAAATCATATATTCTGTCCTATGCCACCTCCTCTGTAATCATTGGTTCAATTGAACATATTGATCCAAATGTTCTTTTACTTCCGTACGCATAATATAAATTTATCTGTTCTCAATTTTCATATATATGTCCAAACCTGTGTAGAAGCTTATCCCCTTCTAAATCCATTTCCTAATATCCCTGCTTATAGTATTTTCAGGCAACATTCCTTTGAACAACTTTCTTAACCACGTATTCGAATTTATTCTTAAATCTCCTCCCTATATACTTATCTTATGTCCCTTGAAATGTGTCCATTTTTTAAATATTTGTTATTATTTTTATAACTGTAGAATATAAATTTTTATTTGAAAAAGGTCTCCATAGCCGAATGAACCGCTTCCTTCAAGTAGACAGGGAGCGGTTCAAACTATAAGACCTCCAGATTTTTTAATTCAACTTATTATTAATTTCTTTGCATTTATTAAGCCAAGTTTCAGCTGTACTCTTTGAAATAGTAATTACAAAACAAGACATGTAATTTTTTATAAACTCTTCATAGCTAATAAAATTTATACTTTTCTCATCTAGTTCATCAAAATGCCATTTGTATGTCGGAGTAACTTCAATTTTAATTTCTCGATTGAAATTATAAATCCATGTCTGATAGCCCATTGACTCCCAAAGTAAATATCTATCTCCAACCCAGAACTTACCTTCCTCTCCATCTATCATAGTTAATCCCGGCTTATTTTGAAAATACTCATTACTCAGAAATCCAATTCCTTTTTCTTTTATAGAAGAATGCAATTCTAATTCACCAGCAATTGCCTTATAGAGTAATATCTCAAGTACAGAAAAAGCTTCAACAATAAAATCATTATTATAAAGAATATATTCCCTTTCTTTTCTCTTATATATTATTTTTACTTCCTCATATCTATAAATATCTTCTTCGTCTGATATTCTTACAACTTCGATATTGTCACTGTCTGTTATTGAAAAAGTCATATATTTACCCATTATTTCAATACATTTCCTTTCTACTAATCCGGCTTTTTGAAGTACTGAACGCATTTTAAAAAACTGAGGTTAGATGTCCATATTGTGGATTTGAATCAAAAACCGTGCATTCTTTATATGTAAGAGAAATACAAGATATTCCGTTACAAGACAAGCAGGTTGTTTTGCTATTAAAAACGAGGAAAATGTTTTGTTCAAATCCTGCGTGTGAACATAAAACTTTTCCCTCCCCATATACTTATCTTATGTCTCTCAAAATGTGTCCAAATTATATTATTTATGTTTCTTTTTTTCTCAACTGCAGAATACATATTTTTAGTAATTCTTGTATGTTTTTAATTTCGCTTATTTTATATATAACAAAATCTCCTTTTTCAAAAAAATTATCATTATAAACCTTTAATAACTCTTTTCTGTATTCAACAAATTGTGTTACCTCTTTTTCTGTATCAAATAAACCAACATTATTAAGTTTATAATTTTTTAGTTCTGGAATTCTTCCAGATACTATGTCATTTAATACGCAGGAATAATAACTCCCTCCCGGATAAGCGTAATCAAAACCTAATACATAAGATTCCATACCTTGTATTTTATTTATTGTAGGTAAAGGTTTCTCAGTTTCGCACAACAATATTCTGTACTTAATATTTAATTTTTTCGACTCTTCAATATAAGCTTTTATATAGTTAAAATCTGTACAACACTCTAAATACCTATTATCATTCCAGCTTAAATCGATATTATTATCATGATAGTCTTCAAACATACCACTAGGGCTTAAGTAATTTAAGTACCAATTGTCTCCCTCTATTCCATGATATATGTTTGTATCATACTTTTGCATAATAAGCCCATTATTTGTTAATGTCATAATTTCTCCTTCTATTTAACATATGGAATGTGATGATTATAGATATGCGTATGGTCTTGACCACCTTTCATATATTCACCACTTCCATCATATGCTTTATGGTGTTGATCAACATTATATTCATCCGCCCATTCATCTAGAGCTTTAGCGATTTGATTTTCAGCTTCATCCACCTCTAATATAAGTTCATTTCCTTCGTAAAGATAATAGGTCGTTTCTCCATTGACCTCTTTTTCCGTCCGGAAACCATCCGCATTATAGCTGTTCTGGATGACTGTTCCATCTTCT
>JAEXNR010000033.1 GCA_023439505.1 Bacillota bacterium
CCGTACCACTCTCAATAAAGCGTTGATCATGCTGCGTGATATTTAAATTTACATAAGAGAGGCCGCCAACTTTTTTGTTTTCAAAAACAAGAATTCTATCCGGGAAGAAGTATAGTTTTTGTTTTCCTACAGGAACCATAGGAACCTTAACATTGGTTTCTATATACGAAGGCGTTTTATATTCAATCCTAATATTGGTTCGTTTAACAACTGAACTTGCTCCGGCTTGATATTTTCTGTCATGCACGGCGGCTTGAGCTGAAAGATGCCACGCCATATTGCAACCCATTATTTCATCAAAACCGTTATAAAACTGTTGTATTTCATTCTCCGATTGTTCTTCGATATCATAAAAGAGGATAGTGGTTTTTCTTTTCTTATCAATAAAATGGTATAGCAATAGTCCTGCTATAATAGCTAATGGGATTCCCGCTGCTGGAACAATAAGGAATAAAATAGAAAGCAGCCAAAAAGAAAACTTTTTACGTTTAGCGGTGATTTCATCAATAATCTCCTGAGATGAGGAATCTACTATTGAGGAAATATCGCGGCTTTCTATATCCTGAAATAACAATTCTTCAACAGGAGGAACGAAACTTTGCTCGGTTGAGGGAACAGACGACCTGGTAGAATTAATTCTCTTTTTGCCCAATGCAGCTCTATAATAAACTCCGTTTCGCCCCATATGAATATAGTTACCGCGCGGGCTTGTCCCCACACGAAATCCTTTGACACCGACCGATGCGCCAATACCGGATTTAGAAAAATTAAATCTGACACCGCCAAAGTTTATTGACTTTCTAAAATAAAACCCCATTTATCTCACACTCTCTAAAAAATACTGTCAGCCTTTAAGTAGTATATCATGCTATTTGTCAAAATACTGTGCCATAATTTTACACATAACATTTCACTGGCGTTAGGTTATATATATTTTGTCAGCAATATTTACTAAGGTAACGTGAAATCATTTGTACACAATTGCGAAATGATGTTCCTTGGTGTAAATTGAAATTATCCAGAAAGTTTTGGAGGTTGTATAGTGAATCGTATACTAAAAATACCGGTTGCTTTGGGCATGCTTGGTATAATGCTTATTATAATTGCAGGTCTTACCGGCTGCCTGAAAATGAGTACTGAAGACGAAATAAATGCAAGGAAAATAGTATCCGGCTATTCCAAAAGTTTCAAGAAACAGGCGAAGATACAATATGGAGAAAATGCAAGCGTCTATAACATTTCGGCCGAAACGACAACTGAATATGGCTCGGTATGGCCGACTGTAAAAATAAAAACCACGGGTAATCTGGATGGTATCGTTAAAGCCGATGGAGAAGAATTCAGGTGTAAATATGATGTTCAATCAAACGAAATTTACAGTCAGAAGAACTATAAGATAATAAACGAATCGCTTAAAGCTTATTTTGATTATCTCAACCTGAATATAATAGATTCTACGATAACAGATCCGGCTTATCAAAATTATTATTTGCCTGCCGACATAACTTCGTTTGAGGAAATGCTGAAGAGTAACTATTTTATGTTGGCAACCATTTATGTCACAGATGATCTGGGTCAGATACCCCAAGACAGTTTTGAGAACCTGGAGGGTCATTGGAAAAAATATAGCTCTTATGTTGGAAGTATCGTGTTCATACAGGTTGATGATATATCTTCTGCAAATGAAATCAAAAACATAGTAAAAGATATCGATTTTTCGAGTGATGAAAGAAATGTATATGATAACGCCTCGCATGGCTATATAGATTCATTTGATAAGTACAATATTAACAGCTCTATTTATATCAGCTATTCAAATAATAAACTCAAGTACCATTACAATAACCGGTGAAATTTTATTAGATTTTGATTAGGTCAGGCATCCACAGTGTTATAATATAGTTATAGCGGGGAGGCTTTAGCATGAAAATTCTACTTTATATTATAGTAGCTATAGCATTTTTATTAGTCACTTTTTTTGGACTTGGGCCGGTGCTTCTGGCAGACGGTCAGACAGGCGAAAGAATAATTACCCTGGCGGTAGTCTTGATTCTGTACGTGGTTTTGGGCTGGTTTGCAGTACGTATAAAAAAATTCGTAAAATAGTTTACCGTTTGCCCTTCCATTAATATACTAAAAATGTGGATATGCAGTATTTACTAAAAGATACATCGAAAATATTTGTTTTGTTATTTCAAGATAGATTCTATTTCATTTTTCATGTATTCAACAAGAGATGCCACCTCTGAGTCAAGCCCTTCCCATTTGTCAACACATTCTCCCCGGTATGCTTTCCCTGCTAAGTTAAGCAAATCCGCATGCTCTTTAGGAAGGCGAGGGATTACCCATTTTGCAGCTTCATCCTTTGATAGAATATTGCCGGTAACCGCTGTCACCCATATCCGCGCAAAAGTTAAAATTACATTGCGTTCGTCACCTTTGAGCCAACCCGTTAAGCTCGGTATGCAATCTATCATTGCTCTTCGAATATCTGCCATCGGGATAGAATCAAGTACTTTTGATGCTTCAGTACCAAAAAGAGGAACGCTTTTATTTCTCACCTGGTGCAGAAGAATGGCTAAATCAGAGTCATAAGTTGGTTCGGGGATATATCCTTGTTCAAATGTGCTTCTAAGCCACTCGCCATAGATAAATTCTTTTCTGGGCGGGTATTTCCAAGGCACAACATCTTCATAATTTACTACCGTAACTTCAAGAGAACGTACAGAATCTACGTTGCCTATCCTGCCGGATATAAGCATCAGTCTGTCGGTCAGTTCCCTGCGAGTAGTTTCAGTTAGCCCCTGGTTTACGAGTACGAGAACATCTACGTCGCTGTCTTTACGCAGTCCGCCATCAACTGCCGAGCCGTACAGGTATACGCCTGACACCGTACCGCCAAACAAGTTCTCTATAACTTTTAGTGCCTGAACCGATTCATCCGGTATCTTGATATCCTTCAAATCACAAAGCTCCCTCAAATTTTTCATCACGGTAGTCATCAGCGCCTGTAACCAGAATATCTACTTCAGCATTAATTGCCGACCTTTGGACATAAAAAGTGAAACATAAAAAAATCGAACTCTTTTTACAAGTATTACCTTGCTAATTTCATGATATGTCATACTGCACAGAAAATCAAACGGAAAAATAAAGCTAAAGTATGCAGTGTTCACGGAAATGCTCCACTATGGGCTACGGGATCATTTTTCCCATCCGGCAGCAATGCCCTCATGAGCGCATGCATCTCTTCGAACCTATTTGTACGTA
>JAEXNR010000036.1 GCA_023439505.1 Bacillota bacterium
ATTACTTTGTCCTCTACTGTAAGATTTATTGATTTAACATAATTCGGCATGGTTTGATCTCCTTAAGGTATTGAGATTATTATACCACATACCGAACCATTAAGCTAATTAAAACGAGTTATACTAGTCCTTTCGGTGTTGTTATTTCAGTTGGAATCCAAATAAATATTAAAGGCATTTCCAATAGCCTATGCCAGCTTTTTGGAATGCCTATATAGTTTTAGTTGCATGTATAATGCGTGACTTAATTTTTATAATGGCTATGTTTAAGAATATTATAAATTAAATTATTTTCTCATTATGCTATTTCTTTAAAATCATTTAATCTAATAATATATTTGTCTATTACTATTGAAACAAGAAACAACACCACAACATCCATTCCACTTCGTAATATCATTTGAAGCATAGCTCCTTTCATTATTAGACCGATAAAGCTATTGAAAATCATCCAATTCACCCCAATAGTTGCTATAAATCTTAATGGTATACTGTATTGCTTTTTTTGAAATGCTAACAGCGGATATAAAATCACATATATATAACCCATTAGTATTCCAAACAAACCTGTCCATATATAGCACGGAACTGGATATACATGGCTGTCACTGCTTATAAAACCACTTACATAACCAATTGTTCTCTCCACAAAAATAGCAATAGCAATAATAGCAATAGCCTTTATGCATTTCGTTATTTGCAATTTATGAATTGGTTTACTTTTCTCACTATCACTTAATGTAAAATAAACGATAGCCAAGCATAACAATATTGCAGGTATCCCATCTCCTATCCCCGTTATAAGTTGATACTTTACAAATCCGAGTCCCCAAGTTGAAAAAGAAGAACCTTTAATCACTACCTCTTGCATTCCAATTAAATATATCATTGCAAAGGCTATTCCAAATCGAATGCCAGTTATAGATTTAGGTACATTTGCTCTCGCTCCAATGTATCTTACTGCTAATGTGCACTGTGTAAATAGCAGTATGAAATAAAAAATTGCTACAGCAGGAAAACCAACCCATTTAACAAAGATGCTATCAAATTGTGCAACATCCACAGATGCAGGCAGAAGCGCATGAACTAAAATCGCAAAAATTGCCGAAAATAGAATGAAAACAGTATTCATTATAATTAGCCGTTTTACACTTATACATTTTGTTCCCATACAGGCCTCCCAAATACAATAAATATCGATACTTCTATCCTTACAGACTTGATCCGTTTAACATACACTTGCTGCATATACAATAAGTGACTTACTCATTTGAAAGAACCCCTTTTAAAATAATATCAAATTGAACCCGGAACATTTCTTTAGCCTCAACTATGGTTAGATCTGTATGTCTTGAAATCATAAGGTTAAAACCCAGAAAGGAACTCCAGATTGAAAATGCGGCTTTTTTACAATCCATTTTCCTGATTTGCCCTGCGTCCATTGCATTTTTCAGATTTTCCCCCAGATGACTTATCCATCCCGGTTGTCCGGGATTCTTCCTGCTGTACTTATGAAGAACAATGAGGTTATATTTTTCCGGTTCCTCAAAAGCCAGTTTCATGATCATATGGAATACCATTTCCATTTCAGACAGGATATCTTGATTAACTTTCAGCAATTCTGTGATTTTACTTTGAAGCCATTCTGTCTCTTTCTGTTCAATTGCATCAATAATCTCCTGCTTGTCTTTGAAATGGTGATAGATAACACCTGTAGAGTATTTCATCTCATTAATGATTTTTCTAATGGACACCTCTTCAAAGCCTTCCCTAATCCCAATCTCCAGTGCTGTATCCAGAATCGCCTGACGCACCAACTCACTGCGCATTTTCTGTTCTTCCCTTGCCATATAATGTGCCTCCAGCATTTAATAACATCGATATTTTTAATAACACTGTTATTAAATGATAATGCTTTATGAGATGATTGTCAAGAAGCATCCTCATTCAATTCAATTTCTTTTGCTATTTATATTAATACAGGAATCGAGTAGGAGGCGGTGACTAACCGCCGTCCTCTCACAGCACCGTGCGTACCGTTCGGTACACGGCGCTTTCAATAGTTGACGTGCACTAACTGATATGCATTGGCTAAGTCATAAAAGCCACTGCGTATCAGTTTTTCTTTTGTTAAAGCTATATTGACCGCCACTGTATGTGTCACGAACCAGTAACCTCTCCGGCTATTCGCCGTTTTAAATGCCAAATCAGGGGATGCGGACAAAAAGCTGTCCAGCGAGGTCGGCTTTAAGGGCATATGTAAAAAGGTGCTGATTTTCGTCATGTCGGCGTCGGGCATATCATTGACATCTATCTCATCGGCAACGGCGAGGTGATACGCACGGCAGTGATTTTCTTCTACTGCTCCAACGAGGGCGTGTCGATGCTGGAAAACGCCGGTCATCTTGGGCCTGCCCATTCCGCAGCAGCTTAAAGATATTCTGGAGCAGCTACACGACCGCAGTGAAAAGGAGGACAAAGCCTACCTCTGTAAACAGTATGGGCTGACTGAAAAAGACGTCATCTGCCATTCCGAGGGTTACAAGCTGGGGATTGCTTCGAACCACGGTGACGTCATGCACTGGTTTCCCCGGTTTGGCAAGAGTATGGATACCTTCCGCGCCGAGGCCACCAAGGCCACAATGCTGAAGGGCTTTGACGGGGACCTGTTTACCCGCTTTGTGGAGCGGATTCATGTGTATTCCCGAACAGAAATCGGGTTTGAACTCAAGTGTGGCATTATTTTAAAAGAAAGGCTGGTGATTTGAATGGAGCACATACCCTACGGTTACAGGATTGAAAACGGGCAGGCTGTGATGGATGAAAAAGCTGCCGAGCAGGTAAGGACGCTGTTCTGCTCCTATCTTGCCGGTGATGCGTTGGCAACCGCCGCTCAGAAAGCTGGCATCAAAGCCCTTCACTCTGGAATCGCAAGAATACTTCAGAATGCCCGCTACCTCGGTGATGCGTATTACCCGGCGATTATCGACCCAGACACCTTTGCGGCCACTGAAGCCGAACGTGTCCGACGGGCTGAGAAGCTCGGTCGTGTCTGGGAACCGAAAGAAGAAAAAAAGGTCGTTTTTCCCACCGCCCTTCGCCTGTGCGAAGGGACGGAGCAGTTCGACGACCCGTTTATGCAGGCGGAATACGCCTACAGTTTAATAGGAACGGAGGTGGTTGCGGATGGAACCTAAGATGAGTATCACTGTGCTTCCGGCGAGAAAAAATGCCGGTTCAGCTAACAAAGATGAGGAGAACCCAAAATTGCGGGTGCGGCCTACTGCCGTGTGTCCACAGACAGCGACGAACAAGCCACCAGCTACGACGCTCAGATTGAACATTACACCAATTATATCAACGGTCATCCCGACTGGAAACTGGCGGGGATTTTCGCGGACGACGGCATTTCCGGTACCAACACCAAAAAGCGCGATGAATTCAACCGCATGATTGACGAGTGCATGGCGGGCGGCATCGACATGATTATCACGAAATCCATCAGCCGGTTTGCCCGTAACACGCTGGACTGCCTGAAATACATCCGCCAACTGAAGGAAAAGAGCATTCCCGTTTACTTTGAAAAGGAAAATATCAACACCATGGATTCCAAGGGGGAGGTCATGCTTACAATAATGGCATCCCTCGCCCAACAAGAAAGCCAGTCATTAAGCCAAAACGTCAAGCTGGGATTGCAATACCGCTACCAACAGGGGGAAATACAGGTCAATTGCAATTGGTTCCTTGGCTATACTAAGGATGAAAGCAAAAAATTGATCATTGTTCCGGAAGAAGCTGAGGTTGTAAAGCGCATCTACCGGGAATACCTTGAAGGCGCCAGTATGCTGAAAATCGCCCGCGGGCTGGAGGCGGACGGCATTCTGAACGGCGCGGGTCGGGAAAAGTGGCATACCAGCAACATCAGCACAATTCTGCGGAATGAAAAATACATCGGCGATGCCCTTCTGCAGAAAACCTACACCGTAGACTTCCTCACAAAACAGCAGATCAAGAACAACGGCATTGTGCCGCAGTATTACGTGGAAAACAGCCATGAAGCCATTATCCCGCGCGAGATTTTCATGCAGGTGCAGGAGGAATTGGTGCGCCGTCGTATCGTCCACACCAGCCCCAATGGGAAGAACCGAGTCTTTTGCAGCAGTCACTGCCTGTCAAACGTTGTTTTCTGCGGCTGCTGCGGGGAGTTTTACCGCAGGATTCACTGGTACAACCGTGGTAAGAAGTCCATCGTCTGGCGGTGCATCAGCCGGCTAGAAAATACCGGGTTATTCTGCGATGCCCGCACCGTGCCGGAAAGTCAGATTGAACAGGTGCTGGTCACCGCCATTAATCAGGTATGGTGTGATAAGGATACCTTCCTTGCCACCCTGCAAAAGAACATCAAAGCAGTCCTGGAATCTGAAAAAGGTCAGCCGCTTACTGACGTCGACAAGCGGTTGGCCGAATTACAGGAGGAGCTTTTAAAGCGAACCAGTGCCCGAACTGATTATGAGGACGTCGCCGAGGAGATTTACCGCCTGCGCGAGGATAAACAGAAGCTTCAGCTGGAAAGCGCCGGGCGGGACGAACAGAAAAAGCGCATCTCGGACATGGACACTTTCCTGCGGGAGCAGCCCACCGCCTAACGGAATATGACGAGCCACTTGTACGGCGTCTGATTGAAAAGGTCACCGTCTACGAGGATAAATTCACCGTGGAGTTCAAATCAGGTGTAACGATCGATGTGGATGAATAAGGACTAAAATGAACGAGGCAACTCAATCATCCTCTATGATCAAAAAAATGAAACCACATATTTGGTTCATTGGCGAATAACTTGACATACTATTGTCAAGTTATTTGTTTTATAATGAAATCGGGGTGATGATATGCAAATTAACAGGCTGTTCGAAACAATCTATATTTTGCTTCATAAAAAAACCGCAACCGCAAAAGAACTGGCGGAGCGTTTTGAAGTATCCGAAAGAACCATTTATCGAGACATCGAGACACTGTCTTCGGCAGGGATACCTATCTATGCAAGCCAGGGCAAGGGCGGCGGCATCTCTCTGCTGGACGATTATGTGCTCGATAAATCCATCCTTTCGGAAAGAGAACAAAACGAAATCCTATATGCACTGCAAAGCCTGTCGGTCACAAAAGCCCCCCAGATGGATCAAGTGCTTGCCAAATTAAGCAGTCTGTTCAACAAAAACAACACAAGTTGGATTGAGGTGGATTTTAGTCCCTGGGGCAGTGACGAAAAAGGGATAAATCAATTTACTGTTTTGAAAGATGCCATCTTAAGCCGCCGGATTATAGAATTTGATTATTTTAATTCATCGGGTGAAAAAAGCACCAGGAGAGTGGAACCGGTGAAACTCATTTTTAAAGTAAACGCCTGGTATCTGCAAGCATTTTGTTTAACGAAAAACACCAATCGGACTTTTAAAATTTCGAGGATGTCTGATTTGCAGATGACGCCGCAGACATTCGTGGAAAGAAATTCGGATAAATTACCGGAAAGCGGGCAGATGACGCAGCACCAGGACTGGACCCCTTTATGTCTGAAAATTTCCGCCCAAGGCGCGTACCGTGTATATGATGAATTTGATGAAAAGGATATTTTTAAAAATCAGGATGGTTCCTTCACCGTCACCGCCTCTTTGCCGGATAGCAAATGGCTGATCCGCTATCTCCTCTCGTTTGGCGCCGATGTGGAAGTGCTGGCTCCCGCAAAGATACGCGACGCGTTCCGGGACGAATTAAATAACATCATGGGCAAATATAAATCATAACTTGACGCGATGTTGTCAGGTTATGGTTGGTATGATTGGAACATGCAAACAAGCTAATACAAAAAAGGAGGCTTTCTTCATGGAGAATTCAAACCATATCATAATTGATCCCAAGGAGCTGGATGGCAAGCGTGTGCTTGTTACCGGCGGCACCGGGGGCGGGATGGGCGAGGCGACGGTCAAACGACTTGCTCGTGCCGGAGCAACAGTCATCACGACAGCACGGCACACGCCGGACGAATTAAAAGATTCGGATTTATTTATCCAAGCCGATATCAGCACGCCTGAGGGCACTGCAACGGTTGTGGAGTATCTGCTGAAACGCTTTGGCGGCGTAGATATCCTCGTCAACAACGTGGGAGGCTCTTCTACACCAACAGGCGGCGTACTGAAACAAACCGACGCGGACTGGCAGCGAACATTTGAGACCAATTTATTCGCCGCTGTCCGATTGGACAGAGGTTTGTTGCCCTCAATGCTTGAGCAGGGTGGTGGCGTGATTGTTCACGTTACCTCAATTCAACGCCGATTCCCGGGAGAAAACACCATGGCATATTCAGCGGCTAAGGCCGCGCTCACAAATTACAGTAAAGCTCTGGCGACGGAGCTCGCACCCAAGGGTATCCGCGTGAACAGCGTTGCTCCCGGTTTCACGGAAACAAAGGCCGCTGAGAGACTTATCGAGCGGATGGCACAGGAACGGGGATGCGACTATAGTGATGCCCAGCAGTCTTTGATGGACTCTTTAGGAGGTATTCCCATAGGGCGTACTGCGCGGCCGGAGGAAGTGGCTGAACTTGTCGCTTTTTTGGTATCCGACCGCGCTTCCTACATTGTAGGAGCGGAGCATACAATCGACGGCGGAATCGTCCGCACAATATAAAGGAGAATAAAAATTATGGCAAACAATCAATTCCAATTACCAAAATCGGTCGAGACACATTTTCAGGCGACAAATACGAATGACCCCATGGCCTTCCTTTCAACCTTTTCTGAGGACGCCGTCGTCATAGACGCCGGTAAAGAATATCGCGGGAAAGTAGCCATCAAAGCATGGAGCGACCGCGACTATTTTGGCGACCATCTAAGGCTGGAAGTCACAAACGCCGTTCAGGACACTCTAGAGATAGTCGTCACTGCAAAATGTGACGGAGATTACGACAAAACCGGCCTGTCAGACCCTCTATATCTTGATTTTCATTTTACGCTGGATGGGGATAAAATCACACGCCTACGCAATGTTCTTTCTTCCAACAGCAGGGCTGTGCCGCTGCCCCAACCGATTGCTGCCTTTTATCATGCCTCCGATGTGTATGACAACGCTCTGCTTGCGGGCTGCTTTGCGCCGAATGCCGTTCTGTACGATGAAGGAATGGACTTTAAAGGTCCTGCGGCAATCAGCAAGCATATATTAACAGCGAACAGAGATGCAAACGTGCATATGGAAATTACCATCTTTTCAGAAAGAGACGGCGAAACCATTGTCACGGCTACGTTGACCGGCACGTTCGAGGGAAGCCCGCTCCCTCTGGATTTCCATTTTAGCCTTGAGAATGAAAAAATCAAAGCCTTGAATATCGTATTGGCTGGAGAGTGACCATGGAAGCAGAGAATATGATTCAGGTAAATCAGGATAAATGCACACAATGCGGACTTTGCGTAAAGGTCTGCCGGGGCACGCTTGACATGGGCGAGCACGGCCCCGAGGTCGTCGATGATTTCTGTATTGCCTGCGGGCATTGCGTAGCGGTTTGCCCAAACGGCGCGTTGGATCACAGGCTGGCTCCACTTGAAAAGCAGGTCTTGCTCGAAGAAACACCGATACCGGACGCTAATACGGCAGCCCGCTTTCTCCGGTCACGTCGGTCTGTCCGCTCTTTCCAAAAAAAGCGTGTGCCGCGTGAGACCATCCGCGAGCTTCTTGATATTGCCCGTTTTGCGCCGACAGCATGCAATTCACAGGGAGTCTCCTACCATGTTGTAGATGATCCTGTGACCATAAAAGCAATCGCAGCTGTGATTGCGGATTGGGCAGAGGAGGATTTGAGACACGGCGCTTTGGGGAAATCCCCATGGTCAAAAAACACAGTCAATACCATACATGGTTACCGTGAAAATGGCAGGGACACAATCCTGAGGGATGCGCCCTGTCTGATTATCGCCACGGCACAAAAAGAATGCTTCGCGCTCGGCCGGGACAACACTCATTTTGCGCTTTCCTATGCCCAGCTCTATGCACCGGCGCTCGGACTCGGCACTTGCTGGTCAGGGTTATTCGAATATTGTGCAGCGGCGGGGTATAAACCTTTGCTGCAGCTTCTCCGGCTTCCCGAAAACAAAAGCGTCACAGGTGCGTTGCTTGTTGGATATCCGATCTATACTTTTAAACGTTTAGTTGACAGGGAGCCTTTGCAGATTTCATGGCAATAATATGGAATCATAACATACAATAAAGCAAGGCACTCTACAAATTTGACGTAGGGTGCCTTGCTTTTTATTGTGAGCAAATCGCGTATTTCATTCATCTCTTTCCATATAACATAGATACTGCACCATTTACTCCTCTTTCATTGGAGATCACATACATCATGTTATTCTCTGGTACTTCCCCAATCATCATGTCAGCAATTTCATCCGGCATACCATCTTTAATAAACATATCTCTGATAACATCATTCATTGATTTGATTGTTGGTGGAAATAAGCGGATTGTATTTTCCACAGCTGCATTGTAGAGTTGCACCTCATTCATACCGAGTTTTTCTGCTAATCCATTGTTGACAATGGTACTTGAAATACCCTCTTTATCTTTATCAATTACCCAACGATAAATAATAGATAAGTCCTGGAACTGGCGATTTGGAACTGATTCAAGCATTGATTTGTTCTGCTCCGTATTGATAAGAACCATAACAATATTGTCCTTTGCCTGATCAAAATCCACCATTTGACCAACGTTTGGTAACTCCTGAAAGGCTTTCAGCATTGTATCTGCCCCCGCCTGTAATACCGCTTGTAAATCGTCGCATTCTTTGTAATGCTCATACATGTTATTAATATAGATTGTCGGTGAAGTCTGATATCTCTCCTCACCTGTAGGCGCAAGATTCAGAGCATCCATTGTCTTGTTTACCTTAGTTACGGAATGTACATCAACTTGACAGTTTTTGTACTCTTCTGGCATGAATTCTGTAAATTTCTCTGCCACTACTTCTTATTGATATTGTCAATATCTCTTTACACTTTTAACTCAAGGATGTTTGAACTACGCAACACCATGTGATGAGATGTAGTACAGACGTCTCTTAACCATAGGAGGTAACCCACCGTTGGTAGAGCAGATTCTCCTGTTATTCCAATAGCTGATGAAATATCTCCAGATGAGGGTTTTCACAGTTTCAACTTTCATTTTAGAGGTATCATAGCGATTATAGAGAAGTTCTCTTTCAGTCTTGCCCACATGCTTTCACATCGTGCATTATCATGGCATCTGCCACCTGCACTATTCATACTTTGGATAATGCCATATTTACTTATTGCCTTTCGATAGAGCTCACTGGTGTACTGCGTGCCTCTGTCACTATGTAAGATACATCCTCGGATTCCGGGATGTGATTTATAGGTATTTTCCAGCGTTTTTTCACAAAGAGTTGCTTTCATGTTTGTATCCATTGCTAATCCCAATACTGCAGAATCAAAGCAATCAAAAACAGCCGATACATATAGTGGTATCACTTACAATATATTGATAACCATAATAATAATTTTCAAATAATATTGAACTGTGTTTTATTATAGTATTGTGATTTTTTATGCTTATCTTTATAGTGGTATGTCAAATAGTCCCAATGTTTAAAATCAACATCTATATCTGGATAATAATTGATTAAAATATGTTTAATAAATTTATTAAAACATACTGGTTCATTAGTATTTATCCTGCAATCAGGATGCTGAATATGCATGTGTGCTCGTGGATGTAAATCTTTATCATTATTAACATCAAAATCAATTCTAACTGGACTACGCATCTGTAACCTTAATGCTGTATCCTTTTCATTTAAATAGTTTTCTATTGTTTCTATAAGTCCCATACCATTCTCAACATCTTGCTCAACAATAATTGGGCATGGCCACCATAGTAGATTTTGACTAATAAGCTCACTACCTTCAAAACAGAATGAACAACGGATGATAGAATTGTCAGTTAATAATGCATGATATGCTTTTGTTCTTAATATGTGTAAGTATTGTTCAATTCTTAAAAAAGCTTTTCCACTAACACTTCTCCCACCCTCGGTATCAATCCATGTTATCTGCTGAATATTATTCTTTTTATCTTCGTTTATCTCTGGTAAGTAATAATAGCTTATAATATTTTTCTTATCTAATAATTCTAATGTATTAGCAATTTGATTATACGTATTCTCTACATTTTTATTCAATTTCATCGTCTGTATCATCGTCTTCATATGCGTCTCTCATTTTTTTCCCTGTATAAGTATTGAGTAGTGAACTTAATTCTGGTACAACGTTAGAATCAATTAGCCCACTTTCCATCATTTTAGCTAGTTCTTTTGCCATTTTTGACGCTTTCTCAATTTCCTTTAATTCCTTTTCTGACCTATCCCTATGAATAAGGTTAAGATGTTCTAATTCTTTTTCAGTCGGTATTTTAAATTCTAAAGAATATGCATTTTCAATGCATTTATTTATTTCTTCTTGTATAATATCCATACCTACTGATGTGCCACATATTCTAATCCATGCTCTTGAACGTGTGATAGCTGTAAATAGTATATTTCTTATTTTTCTCAATTCAACATTTTGAGCACAATAATCAGAATTAACTATATATACCATCGGTGCTTCATTCCCCTTTGCTCTATATATATGAGAACATGTAATACTGTCTTGAACTTTAAATGTATCTCGACTACTTTCAACACCAGCTAAAAATGAGCCAATACCTTTTCTTAATAGATATTTTCTAAAATCTGCATAATCTGATCTTGAATAATACGTATCAGGAAATATAACAAGAATATCATCTGGGTCTAATTCTTCTTCTTTAATGTTAAATTCTATTTGTTCTGCTATCCATCTATATTGAGCTTCCTTTGTCTCAAATTTATTAACTAAAATAGCATCTTGCGGTTTAATAAGTTCTTTAAAATATTGAGGAGCTGCATTGTCCTTTCTCATGAGTTTTACTGTTTTTCCATAGTCTAAAGTTCCACTAACAACCTTATATCCAATATCATCCCATAGCTCCAAATCATTAAATAACTGAACCAAACCTTCTTTTCTATAAACACCAAAACCTAATGAATGTGCTAAAGTTAACGCCCATGGTGTATTTCTATAACATATTGGTAGAACTATATCTTGACGAGCTTCATTTTCTAAATTTTTTAAAGTTACCAAAGGATTTCCTTTAGTATCCATGCCAAACATTTCTTCAACCGCTGGCATACTATTACTACCCAAGTTTTGTAATTCATCATATGCAAATACTATTCTTTTAGGTTCTTTCGCAATATTATAACACATTTTAAAGAAAGTACTTGGCATATCCTGCGCTTCATCAATTAAAATAGCATCAAAAATAGGATATTCTTTCTCTCCCATTTCATTAACTACATCTCTACAAATACCATCAAAAGCACCATTAGCACCATATTTTGCTTTAGCTGTCTGATAGCTTACTGGTACAATATTAACTTGTTTACATGCTATAGAATAAACACCTTCTTCTACGTTGGTTCCCCATGCATGCAATATGTGTAATTTGTTCCAATCTGGTTCATCTTTTAAAAATTCCTGTGAAAAATTAATAATCATATCTTTAAATTGCTGTGAAAGTGCCCTTGAATAAAAAGTCACTGCTATATTCCAATCTGGATACTGTGAATGAAGATATGCTGCTTTCAGAGCTAATACTACTGTTTTCCCCGAACCAGCTAGTCCTCTTACTCTTTGTGGGTTGTCAGGAATTTCATAAGCAGCCTTTTTTTGCCATTCATCTAAATTTGCTGTCTGCTTTTCAATTTCTTTCATTACGCTACCTTTTGAAGTACTTTTCTGCACATTAAGTCTTTTCTTTCTAGGCTTCATAGTAGAAATTTTTTGAAGAGCTTCAATCAATGCTTCATAGTAGTTTTTATCAAAATCAGGAATATCTTTCAAAGTATCGTTTAAATTGTCACTATTACAAAAGTGATACATTTCATCAGAACTAGGCATACTAATCTCTGGAAAATATGTTATAACAACAGGCTCAAAAGCCAATTTTCTTCCTAATCTTAAAGTAGCATAATTCATCAATGTATTACTTATTTGATAAAATAATATATCTTGTTCTTCTTTATAATCTATCCCTGCCTTTCTATAAATAAAAGCTATCATACCTTTTTCCTTTGAAATTAACAAAGCATCAATAGTAATTTTACTTTCGGCAGTCGCAGCTAATGGATACCCAAGAAATAGAGTCCCCTCAATTTCTTTCTCATTATTTATTTTCTTAAGTGCATCAATTAAATCCATTGTGGCTGTTTCATTTTTTATTGCTCCTCGAACTATATCTAGTGGCATAACTTTCCTCCTATATCCTACAACATTTATTTAATACTCATTTTATCTATCTTATAACTCAATTCTAGGTCTTTATTATACAATAAAATTCATTTTTCTTTCTAATATTTAATCTAACATCTTACTAATATCTTGTCCATCAAGAAATATTACGCTCTTATTCTTTTCAAATTTTTTATATATAATTTCCTTAGCATTATTGGTGTACATTCCAGAACATATTACTACTACCTGCTCTATATATACATTCATTTTAGCTACTATATCAAGATAAGGCATTAAAAATGCTAATTCAATTTGTTCGATAATTGTTTTAAGTTTTCCATCAGCTTTTCCAGAAATGTTTCCAGCCTTAACTTGTGCAGCTCCATATCGCAATATGCCAAAATTATCAATATATTGATATACAATATCCTTACCATATTCAGAAATTCCATGCTCGTATCTAACATTGAGAAGTCCTTTATTTTTAAGCGCCGGTATCACACACTGTATGGTAAAATTTTCTTCGTCAAATTGCGAAAAGTCTCTAGCCTGTGAAATATTACCAAAAATAGTTTTTATCTCTTCTTGCATATACTTAATAGCGTATTCAATATCCATATTAGCATCAACATAAAATGAAAATCTAATAAACTTATAATTTTTTTTATCTTCAAATTCTTGTATACAATATCCCTTATTATAGACACTTTTATATACTTCATTAAATAATACTTTTTCATTTATATTTATTTTTTCTGTATAATCATCAGGTTCTACCTCATAAGGTACAATACAATATAAATATTCACCGTTCAATAGTAATTCACAAAAAAAATCACCTTGATTAATAAACGATTTATTAAAGCTTACAGCAGGGATTATTGGTCTGTTAGGTGGCAATTCTTTGCACTTAAATTCCCTTAATGCATTAATATGTACACAAATTTCTCCATCACCTTCATCATAATATTCCTTTCCATTAATACAAATGCCAATTATACTATCCGTTTGCGTATTTGGAGAGATATAATTATTTTCACTATCAATCCACTGTATCATCCTAAATCTCCAATCATTATTTCTTATTTTATCAAGCATCTTCTGATTTTAAATAAGACCTTTTTCGATAGTATCCTGTTCTCAATTATTATCTAGATACAGATTTTAAGTTACTTTTCAGCAACAACAGCTACTGCTATTTCTGTAAGTGCCTCCGCTCTCATACGTCCTTCACTCTGCTTTACTTCATCCAACAATTCAATTGCTATCTTTTCCCTATCATAGTTTAACCTCTTTAACATAGGCGCATGTCTCAATTCAAAACTTTTAAATATATCATCCCATGTGAGTGCATAAACTTCATATGAATCCACCTGACTTACAAGTCCCACTTTTCCCATGTGCTCAAATGTTTTATACCGACTTTTTACATCGTCATCAACTTCTTTACATACGGCTATAAATTTCCACCTGCGTAATTCGCTATTAAACTGCGGTTGTTTTCTTACAAAGTCCATATAATCCTCTATTTGCCTCAAAACCTTTTTTGTCAAAGGAATTTTTGGAGCTTTTAACTCTACAATTATATTTTCATCTAACGATGTTTGAAATGCAGTTTCTATTGTCCTCGTATTGCACATAAAAATATCCATTCGTCTGTCCGACTCTTCATCTGGATTTAACATTATATCAATATTATTCTCACCATATAAAATGTTTATATATTGCTCTAATGCTTTTTGCATTCGTTGATCGGCACTTGCTAAATGATACTGCTCACCAAAGAGCCAAAAATGTTTTTCAATAATCTTTTGAACATGGTTTCGTTCATTAGCAAACTGGGTCAAATCATAAACAATAGTCTTTAGTAGCTCTATTACCTTATATCTGTCTTCAATAAACTTTATAGTTTCAACAATATTTTCCAATGATGTTTTTTTCAAAATCTCCGAAAAATCTTTTCTTTGTTCCGCTGACAATTCAACAATCTGTTCAATAATTACTAGTACATTTTCTCTTTCTTCAGAAGATAGTAGTAAATTCAAAAACCCTAAAAAAGATTTTTCCTGTATAGGCTTCAACTTGTAGAAAATGCGTGGTTCTAACTGATAAATTTCTTTAGTTACCTTAACCAAATCTCTTTTTCTCATTTGCCCATATATGTCTTGTGTAAATTCTGGAAAGGTCTTCTTTAACTCAATCATATCAAGAATTGCTTTGTCTGCTTTGTCAGAAAGATATGTACCAATTTGCTTTTCGATAAGTTTTTGAATTGCATTATGCAGTTTTTTTAGTATTTTTTTGTCATCTGCACCCTCAAAAAGGCTTATTTGGCTGCTTTCTAATGTCGATAATACATTATCATTTCCATTAAAAAAATCCGACTTAACAAAAACACTATGATTGAATTCAATAGTATTTCTGTTAAAAGTAGTAGTTTCTCGACCTTTTAAAGCATCTGTATCATCAAAATAATAGCAGCAATATTTTTCTTTTATTGATTCCTGCCATACAATTAAATTTATCTCAAAACTATAATCTTCTATTGTATAGTACGATTTTACACTCAATTCGGTATTAATATATTTTTTGTAGTCTACTTTATTATCATTTACGTATATATCAATATTTTTGTTCTTTAATAAATATAAATACCAAGCAAATTCTTTCAATAATGCTGGTTCTAATACTTCAAAGCTCATATTCTCAATATTCAAATTACTAATTCTATCAAATTTAACAGAAGTCCCTGTATGAGAAGCATCTACTGGTTTAGGCTCTGTACACTCTATAACCTCTTTTTTTTCATCGCTTAAACTAATCTTGTATCCTATAAAGCCTTCTTTGTCTTTATATATAGTATTCCATTCAGCATTATTCGCAAATGCAGTAAATGAAAATCTTCCCTTACCTTTATTTGCTTTAGATTTCATTTTTAGTGATAATAAATTCTTCTTAGAAGCCAAAAAAGCACCAAATGTCTCACTAAGCTCATTATAGTTTATACCATCACCATTATCCCTTATAACAAGTTCATTTATCCCATAAGCAACATTATGCCCATATTCAATATTTATGTTAGTTGCATGGGCTTCCAGTCCATTCCACACATATTCACATATTGCTTCTTTATAGTCATTCGTTATCCCAGATGAATCAATGCTCTGATTTTTTACACTCAACGGTATAATCATATCTTTATCCCCCCTTATTATTATCAACAATTTTTATAATTCGTCATCATCAATATCTTTATTAAGCTCTTCTAGCAATCTAATATAATTACCATAGATTGTCCCGTAATCTATTTCAGTTACTTTTTTTCTCTTACCAACTTTGCATCCCATTTCACCACAATGCGGACATATAATTACTTTTGCAAACTTATCCTTTTCACCTAATAAAAAATCTGGAATGCAATACTCCGCCTTACAAATACTGCAAGTAACAATTTTTATAAAATACTCTTTGCCTGCATTCTCAATTCTGTTTGGATACTCATTAAATTTTATAATGTGATAGATAACATCAAAGCAATTTCTAATGCTATTTAGGCATATTACTATTTCTTTATCTATTTTATTAAAATCTATCCATCCCTTACCATTAACAGACATGCTATATCCATTCATAAATATTTCATCAAAATTAACAGTAACACGCGCTCCTGCTGGCCTCTGATGTATAATCTGATTTCTAGTGTTCTTTAGAGTTTCAACATTGTTTCCTGTTATAGTATCAATAAGCTCTTCTATTTTGTTTGTTGGTTCATATATCGCACTAATTGCTCTAATTGTATTCCATTTATTTATACGTACTAATTCATTTCGTAATACTCTACGTTTTTTCTTTTGTTCTTCTTCGGGTAATGGCACATATTCTACTTTTGTTACATCACCTTTTTTTATAAACTCTATATCATATCCGACTCTCTCAATCATCTTCTTAATTGATGTATCATCAAACAAACCAAGCTGGAAATACATATTTAAGAATTGATAAAAATATTCCCAAAAAGCTATTAATCTAAAAACTAAATTTTCAAAGCTATATGCATAACTTCTTAATTCTTTATTATATTCTCTCATAGCTTTATAAATAGCAAAAGCTGATAACAACTCTCCATTATAATATTTTTCTGCCTCAAGCAATAAAGGATAACCAACAAAATCCATAACACCAAAACACAATTTATCATCTAGTGTAGGCACGCTGAACTCTTTTCTAATATTGTATATTCTATTTATCATTTTTTTGTCTATATTCAAAAAATCTTCTAAGTCAAATTTATCCTTATCCATAGTACTATATACTCCCTTTTGTATATAACTTGAAATAATTAGACCTTCTTATTTACACACATATATAATACCATGTATTTCCATGTCATTCAACTTTTATATCTCAATTCAAACAGCTAATAAAACCCCATAAAATTAATATAGAGCCCTGAAATGTTACTTTCAAGGCTCCTCATAATTTTACACACCAATATCCACTGTTATTTCAACATTATAGCTCGCCAAATTTTTTCGAGTTAATAAAACGCATGTCTCAACGTGGCTCGTCCAGGGAAACATATCCACAGCAACTGCCTTTTCCGCCCGATACCCATTACTGGTCAGGTACTGCAGATCCCGCTCCAGAGTGATCGGATTACATGAAATGTAAACCACCTTTTTCGGTTTTAGTGTAACCAGCGAGCCCAGGAATTTCTCATCACTTCCTGCGCGCGGAGGATCCAGAAATACGACTTCCACATTTTCCTTTAATTCTGAAAGCTGTGTCATGAATTCACCCGCATCGTTCTGATAGATCTCTATATTCTTAACCTGATTTCTCTTACCATTGATTACCGCATCCCGGACGGCATCTTTATTCAGCTCTACCCCAATTACCTTCTTCACATGGTCAGAAGCAATTAATCCAATGGTACCAATCCCGCAGTATGCATCCAGAATGGTTTCTCCGCCTTTCAGTCCGGCAAACTCAATAGCTTTCTGATAAAGAACCTCTGTCTGGACCGGATTTACCTGATAGAAGGATTTGGGGGATATACGAAATACTTTACCACATAAGGTGTCTTCGATATATCCCTTTCCAAAGATCGTTTGCTCCTTTTCACCGAGGACCATACTGGTCATCTTATCATTCACATTTAGTATAATAGTTGTAATCTCCGGATGTTTCTGACGAAGTGCTTTCACAAAGTTAGTCTTTGATGGGAAGATCGGTGAAGCTAGGACCAGAATTACCATGATCTCCCCGCTTGCAAATCCTGTTCTGATCAGTACGTGACGCAGCAGTCCAAATCCCGTATCTTCATCGTAGGTCTTGATTTTAAATGATTTTAAGAGTCCACGTATGGTCTGAATAATGGCATCCGCCCTTTTATCCTCAATCAGACAAGCCTCAACCGGGACTACTCTGTGCGAGTTTGCCTCATACACTCCTGAGATAGCATTTCCTCTGCGGTCATGATCGAATACCGCATGTACTTTATTCCTATAATGGTAAGGATTCTTCATACCGATGATCGTATCCACCTTACAGAACTTCTTCAATAAATCACTGACCAGCTTTTGCTTTTCACTAAGATGCCTTTGATAATCTTGCTGAATATCACAGCCTCCACACTTATTCCTGTAGGGACACATCATTTGATTATCTTTAGAACCTCCACGATTGACGGAGTTATTTGTACTCTTTTGACCTACCCCTTTATGATCGAACTGCTTACGATTCCCTATTTCACGACTACCGGCTTTATGATCATTCCGTTTATCAGTTACTACTTTCTCATTGACCTTCCTATCATTGGCTTTCCAATCTCCAATACGCTTATCTTCACTGGTTCTCCGTTGTGCCAGCGTATCCTTGCTTTTTATATCGTTACTGCCTCTGTAGTTACTTCTTTTATCTTTGCTACCTCTGTCGTTATTTACTCTATCAATACTTCCTCTATCAATACTTCCTCTATCGTAACTTCCTCTATTATTGCTTCCTCTATCGTTACTTCCTCTATCGTTGCTTCCTCGATTATTGCTACCTCTATCGCTACTTCCTCTATTATTGCTTCCACCATCGTAGCTTCCCCTATCTTTTTCACCCTTAGAATACCCTTTTTTATCTTTTGTCCCTTTATTCCGCCCTCTTTTGTCTTCTATTCCCTTACGGTCAATTCCTCTACTATTTCCCTGAGTCTTCGGGGATTTTGTCCTTCTTTCGCCCTCGCGCATAGCATCTATACTCCTTCTCCATTAAATTCCGGTATAAAACTCTCCGATGCAGTCTCGCCTTCCTGAATAAATCCATTCTCAACGCCCAGTTCAATCGCATAGTCTACCAATTCTTCATATTCTTTGTCGGTTATCCTCCGATTAATCTCCGGATAATCCTTCACCGCCTCCATTGGAGTATACTGGTTCATGATGCTGATGTAAATAGTATTTCCATAGGTTTCATATAAATATTTCACAATGTGTTTGGAATCTTCAAGATATCCGGGAAGTGTAAGATGCCGGACGACGACGCCCTTTGTCATTATCCCCTCTTCATTAAAGCTTGGAGCACCCACCTGCCTTACCATCTCGCTGATTGCCAGGGATGCGTAAGTATAATAATCCGAGCAATTAGAATAGCGATATCCAATTTCATTTTGCATGTATTTAAAGTCTGGCAGATAGATATCAATCAACCCCTCCAAAAGTATCAGCGTCTCCACCTTTTCATAACCGCTGCCATTATAGACAAAGGGAAGCCTAATTCCCTTCGCTTTGGCTAAATGGATTGCCTGAATAATCTGCGGCACATAATGACCGGGAGTAACCAGGTTAATGTTGTTGGCACCCTTCCCCTCAAGCTCGATAAAAATCTGGGAAAGGCGATCTATGCTGATCTTCCTACCTGCTCTTCCAAGCGCAATATTTCGATTCTGACAATATACACAACCCATAGAACAACCGGAGAAAAACACCGTACCCGATCCTTTCTCCCCCGAGATACAGGGCTCCTCCCACATATGGAGAGCAGCCCTGGCTACCATCAGATCCTTTGTAACACCGCAATACCCAAGCATACCCTCACTTCGATTTACATGGCATACTCTCGGACACAGGGTGCAGTCTTTTAATAGGTCCTCGCTCATATTTCATTCATCGTTCTTTCTCTTTCAACTATAGGGATCTCGCCTTCCGGTGAATATGACTATCCATATTTCTTATATTTTATCTTATATTTTATCTTATATTATTTCTTATATTTTTTTATTTCTTATATTTTTCATGTATTTTTTTCAAATATTATTTCTTACGATTTACTTTTAGAATTCCTCTGGAAATCATCACGATCGGTTTAAACAGTCCACCTTCCATCTCTTTCTTCACGACCTTTAGCTCCTTGCGGATTTCTATATGCTGCGGACAGTGATGCTCACATTTCCCGCATTCCACACACTTGGAGGCATAAGAAGGTTCCTTTGACATGACCCCCAGGGTCTGCATATATTTCAACTTATTATGTTTATCAGCCAACAGATATTTATCATTATATGAGGAAAAACAGCCTGGGATATTCACACCGGATGGACATGGCATACAATACCCACAACCGGTGCAGGGAATCTTAGTCTTCTCTAACATTACCTTCTTCACCTTCTCGAAGATCTCCAATTCCTCTTCTGTAAGTGCATTTGGCTCCGCCTCAGAGGCTGTCTCGATATTTTCTTTTACCTGTTCTTCATTGCTCATTCCGGACAGAATTACGTTAACCTCCGGATGATTCCAGATCCAACGGAGCGCCCATTCTGCAGGAGTACGTTTTTTATCATAGCTTTGGAAGGTGTTGATTACCTCCGGCGGCAGATTATTCACCAGCTTACCGCCGCGCAGCGGCTCCATGACAATTACAGGAATCCCAAGTGAACCTGCCAATAAAAGACCGGATTTGCCTGCCTGATTATTCTCATCCAGATAGTTGTATTGTATCTGACAAAAATCCCAGGGATATGCTTTAATAATCTCTTCAAATTCAACCTTGCCACCATGAAAGGAAAAACCGATGTTTCTAATCGTTCCTTTTGCTTTCAATTCCTCCAGCCATTCCATCACACCGAGACGAACCATCTTATCAAACATCGGTTTGTCCGTCAGCATATGCAGCAGATAATAATCGATATAATCCGTCTTTAGCTTTGTGATCTGGGTATTGAAGATCTTCTTCGCTCCCTCTAATTTGTTCACCATGAAAGGGGGAAGCTTCGTTGCCACCTTCACCCTTTCTCTGTAACCGCCTGTTAATGCATCTCCAAGTAAGGACTCACTTTTTCCGCCATGATAGAAATATGCCGTGTCAAAATAATTAACACCCTTTTCAATAGAATCTCTTATCATCGCAATCGATCTTGTTTCATCAATCCCGGTTCCCTTCGTGGGAAAACGCATACAGCCAAATCCAAGAATTGATAACTTATCACCATTTTTTTCATTTATTCTTGTTAACATACCAGTACCCCCATATTATTTTGAATCTCTAATTTAGACTATAATTAACTGATCAACAGGTCCTCAAACGGACAGTCGTTTCATTTCTATACACAATGCTTCTATACTCTCAATGGGAGTTGCCCAGGAGGTTACAAAGCGAACTACATAACGCTCATTATCCAGTATTCTGTCGGTCAGAAAAAGAAAATTTCCGGATAGCTTTTCCAGTTGTTTCTTTGTAACAATAGGAAACAGCTGATTGGAACAGGGCGTTGCATAAAACTGATAGCCGCACTCTTTCAGGGTTTCACCTATCATCTTTGCTTTATCATTGGCACATCTGCCCAGCTCAAAATATAATCCATCTTCGAACAATGCCTCAAACTGAACTCCCATTACAAATCCTTTGGCAAGCAGGGCTCCTTTTTGCTTGATGTAATACCTGAAATCTTGTTTCAGGTCCTCACGTATAATAACCAACGCTTCCCCCAGTAACGCTCCATTTTTCGTTCCTCCGATATAAAACACGTCAACCAGGGCGGCTATATCCTCCAGCGACAGATCATTTTCTTCACAGGCAAGGGCAGATGAGATTCTCGCACCGTCAAGAAAAAGTAGCAGCCCCAGTTCCTTACAAAGCTGATGTATCTGCGTCAGCTCCGATTTGGTATATATGGTACCAAGTTCCGTAGTATCAGAGAGATAGACCATCTTAGGCTTGACCATATGCTCGCTCTCATGCAGCTCGAACACTCTTCTGATCCCGGCGCAGCTCAATTTGCCATCTGCAGCCGGTACAGTAATCACCTTGTGTCCGGTTGCCTCAATAGCGCCGGTCTCATGAACATTGATATGGCCGGTATCCGCTGTGATCACACCTTCATGCGGACGCAGGAAGGAGGAAATTACAATCAGATTCGTCTGTGTTCCTCCCGGAATAAAGTGAATATCTACATTCTCATTATTTAACCAGTGTTTCAAATATTGTGATGCCTTACGGCTATGTTCATCCAAACCATACCCATCATTCTGCTCCGTATTGGATTTTACCAATGCTTCCAATACCCGGGGATGGGCGCCCTCACTATAGTCATTTACAAATCGAACCATTGCTGTTCCTCCGCTTAACTTCATTGATCATTCACTTCTTACTGCTCCCCTCTTCGTATGGAAGATAATCCAAAGAGACTTCCAAACAGGCCCAAAATCAGACTGACTGCCGTGATCAAAACACTCATGCTTCCCAGCAGCTGCTCTTTCGCCGGCATGGGGATAAATGGAATGGTTGTACTCAGGCCCTGATAACCATTGTGAATAATCAACCACAGTAAAATAAATGCAATCATCCCGCCGCATATTGTAAGGAAGAATCCTACCAGGATATAGGGGAATCCAATGAACACATCAGAGGCCCCCAAAAGCCGCAGGGTATGTATCTGCTCTCGATTGTTATAAATTCCCTGTCGAATCATATGTGATATAATAATCATCGTAGTAATTCCAACGGCTAGGACAATCAGATATCCAATCAGTTGAATCCCTCTGGTAATCTGCTGCATTTTTGTAAGAACCGATTTGTTATCCCTCACATAATCAATTCCATCCATTTTTTCAACCCCTTGTAAGATGGTATCCATCGAAGATAAGTCAATTCTTATTTCAATGAAAGCTTCAAATGGATTATCTTCAAATAATTCCAAAATACTGGCTTCCTCGCCCAACATATCCTCCATACGGCTTTTCGCTTCTGTTTCATCCACATACGTCGCATTGCTGACTCCGTAGATATTTCTGATTTTATCCACCAGCTTTAGCTTTTCTTCCTTTTCCATCCCATCATCAAAATAGGCACTGATTTCCGCTTCTTCCTTCAGCGTTGTTACAATCTGATTGCCGATTAACCAGCCTGCCGCCACCATCCCAAGGAGAAATAAGATCAGTCCGGTACCAAATACAGAGAATAGATTGGAAAGCAGATTCAGCCTGACTGTCTTTCTCGCCTCTCCAAAGAAATATCCGATATTATAAAAGAATGTTCTCATACCGTTTCTCCTCTGCGTTCAACTGTAATTTCTCCGCTGTTAACATATAGATAAGTTGCATTCCTTTGATCCTTAATTAAGTGGGTTGCATGGGTGGTAATGATTACGGTAGTATCCCTATCTTTAAATGAAGTAAGCAGTTCCAGAATATGAAGCGCATTTTCATGATCCAGATTTCCTGTGGGCTCATCCGCAAGAATTAATGCCGGTTTTCTTACAACAGCTCTGGCGATGGCTACTCTTTGCGCTTCACCCCAGGACAGATGCTCCACTTTGGCATTGATCTTATGGCTCAGACCCACTCTGTCTAAGGCGGCCTCAGCATCCTCCTTCATCGTCTTCTTGGGTATTCCGAGAATTCTCATTCCCAGCATGACATTTTCCATGGCTGTTCTGCCCTCAATTAACTTAAATTCCTGAAATACAGGACCTATGGATTGCCGAAGGGTTCGGATATCGCCTTCCCTCCCTTTGGTAATATCCCGATCCAACACCTTGATCATACCGGAGGATGGTTTTTCAATTCCCATAAGAAGCTTAAGCAAACTGGTTTTTCCCGAACCGCTGTGTCCGGTGATATAGACCAGTTCACCTGTTTTAATCTCCAGATTGATCCCTCTTAATGCCAGGGTTCCGTCTTTGTATTGCAACGTTACATCCTTTGTCTCAATCATTCCATTCCCCTTGCCTTTCCCATCTATGATTTCATGATATTCCATCCTTACAACTCCGGTTTAATCTCAAAGGCCAGAAAACCTTCTTTGTTTTCTATCTTTTCTAAATTAAAGTCAAGGATTAGATCCCCCGCCATAGCTTTAAAGTCAATCTCCAGAGCTCCTTTTTCAAACAACTCATTTAACGAAGACTCTTCCAGTGGCATATCATAAAAACTGCCTTCTCTTACATCATATCGAATGCCGGTTTTTCCTGATATCACAAATTTACCGGCAAGGTGTAACTGATAATCCGGTACCTCTATACTGACTCCATCCTTTGTAAAATGAAACTTCACATTCTTCAGATTGGAATGTTCATGAAGAATCCGATTAAAATTATTCTCTTCAATCGCGCCTTTCATGAGTGGTATTTGAAATTTCAGATTCAGATCTCCCATGGTAAAGAATCCGTTTCCGATCACCTGCCCAATTTCAAGTAAGATATTGTGAAATAATCCTTTGGAATGATCCCACATTTGCTCTATATTGTCAAGCTGCTCCTCATAATGAGATTTCTGATCCTTAAGAGAATTCAGATACTCCTCCTGTTTCTCCTTCAGCTGCTGCTTTTTATCCAGCGAGCTTCTTAATTCTTCCTGTTTTTCTTCTGATCTGGCTTCTTTTTCTTTCAGCACCTCCTGCTGCTCTTCCAATGACTTTTTCTGTATCTCTATTTGATTTAAAAGCTCTCCCACATTCTTTGAAATATCCTTTAGAACATTAATACGCTTTAAGAAGGTTGTAAAATTATCTGCATTTAGCAGGATTTCAAGATAGGTGGCCGGACCGCCTCTCTGATAGTGAACTAACACCTGCCTTAACAGATCCAGCTGAACCTCATAATCCTTCCTGCTTGCAGCGATGCTTTTCTCCAGTTCCTTCTGCTGTTCCCCGATAACCTCCAGCTCCTCCCCTATTTTCTTTATCTCCTGCTCCATTCCGGTCACTTCCTGAGCAAGGGTAAATAGATTCTCCAGTACCGCCTTCTCTTCATCGGAAATTCCCTCCAATTTATCCTGTACCTCTGTAATCGGCTTCACATCTGCGAATACCCATCCTGATTGTTGGGAACACAATAAGGCAATGATGATAACAACCGCTATAAGTAGTTTTTTAACGCTTCGAATATGCATCCCATTCACCCCCCACTGCGCTTCTTATTTACCCTTGACATTATAACTTATGTTCCTATTCTATCGCTATTATATCGTGAAAGCAAGAGCGAATCCCTTCGATGGCCGGTTATCTTTCTTAATTTTTAATAAAGCCATACTTTCTAATTTATAAAGAACCATGATCTGCGTTTGCCCCGCAAATGAGATTTAAGTACCAGAGATTCTTCCCTGTTATG
The DNA here is from genome assembly GCA_023439505.1 of Bacillota bacterium. GTDB lineage: Bacteria > Bacillota > Clostridia > Lachnospirales > Lachnospiraceae > Mobilitalea. Next base: position 24,970 of record JAEXNR010000036.1, read on the forward strand.
TGTTAGGTACCGATAATTACGTTATGATGACGATTTATCAACATGATATAGTCAACGTCTGCGCACAAAAAATTCCTGATAAGAGGATATCGTTACGAATCCCCTATCAGGAATTGTCTAACTTAGTTTAGCACTATCAAGATGGATAGCATCCCTGTCAGATGAATAAATTTACATTCGAATCTTCCGCTTCTCCAAGGTAATATCCTACTCCGCCGATTTTGACGCCGTCCAGGAGTTCCTCCGGTTTGAGTCCCATAACATCCATCGACATCTGGCAGGCTACAATCTCTATCCCGCTGTCAATGGCAGCCTGAATTAATTCTTCCAAAGACGATATCTTCTTGTTTTTCATTACCATCCGAATCATTTTACCACCCATACCAAGCATATTCATATTAGAAAGTTTTAATTTCTTGCTTCCCCTTGGCATCATAATACCAAACATCTTATCCATAAAGCCCTTCTCCACCTTCACTTTATCCGACTTTCTAAGGATATTAAGTCCCCAGAAGGTAAAGAACATGGTTACTTTCTTTCCCATGGAAGCGGCTCCATTGGCAATAATAAAGGAGGCGATTGCTTTATCCAGGTCACCGCTAAATACCACCAGCGTCTTGTTATCCCTGTTCTCCACTACGGGCATATTCAGGTTGACAAGCTCCGGCTTCTTGTTCTTCTTAATCATCGCTGTGATATTGCCGCCGCTTTTGGTCAGTTCCAAAAGCTCGTTGTTCGTTCTCCTGCACCAGGCTTTGATATCCTCATAAAATCCCGGATCGGATGCGGATACCTTTAAAACCTGCCCTTCCTTCAAATCATCCATGGACGCTTTCACCTGCATTAAGGGTCCCGGACAGCATAAGCCGCAAGCATCCAGTGTTTTATGGTATTTACCGTCAAATACCTCCGCCATCTTCACAGCCTGTGTATCCGGATCAATCATGAACTGGTTTCCCGGATTGCCATTCTTAATATTCAGACTGTTTTCCGATTCCGTTTGAAGAGTGACATATGATTTATAACCGCCTGTTACATTAAGTACCCTGTAACCATTCTGGCTAAGGATACGATCCGCAACATAACCGCGCAGACCTACCTGACAATATTCGACGATGGTTTTATTCTGATCAAGCTCAGATAATCTGCTTCTAAGATCATCCACCGACATATTAATCGCACCCTGTACGTGTCCATTGCTATACTCCATCTCACTGCGAACATCTAAGAGAATATAGTCTTCCTTCAGATCCTTTAACTCATTCCAGGTGATCATATGACTTCTTCCCTCTAATATGTTCGTTGCAATAAAGCCTGCCATATTTACCGGGTCTTTGGCTGAGGAGAATGGAGGTGCATAAGAAAGCTCCAGCTCCGACAGATCTTCCACTGTTCCATTGAGTCGAATGACCGTTGCGATTACATCGATTCTCTTATCTACACCATCATATCCAATTCCCTGTGCCCCGAGAACTTTCCCTTCCCCATTAAAAATCAGCTTTAAGGTCATCGGTATGGAACCTGGATAATAGGATGCATGGGAAACAGGATGGAGAAATGCAGTCTTGTAGGAGATATTAGCCCGCTGCAACGTTCTTTCATTGGCACCGGTGCTGGCTGCCGTTAATCCGAATACCTTAATAATTGCAGTTCCCTGCGAACCATTAAAGTGAGAATTAATCCCTGCAATCCGGTCTGCTGCAATTCTTCCCTGTTTGTTGGCAGGTCCTGCAAGTGGGATGGCTGTCTTTTGTTTTGTCACGTAATCTACAACCTCAACGGCATCACCGACAGCATAAATTCCTTCTATGTTGGTTTCCATCTTATCATTTACGAGGATATGCCCTCTCATCCCTAACTCGATACCGCTTTCTTTCAGAAAGCCGGTATCCGGTGCAACACCAATTGCCAGAATCACCATATCTGCTGTCAGCTTCGTCTCACTGCTTAAGGTAACCTCAATTTGCTGATCAGTCTCATTAAATTGCTTCACCCCATCATTTAAGATCAGCCGTATACCATTCTCTTCCAGCTCCTTCTCAGGTATGATTACCATATCTGAATCAAAGGGTGCAAGAATGTGAGGCGCCGCTTCTACCAGGCTTACTTTCATTCCCCGCTCCACCAGATTCTCAGCCATCTCCACGCCAACGAATCCGCCTCCAATGACAACCGCACTTTTGATTCCCTTTTGATCCACATAGGATTTAATTGCATCCGTATCCGGAATGTTTCTTAATGTGAAAATTTTATTGCTTTGAATTCCCGGTATATTCGGTCTTAAGGCTTTTGCCCCCGGAGATAACACCAGATAATCATAACTCTCTTCATAAGTTCCGTTCTTTTTACTGTTTACTGTAACCTTCTGATTGGCTGCATCCACCTTAACTACTTCACTATGATTCCGAACGTCAATCTCAAATCTTGCCTTCATAGACTCCGGTGTCTGAACCAGAAGTTTATCACGTTCTTTAATTGCCTCTCCTATATAATAAGGAAGACCGCAGTTGGCAAAGGAAATATGCTCATCCCGTTCGAACATAATAATCTGTGCTGTCTCATCCAGTCTTCGCAGTCTTGCAGCCGCAGATGCACCTCCTGCAACACCGCCTACAATCAATACTTTCTTGCTCATATGCTCCCTCTTTCTGCGCTGCTTTTCTTTCTGAGTTCGTGTCTGCAGCGCTGACACAAACCTTGAGTGAAATAATTAACAAATTCACTCCTATAAAAACTTATTTACTTTACGTTTATTTTTCACTTAATAATACCTTTATCAACTCTGCAACTTTTTCATTACAAACTCTATAGTTTATTTCCAGTCCGTTTCGTCTGCCTTCAATAATTCCGGCAGCCTTTAACTTCTGTAAGTGCTGTGACACCGTTGACTGAGGGGTATCCAGGCAGGACTGCATATAGGAAACATTACACTCCCCCTTATCCAGAAGACCTCTGACGATACAGATCCTCACCGGATGCGCCAATACCTTCAGCAATTCGGCAACATCGGAATATTGATTATAGTCTTTTTCCATTGCGTTTCCTTCTTTCCCTTCTCACTTCCTGTTTCTTATTTCTGCTCTCTACTTGCTGCTTTTGATATCCCATTTTGTTCTCTGCTTCCTGCTTCCTGCTTTCTGCTTTCTGCTTTCTGCTTTCTGCTTTCTGCTTCTTACATTCTATGTTGATCACATATCATTCATCACTATATTTATATATTACGATATATAAATATATATGTCAATATGGAATCTTTTAAATATTATTTCAAAAAAGCTGTAAAATTTAATTTTACCTTGCTGCTCCCCGGGAATCATCCCGCAGAGTTTTAAGATAAGAATTTAATTTTACAGCTCTCTGATAAGATATAATACCTGATAACCCAACATCCCGGAAACCACACACAGCATACAGATGCTTAAAGAAGCTTTTGCAGGGCACTCAAATCATTTCCCAATGACGATAAATCTCCATACTTTTTCTCCAGCTGTGACCGTGTGAAACTAATACTTGTCTTATAAGCCGATTCATCTAATTTGGACTGAGATTTGGTATTACGAAATGCAAATGTCAGATGATCCACATTGTCAATCATACAGAATACCACCAGTGCATTTAATTCTGAATTTTCTTTCAGTGCAGAGTTTTCACCCGATTCAGGCAAGAGATTTTCACCCTCCGTACCCTCTTTTGCCGGTTCATAATATATCGTCATCCCATAGGGCGGTTCTGCTGTCTGAAGTGAGATGTATTGCTGCATAAAATACCGGTCAGGCAGCGGAAGATTTCCTGCAATGGCAAAATCCTTAGAATGATTGCCCACATATGGATTTTTATATTTTGCTATCTCCTCCAGATCATAAACCATACGACCAACCATTAAGGAAAATCTGTAATTTACCTTGCCCCGATCAGGAAAGTTCAGCGCCAGGTAGACCTGATATAACCCTCTCTCCTCCGGTGATATCATATGAATCTGTTGATTTTGAATCTCTGCCTGTAATTCTGTGCTCTGGATCAGCTGATTATCCCGATAAAGTTTGATATCCTCAAGGGTGAATTTATCTGCCAATGCCTCCTGCAAGGATAGAATCACTTCTTCTCTGCCTGTAGCACTAACGGTATTACGTATCGTATAGGATCTATCCTCTTGTTTTCTACGATACGATTCTTCCCCGGTATTTTGATTAAATTTCCATTGATATTCCTCTATCATCGCTTTCTTCTCTGAAACCCCCGGTGCATTGATTGCCAAGTCCGGCGGAGTGGTTCTCTTATATCCCACACCTGCACCCAGCGCCACACCGGCGACAGCAAAGGTTAATACTATGAGGACAGATAACAGTGAGATAATCCTGGAACGTTTGGAAGACTGCATTATGGCAAGCAGTCTTTCCTTTAATCCCCTCTTTCCTTCGCACATGGTTGCCTGTAATCCCCCTCTGGGTTCAATCATTCTCTCCGATAAGGTAATTAAAGTTTCACCATAAGCTTGCTTTTCATCTGTGCTGAACTTTATTATTACAGTCTCATCACAAGCAAGTTCGCATGCCCGGTTCATCTGCTTTCTGATAAGATAAATCAGGGGATTAAACCAGTGGACACAAATCGTCAGCATCATCATCCACTTCCATAAGAGATCCAGGTGCTTCAAATGCGTTAACTCATGTCGCAGGATGTTCTTTAATTCAAAGTCCTCTATGGTCCTCATCCCTTCGTACTCAGGAAGAATAATGCAGGGATTTCGAAGACCCACCAGCATTGGAGTAGTGACAAAGCCATTTAACTCCAGTGAAATCTGCGGGCTGCCACCGGTCACCTCCTGCAGAAGTTCCATTTGCCTTGTTTCAGGTGGACTACTGAATGATCTGATTTTACTTAAAAACAAGTAGTAACTTACGAGCTGATAGAGGAATACAACTATCGCACCAGTTAACCATAAGAAAAGGATATTGTTTCCTAATGTATAGTACCATAGCGTAGATGCTTGATCCGGCTCAGTAACCTCCAACCCGGTTTTTGAATGCTGCCCAATGACAACGGGATCACTGGCAACCCTATTTGACTGGTTGCTCATTGGCTCCTTCTCCGGTACATATTCGTTTAGATCCACTCTTATGGTATCCTTCTCCGTCCTATTCTGATAGAAGATTTCATTCATAAGGCTCTTTTCATAGGATACGGGTATAAGAAAACGCATCAAAATCACAATCCATAAGACATATTGCATCTTCTTTGACAATTTGTTTTTCAACAAAGGCTGAAGCATCAGCCAAAGAACAGCCATAATACTTCCGGACAGGGATAAGGTTAAAATCATCATCATGCTGTCATTCATCCTGTTCACCCACCTTAAACATTCCTCTAAGTTCGTCAATGTCTGCCTGCCGCAGCTTCTTATTTCCTAGCAAAGATGCCACCAGGTTTTTGGCACTCCCCTGATATAGCCGATCAATGAGTGTTTGGGTGCTATAATCATTATATTCTTTTTCACTGACCGCCGGCCGATAATAAAACACCTCTCGTTTTTGTGCAATTACCACTTCTTTTTCGCAAAGTCTGCGAATTAATGTCTTTATTGTCGAGGAATCCCAGCTGCTTTTGCGTTCCAATTCCTTTCTGATCTGCGCAACAGGAAGCTCTTTCTCTGCGTCCCATAATACGTGCAGGATTTCCAATTCAGATTCAGTTATTTTTGATAGTATACGATTCATCGTCATTCCTCCGAGTTTACATTTGTAACTTACAATCAGTTTACACCTGTAACCTTGACATGTCAAGAGGAAATGTATGCCTTTCGATTGCTTAACTCCTGGTCAGCTCCTCCAATTCTTCCAGATAGCGATACGCTTCTTCCTTTGTTGTTTTACACATCTCTTCCGATGGCATCAGACTTTTGCAAACCGCCGGCCGCTCACCTGTTCCAAACAGATTGCACTTATTATCCGCTGACAATTGAATACATCTGACTCCTGCCGGTTTTCCCTCTGGCATTCCCGGAATAGAGGAAGTGATCGATGGAGCAATACAACAAGCTGCACATCCAATCCTACAATCCATCCATACTTTCTCCTGTTCTATCTTATTATGATATATTGTATCACTGATTAAAGTGAAAAATCTATCATTTCATTAATTTCATCTATCTTCCCCACCTCCACCAATTCGTACGTCGTTTGTAACTACCTTGAGTACAAACTTAGGCCTTTTGGTGCTGACAGGTTACCAGCACGAAAGATTACATCTTTTGTCGTATAAAAGATGATCTGACGAAAGCCTCTGAACTTAGAAATGTCATAGATAACGTGCAGAAACTACTACATTACCTATGACATACTATCTATGATGATTTTAAATTCTAAATTTACTTACAAGCACATTCAGATTATCGGATATTTCCTTCTCCTTCGTTACCATATCTGCAATACTTTCAATCAAACCGGTAACAACGGCCATATCTGAATTAATATTACTTGTATTAGATGCGGTATTCTGAGTTCCTTCTGTTATATTCTGAATTGCTTCGCCAACTTCACCAATTACACGTTCCATGTTTCCGGTCATACGCACGATTCTTGTCACAGATTCTTCTATATCCTTGGCATCACTTCCATATTGCTTTGCCACATCAACAAACATTTTATAATCGGGAGTTACCGTTTTTGTGATAAAGGACAGGAGCTCTTTTGCATTTCCAACCAGATCATCCATGGCCCTCTGCACCTGATCCACCGTACTCTTAATTTCATTCACCGTTGCAGATGTCTGATAGGCAAGTTTACCAATCTCGTTTGCAACCACCGCAAACCCTTTCCCATGTTCACCGGCCCTGGCAGCTTCAATGGAAGCATTCAGGGATAATAGATTCACCTGCTCTGCAATTTTAGAGATTGCTTCTGCCATGATTCCGATGTTATCAATGATTTTAGCATTTTCGATGCTAAGATCCAGATTTTTCTCTTTCTCCGATACTAGTCCGGTGGCCTGTTGGTAAGAATTCGAACTCTTATTCTCGATATCTCCGGCCCTTTTCTTAATATCCACCGACATGTCATAACTTTTCGTAATTTCCTGAGACAGATAAATAATGGAGGCATTCACTTCCTCTACAGACGCATTAACCTCTTCTGTTGCGGCACCGGTGCTCATGATATTTTCATTAATTTCCTTTATGGCTGATTCCATTCTCTGATAATTATGTGCAAGTTGATCCGTACTGTCCTTCAACACCTCACTGGCATGATTAATCTGCGAAGAATCCTTTACAATCATCTTAATCATGGAAGTATTGGCTGCTAACATATGATTAAGGGCACTTCCCATCTCACCTAACTCATTGTTGGACTTAATGTCCAGTTCAGAAATTGTAAAATCTCCTTCGGCCAGGCGGGACGCAAAGTTCCTCACCTTTCCGATATTACGGGTAATATAACGGACCTGAAGAATAATTACAAGGATAGTCAATATGATCACAGCCATGCTAATAAAAATCAGCTTCATTAACAGCTCGTTAACCGGCCGATCAACTTCCGCCTTTGGAATCTGAAGCATTAACTTCCACCCCAGATCCTTGATTGTGGTATAATAAGAATAATATTTCACACCATCTTCAGAAAACACCTTACTCCCGCTCTCTTTCCCCAGAAGCTCTTTCCCCAGTTCAGACAGAGACTTGTTCGAACTGTTTGCGATATTTTCATTCATAATCTTTGACACATCGTGATTGGTTATGTACAATCCATCCGGAGTCAGGAGGAAAGCACTTCCTTTTTCCCCGACTTTCACTTCATCCATCATTTTCTGAATAGCAGTAATCTCAAGATCAATGCTGATGGCACCGATAAAATTACCCTTCTTATCATAGATCGGTGCAATACAGGTGCTCAGTGTGGTTCCCAATGCATCATCATAGTAAAGCTCTGAGTAGGTCGGCTGCTTTGAATCGGATTTCGCAATCTTATACCAGTCATAATTAAAATAATCATATTCCGCATTGCTATATTCATAGGTGGTGAGCGCTTTGTCCCCATCTTTATATACATAAGGACCCACATATTTCTCATTCCCATTGTAAACAAACGGCTCAAACCAGATTCCGCTTCCAATGACGATATCGCTCTCAAATATAACTTTGCCCAGATACTCTTCATACTGTGACAAAGACGCTGTTTTGTAAGTGGTTTCAACATTTTTTGCGATCTGCGAGGCGATTGTCGATATCTTCTGCATTTTTAACTGAATTGCGTTCTCCTGTGAACGAAGCTCAGCCTCCATATTTTGTCTCACCTGGTTCTGGATGATTTTCTCACTGCTTCGATAGCTGATAAAGGTCATAAGAAGCATTGAAAGTATGCTTACCGACACTAAGATTAAAAGCATCATGGTACCTATTTTTTTAAATTTCATTTAGCACCTCCATCATAAGTGGAAAATTTGTCTGCTTTTCAAATCAAGGAACATAATTCGATTATATTATATCCGATGATGTATTACAATCACAGAAAATTAGACAATTTTCACGCATCAATCAGTGCTTTTTTTGACAGTAATCCTATTGTCCTGATCTGACCTCTCCGTCATACGTTAAAATAGCCTGATACAGATCCGGTCTTCGGTCTCGGAAAATCCCCCACTCCACACGCTGCAATGCTATGGCATCCAGATCAAATTCCGCGATCAGTATGGTTTCCTCTGCCCGACCCGCCTCAGCGATCTTTTCCCCGAGACAATCGGTGATAAAGGAGGAACCGTAAAAATGAATGGAGGACTCGTCCACCTCTTCTCTTCCGATTCTGTTGGAAGCAATTACGGGAACCAGATTACATGCAGCATGTCCCATCATACATCGCTGCCAGTGATCTTTGGAGTCAACATCCGGACTCTCAGGCTCTGAGCCTATGGCCGTTGGATAGAATAGTAATTCAGCTCCCATCAGTGCCATACATCTGGCGGCCTCCGGATACCATTGATCCCAGCAGACTCCCACACCAATCTTTCCGTATTTTGTATTCCATACCTTAAAACCGGTATCTCCCGGATTAAAATAATATTTTTCCTCGTATCCGGGTCCATCCGGAATATGACTTTTTCTGTATACGCCAAGCACCTCACCACTGGCATCGATTACTGCAAGTGAATTATATCTGGCATTATTTTTCTTCTCATAGAAGCTGATGGGCAATACGACGCGCAATTCCTTCGCTACCTTCTGAAAATGCAGAATTGCCTGATTTTCATTTACCTGGGTAGCAAGATTATAATACTCCGGCTTCTCTTTCTGGCAAAAATAGGGTGTTTCAAACAGCTCCTGAATTAATATAATCTGTGCTCCCTGCGCCGCTGCCTCTCTTACCAGACGATCTGCCCGCTCTATATTCTCTTCTATCTGATTCGTACAACTCATCTGCGTGGCCGCCACTTTTACCATTCTCATTTTAAGTCTCCCTTCTCCGATTTACCTCTTCTTTTTCCGTCCGGCATCTGTTGAGTGATGCAGTGAACATTACCACCTTCTTTAATGATGGGCATTCCATCGACTGTCACGATCTTTCTCTCCGGAAAAACCTTCTCTAATACCTCCTGAGCTTCCTGATCCGTTTTTGCCGCATCTCCTCCGAATACAGGAAGAATAATTCCATGATTCACAAAATAAAAATTAAGATAACTTAACGTTAATCTTTCCTCCTCGTAGAAGCGCATGGGAGGCTGGGGAATCTCAATTACTTTAAACTTTCTCCCCTGAGCGTCAACGGCTTGATATAATATGTCCAAATTCTCTCTGGTTATTTCATAATTCGGATCCGCAGGATCATGACAGGTCTGTATTAAAATTGTTCCGGGAGATGCAAAACATGCCACATTATCTACATGCCCATCGGTCTCATCTCCGAACAGCCCTCTTTTTAGCCATATTATTTTAGAGACATTCAGATGTCTTTTGACTTCGTCTTCAATTTGCTCTCTTGTTAGCTGCGGGTTTCGATTCTTATTCAGCAGACATTCCTCTGTTGTTAATAAAGTCCCCTCACCATCTGAATGGATGGAACCGCCTTCCAGGATAATGGGAGCATGATAGGTGGGAACCTGATAATATTCCAGAATTTTTTGTGCCACTTCATTATCCAGTTCATAGGAGGAAAACTTTTCTCCCCATGCATTAAATTTCCAGTCTATCCCTGATAATACTCGTTCCTTATTCCATACGAAGGTCGGTCCATTATCTCTGCACCAGGCATCATTATGAGCGATCACCAGCAATTCGACCTGCGTACCGCACAGCTCCCTAGCTTCCTGAACCGTATCCTCATTTACAATCATTGTCACCGTTTCAAACTGAGCAATCGCTTTTGCTACAGCTGCATATCCATGACATACTTCTTCATAATTTGGCGGCCATACCAGTGATGTACGCACCGGCCATTCCATGAAGGTTCTCTCATGGTCTTCCCATTCTGCCGGCATAAAAAAATCATAAGTTTCTCTCATATTACTCCTCCATGCTGCCAATGCCCGCGAATTTGGGCACCAGCACAAATTTGCCGTGTGAAAATTTTAATTTTCACACTAACCAACATTCTGTCGCGCACGCGTGCTACTTGCTTGCACGCATAAATTCAACGTGTGAATTAGTTCTTCATAATTCACACTAGCGTCCACGCGTGCTACTTGCTCGCACGCATAAATTCAACGTGTGAATTAGTTCTTCATAATTCACACTAGCGTCCACGCGTGCTACTTGCTCGCACGCATAAATTCAACGTGTGAATTAGTTCTTCATAATTCACACTACTCCTCCATAGTACCAGCCACCAAAAAAACCGGGTATCGACACAATCCTGTCTTCTTATCATCTATAATTAAAAGATTTAACCTTTATTATACCCTTGCCCATTGTGTGTTTATCATAAAAGTTTCTGATCCATCTGTCAATCATTTGTATCATTATTTGTATCATCATTTGCTTTAATCATTTGCTTTAATCATTTGCTTTAATCATTGCATTAATTATTTGTATCAACCATCTGTATCAACCATCTGTATTCATCATTTTGATTTCATCGATATTTTTTATTGACATTGGTCTATTTATTTCATATGATCATAATAAAATGATATCCGTTAACGACAGACTGCAAACATATTATCTAATCTTACGCTATTTCGAATTTTTAACACATGAGCATCCATACGTGCTACTTTCCGTACTCCTAACTACAACGTGTGAATATGTATCTTATTTTTTTTTCAAATCAATCATGCCCGCAGATTTCACAGCCAATTCTCTTGTGTGAATTAATTTTCATAATATAAATTAATTTTTACACCTGCTTTACAAGAGATTTACATTTATAATAGGAAGAAACGCATGTTATGACGGATCCCCAGGATAATAAAATTAGAATCTACGCTAGTTTCCATAACATAATTGCATATGTTCTCCTCTTTGCTGTAACGAAGACATCTTCCGTGAAATGATATTATTATTTACTAAATTACGTAGAAATGAGGAATTGAAATGAGCCCAACATCAAAAGTATATTTTACCGATTTTCGTGCAACACCATCCTGTAATTTACTGCAGAAACTGGAGAAACTGGTAAAGAAGGCAGGTATTGAAACCATTGACTTTCATAAGAAATTTGCGGCGATTAAAATACACTTTGGAGAGCCCGGTAATCTTGCCTACCTGCGTCCCAATTATGCCAAAGTCATAGCTGATTTGATTAAGAAAAACGGAGGGAGTCCGTTTCTTACGGATTGCAACACACTGTATGTGGGCAGAAGAAAAAATGCTTTGGATCACCTGGATTCCGCATATGAAAACGGATATAACCCCTTCACCACCGGATGTCATGTTGTCATTGCGGATGGTTTAAAAGGCACAGATGAATCTCTGGTTCCCATTCATAAGGATTATGTAAAAGAGGCAAAAATAGGTCAGGCAATTATGGATGCCGACATCATCATCTCGTTGAATCACTTTAAAGGGCATGAACTCGCCGGATTCGGCGGAGCGCTGAAGAATATCGGAATGGGGTGCGGGTCCAGAGCCGGCAAGATGGAAATGCATAGCTCAGGCAAACCCTGCGTTGACCCAGTACTTTGTAAAAGCTGTGGTGTCTGTATGAGAAATTGTGCTCACAATGCCATCTCTTATGATCAGGAAAAGCATGCACAGATAAATCATGAAAAATGTGTGGGCTGCGGCCGCTGTATCGGTTCCTGCAATTTTGATGCCATCAGTGCCTGGGATGATCAGGCCAATGATATCATGAATTATAAAATAGCAGAATATAGCTATGCCGTGTTAAAGGATCGACCCAGCTTCCATATCAGTCTGGTGGTTGATGTCTCTCCGGATTGTGACTGCCATGCTGAAAATGATGTTCCCCTTGTTCCTAATGTGGGAATGTTCGCTTCCTTTGATCCCGTTGCACTTGATCTTGCCTGCGCTGATGCGGTGAATCAGCAGCCAATGATTTCAAACAGTGCTCTGGCAGGCATGGAAGTACATCACCATGATCATTTCATTAATATGCATCCGACAACGAACTGGAGAAGCTGTATTGATCATGCGGTAAAGCTGGGACTGGGAACAAAAGATTACGAATTGATTACCATCAAATAAGGTGTTTCTCCCCGGGACTATATAAGGAAACAAGATGAACCGGCAAGCTGTTACACTTGTTGTGAATTACTTGGCAGATATCAGAATTATGCGCTAAGAGCTATCCGTTCTTAAAAGCATGATCGGATATCTGCCAAATCATCTTCCTATGTTCTATACAACAGGTTTATCGCCGGATAGAAAAAAATGCCTGCATCAGCTCCAACATACTTTGCTGATCCTTTTCTCCTATGGTCTCCGCAGCGGAATGCATAGAAAGCAAGGGAATTCCAAGATCTATCGCTCTGACAGGTAATAGGGCCGATACAATCGGTCCCATGGTATTCCCGCAGGTGGCGTCGGAACGGTTTGCAAATTTTTGATATGAAATATTATGTTCCTCACAAATCTGCTGTATCACTGCAACTGATACCGTATCATAGGCATATTTTTGTCTGGTATCCACCTTAATTACAACACCGTGATTCAATTTTGCAAGATTGGTCGGATCATATTTCTCCGGAAAATTCGGATGAAAACCATGGGCAACGTCCAGGGATACCAATAAACTATCCATAAGTACTTCATAAAGTTTTATCCTGTCATAGCCCAGAGATTCGAATATTTTCTCCAATAACACATTGGTAAAGTTCGTCGCTGCACCCTGTTTGCTCTCACTCCCTACCTCTTCATGATCATAAAATGCCACCAGATGAATATCTCCGCCATATACTTCACCTTTTAAGCCATGTAACAGTGCATGAACAGAAACCAGATCGTCCAGTCTGGGAGAAAGGATTAATTCCCGATTCATACCAACACAGCAGGGTTTGTCAAGGTTATAGGTATATAAATCAAAGTCAAGAATATCTCCTGCACAAACACCCAGTTCTTTTGCAATTAGCTGATGGAAGAAACTCTCTTCCGGCTCTTCCTCCATCCCGATTATAGGAAGAATATCCTTCTGTTTATTCCATTCTACTCCTTTATTGATATCCCTGTTCAAATGGATCGCCAGTCCCGGAATTACCATCATCGGTCTTTCGAAGTCTATCAGGACCTCCTTCGGGGAGAATATTTCTCCACTTTTTAACGTAACCTTGCCTGCCATGGAAAGGGGTCTGTCAAACCAGCTGTTTAATACCATTCCCCCATACACCTCAGTATTCAGTTTCTGATATCCATTCGTTTGCATCTCCGGGCTTGGTTTGATTCGAAAGGCAGGAAAATCCGTATGAGCCACCGCCATACGCAGTATCATATGTTCATCAAGGTCCCTTCCGATCCGAAAGGCAAACAGTGAAGTATCATAAAGTTTTAAGTAGTATGCCCCTCCCTTTTTCAATTCCCATTTTTCATGAAATTCCAGTTTTGTAAAGCCCTCTTTTTCCAAAATATCACAAGCATATGCCACTGTGTGAAACGGAGATACCGCCTTTGAAATTAATTCAAATAATTCTTCTGTCTTCCTATGCTCTATACCCAATTTCAGTCTCCTTCCAAATTGATACCAAATGATGGTCCGGGGGATGCAAAAAGACCCGTGCCAACCGACACGAGTCCCTCTCTTAAAGCGCTTCTATGCCACGCTCTCTTGTTCTGATACGAATACAATCCAGTACCTCAGAAACAAAGATCTTACCATCCCCAAATTCTCCGGTCTCAGCTACCTCTATAATTGTATCAATAATCTCTTCCAATCTTTCATCCGGTATCACAATCTTTATTTCTACTTTGGCTAATGTATTCATGACTACTTCATTACCTCTGACGTATTCCGTAAAACCGTACTGTTTTCCGCATCCGAATACCTGACTGATTGTGATCCCATTAATCTTTTTCTGTAATAATGCATCCTTTAATGGTTCAAGCTTATGAGGCTGAATAATAGCTTCAATCTTCTTCATATGCAAGCCCCTCCCTTTCTATGTATGATACAATTATACATCATTTGTCCTATCCTGTAAATGAAGGGCGGGGATTTCCTTATAGGGCACTTTCACCACGTTCTTTGGTTCGGATACGAATGCAGTCGGCTACCTCTGAAATAAAGATTTTTCCATCACCAAACTCACCGGTTTTTGCCACCAGAATGATGGTATCAATAATCTCTTCCAACCGCTCATCGGGAACAACGATTTGTACTTCTACCTTTTCCAGGGTGTTCATAATAACCTCATTTCCCCTGACGTATTCCGTGAATCCATATTGTTTTCCGCATCCAAATACCTGATTGATGGTAATTCCATTAATCTTCTTCAAAAGCATCGCATCTTTTAGCGGTTCCAATTTCTGTGGTCTAATGATTGCCTCAATCTTCTTCAATATCATCCTCTCCCTTCTCTTAACGCAAGACTATTGATCCAAACCGGTGAATGCAGGATAAGCCGCCTCACTGTGCTCTGTAATATCAAGTCCCTGCGCTTCCTCCTCTGTCGTTACTCTGATGACCATCAGCTTCTTCATTACAAATAAAATAACGAAGGTTGCGACTGCAGCAAACGCAATGGTAATGACAACACTCAGAATCTGTGCAACAAAGAGATGGGTGTCACCAAATAACAGACCATCCCACTGTGCAGCCGGATTAATCGATTTCTGTGTAAATAAACCGGTTGCGATGCCTCCCCAGATACCGCCGATTCCGTGGCATCCAAAAGCATCCAGGGCATCGTCGTATTTGAATATGGATTTAATCTTTGTCATTGTAAAGTAGCAGATTGGGCTGACGATTGCTCCAATGATAAAGGAGGCCCATATGGGAACAAATCCTGCGCCGGGAGTAATGGCTACCAGACCTACAACCGCACCGGTAGCTGCACCCAGTACCGTCGGCTTTCCATGAAGTATTTTCTCCAGGGCCATCCAGGAAAGTAATGCAGTTGCTGCTGCGGTATTGGTTGTCATAACCGCATGCGCTGCCAGACCGTCTGCGGCCAAAGCACTTCCACCGTTAAAGCCAAACCATCCAAACCAAAGCAATCCTGCTCCGAGAATAACAAATGGAATATTATGCGGCTTATAGGATACAACACCATAGCCTCTTCTCCTGCCAAGCATAATACTTGCAACAAGACCGGAAATACCGGAACTGATATGTACGACATTTCCTCCGGCAAAATCTACTGCCCCAAGGGACCGGATGAATCCGCCATCCCCCCATACCATATGTGCCATGGGATAGTAAACGATAACCGACCACGCAATAATAAATATAAATAATGCCGAAAATTTCATTCTGCCCACCAGAGAACCACAGATCAATGCCGGGGTAATGATTGCAAACATCATCTGAAAAGCTGCAAACACAGTTTCAGGCAAGGTTGATGAATATAGCTCATTCGGGTCAGCACCTACACCATTAAAAAACAAATGACCAAAACTTCCGATCACACCACCGTGATCTTCTCCAAAGGACAAAGAATAACCTATTGCTACCCATAATACAGATGCAATACCGCAGATAAAAAAGCAGGACATCAAAGTATTAAGTGCGTTCTTTCTTCTCTCCATTCCGGCATAGAAAAATGCCAATCCGGGCGTCATAAGAAAGACAAGTGCTGTGCAAATAAGGATAAATGCACTGTTTGCCAAACTAATTTCCATATAATTTTCCCTCTCTAACTCTCTTCTCTCTTCTCTAGAACATAAAAGACGACCGACTTTCATTGCACAGATGTGCAATAAAAAATCGATCGTCTTTGATCTAATAGGATGAATTATACATGAAAATTTACAAAAGTCAACATTATTTTTTTTAATTTTATGCATATTGAAGTAGTGGTTAAATTTTCAAATTCCCATAAGTGAAAAAAATACATAAAAATACACCCATAATATAGTAAAAATATACTAAAGGGTGTAGATTAAATTATAAAGAACTTATTCACACATTGAATTAATGCATGCAAGTAGCACACTTGTACGTTAATGGGAAAATAAAATAGCGTTTTTTATTCCAACAGCATCAGATCCTCTTTGGGAAAGGTCAGAAATTTGGGGAATTCCTGAGACAGTTCCCCCCTACTCCCTGCACTCTTTGCCATCTTCCAGCAAATAGTTTCACCGGCATTAAAAGAGCTGCTTTTGACCAGGTATTCAAATTCAAATTGCGTTTCTATCAGACTGATGAATTTAACAGAAAGGGTATTCTCTCCCTCTTCGTGCTCCACCGGAAGCAGATTATGGGCCCGAATTCCAACATACTTGATTCGATCATGGATTATCTTCGATGTTTTTAATGTGATATTCCAATCCAGTGCCACCAACTCATAGTCGCTGATCTTTTTTATCGGGGAAATGTTTTTACACCCGGTCAATCTGGCTGCATCCACTTTGACAGGATTTTGGAACACTTCTCTCGTATTTCCGGTGATCAGCGGTTTTCCTTGGGACATAATGGTGAGCTTATCGCAGAATTGATAAATCTCATCCCTATTATGGGATACAATCATAACTTCACCGTGATAATCCTTAAGAAGCTCCAGAAGCTCCTGCTGCAAAGATGCCTTCAAGTAACTGTCCAGTGCGGAAAAAGGTTCATCCAGCAAGATCATGTCCGGCCTAGAGGCCAATATCCTCGCCAATGCAACCCGCTGTTGCTGCCCTCCTGACAATTCACTGGGATATCGCTCTCCTAACCCGTCTAACTGGAACCGGTCCATGTACTCTCTAATCACCGCCTTTTTCTCAACTTTGGGAAGGCTGATTCCAATTCCGATATTATCCTTGACCCTCATGTTAGGAAAAAGTGCGTAGCTCTGGAACAGATATCCGACTTTTCTTTCCTGGGGCTTTAGATTGATCTTCTTTGCCGAATCAAATAAAATCCGGTTTCCTAATACAATCCTTCCTTCCTGAGGCCGTTCAATCCCCGCAATACACTTTAGCGTCATGGATTTTCCACAGCCGGAACCGCCTAAAATCCCCATACAACGCCCCTCATGAAGCATTGAAATATCAAGAGAAAATCCTTTCCATTGTTTCTTTACGGAGATCTCTAATGACATTACTCCCACCTCCTGATATTCTTCATTCCGATTCCGGCGATCATATTAATTGACAGAACAATGAAAAACGATAGCACCACTATTACGATTACCCAGAAACCTGCAGTAGAAAAATTACCTGCTGAGACTTCAGAAGCAATCGCTACAGAAATGGTTCTCGTTTTCCCAAGTATATTACCTGCAAGCATTGTAGTTGCTCCATATTCACCGATGGCCCGGGCAAAGGTAAGAATTGTTCCGGACAGGATCCCAGGTCCTGCAGCAGGGATAATCACCTTCCAAAAAATTTTAAATTCCGACATCCCCAAGGTTCTGGCAGCATAAATCAAAGTAGTATCCACCTGCTCAAAAGCAGCTCTTGTATTACGATACATTAAAGGAAATGCGATGACTGATGCTGCAATCACACAACCCGCCCATGTCTGCACAAATTTAATGTCAAAATTCAGATACAGATATTTTCCAAACGGCCGTTTCAAACTGAATACAATCAATAAAAAGAAACCTGCCACCGTCGGAGGCAGTACCAATGGAAGGGTCAATATACCATCTATAATCCACTTCGTTCGTGAGCCGACCCTCATTACAAGATGTGCGGCAGCAATACCAAGAAAGAATGCAATAACTGTCGCAGCAATTCCTGTTTTAATTGATATAAAAAATGGACTGAAGTCAATGGTGGTTATGATATCCCACATGAAGATTCCCCCTTCGCAAACCTAAACTTTTGTATGAACCGGTTTATCATACTTCACATTATAACAGAAAAATAAAATGAAGAAAACCATTATAAAACCCATCGATTCAGAAGGGAATGATACCATGTCTGATATCATTCCTTTCAAAAACTGCAGTTTTACAACAGCTTTCTTGTTAAGACACTCTATGAGATGTTTTGCAACTTTCCCCCAAATTCGTATGAATTATGAAAAACCAATTCACACGTTGAATTTATGGATGCAAGTAAGTTACATGTGTGAACGTTATTGTGCATCAATAGAAAATCCGTATTTTTCAAAGACTGCCAGTGATTCGTCAGTACCAAGAAACTGAAGGAAATCAGCAGCTGCTGCCTGCTGTGCCTCATCTGCCTCGGCATTCTTCACAAGACCAACCGGATAAACCACGGGTGTCTTTAGGCTTCCTTCCGGTGCGGATGCTAAAATATCCACAGAATCTAAAACGGAGGCCGCATCCGTCTGATAAACAACGCCGACTTCATTGCTTGCCTCACTAACCGCTGCAAGAACCGCCGTAACATTTGCTCCCTCATTGATCTCCATAGCAGCTACTTTATCCATAATTCCAAGGTTTGTAAATATTTCCCGTGCATATGCTCCTACCGGAACATCCTCACCTGCCAGGGCAATATTCCTGGCATCAAAGATATTCTCAAAACCGGTCACCTTAGTTTCACTGCCTTTGGGTTTAATTAACACAACTTTATTCTCAAGCAAGTTTTTAACAGAATCTTTCTCAATATACCCGCCCTCATCCAAAGCTGTCATCTGTTTAGTTGCAGCGGAGAAAAAGACATCACATTCCGCTCCCTCTTCAATCTGAGTCTGTAATGTTCCGGAACTGTCCGCATTAAAATTGATTTTAATATTGGGCTCTTTCGCTTGATATAACGTATTGATTTCATTCATAGCATTGCTGAGGCTGGCTGCAATAAATACAAATATCTCAGATTTAGCCAGTTTATCATCCACCGGAGCCTGCGTTGCCTCAGGTTCCTCAGCTTCTGCTGTCGGTGCCTGTGTTGGTTCGGGTGTTGTACTTACTGACGCATCCGTATTCCCCTTCTCCGTTGATTTACTTCCACCTGAGCATCCCGCAAATAGTGTGATACCCAATACCATAACCATGAGCAAAGCAAATAATCTTTTCTTCATAACACTCCTCCTTATATTCTTCCGATTGGTTCCATCATCCTGAGATGAACAACAACGAAGTAATAAACCGATATCAAGATAAGTTAAATATAAATATTACTCTGTTATGTAATGTTTTAATGCGTTATATCATGTTTCATTTTATTTTATATCACGTTTTACTTCGTTTTGTTATTACAAATTTTAAATTCATCTTCGTATAAAGTCAATGCAATAATAATTGAAAAATATTCTAACTTTACATGGATTTTTTGTCTATTTTCACAAAATATCAGCCAGATCAACTAAAAGAATTCATTAAGCCATCTCTCATGGTAAATAATGGATCAAAAAAATGCCAAGCATCCTCCGATCTGGTTGATGTTTGGCACAAAGTTTTCTTAAGTTGTGGCTATGATCTTTCCGATATCTTCTATTTGATATCCACCGATGCCCTGGATCTCTAACTTAAATTCCCGGGAATTCAAGATTTCCATAACCGCCTGGAAGGGCGGTTTCTCTATATCATCTTTCTTTATCACCAGATCCAGGCATTCCGTCTGTAACGGGATAAAATCTATACCGTTCACCTGAAGGCCGGATTTTTCATTGCCGATTCCGATATCCGCTCCCCCTCTTGCAACAGTGCTCGCTATCGCCAGATGTGATGTGCTTTCCCGCTGATACCCATTGATATTCTCCCCTGAACAGCCCATTAGCTTTAGATGCTCATCCAGCAGAATTCTTGTTCCGCTCCCCTTTTCTCTGTTGATCATCACCATATCATTTCGCAACAAATCCTCCCAGCCGTGAATATTCTTTGGATTCCCTTTGGATACATAAAACCCCTGGTGCCTGGTTCCAAGACGAATAATGACTGCTGATATGCCTGGAAGCATACGTTTTACATAAGGAACGTTATATTCTCCGGTGTCGCCATCCCATAAATGAGCCGTCGCCATCTGAACCTGGCCATGGTAAAGGGCATAAAGCCCATTGTAGCTTCCAACATAGGAACGAAGCGCCTGTACCCCATTTGGATGGTATTGAAGATGTCTGGATAAGATATCAAGGAAAATGTCCTGTCCGCAGATTACAAAATTATTTGATTTCCCGGTATCCTCGTGGAAGCGTTCCGTATCCGCCGCAAAATTACCGGTGGCAGAAAATGTATTCGTATTTTGCCGCCTCGAGGGAATAGCACCAGGTTCCTGATTTGACTTTATTTTCTTCGTTCTGTTTTTATACTCTTCTACATCAGCTCTGTCAATTCTTACTTTTTTCCCAACTCTATATGCATTTAACTCCCCGCGTTTAATCAATTCATAAACCGTATTCTTAGCAATCTTCAAAAGATCCGCAACTTCCTGGGTAGTTAATACCGTATTGTCATCCATGATACTCCCCCCTCCTCTCAAACTTGATAAAGTGTAATAATAAGATACCATCTCTATATTTAATTGATACGTGCGGCCAAGCAGCACCCTTGGTCTAACATAACAAAACATTCTCTAACATCATATAAAATTATATACACATAATTATATCCAATTTCACATAAAAATCAAACAGTAAATGAATGAATTTCACGATCAATCAAGCAATAAAAAACCATTTTATGAAGTATATCAGGATTTTATGGAATTTACAGATGAAGCGGATCCGGTTTATACCGACTGGGGAATGTCTATATCAGAGAATTGTATCGTAATGCCACACATCACAATATAAATTATGATCTTCTAAAAGCTGCAGTGCCCGCTTTGCTGCTGCAATTTAATAAGATGTATCACCCCGGTATGACAAGGGAGGAGGAAAGAATCATTTGACCGGCTTATCAAATGGGTAAAACCGGTCAATTCATAAATAGCGCTCCTCATCCGTATTATCTTTAATTCCGGTGATACTGTCATCTTCAAAAAACAGATCAAGAAGCTTTACATAGTCGTCGTAAGAGAAAAATTCATCCAGTTCCTTTTGTATCGGATCCGTATCGGCAACCGTACTTGATGGCATATTGATAAAGTTGGTATATACCGGAGAAGGATAGATCTTACCGGTTACCTGAATGGGCGCTTTTACAGAGGCCATTATATTACCGGAACTAACACCCTGATTGATATACCCCATTACTTTTTTCACATAATTCCGGGTCTCTTCAAACGGAGGAATACCGCCGTATTTTGCCACATTGTTACTACCTGCATTATAAGCTGCCAGTGCAAGTTTCGTATCCCCATCATACTTCTTTAGCATCTGGGAAATATAGTTTGCCCCGCCCATAATGTTCTGTTCCGCATCAAAAGCATCAGTGACACCCAAAGATGCCGCTGTAGCAGGCATAAGCTGCATCACACCCTGAGCACCGCATCTGGATACCGCATTTACATTATAATCTGATTCTGCCTTACCGATGGCTTTCAAAAGCGTCGCAGGAACGTTATATTTTTTTGCGGCACTTTCAAAAATATCATCAAGGCTCTTCTTCTCTTCTGTAAGATACGATGAGAATGTGTCCTTGCCGTTATTCCTTCTGCCGGCAGATATGTTATAATTATTTCCATTTTCAATACTGGTTACACTATTTACATTTGACATATTCTTCTCCTTAGTTTGCACCAATCCGGCACAGCATTTTTACATCAACCGGAAATCCATCTGTCACAATTCCATATGTAACATTTCCTATCCACTCTTCCATAAGTCTCGCTGTATCAGGTATCCTTTGTAACACTTTATATTATCATGATTGTCAGGTTCCTCTGGGATTTTCCCTGTCAATATTTGTTGCTTTCTGGTATTATTATAACTTGTAACAGGATAGGATGCAATAATAAATTTTAATAAAAAACCTGCATTTCTCATTCATTTACCCCTTACCCCCATTCAAAGCCACGAATATGATTTATTGAAAATCATTGTGCCTTATTATTCTGCGGGGAATAAACAGTAACTTCATTCATGCAGGTTTTTTGAATATGAAACATTTCATCTGTTACTATAGCTACTTTACCAAATCAAGGGCTAGTTTACCAAGTCTGGCTTCCTGCTCCTCATCCAAACCGCTGACACCGATGGCTCCGATCACCTGCCCGTCATGATATATGGGGAAGCCACCTGCCCAGCCGGTATAACGAAGATCACCGTAATTGGTCATGGGAAAACCGCCGACTCTTGAATTATTGCCTACATTGCCGGATTCATTACATTCTCTGGCCGCAGTGAAGGCTTTGTTAATTGCCACATATAGAGGCGGAAGATGGCATCCGTCCATTCTCAAAAATGCAATTAGCTCTCCATGGGCATCCGTTACTGCTACCGCAGCAGCCTTATTGTCTTTCTCCAGGTCTGCCTGAATTGCGTTAATCATCATCTGTGCCTCTTTGTGTGATAAATGATAACTTTGATACATAGATTAACCTCTTTCCTCATTTAATTCGTGCAATTCTGTTCCTCTTCTGTTTCCGGAGAATTCACCCCTCATATTCCCAATTTCATGAGCAGCTGGTATCAATATCAAAATGCGAAACAGTATTTGCAGGTTTACGGGTAGAAGCAGATACATTTTTCCAAATTTATTAGCAATATGTACTAATGATTTTTCATACTAAGGTATCTGTTTTGTGAAATTATTCTAACATACCAATGTTGTAATGTCAATACATAACATTCTTATCCATACGATGAGTATCGCGATCATCGTTCCGAGATACTGATGGATTCTATGGCAACACTTCCTCCTCTTACAATCTCTATCTGTTTATAGTTATCACTGATCAGTCTGATAATATCGTTATTTCTCGACTCTGTCTGAAGACATTCCAATAAAACACTGTCTTTTCCCAAATCTACAATATTCACCTTAAACACCTCTGCAATATGGAACAAATCATTCTTTTCTTTCTCCTTACAGCCATGAATTTTAAGATAAAGTATCTCTTTCATATGGACTGCCACATTCGTCAAATCCACCACTTTAATTACTTCAATACAGCGATTCAGTTGTTTTTTTATCTGCTCGAAGGTATTATCATCACTTTCCACACTAATGGTCATTCTTGATACGGTAGTATCCTCTGTTTCGCCTACCGTAAGACTCAGTAAATTATAAGATTTACCGGAAAACATTCCGGATATTCTGGCCAATACTCCAATTTCATTCTCAACATACAATGATAACCAGCGCTTTTTCATAAATTAATTCCTTTCTATTAATAGATCATTCCTCTAAGCTGCCTTTTGCATCTTAATTCAGTATTCTGTGATTTGTT
Source organism: Bacillota bacterium (assembly GCA_023439505.1). Lineage (GTDB taxonomy): Bacteria > Bacillota > Clostridia > Lachnospirales > Lachnospiraceae > Mobilitalea. Next base: position 48,731 of record JAEXNR010000036.1, read on the forward strand.
TATTCGGTTCCCGGTTATTAACATCCTTTTGTTAACAGTCCATTATCATATTAACAATGGCTTTTCCTCCCTGTACCATGGGGAATACCAGTTCCTGATGATTGATGATAAATTCTATTATCGTAGGCGAATTCTCATTATGCTCTGCCTGGTCAAAGGCATCCAGCATCTGCTCTTCATTAAATACACGTATCCCTTTGGCCCCGTAACTTTCCGCCAGCTTTACAAAATCCGGACTGTATGGCGGACATTCCTGACTGCAGCCTTCCCCACCGGAACCACAGCTTTTTCTTCTTCGCAAACAGGTGATGGCGTATCTCTTATCAAAAAATAATTGCTGCCACTGTCTCACCATACCAAGATATCCGTTATTGAAAATGCAAATAATGACAGGAAGTTCCTGGGTAACTGCAGTGGCCATCTCCTGAATGTTCATCTGCATCCCGCCATCTCCGCTGATACAGATGACCCTTTTATCCGGTCTTCCGATTTTTGCACCGATAGCAGCCGGAAGTCCGAATCCCATAGTACCAAGTCCTCCGGAAGTAATAAGTTTTGTCTCCTTTGTCATCTTCAAAAATTGTGTGGTCCACATCTGATGCTGCCCTACGTCGGTAACAATAATACCATCATGATATCGGTTACTGATCTCTTCTATAATTCGTTCGGGAACGAATCCCTCAGCATTTACCCGTCTTAACGGATGTTCCCGGTCCCACTCTTTAATCTGCTCAAACCAGGTCTCAGTATGACATTCCTGTGCCCGCTCAAGCATCTTCTCTATCGCACTACCTGCATCCGCTACGATGGGAATATCCACTTTGATGTTGCGGGATATGGATGCAGACTCGATATCCACATGAATAATTGTTGCATACTTGGCAAATTCTGATGTTTTTCCTGTGATACGGTCATTGAACCTGGTTCCAATGGAAAAAAGTAAATCACATTCACTGATTGCCATATTCGCCGCATAGGAACCATGCATCCCAAGATTACCGATGTAGTATTCATGCGCTGTAGGAATAGCACCTCTTCCCATAATCGTTGTAATTACCGGCACCTTAACCTTATCAATCATCGCTGTAAGAAGTTCTCCCGCACCGGAGATATTGACACCTCCTCCGATTAAAAACAGCGGCTTTTTCGCCTGGTGAAGCAGTTCCATGGCTTTCTTAATCTGTCCGATGTGTACCGTCGTATTTGGTTTGTAGCCTCTGACGGAGACAGGCTCATTAAAGTCATCTTCTGCTTCAGATAACATAATATCCTTGGGAAGATCTACCAGGACCGGCCCTGGTTTTCCGGTTTTAGCAATATAAAATGCTTCTTTGATGATTCGCACCAAATCTTTTCTATCCCGAACGGTAACACTGTACTTACATATTCCTCTTGTAATTCCCACAATATCTACCTCCTGAAAGGCATCATTCCCTATAAGATGGGTCTGCACCTGACCCGTAAAACACACCAGAGGAACACTGTCATAATTGGCATTGGCAATACCGGTAACCAGATTCGTTGCCCCCGGTCCGCTGGTAACAATGCACACACCCACCTTCCCTGCAGCTCTGGCATACCCTTCCGCTTCATGAATTAATCCCTGTTCATGCCTTGGTAGTATGATTTCCAATTCACTGTGGCGGTATATCTCATCAAAAATATCGATGGCATATCCTCCGGGATATCCAAAAATTGTGTCAATCCCTTCTGCAATCAACGCTTTTACCAATGCTTCTGTTCCTTTTAATCTCATACCATTTACCTCCAAATTTTAATTATTATTCTAATAAAAGCAAATTCGTATTCATAAAAATTATTAACTTTGACACAAGCATAAATGCATCGACGGAAAATATCTTACCGGACACAACAAAAAGCCCTAAGCTAATCACTTAGCTTAGGGCGGAAAGTTCATCCGTGGTACCACCTAATTTCAGAGAATAAATCTCTGCACTCTGTCAGTACGGATAGTTTGCAATCTGTCTGACATATTCACTATATCAGTACGGATATTACTATCGATACCGCATTCCCAATAACGGTGGAATATTCCGTTGAAGCCTACTTAAGATAACTCTCGTTCGGTTCACTGCTCAAAGGCTACTTCCATACTACCTCCATGAAGATTTGCACCAGCCATCTTCTCTCTGTAATTTTGGTGAGTATGTACTCCTCCTTGTCATTGCATTTACATTTTGCTTTTATTTATTTTCTGTATTATAACAATCCCCATGCCATATGTCAACTCTTTTTTGTTCTACTCAGCTCTGAAAGGTAAACTTCTTTATATTTCTCTGATTTTGCTCAAAACAGTAATTGTGGAAATCTATCCTCTGTTTTGCCATTTCTCAGGTAGGTTATCCACATCGCATAAGCAGACTAATTTACT
>JAEXNR010000038.1 GCA_023439505.1 Bacillota bacterium
ATTACTTTGTCCTCTACTGTAAGATTTATTGATTTAACATAATTCGGCATGGTTTGATCTCCTTAAGGTATTGAGATTATTATACCACATACCGAACCATTAAGCTAATTAAAACGAGTTATACTAGCTATTTAAAACACCATATCGATATTCTTTCGTTTCGAGACCTTGCTCCAGGCACTATTACTACTTATACTTCTTACATGACCCAGTTCATTGAATGGACGGAGTCCACACTTTCTTCAAAGCCTCTTTCAGATATTTCGTGGGAAGAGCTTCGTTCCTATCTTCGATTTCTCAAAGAAGTCAGAGCGCTGAATCCACGTACGGTGAATGTCCATATCGCTCAGTTACGTGATTTCTATCAGTATATCCTCCACCGCGACTGGGATCGCTATCAGATTCCTTATCTTCACTATGATGAACTTCTTCCTAAAGTTCCAACTAAGGATGAGGTGAATTCCCTTATTGACTCTGTTTACAATCCTAAACATAAAGCAGAACTGGCTCTGTTATACTCGTCCGGTATCAGAGTCAGTGAACTCACACGCCTTAAATGCGGTGATATCTATCATTCCCGACACTGCATCTACATATCCAGGAGCAAGAACCGCTCTGACCGTTATGCTGTTCTTTCCGAAAGGGCCTATGATCTGCTGGTCACCTATATCCGCACATTCCATCCCTCTGCAAAAAAGCAGGACTGGCTCTTTCCCGGACAGAAACCCGATTCTCATATCCACCAGCAGTCTGTTTATAACACCTTTAAAAAATGGCTCTCTGTATTAGGACTTTCTGATGCAGGCTACACGCTACACAGCCTACGCCATGGATTTGGACTTCATCTGTATGAAGCAGGTACTGACATCATGACGATTAAGGAAGCCATGGGTCATAAATCCCTTTCCAGTACCTCAGTCTATCTCACTCTTGGCATCGGCAACGGAAGGAGTGTGACCAGTCCTTATGATGTCTAAGACTGTGAAACCCCGTCATCCACTTGAGATAATAGAGGAATCCAACTCAAAAACCTATCCAATCCGGGATATCTTTCAGTCATTTTTCAGGGACTATTCCGGTTCCCATTCTGTTTCTAAAGAACAACAGAAAGCTGCTTTTTGTATATCGGAATGCAAGACTGGTTCCTTCGGTTATAACTTAAGCTATTGTGAGTCCTGTGGTCATGCCGCGATTCATGCCTGCTCCTGTAATAACAGGAATTGTCCGAGTTGTCAGGCTCCACAAGAACAGAAATGGATCATGGCTCGTAATTCTGAGTTAATTGAAGGCTGTGCTTATTACCATTGCATCTTCACACTACCATTTGAGTTAAATGACCTCATTTATGAAAACCAGAAGTTACTGTATAACCTCATGTTTTCCTGTGTATCAGATACCTTACTTACCTTATGCCGTGATAAAAAATATATGGGTGCGACACCCGGCATCATCATGGTGCTGCACACATGGGGCCAGAAGCTTAACTTCCATCCTCACATCCACCTGGCCTTATCCGGTGGTGGGCTTACAGAATCAGGTCAGTTCACTGAGTCCTGCCATAAAGGATTTCTCCTTCCAGTAGAAGCAATGGGAAAGATGTTCCGTGGTAAATTTATGGCTGCCTTGAAAACTATTTATGACAAGAATCGGCTTTCTTTTGGCGACAGATGCCAGAATCTACGCAATCATTACAACTGGAAAGATTTCGTGGATTCCCTTTATGCGAAAGATTGGCTCCCCTTCATCCGTGAGACTTTTAATGGAAACGGGAATGCCATTAAATATCTTGCACGTTATGCCTATCGCACAGCCATCAGCAACAGCCGGATTTGTAGTATGACAGAAACGGAAGTATCTTTCACTTATAAAGATTATGCCGACAACAGTGCAAGGAAGATCATGACCTTAGAGGGAACCAAGTTCATTGAATTGTTTCTGCAGCATATCCTGCCGAAAGGCTTCTCCCGCGTGAGGTTCAGTGGTTACTTAAGTAACTGCCATAAAACAAAGAAGCTGAAATTGATACATAAACTGAGGGAAACACCATTCACCCCAAATCCAACAAAAGGAATGTCCATGGCAGAGCTTATGCTATTAATCTATCACCGGGATATCTGCGTATGCGGGCAATGCAACGGGCGAGTAATCCCTTATCCACGCGGAAAACCGTTTGTACTTCCAGTAAACAGCAGCTCTTTGACTTAAGAATATGAATTTTTCAGGCTGTCCAACGGGATGGTCTTATTGTGGTGCATCCGTTTCACTATAGGAAGAAATACTATTCCATCATCTGGTGATAAACTGTACCCATAAAAATCAAAAAACTTGGCATTTGCACATCATTGGCAGCCATCAAAACTGCATATGCCGTCCGCATGCGTGACTTGGTTCAAAAGAAAAGTACTAAATCAGGGGCTTGAAGTTCTTCTCAAGCTCCTGATTTTGAGTCCCTGACTTAGAACTTTTCTAATTTATTTAATCAAATTAAAAATGTCTCAGGATGAATTATAATTATAAATTGTGGAATTAGCAATGATTTTATTATAGTAAAGTTTACAAGCATTGCTGTTTTTCTATTCATCATCTTGGGGGGTTATCTTGGGGGGTGGCATGTTATCCTTGGGGGTCAGATTATTATCCTTGGGGGTAACACCTGATTTATGTCTGCTTTTTAAATATCATTGATGTTTTTCAATCATATTATTATAAACGAGCTGAATGGAGCCTTGCTTACAAACAGAAATCCTATGCTCGCAAATAATATAAACAGAAGAAATTAATTACATAATCGAATCGGAATTGGATGATGAGAAGCAATGTAAATACGTTTTACCGAATATCATTAACCACTGGTCAGAGAAAATACTAATTCCAGATTCCAAGTGCAATATATCGATGTTACGCGTGAATGACATGGAGGAATTATATGCGGTAGGAGAATACTAATACAGAAAAATACTTTTGCGACCATGTGGATGCAGTTTATTATCAAAGCCAGCATAATCAAAAATCTTTATCCGAGATATATCATACGGCTTTGCGGTGATTTTAGCACGAAAATCTATTACATTATCCTTCGTAATATCATGCCCATTTCCCTGTAAATGCTCCGGCTCTTTCGCAAACAAAACTGCATAAACAGGCACATTAACAGATGTTAACAGTTTTTCGTAAAAATAAAAAAACCCGCAACCCATTAAATTTAAAGGGTTGCGAGCTTTTTAAAGGATGCAGTTGAGGGGACTTGAACCCCTACTCCCTTGCGAGAACTAGAACCTGAATCTAGCGCGTATGCCAATTCCGCCACAACTGCATTTTGTTCATAATTACGGAACGAATTTGATTATAACATAATGTTTTTAGGATTTCAACTAAAATATTTCATTTGTTTCAACTTATAAAATATTTCATTTGTTTCAACTTAAAATATTTCATTTGTTTCAACTTAATTTTGCGTGCTTAATTTGGACTAATGAACTTCAACAGTTGAACTTCAACCACTTAACACCGCTTGTAACTTAAATCGATAAAACAATCTACTTTTACATCTATCTTAGTATTTAACTTTATACTCATCTTTACATCTATCTTAGGACCTATCGTAGGATTCTTACTTCTTACCGGAACATCCTGGATTACAATCTCACAACATCCAAATAGTCCGCAGGCTTTCATATTTATCACTGTTTTTGCACGAATATTCAAATGAAAAACCATGAATACGATCAAAGGAATTATCTTGACATTAGAACAAACGGGTATTAAAATTACTAATGTATTCCTCGATAGCTCAATGGTAGAGCACACGGCTGTTAACCGTGGGGTTGTAGGTTCGAGCCCTACTCGGGGAGTTTTTTGCTGCAATAAATTCATCTGTTTATTCATAAGTTCACATCAATTCTGATAGCTTTGATCCAACTCTTTCACTCCCTTTGAATAAATTAAATCTCATGTGGAAAATCTAGCCTTGAGGTGATGAACATGGGTATCATTTGGAAAGCAAATGGAAGCTTTCACGAAGATGCAAAAGAAAGAGGAGAGTCTCTTTGGATACAGAAGGAGTATCTTAATCAGGAAGATCAACAGATATTAGAGAGACAGCAGCTAAAGGGAGATGTACAGACGGAGGTTGCGGTAATTGGTGGCGGAATAGCTGGAATTTTGACGGCATATCTTCTTCAGGAGAGAGGGATTTCTGTCGTTGTTCTGGAATGTGCCGGAATTGGCAGCGGGATGACCAAGGGGACAACGGCTAAGATTTCTTCCCAGCATGGGTTGATTTATCGCAAGCTGCTGACGTACAAGGGAGAGATGAGAGCCAGAGAATATGCTGCAATAAATCAATATTCCATTGAGAAATATGAGGACATGATACAGCAGTTAAGGATTGATTGTGATTTTCAGAGATTACCTAATTATATCTACACGCTGGACAATGATCTGAAGATTAAGCAGGAGGTAGAAGCAGCGAAGAGACTGGGTCTTCCTGCTGTGTATACCAAAGATACGAATCTGCCCTTTCCGGTGAAATCCGCCATAAGATTTGACCATCAGGCACAATTTCATCCGCTGAAGTTCCTGAGAGCAGTTGCCGGGCGGCTATCGGTTTATGAACATGTACGGATCAAAGAGATGAGAACCGATGGTCTTATCATTACAGAACAGGGTACTGTTAAAGCAAAATCTGTTGTCATAGCCACCCATTATCCCTTTATTAATGCGCCGGGGTACTATTTCCTTCGCATGCATCAGGAACGGCATTATCTGGCCGCGTTAGAGGGCAGTGGCAAGGAACTTATGGGGATGTATCTGGATGCGGATCCTCAGGGATTTACGTTTCGTAATTATCAGGATTATCTCATCTTAGGAAGCGGTGGCCACAGAACGGGGCAGTTTCATCCAAAGGACGCATATGCCAGGATTGAGATGGCGGCGAAACAATGGTATCCACAGGCCAGAATCAAATATATCTGGTCGGCAGCGGACTGTATCACACCGGATTCTGTTCCCTATATCGGCAGGTTCTCAGTAAATACACCAAACTTTTATGTGGCAACCGGTTTTAATAAATGGGGAATGACCGGTTCTATGTCTGCCGCTATCATTTTAAGGGATATGATTATGGGTAATGTAAATGCCAATCGCAAAGTATTTAATCCAAGAAGATTTATGCTCTCCGGAAGTAAGGTTATGGTAGAGGATGCTGCCATTTCGGCCAGTAATCTGGCGGCCGGTATGCTGAGAATCCCTCATGATAAGTTAAGGCAGATAGGACGCGGGCAGGCAGGGGTTATTCATTATAATGGACAGAGACTGGGAGTATACAGAGATCTCAATAATAAATATTACTACGTGAATACCAAATGTCCGCATTTGGGCTGTTCTCTGGAATGGAATCCCAATGAGCTGTCCTGGGATTGTCCCTGTCATGGCTCGAGGTTTGATTATCGGGGGAAATGGCTGAACAATCCGGCGATGAGAGACTGTCTCCCCTCCTGCCTGCATGATGAGAAGAAATGAAACCATAGCATTCTTGCTATGTTATGACATAGAGACATCTATAAATTGACAAATTTTTTAATATGTAGTATAATGTGCATGACAAAATATAAGAGAAAAGATAATTTTTTGTTAAAAAACTATGAAAATTAAAAGAAGTAGTGTGTGCTAAGGCAGTTAAATGAAGTGGAGAAAATCCTAATATTATGTAAAAGCAAACTTATCGAAAGGTAAGGACGCAAAGCCTCAGGTCTAAGGTGGAAACATGATGACAGCTGGGTTGCCTTAATAATGTAAAGAAGTAAGCGGTATTACAAAGGATTGATACCGGAGTTCTTATTAATTTACTAAAAAAAGAAGGTAACTTTAATTGCCTTACTTTTTTTGCGCATTTTTTGCATTTTCACATAATTTTAGCAGGAAATTATCACAAAAAGGGCAAATTGTTGGTTGTAACAAAGGAGAAGTGGGATGAGAAAACAAATGAGAGGATCTACACAGAAAACGCCGAGAGCGAAAAGAGTGGGAAGTACCAAAGGGATGAAAAATCTTTTTAAAAGTAGCATCAAAACCAGAATGATACTTTTGCTTGGGACTATGATTTTGGTAGTTAGTTTGGGTTTGGGGCTCATATCCTATGAGCTGTCATCGAAGGCCTTAATTTCCAATACCAATGCAACGCTACCTCATATGGCTGCAGAGGCATCCTTAGTAATTGAAAGCAGGATGGAAGGGAACTTTAAAGCAATGCAGATGATCGCAACTTCATTTGGGGAGCAAAAGCAGGATAAGAAGACTGCAAAGCTAAAGGAACAGGAAGTGAGAGGTAAATTCGTAAGACTGGGTATTGCAGATCTGGACGGAAATCTGACAACCTCCAATAAGATGGTTTCGGATATCAAAAACACGGAATACTTCAAGACAGCAGTCAGTGGAGGACAGGCGGTAACAGAACCTATGCCTGACCCGGAAAATAAGGCGCAGTCGGTGATCACCTATGCAGTGCCCATTAAATCAGGAGGCAAAATTATCGGTGTATTAGTCGGTGTAGAATCAGGAAATGATTTTAGCTTATTAATCAATGATATCACCTTTGGTAAAACAGGAAGGGCATTTATGATCAATGAAAACGGGGATATCATTGCGCATCAGAACTTATCCCTCGTAATGAACAAAGTGAATTATATCGAAGAGGCTGCCAATGATTCTTCCTTTACTACCCTTGCTGCTATTCTGGCGAAGATGAAAGCGGGGGAAGAGGGTGCCGGAGCTTATCTGTATGAGGGTGTGGAGAAATATGCCGGATATGCTCCCATTAAATCAACCGGATGGTCCATTGCGGTAACAGGCGAAAAAAGCGATATTTTATCAGGGCTGGCACCGCTAAGGAATTCAGTGATGATTCTTGTTGTGGTATTTTTGATTCTCGGTATCCTTGGGGTATTCCTTATTACGAGTAATATCACCAATAGCCTGGTTGCAATTGTAAAGAACATCCGTCGGATTTCGGACGGTGATCTGACCACAGAAATACAGAATAAGTATACAAAGAAAAAGGATGAAATCGGGGTGTTGGCTGTCTCTATCCAAAACATGCAAATTTCCATCAAGGATATGCTCAATAAGATTAAGGACAGCTCCACCAATATTGACCATCAGTCGGACAGCCTTTCATACGTATCGGGGGAGATGGCCTCTTCCTCAGAAAATGTCACAACCGCTATTCAGGATGTGGCGAAGGGAGCCGGTTCTCAGGCAGAAGATCTGACGAAAATGATTGAAAGTATGAACCAGTTTTCTGAAGGACTGGAGAGCATCGTTCATGCAATTTCCGATATTGAGAAGAATTCCTATCATATTAGCTCCATGGCGGAAGACAGTCATGATAACATGCAGACACTGGTAAGTTCCACCAATGTTATGAATCATTCCTTCCATGAGTTTGTCGGTAAAATTACAGGCTTTGGGGAGAACGTAACGAAAATAAATGATATTGCGAATTTTATTAATTCAATTGCAGATCAGACCAATCTCCTTGCGCTGAATGCCGCGATAGAAGCGGCGAGAGCCGGTGAGGCGGGAAGAGGGTTTGCGGTTGTGGCAGATGAGATCAGGAAGCTGGCGGAGCAGACCAAGGTATCCTCGGTGAATATTAATACCATCATCAACGGTGTTTCGGAGGAAACCGGTCAGATGGTACATACCACAGATCAGATGGAGAAGGAACTGGGTACGCAGATTCATATGCTGAATACCACCATGGATTCCTTTCATAAGATCATTCGGGGAATTAAAGATATCACACCGGAGATAGAGGCGGTGAATAAATCGGCATTTCGACTGGATACGGAGAAGAATACCATCATTGAACGGATTGAAGGGGTTGCGTCCATAGCAGAAGAAGTCTCCGCTTCCTCCCAGGAAATTGCGGCTTCTTCACAAGAAATGAACGCCTCCGTTGAAGAAGTCTCCTCGGCTGCTCAAATCCTTAGTGGAATGACAAGAGAAATGATGGAACAGGTAGAAAAATTCAAACTATAATTTCACATCCTGGGTGATTGACATAAAAGAGCATGATCAAACGATTGCTAAATTGTGATCCGGGTAGGAAGGACTTTACCGGTAATGAAGTCTATCCTGCCCGGGTCCTTTGCTTTCTTTGGACCGGATTATGCTTAACACACATCCATGTGCATCAAAGGGGGGAAGATTTCTTTAATGACAAATTTCTATCCTATGGGGTATAATAGAGAGTATTATGAGAAGATACATTCTGAGGAGTATTTAGTGTGAAAATTAAAATTTTCACACGGCAAATTTGTGCTGATGCCCAAATTCGCGGGCATTGGCAGCATGGAGGATTAATATGAATCAAATGTCATTTGCGGATAATGGATTTCCCTTTACAAAGGCGGAACAAAAAATCATAGACTATATTTATCAAAACCAATCCACGGTGCATGTCCTTAGTATCGGACAATTATCTGAGGCAGTGGGCTTATCGGAAGCAACCATTTCCCGTTTTGTAAAACACGCGGGCTTTCGTAATTTTAAGGAATTCAAAACAGATCTGCTCCGGCAAATGGATTTGGAATCACCTGCGGATAAGATGACTGCGACACTGGCACAAAACAGTTTATCTGAGTGGGCATTTTTCCTTAAGCGGCAGCAGTATTGTATCGAGAAGACAATTGATCATATCAATGGAGAAGAACTTGCAGCTGCGGTGGAGGCAATGATCAATGCGAAGCATATTTATATCCATGCCAAGGGAGCAGCCTCTGCACTTTCTCACCTTCTGGCGTTCCGTTTAAGCCGTTTTGGTCTGCATACGACCATATTGCCCCAGGCAGGCTCTGAAATATTCGAGAAACTGGTTCATATCAAGCAGGGGGATGTTGTTGTGTTATTCGGATTTCAGAAGGTGTCCCGTGAAGCCAGGGTGATCTTAAAGCATAGGAGAGAGATTCCTTATCAGACAATATTACTTAGCAGTAAAATGTATGATCATGAGGACAATAGAGGGGATTTGAATTTGTATGTATATCGGGGCGAGGCCAAGGAATATCATTCCCTGACAGCGCCTGCGGCAGTGATTGATGCGATAATTATCATGACTGCGGCAAAGCTCTCTGATCAGGCGGTAGAGAGACTTTCCGCACTTCACAGACTAAAAGAGGAATATCAGGAGGATATTCCCCGTTAGCTGAGGATGGAGATTTTATTGCACCTTCTGTGTTAAGATGGAGACATAATCACCGCCTAAGGAATGAATTTCTTTCAGGGAACGTTTTAAGATACCTGCAAATCGTACCTGACAGTCAAGGCTCTGGGAGGTTTCAATCCGGTATCTTCCGGCGGAAATCTCTTCCTTTAGTTCCTTGATTGTGCTGCATTCCTTATCGAATAGATTGGAGATGCAGCCATATTGGAGTGACTGGTGGGTATCACTGCCGGCCAGTATAGCCAATTGATGTTCCTTTGCAAAAGCATCTATGTTTTCTCTGTTCTTATATGGCGATTCTGCCATATCCTTTCCATTCAAATCAACAAAATCAAGCTGTCTGAGAAGAGCGGCATCCAGCTTCGTGATAGCACTGCCTTCCCGGAACGGGTGCGCGCCGCCCATAAGGACATCATAGTGGCGGCATTTTGCCAATACCTCACGAAAAGTAAGAAATTGCTCCCTTGTCTTATGCGCTTCCAACTCCTGGTTCAGGGCTAGTATATCCAGGGGCTTACCAATAACCAGTATGTGTCCCCTTTCTCTGATATCAATTTCCATCCCTGCAAAGATGCGGATGTCTTTTGCGAGAAAGCAGTCACCCTCCTGTGGGTATTCCTCTATGATATGCCGGTAAATTTCGTGAAATCCCAAGGTATTAAAATGCTCTGTAAGGCAAATGGCGTCAAGTCCGCTATTCCTTGCTTCGCGCAGCAACCAGTCGGTATATTCCTTTGAAAAAGGTAATTTCTTTGCAAGTTTTCCATGTGTGTGAAAGTCTATTTTCATGTTATTCCCCATTCTGCGCTGTTTATTTGTGTATTTTAAGTTTGTATGCACAGCGCAGATACAAACTTACTGAGGGAAAGTGCTGTTTCTTCTCTCAGAGCCTTCTTTTTCTTTTCCGGCACCCATGCACTGGGCTGCTGGCGTCAATATACATATATTGATAGAAAAATCGTTGATCATTTTATTAATATTGTGAAGGTAATACAAACGATTACCCATAGCATGGAAATTGTAAGGAAGTAGAGATCATTTCTCCTGATCTTAAGAGCAGCCAATTTCATTTTACGCACCTGTGTATTTCCTGCGGCATAACGGTATCCTTTCAGCTCCAGTGCCTCTACCGTGGTTCTGGATCGCTTGGCACAATTTAGCATCAAAGGATAGAAGGAGAGGATGATAATATGGATCTGATAGATGAGATATCGTATCTTACCGGGGAAGGTATCATGGGCAGGTGCAATTCCTCTGAGCCGGTGCGAGAGCAGTATGTTTTGAAACTCCTCCATCATGATGGGAAGAATTCTATATCCAAAGGAAATGCTGAAGGTAAATTGCTCCGGAATTCCAACCCAGAGCAGTCCCAGTGCCAGACGGTCAGGGTCCAGACCGGAAAAGACAGTAACTGAGGCAAGGGATACGATGACTACCTTCAGGGTCATAATCAGCAGGGTGATCATGGTTTCGAGATTACCGCCAAAGAACAGGGATACCACCAGAAGGTATCCGGTCTGGGAGAATACGCCGAGACAGAACAGGAACAGAACCATGGGTGCAATCTTAGCCAGGCGGGAGGTTATGGCCACAAACAGGAACAGTCCCATTAAAAGCGTAAGATCGTGCAAAAACCAGGGGACAATGCCAAAGAAAGTGTACCAGAGGAGTAAGATGCGGGGATCAAGAGCCGCTATGATGGTATCATCATTCCCGTAGGCATTTTTTAAGACCTGATTTCTGATATAATCAATGGATATTTTATCCATAATATTTTCTGTTAATTTAGACAACTTCTTTCAACTCCTCTCCATAGAAGAAATTAAGAAATTCCTTCGTGGTATAACAATGCAAGCCGGGCTGCAGTAATTTTCCGAGCTGGTGAATTTCAGGGGGGAGGATACCGATCTTCTCTGTGACATAAGGGTTTTCAAAGATACTGTTACGGTCACCGTCTGCAATGACATCGCCAGCGCATAGGACAATAATGCGATCCGCCCATTCGCACACCAGCTGCATATCATGGGAGGCGATAATTACAGTCTCAGTAATCCCCTTAATATCAGTAAGGACACGCATAATTTCCTTTCTGGTAGCTATATCGAGATTTGCGGTAGGCTCATCCAGAAGAAGGAGGGCCGGATTTAAGGCAATACCGATGGCTAAGGATGCCCGCCGCATCTGTCCGCCGGATAAGAGCCTGCCATCCCGGTCTTTAATCTCCTCCAGGTGAAATCTTTGAATCAGGTCTTCGGTTCTGATTCTATAATCCTTTACTTTACGTACTTTCATTGCATACTCAATATCTGACTGAATGGAATCTTTGATAAACATCTCTTCCGGATTCTGATAAACAAGAGACACCAGATTACTTAATTGATTTTGCTTCAGATCCTTCAGAGAGCAGCCCTGCAGCAGAATATCACCCTGACTCGGTGCAAGCAGACCGATCATCAGTTTCATTAAGGTCGACTTGCCGGCACCATTGGACCCAATGAGCGCTATCTTCTCACCTTTGTGAATATCCAGAGTCAGGTTCTCAAATGCCTTATAGGCAGCCCCTTTTACTGATCTGTATTCTACGGATACATTGTGAAAGGAGATTAACGGGTTCGACTTTTCTTTTATTGAAGGACCAGGGTCAGAGGAAGCCTCAATCCCCGGATTTCTTAATTTGGCATTGCTTAACAGCTTTGCCTCCTGAAAGAGAGGAAGCGCATCCTTAAGTGTGACAGGCAGAAGAGAATTATTTGGAAGCAATCCCTGATTCATCAGATGATCTGCCGCCATTGTGATCTGGGGCGGATACACATTACAGGTGACCAGTTCCCTGACACGGCTTAGGGCATCGGCAGTCGGAAGCTTCCATACAATTTCGCCCTCCTTCATCAAGACCACTTTGCTGCAATACCTTGCAATATATTCGGTGTGGTGCTCGATTACTATGATGGTCTTATGATAGTTCTCGTTTAAATCTTTCAGTATTTCATAAATCTGACCGGCATGAACCGGATCAAGTTGAGCAATCGGTTCATCGAGAATAAGAATATCAGGAGATAAGGCAGTCATCCCAGCCAGCGCCAGAAGATGCTTTTGCCCACCGGACAGCTGCCAGATATAATCCTTTTGCTTATGTCCAAGTCCGCATACGGTCAAAGCTTCAATTCCCCTGTCAATGTAATCCGGCATAGCATAGTTCATGCAGGCATAGGAGGCATCATCGAGCACAGAGGGACGCACAATCTGATTCTCAAAATCCTGATACACATATCCCGCCTTCCTGGCAAGATTACCGATGCTGCAGGACATAGTATCTTCCCTGTCAACCAGAACTCTCCCAGAGTAATCTCCGGCGATAAAATGAGGGATCAGACCATTAACGGTCTTACATAACGTAGATTTCCCGCACCCATTGTTTCCAATGAGTGCGAGAAATTCTCCTTGCTCAATCTCTAATGAAACGTCCTTAAGTACAGGTTGATCTGCCCCCGGATATGTAAATGTGAGATGTTCAATTTGAATCATAGACAGTCCTTTCTAACGTGGCATGGTATCTGCGGTCTTTGTATTTCGATTTCTCGTAAGCAGAATAATACAGACAATTGCAATTATTGCGGCAACCGCAATTCCGATGATAATGGAGGTGGTATTCTCAGACCATGCAGCTTCCCAGTCTATGAGAGACATTCCGTTTTCAGATAGAAATTCTGCGCCTACCGCAACGCCAAACCCTATGAGGGACAGAAGTACCATACGAATTGCAACGGATGAGGGTAACCGATTGGAATCCTGTTTCTCCCGTGGCTTCATGCCAAGGAGTGGCTCAATCTTACCATATAATCTGGGAACCAGATAAAGAGTGGGAAGAAGACAGAATAAGATACCGGAGAACAGGACATCATTAAGGAATGAAAAACCTTCCGTAGCAAATACGCTCTGAGGCAGTCCTTCTATTACTTCGAAATCTTCTACTGCAAATACAACTTTAAGGATATCAACTGCACAAGACATTGCCTGCTGAAGAATTACACCAAAAATTGCTGCAAAGCCCACCATGCGGCTGTTCTTTGGATTTTTGACAATCAGACCGGTAATTGTCACTGCAATGGTCACAGTCAGGAATTTCTCCAATTCACCAAGTCCGCCGAATTGCCCCAACATAATTTCCGAAAATACCAGCTCACCGGTTGCTGCTCCCAGTGCGACAGAGAGAGGATCAAAGAGCATAGCCAGGGTGAGGGGAATAAAGAGAAAATACTCTACTGAGAATTCCACAATACCAACTTGAAATTCCGGAATTAATTCGGAAAATAAGGTGGCGAGACCGTAAAGCGACATTGTTAAAACAAATACCATTAACTTCTGGGACTGAGAGACCTGTGTACCTTTTACCTGATTCATAAATACCTCCATACATGATTATTTTAGGATGCGGATCATAACTTCACTTCACCTCATAAGAAACGGGAAGAATTGCGACACGGTCCTAATTCGAATTTGATAGGTAAATTGTATCAGATTAGGAATGTACTTTCTTACATGGATGTGTCAAATGAAAGTAAAAGTTTCGTAAAGTAAGTTTATGAAAATAAAATTTCATAATGAGGAAATTATGAGACTGTGTCAAGGTAATTTTGGATGAATGATGCCAGAAATGTTGAAGATATGCCGTTATCATCTAGCGGTGCAAGAAATGTGTAAAAAGAGGTGTAAAAAAGTTATAAAAGGAAGAAAATTAGGTATTGCTTTTTGAAACAATTCTTGTTATAATATAATTCGTTCGCTGGAATAAACAGAACAAGCAGTCGTGGCGGAATTGGCATACGCGCTAGACTAAGGATCTAGTCCGGGTTTCTGGGTAGGGGTTCAAGTCCCCTCGACTGCAGTAAGGGTAGAGCGATTCTACTTAATATTAACATTGGCTGTGTAGCCAAAAATGTAGCCAGGGTGTGGATTACTCTGGCTACAACTATATAACCCTGAGAGACTTTTTTATTTCTTCCTTTGTCAATTCCTTCTTGGGAATAATAGATCTATTGATTTTATTAGCGGCAGCATCATCCATATCGTATAAAACATGTTGATATACATTTCTTAGGGTTTGTACGGTTGAGTGTCCTAATCGCTCAGCAGCTTCTTTATCTGTAATCCCATTTCTTAGCATAATAACAGCATTAAAATGTCTTAAGTCATGCAGCCTAATATGATCCAGTTCGTATCTATCTAGTAGCTTGTTAAAATGCTCGGAAAGGGATTTGGGCATCCATCGTGTAATTATTTTTTTACTATCATCTGGATTCCCTTTTAGATTATAATAATTTAGCAGTGTCTCTATTACATATCCAGGGGCAATAAATTTTCTTGAGCTTGTCTCATTCTTTGGATCCTTTTCCAGCGTAGAATAGAACGATACTCTTGAGGTGTTTATCGTTATAGTATGGCTAATAAAATTCACATCCCCCCATTCTAATCCGCATATTTCACCACGTCTTAATCCACACCCAGCTCCAAGTATAATAGGTATTTCTTCATCCTTGCCTTTTACAAAGTCAAGGAGCCTCAAGAATTGTTCTTCATCATATACGACAGGTTTATATTTAATTTGCGAAGATAGCTTCACCCCGTCAGCATAATTCTTTTTCATCATTTCATTAGTTACCGCGTAATTAAATGCAGATTTTAAGAATTTATTAAGCTTTATAACAGAATTATTACTCATTGGTGGACGTGTCTTTTTTACTTTCTTTCCCTGCATGCTAATTTCATAAATTCTCTTATCTGTCAGCTTGAAATTGTAAAAATCATCTAGTGTAATAGTTCTCACATCTTTTAGTTTAACATTTTTAAAGTATGGCTCGAAATGGACATCGATATAAGTCTTGTATAATTCAGACGTAGTTTGTTCCCACTTTGAAGACTCAGGTCTTATTGATCTAGGATCCCACATATCATAACCAGCACATATCTTATGATATTTTTTAAGAAAATCTATCAGCGTGTCCTTGACAGGTTCTACATATTCCCCTGTCTGAATGGAGAATAGTATTGGATTAAGTTTTTCCCAAACTTCTTTTTCTGTTTTTCCGTATACAGTTTTTCGCTTTCTCTTCTCACCTGTTCTTCTTGATAATTCAATTGCTCCAACCCACCTCCCATCTGATTCGCGTTGATAGACTATCGGCTTTGGTACATTCATTTAGTTCACTCCTTCATTGCATTTATAATTTTAGTCAGGCGCTCTGGCGTTATCTTTTCATCAACACACTTGTCGATAACATCAGCATAAGCCCGATATTGCACTTCATTAATGTCTCCATTTCCCGATATCCAATCAAGAGAAACTCCGAAATATTTGGCCAGAACAATTAAAGTAGAGAGCCCAGGTTCAGATTTACCGGTTTCATATCTCCAAAGAAGGGATTTTGCTAACCCGGTTTCATCAGACAATTTCTCATAGGATAATTCTTTCTTTTCTCTCAATAATTTAAGTCTAAGGCCAAATTCATTCATCTTTTTATCTCCCTCATTCGTTTAATATTTTGAATATATTATAGCAAATTCGTTTAAAATATGCAACGAAAAGTTATTGACAATATTAAATCCATGGAGTATACTTTAATTATGTTCTAAATATAGAACAATAATCTGATAGAGAGGAGAGTTGCAGTATTGGGAGTTAAAAGAAACGCAAAATTACATAAATTAAAGTACTGGAGAGAGGTAGCAGGATTTATGCAAGCCGATTTTGCTGTATTATTAGGTTGCACAGTGCAGAATTATTCCCTCAAAGAAAGTGGAAAGACGGAGCTTAAAAGAGGGGAAATGATTGCGCTACAATCAGCACTTAATAAGGAAATGGAAAAATCCAAAGGCGTAAAACTATCGCTAGATGATATTTTTTTGCCTTAAACGTTCTAAATATAGAACGTTTAGCAATGAGAAAGGAGACTTTTATTGAACCAATTAGAACAGAAAACAATCACCTCATTAGAGGTAGCCGGAATGATCGGCAAAGAACACAAGAACGTCCTGAGGGATATTAGGGGATATGTGTCGGAATTAAACCAGCTCAACATTGAGCCCGTTAATTTTTTCTCTGAAACTGCATACAAGGACGGCAAAGGAGAGGAAAGACCTTGCTACCTAGTAACAAAGAAAGGTTGCGAGTTTATAGCTCACAAGCTCACTGGGATCAAGGGCACAGAATTCACCGCAAAGTATATCAACCGCTTCCATGCTATGGAATCGCAGTTACAAGCACCGGTATCATACTTGGAGATCCTTAAAAACGCAACATTAGAGGTAAGCCAGAGGGTCGATTCCGTAAATGACGACCTTCAGAACTTCAAGAGGGATATGCCTATCCTAGGAATCGAAGAGAGCCGAATAACCTCCACTGTCAGAAAGAAAGGCGTAAATTGTCTCGGTGGTAAAAACTCCGAAGCCTATAAGGATAAATCACTACGCGGCAGGGTTTACAGTGACATATACAGCCAGCTTAAGCGCGAATTCGGCGTAGATACCTATAAAGCAATTAAACGCAATCAGACCGATACAGCGGTTGCGATCATTGAGGCCTATGAGTTGCCTATGGCACTGGCCGAGGATGTTGATGATATGAATGCACAGATGGTGATGTAAGGAGGTGAAGAAAAACGAATCCGGATATTATAACAATTCAGAAAGGGAATAAAAACTCCGTATACAGAGACAGCATACAAAGGATGATGCAAGAAATTGATGATGAGATAATCCTGTGTAAGATTTATACCTTTGTTAAATACATATCTGTCAAACCGGAACATGAGAAAGTTGCGCCGGCGCAAGTCATCCAGACGAGAGGAGGCGTGTGTTGAAACGCAAGATGCTTAATTTACTATCATTCCTGCTTTTCTGGGGATCATTACTTTACATACTTGGACAAGCCGGATCGATGGATCTAAACCAGATCAGCATACCTCAGTACATCATTCGAACAAGTATCGGATTGGTGATACTGGCAGCTGATACGGTTCTTATAAATTATCTTGGAGGGGAGGAGGGGGAGCAGATGTCGACACGGAGTAAGCATAAGACACGAAGCCGTAAGAGCAGGGATGAAAGCCGAAGTTACAAAACTTATGTAAAAGGCAATATGCCGTTATATGATCCGGATTATAACCTGATACATAGATTTACGGGATTGTTTAAGCACCAGAGCAGGTAGGGAAGGTGGTAACTTGAAAGCACGATGCACATACTGTAACAGTTACTGGGGCGTCAGCATCCTACAGAGGATTCCACCAGAGGGGTATGAATGTCCCAGGTGTAGTAGAAAAAGAAAAAGAGCCCAGCTGAGTGCGAATCAGCGAAGGCCCAAAGGAAAATAATCTTAAGTGCATAGTAGCACAGAAATTTAAGGAGGTCAAATTATTTATGAAAGCAACAGGGATTGTGAGAAGAATTGACGATTTAGGAAGAATAGTACTTCCCAAGGAATTAAGACGGGTTATGGAGATTAAGGAAGGCGATCCGCTTGAAATTTATACAGAAGAAGATCAGATCATTCTGAAAAAATATACACCTGATAAGTTGGTGTGCGCTCATTGTGGCGAAACCAGAAGTTTACTTAAGGTTGGAGAGAAATATATCTGCCGTAAGTGTGCAATTGAAGCATACACTGCCACAAGAGGGGAATGAGCCTATGAGTAATTATTGGTATTGCCCGATATGTAATGGCAATTATGACTATGGAGAACAATGCGACTGCAAACAAAGTAAGGAGGATGAGTTTAATGAGGATGACGCTGAAAAAGATCAGTATACAGAATTTCAAAGGGTGTAAAGATCGGATTATAAATTTTGGCAACAGGACAGCCATTAAAGGTATTAACGGATCAGGAAAGACCACGATTGCCGATGCAGTTATGTGGGTGCTCTTTGGGAAGGACAGCTCCGGAGCGTCTACCTTCGATATACGGCCGAAGGACAGCCAAAACAATGATGTTGACTTTGTTGATATCAAGGTCGAGTCAATCTGGGATATTGACGGCCGTGAACTAACGCTGGTTAAAAACCAGAAACAAAAATGGGTTAAGAAGCGCGGATCAGAAGAGCAGACCTTCCAGGGCAATGAAAATCTATATGAGATTAACACAATTCCAAAATCAGAGAAGGAATTCAAGGCATACATAGAACAATTAGTACCGGAGGAAGTTTTTAAGTTCGTCAGCAACACAAATGCCTTCATGGTGCAAAAACCAGCGGACCGCAGAAAGACATTATTCAATCTGATTTCAGATATGACAGACGCTGATGTACTTGCCACAGACCCTAAATTTCAGCCATTGGCTGATCAGCTGGCACAGTTTACATCAGAGGAGATCCTTTCCCGGGACAAGAAGGCCTTATTAGAGAATAAGCGTAAACTCGAAGAGATCCCGGCCAGGATCGACGAAGTCAGTAAGTCAATTATCGACCAAGACTATTCGGCGGCCGAGGCAAAGATTCAGGATCTGCGGGAGCAGATGGCATCTATTGCAGATGATAAGTCAGACTCATTTGTATACGAAAGCCTGAACGAATTTAAGGCTAAAAAGGCGCGATTCGAGGGAGACCTGCAAGAACTTGACCGAAAGGTTAATGCAGACAACAGTTGTAGGAGAAACGAATTACAAAACAACATAATTGAAATTGATCAGCAGCTTCAGCGTGCAGGTCGGGATAAAAACGGAGCGGATAGAGAAGCAAGATTTTGTGAAGCCGATATTGAAAAAGATAAGAGAGCTCTTGCTAGGCTTAGTGAAGAATATAAGGCAGAGAGGGCAGTTGAGATGCCGGAAGGCTCAAACATTTGCCCAACTTGCCACAGAGAATATTCAGATGATGTCAAAGAAAGTATTTCATCACGGTTTCAGGCCGAGAAAGAGCAAAACCTTTTATCTATCAGCACGAAAGGCAGGGGGGCCGCAGAAGCTGTTAAGGAAGATGAAGCAAGGCTTAAAGGATGGCTCGATAAGATCACTATTTACGATCAAGAGATTTGCAAACTGACCGAGGATAGAAATGTATTGCAAGAAAGGCTTGAATCTCTTCCAAGGAGCATTGATTTCCGAGACACGGAGGAGTACCAGATTATCCTCATGCAAATAACAACGCTGGAAAGCCAGATCGAAGAGTATAACAATCTGGTATATGATGCTAATGCAAAAAAAGCAGTAATCACTGATAAGAAAAGAGCTATCCAGTCTGAAATCGATGTAATGAACCGGGTCCTTGCCGGCAGACAGACTGTTGCCAACGCTAAGGCTAGAGTAGAAGAACTCAAAACAGATCAGCGTAATTTGTCACAAACAATAGCCAATACCGAAAAAGAGATATATCTTCTAGAGGAATTCAATAAGGCAAAGGTTAATCTTTTATCCGATAAGATCAATGCTCATTTCAAGGTTGTAAAGTGGAAACTTTTTGAGCGACAGATCAATGGAGGATATAACTCAATCTGTGAGCCTTTGGTCAACGGACAGGCTTACAGTAGTGCTTTAAACTCCGGGCATAAGATTCTGGCTGAACTAGATATTATTCAGGCACTACAGAGAATATATGAGGTGTCGGTACCGGTTTTCTTAGATAATGCTGAACGGATTAATACGTTTAATATTCCTGATATGGATTGTCAGCTGATCGCACTAGTTGTATCAAATGATCCGGAGTTGAAGGTGGTGATTGAGCATTGAATAGCTATAAAGATTCAAGGGGGCATCTATGGATAGCTTGCAGTGAATGCAATCGTGGAGGAAATGGTACAGATGCAGACAAGTGCAGCTGCGGGGGAAGAAGTAAAAAGTTTAATGGTACTGGATGTTTTTCTGGTGAATTAATAGATAAGTATAAGGAGGAGTTAAAGTAGTGGCAGAACAAAACGCAGTAGTGAAAGTCGGAATCACTCAGCCAGGAGTTGAGTATGTAACCAACCAGTTAGTCCAGGAAGAAAAGAAGGGACTTAAGTTTCCTGTGAACTATAGCATACAGAATGCAATGAATTCAGCATATCTGATGCTGAAAGAAGCCGAAACAAAGGATGGGCAGCAATTATTGTCAGTGTGTACGCAAGAGAGTGTTGTCCTTTCCTTAACGCAGATGGCTACTCAGGGATTAAATCCTGTAAAAAAACAGTGCTACTTTGTGGCTTATGGTAATAAATGCAAGCTGGTACCATCGTATTTTGGCACACTTGCTATCCTTAACAGAGTTAAAAATCTCAAAAGACAGCCAATTGCCAATGTGGTGAGGCAAGGTGATGTTTTTGAGTATGGTTATAACGAGTGCATGGATCTCGTGATTTATAAGCATGAGACAAAAATTGAGAATATCGACAACCCTATTTTGGCTGCTTATGCAATCATTGAGACTGATAAGGAAAAAGTCATTGAAATCATGAGCAAGCAGCAGCTTGAAAACGCATGGGGACAGGGACAGTCATGGAAGTCAGCTAAGAAGGGCGGCTATGAATCTGCAACGCACACCAAGTTTTCTGAGGAAATGGCAAAAAAATCAGTACTTAATCGTGCAAGCAAGAGGCTAATCAATGCCACAGACGACAGCTCCATCATGGGAGATCAATTCCTGGAGGCATTTAACGAGACGAGCGATAACGATATGATTGATACTGTTCAGGCAAGTGCGCAACATCAGATTACCACCAATGCAAACAGTGAGGAGTTTGTTGTTCCTTCCGGTACACCTATCGAAAGTGTACAGGGTGAAGTCGTTGACGAACCGAAGAAACCGGAACAGACGAAGCAGAGCAAGGGTTCCCAGAACAAAACACCGGAAACGCCGGAATGGATGCAGGGGTGATCGGATGCAGCTTAGGGTTTTAGGTAGCAGTTCTTCTGGGAACTGCTACATGCTGGAAAATGAAACGGAATGCCTGGTCCTGGAGGCCGGGCTTCCCTTCAAAAAAGTAAAAGAGGCTTTGACCTTTGATGTACTAAAGATTGTTGGAGTATTAATTACTCATGAGCATGGAGATCATGCAGCCTATGTAAAGGATTACATAAAAGCTGGATTTAATGTTGAGATGTCGGAAGGTACGGCATTGGCATTGAGCATCCCTCGAAGCAGCCACTTCAGTCCCGGATATTGGTATCGTTTCGGAGGATTCACGGTTACGCCGTTTGGCGTAGTTCACGATGCTGCTGAACCGCTTGGTTTCATTATCCAGCATCGTGAAATCGGAAATCTTCTTTTTGCCTCTGATACGGAGTATATAAAGC
>JAEXNR010000050.1 GCA_023439505.1 Bacillota bacterium
CCGCCTCCGATTTTACCGCCGATACAACCTAGATTTGCGCCTGCAACGCCGCCAATTCCGCCGCCGACGCCGCCGCCGATACCGCCAACTATACTGCCGCCGTTACCATTACCGCCGCCGTTACCGCCGCCGCAGTCATAGTTATATGCGTCACAATTCAGCGGGTTTGCCGGGGCACTGCCCGCTCTTATGGCCAATCTGACGAGGGTGGGACTGACAGACATAATGACACCGGTGCATCCGCAGCCGGAAGGACCGCCGCTGGTAGTAAAGATGGTTACAGTCTGACCTGTACATCTGCTGATCTCACCAACAAAGCTTTGGTTGCCGATATTGCTGTTATTGCTGTTGTTGCCATTATTGCCATTATTGCCGTTATTGCCATTGCCATTATTGCCATAACAGTTATAAGGGTTATAACCGTTTGATCCAAAGAAACATGACATAAAGAATCCTCCTTTTTTACTGATGAATTAATTACAAAGCATTATGACAGAAGTTAGCAATTTTATCTATAGGGATATCACATACGGAACCTACGTCAAAATATCTCCTGCATTTGTTGTTTCCGTCCCCGCCACCAACATTGTCACCACAGATACTTTGGCTGAGAGGATTCGTTGGTGCAGTTCCCTCATCTGTCAATAATCTGCAGAAGCAGACGTTTACAAACAGAAGAACACCGGTAAAGCCGCAGCCGGAAGGTCCACCGCTCGTTGTAAATATGGTCACTGTCTCACCAACGTGATCAGCCAGTTGATTTAACAAGGTATTATTATTGTTGTTATTATTGTTATTGTTGTTATTACAACAGCTCATATAGTTTCCTCCTTGTTTTTAATCGGATCCCAATCACAGTCAAATAGAAATCCTAGTATATCATATTCCTCTGGCGGCATCTTGTGACAAAAAACAGCATCAATTTACAGAACGTTCCTTATAAATCCGATATGACGGAAAAAATTCAATCTAATCTTGACAGGATTTGACACTGAAAATAAAATATAAGAAAAGAGTCTCTAGTCCTGTGCTTTTGTGATTAGTTTGAGCCGGCGAAATCCTCGGGTCAAACTTCGTGTGTGTAAAAATAGGACAAGGTTGGACAGGAAGGATGTGCTGAGCATTGAGAATACCAAACCATATCGGAATTATTCCGGACGGTAACAGAAGATGGGCAAGAGGACAGGGTATGGGGGCTGAACGGGGATATGAATATGGATTAATGCCGGGTCTTATGCTTCTTAGGCAGGCGAAAGAAATGGGAGTTCAGGAAATTACTTATTATGGATTCACCCTGGATAACTGTAAGCGGCCCGGGATTCAGCGAAAGGCATTTCAAAAGGCCTGTGTGGATGCCATAAATCTGATTGCTTCAGAAGGGACCGCTCTATTGGTGGTAGGAAATACAGAGTCAAGGAATTTTCCACAGGAACTTTTACCTTATACGAAGCGGACGCAGATCAATGGGGGAGGGATCAAAGTTAATTTCCTGGTGAATTACGGATGGGAATGGGATGTATCTTATCTGAAGGAGAGGGAAACAGGAGAAGAAAATGTCCTGTCCGGAATTCATTCTTCAGATATTTCCCGGATTGATCTGATTATTCGATGGGGAGATATGCGAAGGTTATCCGGTTTTCTTCCGTTACAGTCAGTATATTCTGATTTCTTTGTAGTTCAGGATTTGTGGCCTGACTACCGGCCGGAGCACTTAATGCAGGCTCTGGACTGGTATCAGAAACAGGATGTGACTTTGGGCGGTTAATGGTGATATTACCGGATGCAGGCTCATACTATGAATTAGAGCATACATTTAATGATGGGAAGCCGGCTGATGATGTGATGAAATGAGGTGCAGGGTATTGAGATTAAAAGATGCATTGCGGACAGTGCGTTTTAAAGGAAAATCTATGTTGTATCATCAGATGTATACCGTATGGGGAGAAGGCTTGAATCCGGAACATGTGCGGGAGGAATATCCAAGACCCCAGTTAAGACGCACTGATTATGAGATTTTAAACGGTTATTGGAAATGCAGCATAACAAAGGATAGCAAAAGACCCTATGAGTTTCTGGAAAAGATTCTGGTGCCGTTCTCACCGGAAAGTATATTATCCGGTGTGAATCGACAGTTAAAGCCGGAGGAGTATTTATGGTATGAGAGATCCTTACATATCCCGGCGATAGATAGGAACAAGAAATGTATCCTGCACTTTGGCGGGGTCGACCAGTACGCGTTAGTATATATAAATGGCGTCATGGTAAAAGAACATATGGGAGGCTTTCTTCCTTTTTCAGCGGATATCACAGATTATCTGATCGAAGGAATTAATCTTTTGACCGTGGTTGTCACTGACAGCAGTGATACCTCTTATCATAGCCGGGGAAAGCAGAAATTAAAACGGGGCGGGATGTTCTATACGGCCCAGAGCGGCATTTGGCAGACGGTATGGATGGAGTGGGTGCCGAAAAAATATATCGTATCCCTGAACATCACACCACTTATTGATGCACATGCGGTGCAGGTGGAAATTATACTAAATTCTGACGAAGAGGATACCACCCAGGAAGAGTACTATAAGGTGGAATGTTATGACGAGAAGCAGTTGATGGCTACCATGGTGAGCCGTTATCCCATGATGATAATTCCACTGATTCAATATACCATGTGGAGTCCTGAAGAGCCAAAATTATATCAGATGGTAATTACTGTGGGAGCGGACCGGGTGGAAAGCTATTTTGCCATGAGAAAATTTGAAAAGAAGCGGGATGAGAAGGGGATTTTCAGACTTTATCTGAATAATAAACCGTATTTCCAAAACGGATTGTTGGATCAGGGGTATTGGCCGGATGGGTTATATACCGCGCCCAGTGATGAAGCAATGATCTTTGATATTGAGCAGGCGAAAATGCTGGGTTTTAATATGCTTCGAAAGCATATTAAGATCGAACCCCTCAGATGGTATTATCACTGTGACAGACTTGGAATGATTGTGTGGCAGGACATGGTGAACGGTGGAGGTAAATATAACATGCTGGTGGTTGGTTATCTGCCGACGCTGTTTCCTAAGCTGACTTTCCTGATTCAGGATTCCTATTACAGGTTATTAGGCAGAAAGGATCCTGCCGGTAGAGAGGAATGGACGAGAGAGTGTGAGGAGACGGTGGAGCTCTTATACAATTGTCCCTGTATTGCTGCCTGGGTTCCCTTTAATGAGGGATGGGGACAGTTTGATAGTGCTCTGGCAGCAGAGCTGATCCAGGAGCTGGATACCACCAGATTTATCGATGCGGCTAGCGGTTGGTTTGATGGTAAAGCCGGGGATTTTTACAGTATACATAATTATTTTCATCCGCTGGATATTACTCCGGATGAGAACAGAGCGGTGGTATTATCGGAATTTGGAGGTTATGCCTGTTATATACCGGAACATGTGTATTCCTGGCAGATCTATGGATACCGGATTTATTTGACGAAGGAGGATTTTAATGAAGCCTTTCAAAAATTATACCGGGAGGAGATCAGCAGGTTGAAGGAGAAGGGACTTGCTGCTGCCGTTTATACTCAGCTGTCGGATGTGGAGGATGAAGTGAATGGGTTGTTTACGTATGACAGAAGGGTTTGTAAGGTGGAACCGTTGAATGAAGGTGGTTCTAAGGGGAGGTTGTGCTAAGATCAGGTTGTGCTAAGATCAGGTTGTGTTAAGATCAGGTTGTGCAAAGATCAGGTTGTGCAAAGATCAGGTGCCGGCACTCAGGCACCCTCCCCTCACACACAGATTGAGGGACACATCACCGATTATGTATGCCGCCGTCGGACATAAAGGAATTGTTCGTCGTCGGCATACATAATCGATGACATGTT
Source organism: Bacillota bacterium (assembly GCA_023439505.1). Classification (GTDB taxonomy): domain Bacteria; phylum Bacillota; class Clostridia; order Lachnospirales; family Lachnospiraceae; genus Mobilitalea. The sequence goes on from JAEXNR010000050.1 coordinate 3,866, forward strand.
CCTCAAACAGTGAATTACGGGGAGGATACCTGAGCACCGGCACCTGATCTTTTTGTAGGTTCTTAACTAAGATTAAGAATAGAACCGGAAATAGAACAGGAATAGGATAGGAACAGGATAGGAACAGAACCGGGGATGGAACCAGGGATAGAACCAGGGATAGAACAGGGATTGAACAGGAACTGGAACCGGAAATAGACCCGGAATTAGTTGGCTCGGAGGGAATCGTTTTCGTCTTGGAACAAGATGAAAATGGGGACGGAGCCAAATAGTTCAGGGTCTATTTGCTGGTCATTTGCTTGTATCATATCTTACAATAAAGCTGTTCCGGTTTCGGTTACAATGGGTGCTGATCATGCACTAGGCACAGAGTTTGTCTATGTCGTCACTGTTTAGGGATTCCTTTTGTAAAAGTTCATCAGTGATCTTTTCTAATAGGGACAGGTGTTCCTTTAGCAATTCTTTGGTTTCCTCATACAGCTGATTCATGAAGCTGCGGCATTGATCAATTAATTTTTTGTCGTAACTGTCATCCAGTACTTGCATACTGAATAAACCCAGCTCTTCATCCATTCCGAACTTGTTCATATATTCGACGATCAACTGTGAGGCTTTCTGGATATCGTTGCTTGCACCGGTGGTAATCTCTTCGGAACCGAATATCAATTCTTCACTGATACGACCGGCCAGAAGGACCTGGATGTTCGCCTTGATCTGTCTTTGTGTCTGAAACATGGTATCTTTTGGAATGCTAAGATTAAATCCGCCTGCGCCTCTGACGCTGGGGATGATGGTGACTTTGGAAATGTAGTGTTCCGGAAGCAGCAGTCTGGTGACCAGCGCATGACCGGCCTCGTGATATGCGGTTACTTTGCGGTCCTGTTCCGTGATATAGCTTCTATCTGATTTGGGAGCGCCTGCGATTACCGTATAGAAGGCATGGTCCACATGTTTTTGATTGATGGAGGACATATGTTCATTGGCGGCATAGATGGCAGCCTCATTCAACAGGTTTTCCAGCATGGCACCGCTGAAGTAAACGGTGGATTTTGATAAAGCATCCAAATCCACATCATCGGAAAGCGGTTTTGATTTAGCATGAAGGGATAATATTTTCTTACGGGAATTTACATCCGGTAATCCGATTTCAATCTGTCTGTCAAAGCGCCCGGGGCGAAGCAGTGCTTCATCCAGAGTATCAAGACGGTTGGTGGCGCCGATGACCACGATTCCCATATTTTCATGGAAGCCGGACATCTCAGTCAACAGAGCATTCAGAGTCTGATCGCGTTCATCATTACTGGCTGAAGAATTACGGGCGCGCTTTTTGCCAATGGCATCAATCTCGTCTATGAAAATAACTGCTCGTTCACTCTTCTTGGCCTTATTAAATAAATTTCGGATACGGCTGGCACCTACCCCGACATACATCTGAACGAAATCTGATCCGCTCATAGCATAAAAGGGAACATTGGCTTCTCCGGCGATGGCTTTGGCCATCAATGTTTTACCTGTTCCGGGAGGTCCGTAAAGAAGCAGTCCCTTTGGCATTCTGGCACCCAAAGCGGCATACTGATCCGGTTCTTTGATAAACTGAATGATGTCGGTAACCATGGATTTTGCCTCCACATTACCGGCTACCTGATCTAAGGTAATGGAAGGATGATCAGATTTTGATTTTTTATTGGTATTTTTAATCAGAACATTGGAATTAGCACCCATACGGACATACCAGATGATACCTCCGAGGATGAGAACTGTCAGCATAAATTTCAGAACTGTAGGGAGTACGTCAACCTGTCCATAACTGACTTTAATATCATTCATTAAAAGAAATTCCGTAAAATCCTCAGTTTTGGGGTTCGGAACAGTGTATTTGGTATCAGGTTCATCGTTTAGCAGGACGTGAAAGGTATTGCCGTCCTGTGTTAAGATGACTTCCTTCACCTGTTTCTGCTTCACCTCATCCAAAAATGAGGGGTAGGACATATCCTGATCCGATTTACCCAGGGTATAGGTTCCCACCAGACCCAAACTTAGCAAGAGCAGAAGGGAAAGGTAGATTATAATGATTTTCTTCATGCAATAACCTCCGAAAGGACAAAAAGTTGACATAAGCTACTTACTCTATTGTAACATTTCTATCTGCCTTTTCCAGATTAAATTAATGGAAAGAATGCCTTATACTAGGAAGACAGATGTAACAGGTCCGCTGTCAATAAGGATTTGATTAATAAAATAATATAAAATTAATACCGGAGAGGAAAACTCAAATGAAAACGAAATTACCGAACAGATATCTGTTACTCGTATTGGGAACAATGATTCAATTTTGCTATGGCCTAGCCTATGTCTGGAGTGTATTTCAACCCTATGCCAAAGAAAAATACAGTCTGGATACGGCTGCGGCTAACATGCCTTTTGGTATCTTTATGGGACTGTTTGCCATCGGGAATCTATCCGGCGGATACCTGCAGAAGAAGATTAATTCCGTTGTGATCATATCGATCGGCAGCATTGTCATGTGCCTTGGACTTGTGGCAACCGCATATGTACCGGTCACCCATCCCTGGCTATTAAATCTTTGCTATGGAGGCATCTCGGGTTTTGGCTGCGGATGTGCTTATAATACACTTTTGGCAACCATACAGCGATGGTTCCCGGATAAACGAGGCCTGGTTACGGGAATTATCATATGTGCCACAGGCGCCTTCGGACTGATTATTAACCCGATTGCAAACTATTTTCTGGAGGATAGCGGATTTTGCACGGCAATGTTGGTGGTGGCAGGAATTCTGATGTTGATCTGTATTACCTGCTGCTGGTTTATTAAGAATCCCCCCGCCGGTTATATGTCAGATTATAAGCCTGCGAGGATACCTGTATCCAGCAGACAATTTACCGTGAAAGAAATGTTAAGAACAAAACAGTATTATATCATTACAATAACCATGATGCTGGCGGTTCCGGCTTATTTCCTGATTAACCCCATGCTGATGTCCCTGGGAACGGAACGGGGGCTCACCGTCAGCGCAGCACTGTCAGGGGTCATGCTTGCATCGGTTATGAATACCGCGGGCAGGCTGCTGGCACCCTGGACTTCTGACAGGGCCGGAAGAAAGGGCGTGCTGCTGTTGCTGTTTTCCGTCAGCATGGTGACCATACTAAGCCTGACCGCTGCCAGAGGGGTGCTATTCCTGGTACTCATCGCTTTACTTGCTTTCTCTTACGGCGGTTTCATGGGGATGTATCCCACCGTCAGTGCGGATTATTTCGGGATAAAGAATGCGGGTATGAACTATGGGGCCGTGCTAATGGGTTATGCCATCAGCTCCGTTGGAAGTCCATATCTGGTGAAGGCGGTGCAGGCAACACAGATGGGAACCGTTCTTTCCTTTATTATTGCGGCGGCTGCAAGCTTCCTTGGATTCCTTCTGATTCTATTGCTCAGAAAACCGGAATAATCCAATCTATTTGTTCTGCATAAAATTGTTAATTAATTGCAGATAAATAGTTATATATTCGACAATTTACTACTTGAAAATTGTATACTTCAGGTCTATGATAGTGGATTGTAGTGTTATTCACAAAATCATGGAGGCTTATAATAATGTACAAACTAAAACCGAAACTATTTTCCGTAATGAAGAACTATACGAGGGAACAATGCATCAAAGATATTGTAGCCGGTATCATCGTGGCAATCATTGCCCTCCCCCTATCCATTGCTTTGGCACTGGCATCGGGAGTCACCCCGGAAAAAGGTTTGTATACGGCAATAGTAGCAGGTTTTGTAATATCTTTTCTTGGAGGGAGCAGGGTACAGATCTCAGGTCCGACGGCAGCATTTGCAACCATTGTAGCCGGGATTGTGGCTAGGAGTGGAATGGATGGGTTGATTATGGCAACCATTCTTGCAGGTATTATCCTGATCATCATCGGTTTACTTCGTTTCGGTAATTTAATCCGGTTTATTCCCTATACGATTACGACCGGTTTTACCCTAGGGATTGCGGTTACCATCCTCATCGGACAGATCAAGGACTTTTTGGGTTTAACCATCCCGCATCCTGCGGTAGAGACACCGGAGAAGCTGAAAGCGGTTGTGGAGAACTTTCACACCATGAACTGGCAGGCTTTTCTCATCGGTACAATTTCCCTTGCCATCTTAGTGCTTTGGCCCAAAATCAATAAGAAAATACCCGCTTCCCTCATCGCTGTTATTGTGGCGGCGGTTATAGTAAAATTGTTTCAGATGAATGTGAATACCATCGGGAGCTTATATACCATATCTTCCAAATTGCCGGTGCCTCATATCCCGGCCTTTCAGATTTCAACCATTCGCGACGTCCTACCGGATGCATTTACCATTGCCATACTGGCAGGAATAGAATCCTTACTTTCCTGTGTGGTCGCTGATGGAATGATCGGTTCCAGACACCGTTCCAATATGGAGCTGGTGGCACAGGGAGCAGGCAATCTGTGCTCTGCTATCTTTGGGGGGATTCCCGCGACGGGAGCCATTGCAAGAACAGCAGCCAATATTAAGAATGGCGGAAGAACACCGGTGGCGGGAATGGTTCATTCTGTGGTACTGTTGCTGATTCTGGTATTATTGATGCCCTATGCAGCCTTAATCCCCATGCCAGCCATAGCCGCCATTCTCTTTGTGGTTGCTTATAACATGAGCGAATGGAGGGAATTTGCAGCATTGATCAAGACATCTCCCAAAAGTGATATCATTGTCATGGTAACCACCTTTGGATTAACGGTCATCTTCGATCTGGTTGTTGCCATCGAGGTCGGGATTGTTATGGCTGCCTTTCTATTTATGAAACGGATGGCAGACGTGTCAGATGTACATGGATGGAAGTATCTGGACCCCGAGATGGAAGAGCAGGAGGATGAGCTTATGGATCCGGAGAACATACGGCTGAAGAAGGTGCCAAGGAATACGGTGGTCTATGAGATTAATGGACCCATGTTCTTTGGAGCTGCAGATAAATTTATGAATATATCCCTGGACTCAAAGGTTAAGGTCGTGATATTGAGAATGAGAAGTGTTCCTGCAATGGATGCCAATGCACTTCATGCCTTAAAAAATGTATATAGGAAATGCGAGAAAAGACAGATTACGCTGCTATTCTCCCATGTTCAGGAGCAGCCGCTGCACATGATGCAAAAAGCTGGCTTTGATCAAATAGCAGGCACTGAGAATTTTTGTGAAAATATAGATGCAGCCCTTAACAGAGCCGGACTTCTTACGAACAAACGAGGAAAAGAACAGGAATTGGGCAGAGAATTCAGCGCATAGGGAAAGTATGAAAAGACACTTCCATCACCCGGCAGGGGGAGAGGAAGTGTCTTTTGCTTATCGGGATAAGTGAAATGTTCACCGGTTTATTTTGATGCCTGCTACTTAACAAAGACCATGGCGCCGATTCTTGCAGTAACAGGCTTTGATAAGATCCACTGATTGGTGGTACTGTTATCATAATAAAACATGGCACCATGGCTTGGATCACTGCCATACAGGGCTGCCCAGGCTGCCTTGATGCAGTCATCGGTAGGGGCATAATTAATCTGTCCGTTCTTAACCGGTGTAAACTGATAATAACCTCCAATGACCTGATTTATGACGCCAAAGATATGATTGGGCCAATCAGAACTCTTTACTCTGTTCACAACGACGGCGCCCACGGCCACCTTTGCCTCGTAAGGTTCACCCACAGCCTCTGCCCGTATCAATCGCGCAAGCAGATTAACTTCCTCCGGGGTGGAGGTGATAACGGTATTTGCAGATTCTGGAGCTGGTTTTATCCCCGGAAGTATTAATTTTTGACCGGGATAAAGCATAGAATCCCATTTGCCGTTTGCCTTTCTCAGCGCGTCCAGAGAGATTCCATAACGAAGTCCGATCAGATAAAGGGAATCGCCGTTCTTAACGGTATAGACCTCGGCCGGAACCTTAAGGCGCTGACCCGGGTAAATCATGGGGGAGCCCAGTGCGTTGTCTGCCATCAGGGTTGTAACGGGTGTGTCAAACAAAAGCCCGATTTTATAAAGCGAATCATTTGGCACAATTATGTAATCGGCAGCAAAAGCAGTAGTTGCGAAGAGAGAAAAGGATACCACCATACTTGCGGCAAGAGTTACCGCCCTTTTCATAAATTTCATTTGATCCTCCTGTTCGTTGTGTAAATTAACAACTCAGTTGTTATAAATTCTATTTTAATGACAATAATCAACAAATGCTATGGACCATTACTGGATGGAAAGGATAAGTCAAACAGAACTGGATATATATTCTTTAAATGGTGGAAAACGCCTGGGTCATATTCTTATGAAAGATGATACACGGACAAGCCGCTAGAGGATGGGTATGTTTTGCTTTTGTCGAATCGGACACAAAACAAATAAAAACAAGTGAAACAAATAAATTATAATTGACGCAATGAGATCATGATGATAGAATACAATTAAAACAAAGGTAAAACAAATAAAAACAAATCAATACAACATCACGGAGGAATGAAAATGATATCTGAATTCGAAATCAAAAAGGAAATATGCGAGATAGGCAGAAGAATCTATGATAAAGGAATGGTTGCTTCCAATGACGGTAATATTTCCGTAAAGTTAAATGACAATGAGTTTTTATGTACCCCGACCGGCGTAAGCAAAGGCTTTATGACGCCGGAATACATTTGTAAAGTGGACAAGAATGGTAATGTGATTCAGGCTAATGATAAATTCAAACCTTCTTCAGAGATTAAAATGCATATGAGAGTTTATAAAGAGAGACCGGATGTGAATGCTGTTGTACACGCACATCCTATGTATGCGACTGCTTTTGCAATTGCAGGCATACCTCTGACCCAACCGATTATGCCGGAAGCGGTAATTTTTCTTGGCGGTGTTCCGATTGCAGAGTACGGCACGCCCTCTACGGATGAAATTCCGGATGCCGTATCCAAATATCTTCCTTACTATGATGCAGTATTATTAGAAAATCATGGTGCCCTGTCCTTCTCCGATTCTTTGTTAGCTGCATATCACAAGATGGAATCTGTTGAGTTTTATGCGAAATTATTATATCTTTCCAAGCAACTGGGCGGACCCAAAGAGCTTTCCCAATCACAGGTGGAGAAATTATATGAAATTCGCAGACAATTTGGCGTAACAGGAAAGCATCCGGCGGATATCGGTCACGATACCAAATAAGGAAAGTAGGAGCAATCATGCTTGCGATTGAGAGAAAAAATAAAATTCTTGAACTGTTAAGAAAGGACGGGCGTGTGGTTGTCAACCAACTGAGTACACTGTTTGGGGTAACAGAGGAGACCATTCGACGTGACTTGGAGAAGCTGGAAAATGAAGGCTTTGCCAGGAAATCTTATGGCGGAGCAATTATTACTGAGAATGCCAATGCGGATCTTCCGTATAGTGTCCGTAAAGAATCCAATGTGGAAGGGAAGGAACATATCGCGAAAGTAGTCTGCTCCATGATAGACGACGGAGACCGTATCATGCTGGATGCCAGCTCCACGGCTGTCTATATTGCCAGACAATTAAAAAATAAGAAAAATCTGACCCTGATCACAAACTCCATTGAGATATTGTTGGAATTGTCCGAGATATCAGGATGGAAAATATTATCCACCGGCGGTACTCTGCGGGAGGGTTCCCTGTCGCTGGTAGGGTATCAGGCGGAGAAAATGATCAGTACTTATCATGTGGATAAGTCCATCATTTCCTGCAAGGGAGTCGACATGGAAATGGGCATCACCGATTCGAACGAAATGGATGGCCATATCAAGAACTTGATGCTGGAGGCTGCAAATCAGAAGATACTTGCAGTGGATCAATCGAAGCTTGGAAAGATATCTTTTACAAAAATCGAGGATTTGTCTAATATTAATCAGATTGTTACAGACAGAGAACCAAATGATCAATGGATGAAAATCTTTGAAGCTGCACAGATACAGGTGATTTGTAAATAGGCAGCAAAATTTTAAGTTTAAGAGAAGGCGGGCATTGCGCTACAGGAACAGGTGAGGGATCGGATGAATTCATTGATATTAAACCAGCTGCAGGAGATAACACCGGAGGAACAGGATATTCTGAACGGCGAAGCAAAGATAAACAAAGGATTATATACGGACTCCCCTTCCCTGGTGATGGACAGGAAGAAGCTCCTGGATCGCGGGAAACTGATTCAGATACGCAAGCATACCCGATTTGTACATTTTCCCAGGCATACCCATAATTATGTGGAAGTGATTTATATGTGTAAGGGCAGTACGAAACATCTTATTAATGAGGAGGAGGTGACCCTGCAGGAGGGGGAACTTCTATTCTTAAATCAGAATGCCACCCAGGAGATTATGCCTGCGAGTGCGGATGATATCGGGGTGAATTTTATGATACTGCCTGAATTCTTTGATCAGGTGCTGGCCCTCATCAAAGAAGAAGAAAATCTGATCCGGGAGTTTATACTGGGATGCATCATCGGGACACAGGAGAAGGTCAGCTATCTGCACTTTAAGGTAAAGGAAATCCTTCCGATTCAAAATCTGGTGGAAAATCTCATCTGGACCATCCAAAACAGCCAGCAGAATAAGCGCATGATCAATCAGAATACCATGGGTCTTCTCCTTCTTCACCTCATGAACCATACAGATAAGGTCACCGTAGGCAAAAATCACAGTGAACAGGAAGTAATGCTGTCCGTTCTTCGTTATGTAGAAGAGAATTATAAGGAAGGGAAGCTCTCAGATCTTGCGGCAGAGCTTCATTATGATCTTTACTTCTTAAGCCGTTTGATTAAGAAAATGACGAGCATGAACTATACGGAGCTGGTACAGAATAAGCGGCTGGCGCAGGCCGCATGTCTTCTGGTTCATACAAAATTATCTGTTGCCAATACCGGGATTGCGGTAGGGTATGATAACCTGAGTTATTTTCACATGATTTTTAAAAAGAAATACGGAATGTCACCAAAGAAGTACAAAGAAACCATGATCGAAGAGAAATAACATATCATTTCATAATCAGCTGCAAATAAGGACACTTTTTTGATCAAAAGGCGTCCTTATTTTTTGTGCTGCTTTATATTATGATGGAGATAACCCCAAGGGGTAGGATCAGAAGGAGTGTTAAATGTATGCGCAGGTATTATTTGGCTGTGGACATCGGGGCATCCAGTGGAAGACATATCTTAGGTCACATTGAGGATGGTGTGATTCTGCTGGAAGAGATCTACCGATTTGAGAATGGAATGATAAAAAAGGATGGTTCCCTATGTTGGGATCTGGACCACTTATTGATGGAAATAAAGAATGGTTTAAAAAAATGCAGAGACCTTGGCAAGATTCCCGTCAGCATGGGGATTGACACCTGGGGTGTGGATTATGTACTGCTGGATGAGCAGGACAGGATCCTCGGGAAGACCTATGGCTACCGGGACAAGAGAACCCAGGGAATGGAAGAGAAGGTATATCAGAGGATTCCGGAACAGGAGCTCTATGAGAGGACCGGGATTCAGAAGATGATATTTAATACCATCTATCAGCTGATGGCAGACAAGGAACAACATCCGGAGGATATGGCAAGAGCCGCACATTTTCTTATGATAACGGACTACTTTAACTTCCTTCTTACCGGAAATCGCTATAACGAATATACCAATGCAACCACCACCCAGCTGGTAAGTCCCTGGACCAAAGACTGGGATTATGAGCTGATTGAGAGACTGGGGTACAAGAAAGAGATGTTTGGGCAGATGATGATGCCAAAGACCAGGGTGGGGAACTTTCGACCGGAGATTGCTCAGGAGATGGGGTTTGATTGTGAGGTAGTGCTTCCGGCAACTCATGATACCGGTTCCGCAATTCTGTCCGTGCCTGCGGTGGATGACGATTATCTGTATCTTAGCTCCGGCACCTGGTCCTTAATGGGAATTGAGCGGATGGAAGCTGACTGCAGTCTGCAAAGCAAGAACGCCAACTTTACCAATGAGGGTGGGGTGGATTATCGATTCCGTTATCTGAAGAACATTATGGGATTGTGGATGATCCAGTCTGTCAGACATGAACTTGGGGATATCTATTCCTTTGAGGAGCTGTGCAGGCTTGCTGCCGAGGCGGATCATTTTCCATCCAGGGTGGATGTCAATGCAGACAGTTTCCTGTCTCCCGCGCATATGGGGGAGGCAGTTAAGGCCTACTGTCAGGCTACAAATCAGGCGGTTCCCGCTACGCCGGGAGAGCTTGCCGCCTGTATCTATCAGAGCCTTGCTGACAGCTACGGTGCTACCGTAAGGGAAATCGAAGCAATCACCGGGAAGACCTATACGAGGATCCATATTGTAGGCGGCGGTGCCAAAGATGGTTATCTGAATGAACTGACGGCGAAGGCGACGAAAAAGGAAGTATATGCCGGACCTGCGGAAGCAACGGCACTTGGAAATATTCTGTCGCAGATGCTTCGGGCGGGAGATTACAATTCAATTGTGCAGGCACGAGAGGCGGTATTACATTCCTTTCCCATTGTAAGGTACAGCTGATCATTCGTTATAATCCACAACATTAAGAAGGAAAAAGGAGAGAACAGCATGACATCAAAGCAAAGATATGAATCAGCAAGAGAAATTTATGGCAGCATGGGCATAGATACGGATCTGGTGCTGGAGAAATTAAAGAAGGTACCAATTTCCCTGCACTGCTGGCAAGGGGATGATGTAGCAGGTTTTGAAGGCAGCAGGGAATTATCCGGAGGCATTCAGGCTACCGGAAATTATATGGGGAAAGCGGGTAGTCCGGAGGAATTAATGGCTGATATGGATCAGGTGTTTCAATTAGTCCCCGGAAAGCATCGGATCAACCTCCATGCCAATTATGCAATCTTTGCCCCGGGAGAGGCTGTGGACCGGGATAAACTGGAGCCGAAGCATTACAAAGCCTGGGTTTCCTATGCCAGAGAGCGGGGACTTGGAATTGACTTTAATCCTACCTTCTTCTCTCATCCAAAGGCGGACGGATTAACCTTATCCCATCCGGAGGAAGAAATCAGAACCTTCTGGATTAACCATGGGAAAGCGTGTCTGCGGATATCGGAATATTTTGCAAGAGAGCTGGGCACTCCCTGTTTGATGAATATATGGATTCCGGACGGATTTAAGGATATCCCCGGCGACCGCCTCGGTCCCAGAGCAAGACTTAAAGATTCACTGGATCAGATTTTATCTATTGGATATGACAGGAATCTGGTACAGGTTGCCGTGGAATCCAAAGTATTTGGTATTGGTGTGGAAGCCTGTACTGTCGGATCCCATGAGTTTTATATGAATTACGCCGCTCGGAATCATATTCTGTGTCTGTTGGATAACGGACACTACCATCCGACGGAAGTGGTATCGGATAAGATACCGTCCATGCTTTTATTCTCTGATAAGCTGGCTCTTCATGTAACAAGACCGATCCGGTGGGACAGTGATCATGTGGTACTCTATGATGATGAATTAAAAGAAATTGCCAAAGAAATTGTTCGCTGCAATGCACTGGACCGTGTTCTGATCGGACTGGATTTCTTTGATGCCTCTATCAACCGTATTTCTGCCTGGGTGGTAGGAATGAGAAATATGCAAAAGGCACTGCTTTATGCGCTGCTCTTACCCAATGAAATGCTGGCTTCCCTGCAGGATGACAGAAATTATACACAACTGATGATGCTGCAGGAAGAGCTGAAGCTATATCCGGTCGGTGATGTATGGAACTATTTCTGCGAAATCAATCAGGTACCTCAGAAAGAGGATTGGTTTGCTATTGTCAAAGAATATGAGAAGAAGGTCCTGGCAAAAAGATAAGAATTGTTACCGGGAAGATCAGCCTTGACAATTACGATACAGGGGGAGCGGAAGGGGAATATTTTTTCTTTATTGTGATTAATCTTATTTCAAAGGGCATCATTGTAACACTGATTTGATGATCAGGGAATTCAATGATGCTTTTACTTATGCCCGGAACACTAATCTGCTGCAGGTACTCGGTTTCTGTTTGGGAAAGCGGTTCAATGGCACCCATTTTTACAAGCTGATCAAAGGAACTGCCATTATAACAATTGACATATTCCTGAATTACATAATAGGATCCGGAAAGCTCCGGGAATTGTACTGTTACATTCTTTTTCCTTTTATTTGGGAATACGGAATACCTGTCGGTATAGGTAGTATTGATTCCAAAATCCTTGGCATAGGTGGAGCTAAAGTGATGGTAGTTGTAGAGGAGAATGACATACCCGTCAGAGACAGAGGATACCGCAATGCCATCATCCTTATAAATCAAATCCGTATTCAGCCGGTACAGAAAGTCCAGCGCATAGTATACGGGTTTCTTAATATTGTTGAAGGTGTACATGCCCAGGCCGCCATGGAAAATACGCGGACTCAGCGTATTTTCTTCATGTAAGTCGGTTAACAGCCAGTAACAGATGCCATTTGTTTTCTCAAGCACCTCCAGCATGTTTTTTACGACATAGGTGGACTTAAAACAGGTATCAGATAAGAGATCGTTATGGGAGGTTGTGGAATTCCATTCGGTGATATAAAAAGGAACATCCGTATATCCGGCCAAATCAAGCTGTTCCTGCAGCTGATCCAGATACAACGAAAAGGAATGTTTATTTGTTGATAACCACAGCTCATTTTCATATACTTTGTTCATAAAAAAATGATCGGAGAGATCAATGTCATAGAAATGAATGGTTACAAAATCGGGCTTGCATTCATTACCTGCGGCATATAAGAGAAAATGAATCAGCCAGTCATCATTTTTACCATAGGCGGAAAAGGCAGCAGGACCGCCAAAACGAAGTTCCTCTGAAATGTTCTTCACCGTATCATAGGAAGCTTTATACAGATAATAATAGATTTCATCGGTATTAAACCCAAACAGCTGATTCGCAGTTCCCGGTTCATTCCATACAGAGAATAACCATGTTTTTACCACGTCAAGAGAATATCGTTCCAGGAGGTGAATGGTAAAATGATGAACCAGGGACTTCCATTTCTCCATATCCTCAGGCTCACTCACAATAATATTATCACTAAACATTCGTCTGCTCTTATCGGCAGCCAGGGCATAGGGCATAAAAGACAGCTGGAGCAATGGCTTTAGCCGGATAGAAACCAGAAAATCAAGAATCTGATCCAGCAGATTAAAATTATAGACAGGCTTTCCAAGCTGATTTTCTGAGTATACATACAGACCATCTTCAAAAAGACTGTGCATCTTGATATAGTCAAAATGCATTCTTTGCTGAACTTCGGATAATTGTGCGCGAACAGGCTGATATAGAAGTTCTTTTGCCCGGCTTACACCGATGAAGCGCTTTTCTTTCCTCTTTTTTGCCGGTATGTTCCTGGTCGGAATCAGATAGTTATATTCTGCGGTCTGCTCATAAGGGGTCACCGTACTTGCCGATGTCATATGGGCATTGATAAATTTAAGCAGTGCACGGTGCATTTTGACGGAATCCGTTTTGTAGTAATTAATCGATTTATCTTTGTTGGTAGGAGTAAAAGCAATACCTCTTTGGGAATTCTGTGTTCTCCATGTACTTGGAAGCATCTGGTACTTCTCTTTAAAAGCATTGACAAAAGCCCTTGTATTTGGAAAACCGTTATTCTGGGCGATGGTATCAATCGAATAGTCCAGATACATAAGATCATTGGCGGCATAACGAAGTCTCGTTGTCTTAATATACTCGGACAGGGACATCCCTGTACTTTCCTTGAAGAATTTTGAAAGATAGGGGGGAGTTACATACACCTTCTCTGCAATATCCTCCAAAGAAAGCCTGGTATAATATTCGCTGTTGACGATGGCAAGTATTTCGTTAAGACGGCTCAGCTGCTTAATGGCACCATCCTGATGTATCAGTTTGCCATCAGCGAAATTAACATAAAGTTCGTAAATCAGATGATAAAAAAGGGACTCATTCATTAATCCGATATACTTGCCGCCATCCAGATTAAGTTTCAGGAATCGGGCAACAATATGTTTTATATTTTCATACCGCGGGGTGTCGGTATCTTGTGTACTGTCGCAGCGATAACGGGTTGTTTTAAATTCGGCCGGCACATTTCTGGACATCTCCTGCTTAATCTGAATGGTGATCAGCGTTGCATTGTCAGAATTGAGGTCGTGGATTTCATTGGAATTGACAAGAAAAACATCATCTACGTTAAGTTCAATGTGCTCACCCCCTACAACCAGCGATACGGTTCCTTCTATTACAATTAGCAGCTCGATGGACTTATGCCAATGTTTTCCCACACTTCCGATGGTGTGAATAAATAATGTCATTGGAAGATTATCCGGGTAATTAATGATTTCATGTGAATTTGTCATGTTTCCTCCAATACGTCAAAATTTTAATCTACATACACATTTTTATATACCATTTTTCAATATTATGCAACCAAAACCATAAAAAAATTACTGAAATTGAAAAATGACATTAAAAATTTAATATATGCGGACAAGTATTGCTGTTGTTTCCATATATTTTGGGGGATATAATAAGATCATTACAATAAACAGTTTGTTGAAAGGCTGCGTATGGAGAAAAAACTATTGATACAAACAAAAAAAATAACAAAAAAATTCGGTGATGTAACGGCTGTCAATGATGTTGATCTGAATATCTATCTGGGTGAGATCAGGGGGTTGATCGGAGAAAATGGTTCGGGCAAATCCACCATATCCTCTATGATCAGCGGCATACACACGATTACATCGGGAGAGATATATGTAAATGGCAAGAGATATCAGCCAGCCTCACCTGCGGATGCACATGATATGCATATATCAATGATTGTGCAGGAAACCGGTACCATAGATCATCTGACGGTTGCTGAAAACATTTTTCTGGGGAGTGAAAAGACCTTTTCTAAGATGGGTTTTCTGGATCATGATAAAATGGTGGAAGAAGCACAGAAAGCATTGGATGCCATAGGGGTCAAGGATATCCTGGCGGCGGATAATATCGATCGGTATAATTTCGAACAGAGAAAGATCATTGAAATCGCAAAAGCGCTTTACTATGATCCTCAGTTATTTATTGTCGATGAAACAACCACAGCACTATCACAGGATGGGAGAACCAAGATATATGAAATCATGAATACGCTTAAGGACAATGGGAAAGCCGTACTCTTTATATCTCATGATCTTCAGGAATTAATGTCGGTATGTGATACGCTTACCGTTCTTCGCGATGGAAGCCTGATTGCAAATATGAAGAAAGAAGAATTTCATGAGGACACGATTAAGCAGACCATGGTAGGCCGTGAGATAAAAGGCAATTATTATAGAAGCGATTTCTCTGAAACCGGCAGCAAAGAGGTATTTCTGAAATTAGAAGATGCTACAAATGCAAGACTAAAGGGAATTCATCTGGAACTTCATGCGGGTGAAATCCTCGGAATCGGAGGACTCTCCGGCAGTGGAATTCATGAACTGGGAAGAATATGTTTTGGGATGGATCCGCTGCGTAAAGGACAGGTTATTGCAAAAGCCGCAAGAAGACAGACCATGGGAGAGAAGTTCAGAGAAAACATAAGCAAGCTCAAAAAGGCATCAATAGAAATTCCTGAGGAATCGCAGGAGTATGAAATCAAGTCAATTACAGATGCACTGGAAGCGAGCATCGGATATATATCAAAAGACAGAGACCGGGAGACCCTGATTCTTGAGAGCAGTGTGGCGAATAATCTGACACTGTCCGCGCTGGACCAGCTACAGGTGTTTGGATTGGTGTCGCCCCGCGCGGAGAAGAAATTCGCCACCCGACAGATTGAGTCGTTAAATATTAAATGTTCATCGAAAAAACAACTTGTAAAAGAGCTTTCAGGGGGAAATAAACAGAAAATTTCTTTTGGTAAATGGATAGGAAACAAATCTAAAATATTAATTTTTGACAGTCCGACACGTGGTGTTGATATCGGTGTAAAAACAACAATGTATCAGATGCTGGATGATTTGAGGCAGCAGGGCTATGCCATAATGATTATCTCAGAGGAACTGAGCGAACTGATTGGAATGAGTGACAGAATCTGCATTATGAAGAATGGAGAAATCACAAAGATATTTGAACACAAGGACAATATCACGGACAGCAAAATTATTGAGTTCATGATATAAGGAGGAAGATATGTTTCAGTTTGTAAAGAAAAATCGTGGAACAATAATTCAGTATGCAGGAATCATATTTGTAATTCTGCTATTTGGAATTCTGACGGGAGGAAATATATTTTCATCCTATAATTTGAAGACATTGATCGGACAGATTGCACCGCTTATGATCGTAAGCGCCGGAGTTATCTTTATGTTTGCCAATGGTTCAATTGATATTGCCTCAGGCGCTGTTGGGGGATTATGTGCAATGTTATCCGCACTGATCCTAAACAGTACAGGTTCACTGATCCTGGCGGTAATTGTTTCTGTTATTGTTTCAATTGCACTGTATTTATTCAGTGCCGTTGTATCGATAAAATTTGGTCTTGTTTCAACGGTTGCTTCACTTGCAATCATGTTCATGGCCAGAGGCATCATTACATACGTGTGTTCTTTGATGCCAGGTACGGTAATCTCATTGAATGAGTATGACCTTTTGAAGGGCTTTAAGTCGGATCCGGTTCTTCAGATAACGATTACCGTAAGTATTATAGTAATATGCTGGGTTATATTCGCTTTCACGAAAGTTGGCAAAGGGGCAATGGCCATCGGCGATAATCCGGTATCTGCCAGACAAAGCGGTATAAAAATTGAAAAAACCAAGATGATTGGTGCGGCAGTCGCAGGCTTTTGTGTAAGTATAGCTTCAATTTTTTTACTGGCAAGGGCAGGATCAGTTACAAAGAACATTGGAAGCGGATTGGAAATGGACATCATGGTAGCAATGATTCTTGGCGGTATGTCTTTGGCCGGGGGATCAAAGTCCAGATTCAGTGCTGTAGTGATAGGAACAATCACATATAGACTGCTTTCAAACGGAATGACCATGGCAGGTATCGCAACAAGGGATGTATCGTTAATTCGAGGCCTCATTTTCCTTGTGATTGTATTTGCCACACTCAGACAGAGCAAAACGGTAAAGGAAATGCCCAGATAAAAGAGAAGGAGAAATTTCATGAAAAAAAGATTAATTTCAGTATTACTTGTATTCGTAATGGTAGTAGGCAGCTTTTCACTGATGGGCTGCAGCAAAAATGAAACCCCGGGGGATAGTGATAAGGGAGATCAGGGAGAAAAAGTTAAAATCGGTGTCATCCTGTATGGCTACAATGATGATCAGGGAAAGAATACCAAAGAATATTGTGAATACCTTGAGAAAAACTTTAATGTAGAATTCGTTTACGAAGCGACGAATTATAATGATGATGCACATATTAACAGTGTTGAAAATCTTATTTCTGCCGGCTGCAAGGCCATTATTAGCGGATATGATACAAGCCTGGAGTCCTCCATTCAGTCTTGTGAAGCAGCGAAGGTTTATTATGTACTTGCACTGGATTATGCTTCCCCTTCAGATTCAAAAAATGTCAACAGTGATTATTTCCTCGGCGGAACCATGCAGTTTGGCGGAGATGAGGCGGCGCTTGGAACAGCATATGCGGAGAAATTCCTTAAAACAGATTATAAGAATATAAGTGGCGTTTCATTCCCTGCATTTGCATTTGTAGAAGCTCCTGAAATCTATAATGCATTTAAAGCGGCATTAGAAGCAGCCGGAGATTATAAAGTATCAGATCTTGTATTTGCAAGCGGATTTACGCCGGCGGATGTTCAGACTGCTACAGCAAATGCAATTGCAGCGGACACACAGGTAATATTTGGTATGTCCTCCGGCCTTGACTTTGTATATCCGGAACTTAAAAATAATCACCCGGATGTGAAACTTGTTGCACTGGGTTACAATGATTCGGCAAAAGCACTTTTAGATGCAGGTACACTGATCGCAGGTGGTACAAACAACTATATCCAGAGTATTGCATCTTCATTTGTAAGAATTATGAATGCAATGAAGGGCCTTAGTTATTCAGATTCTGCGCAGGGAAGCTATAACAAGACAGAGAATGATCTGACAGTAGTAAACGGTGTTGCAGGATATCCTGTTTATGACAAGGATTCCATCGAAGATTTCGTGACCTATGCTTTTGGCAGAGGAAGTGACGGAATGAATAAGGGGGCTGTAACTGCAGACGAAATTAAAACAGTATTACTCAGCGAAAATCCAAACGCAACACTGAAAGATCTGAATGATTTAACCTCACGTACCGTGGAAGAAATAAAAGCGGCAAGATAATCGGTGTTAATCCACAGCTGCGGGAACCTGGTTCCCGCAGCATATAAAGGAGTCTGGTTTATGAAACAACATAAAAAAATAATGACAGGGTATTTGAAAACACTGATTTTTCCGGCTGTTATGTGGGCTTTATTTGCAATTGCTGCGATCATAACAGGCAAAGATTATTTCTTTAGCAGTTATATCACATCGAATATTTTCAGAACCAGTGTGCTTTCCTGTACGATAGGTATGGCCATCGCCATCCCCCTTTCCGGAGGAAGATGGGATTTTGCTCCCGGAACAATAGCAACCCTTGGCGGAATTATCGGAATCAATCTTGGAATGAAGATGCAGCTTCCTGTGTTTGGCGTATTGCTTCTCTGTATGATCTTATGTGTTATTCTTGCCCTGATTGAAGCAGCAGCCTATTTGATTCTGCGCGTGCCTAATATGATAGTTTCTCTGGGTATTGTTATGGTTTATGAGGCACTGACCGGTATTGTTTATGATGGAAATGGAGCAAATGTATTTAATGCGTCCCCGGAATATATGAATAATTTACTGATGTTATCACGTTCACCCTGGTGCTATATTCTGCTGGCGGTGATCATGATGATGGTATACGTTCTTTTATATAAAACGAGATTCGGAAGTAATCTCAAATCCCTGGGGAATAATGCCAGACTTGCGATTAATGCCGGAGTGAACGAAAAAAAGAATATCGTCCAGACCTATGCTCTGGTAGGCGCTCTGCTGGGTGTGGCTGCTTTACTGAATGCAAATGTATCCCAGGTGACAGCTGCAAGTAATCTTAGTTCAACAACACTGATGTTCTCTTCTATGGGACCTGTTCTTATTGGTCTGTTCTTAGCCGGATATTCCTGTCTGCCATGGGGAGTATTCATTGGTTCTTTGGGTATGAATGTAATGACTTATGGTCTTGTAAGCTTTGGAATAGATGGTGCTATTGTAACAATCATCACAGGTGTAATTATCGTTCTGATCATGGCGTATACAACAAATCAGAATAAAATTATCGAATTCTTTCAGCATTCCAAACATAAGGAGACAGTATGATGAATTATGAACGACTAACACAAAACCCTTTTTATCTGTCTGAGGGGGACCTCGAGTGGATCAAAACTACATATGAGAATATGTCGCTGGCTGAGAAGGTTGGACAGCTGTTTCTTCTCACCGGTCCCGTAACAGACAGGAATTATTTGAACCACATTACGAAGGATCTCCAGGTCGGCGGACTTATGTGCAGGCCAATGGAGAAGGAAGAGGTTGTGGAGACGGTTGCTTATCTGCAGACAAACAGCAAGGTTCCTATGTTGATTGCGGCGAATCTTGAAACAGGCGGGAACGGAATTGTAAAGCAGGGTACCAAAGTAGGTTCCCAGATGGCTGTTGCGGCGACCGGCGATACGAAATATGCTTATGAACTCGGACAGATCTGTGCACTTGAGGCAAAGAGTGTAGGTGCAAATTATGCATTTGCCCCGGTGGTGGATATTGATTATAATTTCAGGAATCCAATTACAAATACCAGGACCTATGGAAGTGATGATAAGACAGTTCTTGCCATGGCTTCCGCATATATTAAGGGATGTCAAAGTGAAAATGTATGTGTTTCCATAAAGCATTTTCCGGGGGATGGAGTGGATGAAAGAGATCAGCATCTTCTGACATCAATCAATGACATGACCTGTTCAGAATGGGACAAAAGTTATGGCGTAATATATAAGACACTCATCGAGGAAGGTGCGAAGACTGTGATGGTGGGTCATATCATGCAGCCGCAGTATTCAAAATTCCTGAATCCTGACTTAAAAGACGAAGAAATTCTTCCGGCCTCCCTGTCAAAAGAACTCTTGGGCGGACTCTTAAGAGACCGGCTTGGTTTTAACGGATTGATCATAACCGATGCAACCACAATGGCGGGAATGAATATACCGATGAGGAGAGATCTTCTGGTACCCTATTCCATTGCGGCCGGTTGTGATATGTTTCTTTTTACAAAGAACCTGGAGGAGGACTATCAGTTTATGCTGGAGGGTGTTCATTCGGGCGTAATTTCACCACAAAGACTGGAAGAAGCAGTTGTACGAATACTGGCATTAAAAGCATCGATCAAATTGCATGTCTCCGCAACCATACCGAAACTGGAGGATGCACAGAAGATTCTGTCATCCGAACATGCGAAACAAATCGCGAGAGAAGTAAGTGACAAAAGCATAACACTTGTTAAGAATCTTGATCATATTCTTCCTCTGGACAAGAAAACGATCAGAAACATTCTCGTCTATGAAATAGAGAGCGGTGAAAATGCCCTGGGATATGGCAGAGAAGTTGGAACAGCAGATAAATTGATTGGGCTTCTTCAGCAAGAGGGAATTCATGCTGTCAAGTTTGTTCCCGGTGAGCGGCTGGAAGGAAAACAGCCCAGCTACATGGAACTGGTGGAAGAATATGATCTCATGCTATATATCGCCAATATCGCTACGAAGTCGAATCAGACGACGGTGCGTATTGAATGGATGAATCCCATGGGAATTAACTGTCCCATTTATATTAACGCCGTTCCTACCATATTTGTATCAGTAGAAAACCCGTATCATCTTCTGGATGTTCCAAGAATCAGAACCTTTATCAACTGCTATGGCAGCAATGAGGATACCCTTGAATTGCTGATTGACAAACTATTTGGAAGAAGTGAATTCACAGGAATATCTCCTGTAGACCCCTTTTGCGGGAAATGGGATACCAGACGATAGAATCTTAACATAGAAATGATAGTATAAAAATTAAAATATTCACACGGCAAATTTGTGCTGATGCCCAAATTGGCGGGCATTGGCAGCATGGAGGATTAAAATGATAAACAAGGTATATAAACTATTAGATCACAGCGAAGCTACACTGACTTCCTATGTGCTTTTTCAGGATAAATATGATTTCAGGGGGATAAAAAGACCCGTGGTTCTGGTATGTCCGGGAGGCGGATATCAGTTCGTGTCAGAAAATGAAGGAGAGCCGGTTGCATTGGCATACGCCAGAGAGGGATATTGCAGCTTTGTATTAAATTATTCCGTCACAATAGAAAATCCCTTTCCGAAAGCGCTTACGGAAGTTGCTGCAGCAATTAAGTTTATCAGAGCACATGCAAAGGAATGGAATCTTGATCCGCAGGATATTTCAGTTGCCGGCTTTTCTGCCGGAGGGCATCTTGCGGCAAGTATCGGTGTCTTTTATCATCAACAATTCCTATTGGATGCCCTTCACGCAACAGAGGAAGAAATTAAACCTAACGCATTGATTCTTGGATATCCGGCAATTACACTAAAACCCTGGAACAGGGGGCCCGTCCCTCCGGAAATTATCAGGATGATGGAGGAAGGACTTATGCCTGATCTTCGCGGTGCGGATATCACACAGATTATCGCAGGTAAGATGGATGTCACGGAAGAGGAAAAAGAGTATTACGATCTTTTGCATCATGTCAGTGAAAAAACACCCAAATCCTTCCTCTGGGGAAGCAATCAGGACACGGTAATTCACCCGTCCGATTTGTGGGGATTCGCTTCCAAACTTCGCGAATGCAATGTGCCGTATGAATTGCATATATTCGGCAGAGGACCTCATGGTCAGGGGACAAGTGATGCACTTGTAGTGGACAAATCCCAGCTTTCCAAATTTCATTTAAAGGAATGGGTCAAATTGTCACTTCTTTGGCTGGAGGAAAACAGAAATGAGTCAAACTAAATATCTGGGAATTATATTTGATCTGGACGGTGTAATTTGCAGTACGGATGAGTATCATTATGAGGCATGGAAAGCGCTTGCGAAAGAAATAGGAATAGATAATTTCACCAAAAAAGATAACAACAGACAACGGGGTGTCTCCAGAATGGAAAGTCTGGAAATCCTTCTTGAAAAGAGTGAAAGAAAATTCACCGATCAGGAGAAGCTTGCCATGGCTGATCGGAAAAACGAAAGATACAAAGAACTACTTGTTAATATAAATTCCTTTGATTTATCAGACGATGTAAGAGTAACACTTAATACCCTCAGAAAAGCGGGAATGAAGCTGGCGATTGGATCATCCAGTAAAAATACGGCGCTTATTCTGGAGAGATTAGGCCTTGGCAACTTTTTCGATGCAGTTGTCGATGGGAACTGTATCACGAAAAGCAAACCTGATCCGGAAGTGTTCCTCAAAGCAGCACAGAGGATTGGACTAAAGCCCGGCGAATGCCTTGTGGTAGAAGATGCCATATCCGGGATTCAGGCAGGAACCCTGGGCGGATTTGATACCGCAGGTATCGGAGAGGCAATGACTGATCCTCAGACCACATATCCGCTTCGTGACTTCTCACAGATATTGAATATCGTATTGATCAATTCATAAACTTTCATTTTCAACTCGCCGGAGTATACAGATAAACTGTACTTTTTGGTGAGTTGAATTCATTTTACAGCGATTGACTATTCTATTGAAAGATAGTTTTTATTGGCATGAAATCTCGTGAGGTAGTATAATGACCGGCTAAAGCATATATTAGATTAACTATAACTGCCTTCTGGAGGAAATTACGTGGACAGTGGAGTAATAGAGAATCAACTAAATCTGGCTCTTGATGTACCGGAAGCGACAAGAGAGAAAACACTGGATTTGGGAGTGGGATATCAGCCTGAGACAAGAACCTGGGAACTGATTGTAAAATATAACGGGAATCTGGACCGCATCAGAAACGAGCTGAATGTTCTGATCAATGAGCTTACCGGAGGTTATGCCATCATCATTATTCCGCAGGATCAGATCGATGCACTTGCCTCCTATGATGAAATAGAATTTATTGAAAAACCAAAACATATATTTCTGGAAGTGAATCAGGGAAAGACGGCCTCTTGTATTAATCCGGTACAAACCCGTCCGTTTAATTTATTTGGAGCAGGCGTGATTGTTGCAGTGGTTGATTCCGGAATTGATTATTCCCATCCGGACTTTCGCAATGAAGACGGAACGACAAGAATTCTTATGCTGTGGGATCAGTCCATTCCCGGGAATCCTCCGGAGGGCTATATTACAGGCACCTTATATACAAGGGAACAGATCAATGAGGCTCTGAGGACACCTATGCCACAGCGCCTGGAGATTGTTCCCAGTACCGATCTGTCAGGACACGGAACCCATGTCGGGTAGCTGAAAAACAATAGGTTTGATACTCGCTTAAAAATAAAGCCGCCCATAGATTGGACGGTTTATTTTGATCTGTAAAAAGATATAAAAAAGGTTGATGGAAGGACAACAATATGTAGTTTATTAGATAGCATACGGAGGCAGTATTTGGTAGTAACTCTTCTTTAGATAAGGGGGTTGAAACTTACCTTTATAAAGTCTATGAGGAGGATGGAGTTGAACTATCTGGTGGAGAAGCACAAAAACTTGCTATTGCAAGAGCATTATATAAAGACACTCCTATTGTAATTTTAGATGAGCCAACAGCTGCACTTGATCCAAAGGCGGAATATGAAATATACACTAAATTTCTATCTATGACAGAATCAAAAACATCAATTTTTATTTCACATAGACTATCCAGTACAAAGTTTTGTGACCGAATAGTTGTATTGCACGATGGAAATATAGTTGAAATTGGTAATCATTCAGAATTATTATTACAAAAAGGATATTATGCTGAACTGTTTCACCTACAAGCACAGTTTTATCTTGATGAATATTAATTTATATCTGATATCCGGAGGATAACTGTCCAAGGTGCGTAAAACCCGTTAAAAGTCATTGGGAAACAATTAATTCGAACAGAAGTAGAATTTATTCCGGCAAAACTGAAAGTAAAACAGATTGTACGTCAGGTAGCTAAGAATGCACTATTTTGGGCACTTTTCTAAGAATTTAGAACGGTGTCTTTTTTGCGTTATAGATAAAAAGGGATAGATTGTATAACTTCCCGCTCCGGATAAATAAGTCATTACAAGTTCCTTTTTTAGCTTGTAGCGATATGTTCCATATAAAAACCAACCTCCTATTTGATGGATTTTAGGCTAAATTTTAGGATTTTCTCATGTATATTAATTAGGATGATGATTAATATATGACTAATTAACATTAATAATAATCATTTATAATTTGAAGAAATTGTAAATTGATAGAATGATAATTGTTATATATTACTATAAAATTATAAATATATAGAACGTCTATTGACAATATTACAAATACAGGCTATAATTCCAAGTATAAACACAACATAACATAATTAATAATTAACATAAAAGATAATCACAGAAGGGAATAACTACTATGAGTTATAAAAAAGTAAAAATTGCAGTTGAAAAGGGCAATATTATTGGAGAAGTGGATAAGAATGTATTTGGCTCCTTTGCCGAGCATCTTGGAAGATGCATATATAATGGTATCTATGAACCACATCACAGAGAGGCGGATGAATACGGCTTTAGAAAAGATGTAATGGAATTAGTAAAAGAGTTGGAAATACCTATTATTCGTTATCCTGGTGGCAATTTCGTATCCAGCTATCGTTGGGAAGATGGTGTCGGTCCTGTTGAAAGTCGTCCTAAACGTTTGGACCTGGCATGGCGATCACTGGAAACCAATGAGGTGGGAGTGAATGAATTTGCTCATTGGTGTCGACGAGTAGGGGCCGAACCAATGATGGCAATTAATTTGGGAACCAGAGGTATTGAATCTGCCCTGGATCTTCTGGAATACTGTAATCACCCATCCGGTACATATTTAAGTGATTTACGTATTCGTCATGGTTATCAGCAACCCCATGATATAAAAGTATGGTGTCTGGGCAATGAGATGGACGGTGATTGGCAGGTAGGTCATAAAACACCAACTGAATATGGCCGTTTGGCAGCTGAGACAGCTCGTGCCATGCGCCTTGTTGATCCGGATCTGAAACTTGTATCCTGTGGAAGTTCTCACACCTTAATGGATACCTTCCCGGAATGGGAGGCAGAGACACTAACCCATACTTATGATGTGGTGGATTATATCTCACTACATCAATACTTTGGCAATGAATGTGGAGATAGTGCAGATTTTCTTGCTCAATCCATAGAAACAGATCGCTTTATTAAAACAGTTATTGCAGTCTGTGATTACATAAAAGCAAAAAAACGTGGTAAAAAAGACATCATGCTTAGCTTTGATGAGTGGAATTTATGGTACCATACAAAAAATCAGGATGATAACACCATGAAGTACAATCCATGGCATTCCGCCCCTCAGTTGTTGGAGGATGTGTACACCTTTGAAGATGCTTTGCTTGTAGGTTGTATGCTAATTACCTTCCTTAAACATGCTGACCGTTTGAAAATGGCTTGTATGGCACAGCTTGTCAATGTCATTGCTCCAATCATGACGGATGTGGGTGGCGGCCTCTGCCGCCAAACGATCTTCTATCCATTTTTGCATGTGTCAAAGTATGGCAGAGGAAACTCCTTACACACCTTTGTAGCATCACCTAAATATGATTCGAAGAGATTTACGGATGTACCTTATCTGGAATCTATAGTAATTGAGAATGAGGAAACAGGAGAACTGGCACTGTTTGCTGTAAATAGAAATTTAGAAGAATCCATGAGAGTTGATTTACATATCAATGGATATGAACATTACCGGTTTAAGGAGCACATTACGCTGTTCAATGAAAATAAAAACGCGGTAAACACTCCAAAGAACCCTGATTCAGTGATGCCAAATCTCGCTAACGACACCGTAACCGCTTTGGAGGATGGAAATTTTGAAATTATAATAGGAAAAGCTTCATGGAACGTAGTCCGTTTTTGCCGGACTCCACTTCAATAAAGGTACCACAACGCTTTCTTTAGAATTAAGGAAATGGTGAGTAATATGACATGAGCAGATTACAGAAAGAAGATTTGCCAGGGATAGACATATCAAATGAACGAATAGGCCTAGTTCGTGTACATCATATATGGATTCCCCCAAATATTATTTAAATTGCATGTGTCATATCGCCTCAGTACTTTCTTAACTATAAAATAATTTTAGGAGGAAAGAATATGAAAAAAATCATCGCACTACTCCTTTCACTGACGCTTGTATTAGCTGCGGGCTGCTCCAAAAATGATACACCAGCAGTTGTAGATAAGCCAAGTGAAAGCAAACCAACAGCAACTCAAAGTGCCAGCGTAAAAGCAACTGATGTTGAGTTTTGGACCTTCCAGGACCTTCATGTTGAGTACTACCAGAAGATGGTTGAAAAGTGGAATGCTGCACATCCTGACAAACCAATCAACCTGATTCCAACCGTATATCCATTTGATGACATGCATAGTAAGCTCCTTATGGCACTGCAATCTGGAAAAGGCGCACCTGATATGGTTGATATCGAAGCAGGTAAGTATGCAAACTTCTTAAAGGGTGATATTCAGCTTCTCCCTCTAAATGATATTGTTGAACCTGAATTAGGCAATATCATCAAAGCTAGAGTAGATATCTACTCTAAGGACAATAACTATTATGGAATCTGTTTCCATGTTGGTGCTGCTGTTATATTCTACAATACTGAGCTTTGTGATAAGGCTGGAGTTGATTGGAAGAATATTAAGACCTGGGATGAGTACTATGATGCGGGTAAAAAGCTGAAAGAAGTTGAACCGACTAAGTATTGGGAATCCGTAGAAGCAACAGACATATGGCATATGTGGCCATTGTTAGCTGAACTTGGTGGAGATATGACTGCTGCTGATGGCTCCATTACTATCGATACCCCTGAAATGGCAAAGGTTCTTGAGTTCAACCGTAAGTTGATAGACGAAGGTCTTGCTGTAGTTGCTCCTGGCGGATTCCATCATGCAGAAGAGTTCTATGCGATGATGAATAAAGGAGAAATCGGTTCTATTGTAATGCCAATGTGGTATCTTGATCGTTTCACTAACTACATGCCTGACTTAGCGAAAAAGATCGCAATCGCTCCACTTCCTGTTTGGGAAGCTGGTGAAAAACGCTCTATTGGGCAAGGTGGTACTGGTACTTCCATAACTAATCAGTGCGAGAATCCTGAACTTGTAAAAGAATTCCTTGCTTATGCTAAACTGTCTCAGGAAGCAGGCATAGAGATTTGGAATACCCTTGGATTTGACCCTATCCGTACGGATGTATGGTCAATGACAGAAGTTACCCATGCAAAGAATAAGTTTACTGATTACTATGTAGACAATCCATTCGATACTTTGCTTGAGATTAAAGACGAAATCGTTGCTAGTAACAATGGAGAAAACCTTCCACAAGCATTAGACATCATGAAGAATAAGGTTTTAGATCGAGCATATAATGAAGCCAATGTTAATATTCCGGAAATGTTGGCTGAGGAACAGAAGAATGTAATACAGTAACTATCTGCTGTATAGTAACGATTAGATAAGTTAAGGGGAAAGAAAATCATATCTATGTCACTTTGATTTTTCTTTCCCCATATATAATTCCCTTTTGCTGGATCATGCATAGGGAAAAAGGAGGTCGATGATCATGAAACAGAAAGAAATGCTGCCTGGTAACAAGGCACCAAGACAACGAAAATCTTTGCTTTATTCACAAAAACTTGCGCCTTATGTTTTTGTTGGGCCATTTGTCATTACCTTTCTGCTGTTTTTTTTGTATCCTATCATTTCATCAATTATTATGAGCTTTCAGGAGGTCCTGCCGGGGAAAACTAAATTTGTCGGTTTTGATAACTTTAGCAACCTGTTTCGCGGTGATTTTAAACAAGCAGTGTTTAATAGTATTATATATACCTTGATTACTTGCGCAGTACTAGTTCCACTTCCAATGTTACTGGCAGTTTTCTTAAATTCTAAGAAAGTTTTGGCAAAGAGTTTCTTTCGTTCAGTGTTTTTTCTGCCAGCCCTGGTTTCCATCGTTGTTGGTGGCTTTACTTTCCGATTGATTTTTGGTGAGATGGATACTGCTTTGCTAAATAGTATTTTGGGTCTATTTAACCTTGAGCCTATAAAATGGCTAGGAGGGCCTGCGATGTGGACAACATTCCTGGCATTGCTGGTATTGTGTTGCTGGCGTTGGATGGGTGTAAATAATATGTATTATTTATCAGGACTACAAAGTATACCTAATGAGCTTTATGAATCAGCGTCTATAGATGGAGCAAATGCAGTGCAGAGTTTTAGATATGTTACGGTTCCGTTTCTAAAGCCAACAGCTACCTATGTTTTGACTATCAGTATCTACGGTGGTATGTCCATGTTCCTGGAAAGCCGTATGTTGTTTAATGGTGGACGTTATCCGGGAGGACAGGGATTAACAATTGTCGGCTATCTATACCGTCTTGGATGGGATCAGAATAAGATTGGCTTAGGCTGTGCCGTAGGACTTTGTTTGTTGGCAATAACGCTGGTTGTTAACCTCGTGCAACTTAAAGTTACCGGTTTCTTTAATAAGGAGTGACAGATATGAAAAAAACATTTGAGAAAAAATCCCAGTTCTCCCTTAGTTCTATTCCTATACATATAGTGCTTTTGATCCTGGCGATAATTACACTGGTTCCGTTTATCAGTATATTTCTGGCCTCTCTCAGACCGGGTACGGAAATTATGAGGCAGGGCATCGGGTTAAATATTGACACTTCAAACATGTCCCTATATAATTATAAATATCTATTTACGGATGATAGATATTTTACGTGGTTCTTTAACAGCATTTTTGTAACCATAATACAAGTGGTACTTACCTTATTAGTGAGTGCTTTTGTTGGTTACGGTTTTGCTATGTATAATTTCAAGTTTAAGAATGCACTTTTTATTTGTGTACTTTTTATCATGATGGTTCCGCTGGAAATTATTATGCTTCCTCTTTATCAGCTAATTATGAAGATAGGTCTGATCAATAGCTTTTGGGGAGTAATCTTACCATCTATTGCAGCCCCACTGCCAATATTCTTTTTTCGTCAGTATCTTAGTGGAATCCCAAAGGATTTTCTTGATGCAGCACGTGTAGATGGATGTAATGAATACCTTATTTTCTACAAAATTATCATGCCGTTAATGAAGCCTTCCTTTGCTGCAATGGGAATTTTCGTGGGCATGAATAGCTGGAACAATTATCTCTGGCCAATGATTGTATTGAATGATAAAAACAAGCTCACACTTCCTATCGGATTGGGTTCGTTGCTAACACCCTATGGCAATAACTACGATTTGTTAATTTCAGGTGCCGTTTTCACAATCATCCCAATCATTATACTATTCATAATATTCCAAAAGAATTTTATCGCCGGCTTGACCGCAGGTGGAGTAAAAGGATAAATAGCGAGAGAATACAAGTGGTATCTAAAAGGAATATGAAAGACAAAAAAGAAGGAAAATCAAGTTATTACAGCAAATATTTTTGAAATGACGGTTCTACACTGTTGGCTCGGGTTATAGAGGTAACTATATAAAGTAGAGACTTAAAAATCAATGTTTTAAGCTTGATGTTATAGACCAGGAAGGTGATAATATTGATAATAAATCCAACACCAGAAAATGTAGCCTTTTTCGGCGCTCTTGCAAGTGATGTGCGATTGAGAATCATCCAACTGCTTTCTAAGGAAGATCTCAATATCAAAGAGCTGGCGGAAAGGGTTGGAGTAAGTAGCCCAATTATGTTGAAACATGTTAAGGTGCTTGAAGATGCCAGATTTATAACAAGTCATCTTGTGAAACGCAATGGGTCTACAAGTAGAGTCTGTACTTTGGTATTTGCAGAGTACAGGTTTATGATTGAAACTCGCAGACGTAATCTACCATCAGTGTATTCGATATCGATTCCGGTGGGGCAGTATTGTGCTATCGATGGAAAGCCCACCTGTGGTCTGGCAACTGAAAAAGACGTAATTGGCGTTTTTGATGACCCCAGATCTTTCTGGGATCCAGAAAGGACCAATGCCCAACTTCTATGGTTTACTCAAGGGTATGTAGAATACCGTGTACAAAACTGTTATTCTCCGGATCAATTAATGACCGAGATTGAGCTCTCCGTTGAGATAGCATCAGAGGCACCAGACTTTGCAGACGATTGGCCCTCTGACATATCGTTTTATTTTAATGGAATTAAGCTATTCACATGGACTAGCCCAGGTGATTATGGAGTGAAGAGAGGCATTCTTACACCTGAATGGTGGCCATCCAATCAATATGGTCTACTAAAGGTTATTCATGTGACGCGTGAAGGTGTGACGATGGATGGGATAAAGATGTCGGATGTAACATTGGACCAAGTGCTGACTTGCACAGAACCATACTGGAGCATTCGATTTGAAGTGGCGGAGGATGCTAAAAATGTCGGTGGTATTTCCCTGTTCGGACAAAAATTCGGGAACTATGCACAGGATATTTTGATGAGAGTTTTCTTTGAGAAAACCCACAATATAGAGTAGAAACTAAAAAGTAAAGATATTGGATTGTGTATAAATTATTCATCAATGAATATAGAAGATACGGAGATCATTGGCCATAAAGGCGGAACATGCAATAAGGAAATGAAGGTATATAAAGGGATTTATGATAGCAAGAATGATTTCCCGACAATAAAAACAAAAAGAAATAAAGCCTGTATTGATGCGGGGCTTAGAAAATAAAATTAAGGTTTGCAACCTACTTACGAAGATATCATAAAGTATATAAAAAAGAATCCCCATAAACTAGGGATTTTTTTTTGTGGGTGCGCCCGGCGGGCGCACAGTTTGCCATGGTTTCCCTTGGAAGATGAAATCCAAGCTCCGCCATGCCGGATTCTTGTCTACAGTAAGGCATGCCCATAAAACATTTGTCAAGTTATCTATCCACACAATAACTCCATAAAAAATTTTTAGACATCGTATGGAGTTAAATGTGGAATTGGTGATAGATAAATGTGCTGAGAAATATAATGTAATAAGTAAAATTATTTATCGGTGGCACTATGGGAAAGTTAGTGGTTCATAATCACTTTAAGCAAGCAGATAAAGAAAAGCGCGAAAAAGAAATATTACAGATAGTCATAAAGATGATTGAGAGAAAGAACAATTAATAAAGGGGCAAAAGATATTATGGACAGAGCAGCAATTTATTGCAGGTTGTCAAAGGAAGATTTTGATAAATTAAACAAAGGAGATGACAGCGAAAGTATTCAAAATCAAAAGCTGTTACTAATGGATTACGCAACGGATCATGATATGCTGATTTATAAGGTTTACAGTGATGACGATTACTCCGGTACAGATAAAGACAGACCCAATTGGAATGAGATGTTACTGGATGCAAAGAATGGAGAATTTAATGTAATTATATGTAAATCACAGAGCAGATTTACCAGGGACATGGAGATCTCTGAAAAGTATTTTAACGGGCTGTTTATTGAATGGGGCATTCGATTTATTGGAGTTGTCGATGGCGTTGATACCAACATAAAAGGCAATAAAAAGGCTAGACAGATAAACAGTCTTGTAAATGAATGGTATGTTGAAGAATTGAGTGATAACATTAAAGCTGTATTTAGAAAGAAGATGGAGGATGGACAATTTCTCGGTAGTTTTGCTTGCTACGGCTATAAGAAGAATCCGGAAGACAGACATAAAATAGTGATAGATAAAGAAGCTGCAAAAGTTGTGAGAAAGATTTTTGATTTGTATTCGCAGGGATACAGTGTAAAACAGATTACGAATATCCTCACGAACGAAAAGATTCTTACCCCAACTCAGTATAAAATCTCTCTTGGATACAAGTATCAAAATAATTATGCTTCTAATTTTTCAACGCAGTACGGTATTTGGGGTCTTTCGACGGTTAAAAGAATTCTGAATAATGAGGCTTATACAGGTACACTAATACAGGGGCGCGAGAAAAAAGTAAGTTACAAGAGTAAAAAAGTAGTAATAGCTCCTGAAGACGAATGGGTCGTAATTAAGAATAATCACGAAGCAATCATTGACTTAAATACCTTTAGCCGTGTTCAGCAACTGATGAAATCCAAGCGCACAGTTAGTTCAAATTTGAGTGGTGATAAAGGAAAGGCACATTGTTTAGCGGGTAAAGTTAAGTGTAAAGATTGCGGTTCAAGTATGATTAAGACCGGTGGATATAGTCCTAACAGACAAACTTACATAAGGTGTCAATTGGCGAATAAAACAAGGAATAAAGAATGTACTTCCCACACAGTATCGTTAAATAAATCATTGGCTTTAGTAAGTAGTGAAATTCATAGTTTGATTGATAGTGTGCTTAATAATGAAGCTAATAACGAAGTGATCGAAAAGATAGTAACCGGTCGTATAAGTCTCGAGAAAAAGTTAAATGGGAAACAGCAAGAGTTAAAAAATATAACAGTGAAGATGGATGATATCAAACGGGCAGTTTCAACGTTGTACATGGATAAGGTGAAGGGTGTCGTCACTGAGACGATGTATATGTCTAACCAACAAAATTTCGAAAATGATTTAAATAAGCTAAAAGCGGAACACGAGAAAATAAAAAGTGACATAGAGTCTTTGCAAAAAGAAAATGTCACAAGAATTGATGTTGTTGCCATGGCAAAGAAATATGCAAAGTTTGAAGAGTTAACCAATGAAATAGTTGATGATTTTATTGACTATATTGAATTTGGTGAGAAGGACATATATGGAAATAGAGATATTGAAATACACTGGAATATATAGTTTTTCAGCTACGCAACGTTAAGAACATACTAAAAGAACAAAAAAGCAAGAATTACTACATTGTTAATTTGTCATCATGCACTACGAAATACGTACTGTTTTTTAGTCACGGTACCCATGTGAAGTATTTGAATACTAAAGTGTGTAAGCGTTGAAAAGTAATGAAATATTCGGTTGGATATCACGAAGCATTTGAGTATGTAAAACAGCTGGTATCGGGGTAAGAGGAGTTTTCTGAGAAAGCAATAAAGGAAATTCATTCTTTGGTTCTCATGGACAGACGGGGAGACAGAGGTGAATATCACAAAATACCTGTTCGGATTATGGCTGCGGCAGATGAACCACCGCAGCCATATATGATCCCGGTATTAATGGAAAGCTTGTGAAAGAGCATA
Organism: Bacillota bacterium; assembly: GCA_023439505.1. Classification (GTDB taxonomy): domain Bacteria; phylum Bacillota; class Clostridia; order Lachnospirales; family Lachnospiraceae; genus Mobilitalea. The sequence goes on from JAEXNR010000050.1 coordinate 37,323, forward strand.
TTGAGACGAAAAAAGTCTCCGTTTTATTGAATTGGCAGCCAGATTTTATATGGAATTTGAAGGTATTCATCCATATATTAACGGTAATGGCAGAACAGGCATAGTTTCAAATCCATTTAATTTTGTGCTCATCATATTTATTAACGGGTAGTTTCGTCTCTGCGGGATAGCCAATGGGTACCATGGCAAATGGTGTATAATCATCAGAGATTCCAATGTTCTGGCGAAAAAATTGTATCGCAATCGAATCTTGACGATTGATTCCTGTCCAGGTAGCACCTAGACCAATTGAATGAGCAGCGAGCAGAAGATTCTGTGTGGCGGCAGCACAATCATCCGTCCAAAAATAGTCAAGTATTGCAGCACTGGGCTGTCCGCAGATGATGACAGCTATTGATGCGTCCTTTACATAAGAAACACCACTATGGAGTGTTGAGAGTTTTTCAAGCTTTTCTTGATCTGTGACGACAATGTAGTACCATGATTGTTGATTACAAGCGGAGGGAGCATTCATGGCTGCAGTCAATAAGAGTTCTATGGTTTCCCTTGATAACTTCTCTTTGGTAAATTTACGAATACTTTTTCGTGTTAGTATTGACTCAATAACAGAATTCATATATAGTTCTCCTCCTATAATAAGTTTGCAGCCAAGAAAATGTGGTTACAGACTTATTCTTTTTTATGATATAGATGCAAGGATATTCTGCCGCATTGCTCCTGCAAAGCATTTTGCTTTCGTTTATTATGTTATATATCTATCATAACTATAATATAAACAACTGACAATACCGCACTTTTTTGTGGGTTTCTTACTGATTGGTAAGTATGAAAGGGAGATAAGTCAGGCTATATTTATATGATGTTTTATGATAGGCTTAATAAATAAGGAAGTCTTTTATTTATAGTCATATAAATTTTTTTAGGGGGTGAATACGATATGGTTGAATACCAAAGTAAAATATATAACTGCCCAATGGAGCTTGCGATCTATCTGATTAGTGGTAAATGGAAGGTGGTAATTATGTGGAACCTCGCTGAATGCAATCTACGTTTTGGTGAAATAGGTCGCAGATTTCCTGAAATTTCCGAGAAAGTGTTAACCGCTCAATTGCGAAGTCTGGAAAAAGATGGACTGATTACCAGAACGATTTATCCTGAAGTTCCTTTACGTGTGGAGTATGGATTAACTACATTTGGTAAATCACTGCTACCAATTTTAAATGAAATCAATATCTGGGGTAACGGCTTTCACGACATGAAAAATATACAAGATAATTAAGAGGTATTAACAGGTTTGCCATGGGATCAGTCCGGATAGATATTACACCAAATAATGGGGGGATTCATATGATTCTTACCTGAAAGCATACATTGAAAGAGAAAAAGGGAATGGGAGTTATTCATAAAAGGCTGGCTGTTATAGGTTATTAACAGCCAGCCGTATTAAATTGTCGGGCTTTTTGCTTAACAACTTTTTTATGAGCAGAATAGGACAAGAATTATCAAGAATATATATTTAACAACAGAAAAAAGAATGAGGAGTTCGACTGTGATTATTGTAAAAGAAGTGTTTAAAGACAAACGTGTCGAAGAAAGGAATAAAATTATATCAAAGATATTAGCGAGAATTATTAAAAACAGCAGAGAGAAGTGATTTGATAATTTGCAAATTTACATACCAATCTGTGAAAAAGCCGAATATTTCATTTAAGGGAAGGTGGTAAGGGTGGTAAAAGCAGCTATTTATTGCAGACTGTCAAAGGAAGATGAGGATAAAATAAACCAGGGAGATGATAGTGCCAGTATTCAAAATCAGAAATTGTTACTTATTGATTACGCAATGGTTCATGAGTTTGCTATCTATGGGATATATTCGGATGATGATTATTCCGGGCTTGACAGCGATAGGCCTGATTTCAAACGGCTGATTAAAGATGCAAAAAACGGTTGTTTTAACACGATTATTTGTAAAACTCAATCCAGATTTACCAGGGATATGGAGCTGGTGGAAAAGTATATACATGGATTGTTTCCTTTCATAGGCGTTCGGTTTATTGGTATTGTCGATCATGTGGATACTGATCTTAAAGGTAATAAAAAGGCCAGACAAATCAATGGGTTAATCAACGAATGGTATTGTGAGGACTTATCAGAAAATATCCGGAGTGTTTATAAAGCCAAGATGGAAAAAGGACAATTTCTTGGGGCATATGCTCCCTATGGATATAATAAGGATCCAAAGGATAAATATAAATTGGTTATTGATGAAGGAGCTGCGGAGGTAGTTAGAAAGATCTTTACTTATTCCACACAAGGATATGGTAATCGGCAAATCTGCTATAAGTTATCGGAAGAAAAAATACCGACACCAGCTATTTATAAAAAAAATCAAGGTTTACACTATGAGAACCGGTTAAAAGATAATACATTTGGTAACCGGTACGGGATCTGGGCAACGACTACTATAAGGCAAATATTAACCAACCGGATGTATATTGGTGATATGGTACAAGGGAAACAAAGAAAGGTTAGCTATAAAAGTAAAAAAGTTGTGGAAGTTCCACAGGCAGAATGGATTATAGTACCCAATTGCCATGAGCCAATCATTGATAAGGAAGTATTTGATCTTGTTCAAAAGCTGATTAAAACAAGGAGATATGCCAGATCGAAAGAAGGGGAAGTTTCTTTACTTGCAGGTAAAGTGAAATGCCTGACTTGTGGCAGTACGTTAACCAAAATTAATGGTGAAAGTAAATATAAATATCTTAATTGCCAGTTATACCGAAGATCCAACAGACAGCAATGCTCTTCTCATTCTATCAATTACTATAACTTAATTGCGGTATTGGAAGAAAGAATAAAAAAATTGATACAGATTCACTTAGAGCAAAATCCATTTGATAAAGGCCTTTTTATTGAGAATGATAATAAAAAGATTATGACAAAGAAAAAAAACGAATTATCAAATTGTCAGGAAAAAGAAGAAAAATTAAAAAAGGCTCTTTTGAATCTTTACATAGATAAAAGCAGCGGGCTGATTACCGATTCGGAATATATAGATCTTAAGAATTCGATCAGCGATACGATTACTGAAACCAGTCATTTGATAGCGAGATTTAAGGCAGAAATTGAGGAATTGGTTGTAAGCGGTCAAAACCAAACCCAAAACCAAAAGAACGATCTAATGAATAAGTGCGCGGATTTTGCTAAACTTAATCACGAAATCGTAAATGAATTCGTAGAATTTATTGAAGTTGGAGAAAAAGATTCGGAGAATAATCAAGAGGTTTATATACATTGGAGATTTTGACAGAAATAGTTTAGTATTCTAACACTACACCCATGTTACAGGGATTGCCGCCGGAAATGGAAGAGCGAGCAACGGACTATATCGTGGTGTTGCATCCCAGAGTGAACTGATCATTGTAAAGCTGGGAACCTCGGTGGGTGAGTCATTTCCACGTACGACCCAGCTCATGAGTGCACTGGATTTTGTGGTAAGGCAGTCAATTGCACTGGGAAGACCGGTGGCGGTCAATGTCAGCTTTGGCAATAACTATGGTTCCCATACGGGAACGTCACTGCTGGAGAGCTTTGTAGATGATATTGCAACCCAGGGCAGAACCAATATTATGATCGGTACAGGCAATGAGGGGGCTTCAGGGAACCATGTTCAGGGGGTTCTGACGATGGGCAATACGACGGGAATCGATCTGGCGGTCAGTGATTATGAATTCACTACCAATGTACAGATCTGGAAGAACTACTTTGACCAATTTGATATTACCATTATTGCACCCAATGGAACCAGAGTGGGTCCGATTCCAAGAATTCTTGGAAAACAACAATTTCGGATTGCCCAGACTGATATTCTTCTCTATTATGGAGATCCCACGCCCTATAACCCGCAGCAGGAAATTTACATTGAGTTTATTCCTGTCAATGATTATATCAATTCCGGAGTCTGGCGCTTTGAACTGGTTCCGAGAAGAATTGTGGTGGGCGATTATGATATGTGGCTTCCTGCCGGAGGTATGAGTAACCCGCAGACCAGGTTTTTACTCACCTCAGAATTTACAACGCTGACCATTCCCTCCACGTCAATGCGTGCCATCACAGTAGGAGCATATAATGCCTATACGGACAGTTATGCCCCGTTTTCAGGGAGGGGCTTTACCAGAAATGGTATGATAAAGCCCGATCTGGTGGCGCCCGGCGTTGATATTAATTCCTGTGCTCCCGGGGGCGGATATGCCATCAGATCCGGAACCTCAATGGCAACGCCCTTCGTCACCGGCAGCGGGGCACTATTGATGGAATGGGGTATTGTAAGAGGAAACGATCCATTTCTGTATGGGGAGAAGGTTAAGGCTTATTTGATCAATGGAGCCAGACAGCTGCGGGTGGAGAGTGTGTATCCTAACCGGACACTGGGATATGGGGCGCTGTGTCTGGAGAGAAGCATCCCGATGTAAGTTAAGCCGATGATGATTCTGATTTTGCAAAAGAGTATCATGGTCAGGGAGGGCCGAGAGGATAGGGAATAACGCTCAACTTTGGTTTTGACAAATCTGGCGGAAACGATTATAATGTATGCTGATATAATTTTTTAGATTTGGGTTATTTTATTCAAATAAATATTTTTTAACGGAGGATATCATTATGGCATTAGTATCAGCAAAAGAAATGCTTACCAAGGCAAAGCAGGGCAAATATGCAGTTGGCCAGTTCAATATTAATAATCTTGAGTGGACAAAAGCAGTTTTATTGACAGCAGAAGAATTAAAATCACCTGTCATTCTCGGAGTTTCAGAAGGTGCCGGCAAATATATGTGCGGTTATAAAACCGTTGTTGGTATGGTAAACGGAATGTTGGAAGAATTAAAAATCACAGTTCCGGTTGCACTTCATTTAGATCATGGCAGCTATAATGGTGCTTTGGCTTGTATCGAAGCAGGCTTTTCATCTGTTATGTTTGACGGATCTCATTATCCCATCGCTGAGAATATTGAGAAGACAACAGAACTCGTTGGAATTTGCGAGAGCAAGGGTCTTTCCATTGAAGCAGAAGTTGGCTCCATCGGCGGCGAGGAAGATGGCGTTATCGGGGCGGGAGAATGTGCTGATCCGGATGAATGCAAGGCAATAGCAGATCTTGGTGTTACCATGCTTGCTGCAGGCATCGGTAATATTCACGGTAAATACCCTGATAACTGGCCTGGATTAAGCTTTGAAACACTGGATGCAATTCAGCAAAAGACCGGAGATATGCCGTTGGTACTTCATGGTGGCACAGGTATTCCGGATGATATGATCAAAAAAGCGATTTCACTGGGAGTAGCTAAGATTAATGTTAATACGGAATGCCAGTGGTCATTCCAGGAAGCAACCCGTAAATATATCGAAGCAGGTAAAGACTTAGAAGGTAAAGGATTTGACCCTCGTAAGTTACTGGCACCCGGTACAGATGCAATCAAAGCTACGGTAAAGACGAAGATGGAGTTATTTGGTTCAGTAGGTCAGGCATAAGAAGAACGGTCCATCCAAAGGGTAATGTACGATCTGACGGAGTTTAAGTAGGAGCTGAAAGAATCGGAATACTTTATTAATATAAAGTGTTCCGATGATCTTTCAGCTTTTTTGTATTAGATTTAAATTAAAATTGGTTAAGAAACCTTCACGAGTATCCATATTGTGGTATAATAAGGCTGTTTAGCGGCAAACTTCTAAGGAACAGCCATTAATTTCATGCCAAAGGCCGTTGACAATAAAAAACCAAATCATAGATAGGGTAAAGGAAAGAGGGGAATTATGTCTTTAAGTGTTAGTAATTTAACAAAAAAATACGGTGAAAAAGTAGTAGTAGATAATTTGAATTTTGAAATTAACCGTCCGGGTGTTTATGCTTTATTGGGAACCAATGGTGCCGGTAAGACAACAACACTTCGTATTATTCTTGGTATGCTGGCAAGTAACGGAGGATCGGTATTATGGAATGGAAAACCTCTTGATGCAGTTAGTGCAAATGTGGGATACCTGGCCGAAGAACGTGGATTATATCCCAAGTATTCCTTATTGGATCAATTATTATATTTTGCAAAACTGCGCAATGTTTCGAAAAAAGTTGCCATGGACCGCATTACTTATTGGTCAGACCGGTTACAGGTGAATGAATATCTCTTCCCGCCGAAGGTAAAAGGAAAGAAGACCAATCCCAAGGCCAACCGTGCCGACCAGCTGTCAAAAGGAAATCAGCAGAAGATACAGCTTATGGCAGCATTAATATCTGATCCGGAATTAATCATTCTGGATGAACCCCTCAGTGGTCTTGACCCGGTGAATACCGATCTGTTCAAGTCGATTATCAAAGAGGAAATTGCGAAGAATAAATATTTGATTATGTCCAGCCATCAAATGCCTACCATAGAAGAATTCTGTTCCGATATCACCATCTTAAACAGAGGGAAGGCAGTACTGCAGGGGAATCTCAATGAAATTAAAAGGGGCTACGGTCGTGTTAATCTCTATGTGAAGAGTGACAAGGACATCGCACCCTATATTGCCGAATTCGGTCTGAAGATAGAGAATAAGACCCCAAGTGAATATCATCTGAAAGTACAGGGAGAGGAGCAGGCGATGGCCTTTCTGGCAAAATTGATCAGTGAGCATATCCCGGTAATTAAATTCGAACTTCGTGAACCGTCACTCCATGAAATATTCATTGAAAAGGTAGGGGATGCTCATGAGAAAGAGTAGTATTTCCGGTTGGAAGGATGTCTTTTCCTTTACACTCATTCAGACATTAAAGAACAGGGCATTTATTATATCCTACATTATTTTGCTTTTGCTGGCGGCCGTTTCCATGCCCATCCTTAATATGGTCACCTCCGGGTCCGAGGAGGATCCGAATGCACCAAGTCCTGTTTATAAAGTTTATATCAATAATCAGACGTCACTTACCGGAACGGACTTTGCCAAATATCTGGAGGAACATCTCCTTAGGTCCCAACAGCCGGAAGATCAGGCCTATACAGAGATTGCGTTTGTCACTATGGCGGAGGATGTTCAGACAGTGACTGACCGCATTGAAACGAAGGAAACAGATTCTGTTCTTCTGACCATGAATGAAAATGATGGGATGTATTCCCTTGATTTTCAAAAGGCAGGAAAAGGGCCGGTTAAGGACAACAATCTGGCCGCCCTGGCGAATGTATTATTAAGTAAGTTTACAGATTATAAATTAAGCACGTTGGGGATAACAAAAGAGCAGGAATCCATGCTGGAAGCTCCCATCAGTTCAGAGGTTTCATTGACGGATACCAATGGTGATGTGATTGTAAAAGAGGACACTTCCATCTCCTTTAGTGAATATTGGTTTATCTATGGAATTCTGTTTGTTGTCATGATGGTTAATATCATGGCCAGCACACAGATCGCCAACTCCATCGTTACCGAGAAATCAACTCGTGTTATAGAATATCTGCTGATGTCGGTAAAACCGTTGGCTATTATGGTAGGGAAGATTATTGCCATGTTAACCGCAGTATTACTGCAAATGATATCCATTGTCGCATTCTTATTCATTTCCAATGGGATTACGGCTCGCTTATCGTCAGGCAGCGGTGAAACAGTTTTATCCCAATACTTACCATCCAATATTTTTGAGAACCTTAATTTCCTGAATATCATCATCTGTTTCCTTGTCATTATTCTTGGTATGATCTTCTATGCAGCCCTGGCGGGACTTGCCGGTGCAACTGTCAGCAAGATCGAAGAACTCAGGGAAGGTTTGACACTGTTTACTATTGTTAATTTGATCGGGGTATATGTCGGTCTGGGTGCCGCAGGTACTTTGATGGGCAGCGGGGTGAATGCGTATGTTGTTTTCACCTTTTTATTCCCGCTATCCTCTCCGTTTTTATTGCCCGGTGCCATATTAATCGGGAAAGTAAGCCTGCCGATCCTTGCTGCTTCCATCCTACTACAGATTGTCTTTATTGTTTTACTGTTCCTGTTTGTTGCCAGGGTGTATGAGACACTGATCCTTCACACAGGTAACAAAATTAAGATGAAAGATCTGTTTAAGATTTCGAAGACAGCATAGAAAAGAGGTGGAGTATGAAAAATAATTTTAGAGGATGGACGTCCGTATTCAGTTTTACTTTTCGACAGGCCACGAAGGGGGTCAGCTTTAAGCTGGTCACCGTGCTGGTTTCCCTTGCGATTATCGCTATCATTACGGTAATTAATATCATCGCTGCCAAGCCGGATGCGGATGGCAAAGTGGAACCATCTCCCATCGGGTCAGTATTTGTATTGGATAACAGCGGGTTACAGCTGACAGAGTTTAAACAACAGAGCCCTCAACTATCTTCGGAACAATTTCAGCATATTATGTTTGTCAATTTCACCGGAGAAACCAGAGAGGATATCATTCAAAAGGCGGCAGCCGATTCCAATCAGACAATTGTGGTAATTATATCAAAAAATGATACCGGATATGATATGGAAGCCGTGGTTCCTCCAAATTCTACCATCACAAAGCAACAGGCAGAATCTGTGATCGGACCGATGACCCAGGGGTTTGAAGCGAATAAATTATTACAGTCAGGTTTGACGGCGGATCAGCTTATGGTCGCACTGAAACCGGCTACAATCTCAACTACTGATATCGGTGAAAATACCAATCAGATCGTGTTTATCATCAATATGATTGCACCTATGTTGTTTGGACTGATGCTGTATGTGATGCTAATGCTTTATGGACAGGAGGTCAGTAAATCAGTATCAACAGAGAAGACCTCCAAGCTGATGGAGACCATATTAACATCCATACATCCCTATGCACTGATTACAGGTAAGGTTTTGGCGGTAACTTCTATGGCGCTGCTGCAGTTTTCTGCCTGGATTGTCTCTGCCATTGTCGGATTGTATGGAGGATCTGCGATTGCCAGCGCCATCTATCCCCAATATCAGAACTCGGTTGTATCATTTATTAATTTTATCAAAGATAATATTGGGGAAACGGCGATGTCTGTACCGGCAGTTATTATGGCATTACTCATCTTCTGTATTGGATTTTTATTCTACAGTGTTCTGGCAAGTCTGGCAGGATGTATGGTATCCAAACCGGAAGACACGGCGACATCGCAGGCGATTTTTCAATTCCCTGTTATCATCAGTTGGTTAATTTGTTATCTGGCACCGGTTATGGGGAACGAGGGAATATTAAAAGTAGCCAGATATGTTCCGCTTACAACACCGTTTTGTGTACCGGTTGATCTGATCACCGGTAATATCAGTCTGCTGGAAGGCGGCATATCCATGGCGGTACTGCTGGTATTCACCTTACTGGTTATCATGCTGGCGGGAAGACTTCATCTGGGATTAATTCTTTACACCGGCCAGAAACCAAGTCTTAAGGTGATTGGAAATATGCTGAGAAACAACAAATAATAAGAAAATGGTTTATCATAAAGGCAGGATTGTAATTTTACCGGGTGCGGTTTGTTGCAATCCTGCTTTTTTTATATTTTAATGGATTTTTCCCGGATAGTATCTTATACTACGGAATATGGGGAATATGAAGGAGTTGAGAGAATGAATGATCATGATAAAGTCTTTCGCCTGGTAATGAAAGCGGGAGAAGTTCTGCTTCATAATGGCGCCGAGATTTTCCGGGTGCAGGAAACAATGACAATCATAGCGAAATCATTTGAGGCCATGAGTTTGGATGTATTCGTGGTTTCCAACGGTTTATTCGTTACCATGCACCGGGACGGAAATAACTATTCGACCCAGATTAAATATGTCCCGATTGCTCAGGTTCATCTGGGACGAGTGGCGGCAGTAAATCACCTCTCCAGAGAGATCGTGGCAGGAAAATATACCATTGAAGAGGCACTTGCGCAGTTGGAGCATATTTCTATGATGCCATATGAGCATGATGTTCTTCGGATCCTGTTTGCAGGGTTGGGAAGTGCCAGCTTCGGCTACCTGCTGGGAGGCAGTGCTTATGATAGTCTGGTTTCGTTTATTTCAGGTGTTTTACTTTATATCTTTATCTTATATGCTGAGAGGATCAGGATTCCGAAAGTCCTGAAAATTGTATTGGGCAGTGCAGGGGTTACTTTGATTTCATTAATCTTATTCCGCATGGGTTTGGGTGACGATTTAAATCATATTATCATCGGATCCATTATCTGTCTGGTTCCCGGAGTTTCCATTACCACATCCATCAGAAATTTCTTTAATGGGGATTATCTATCAGGAACAATCCATCTGGTGGATGCCTTTCTCGTTGCGACCAGTATCTCCGTCGGTGTTGGTGTAATCATAAAGGCCTGGGGATTATTTTTCTGATTAGCGTGAGTATATCATCATTGGAATGTGCATGGCTGCAAATACAAGAAAGGGGCAGAGAAGAATAATGAAAATGATAATTCAATTAATTGTTTCGTTTATCGCAACCGTATCCTTTGCAGGATTATTCAGCGTACCAAAAAAGGAGTACCTTTACTGCGGAATTACAGGAGCCCTTGGCTGGCTGTTTTATCTGCTGGCTTATCACAAAATAGATTCCGTTTCTTTTTCAACGTTTATAGCAACAATCATCCTCACCTTTGTCTCCAGGGTGTTTGCTGTTAACAGAAGAGTGCCGGTTACCATATTTTTAATATCCGGGATCTTTCCACTGGTGCCGGGAGCGGGAATCTATTATACGGCCTATTATATTTTCGATAACAATATAGCGGTAGCAGGGGATAAGGGCGTGGAAACAATCAGTATTGCCCTTGCCATTGCATTCGGTATCATGCTGGTCTTTGCCATTCCACAGAAGTTATTTTTGTGGGGGAAGAACAGAAGGCGCAGGAGTGATAATCTTATCAAGAAGTGGTATTAAAATATTATGATCTCCATAATATCATCAAATTTGCATGATATAGTATAACTATCCCTTATATAAATCGGAGGTTATAGTATGAAATGTCATCAAAATGATGAAAAAAATGAAAAAAACAGGCAGCATAGTACATGGAAGCATATGGTTCATATGGTTTTATGCTGTGGTCTTCCGTTCCTGATCATTTTAGTCTTGCCTGTCATTGCAGGTTTCAGTACAAAGACAGCCACAGTTTTAGGGTTGATTGCACCTTTTATCTGCCCGGTTATGATGGGTGGTATGATGCTTATGATGCTAAAAGGCAGAAAGAATTCCGCCCAACACAATCCCGGTATTAGCAGTAATGTGCAGATCCCAGATCATAAGCAGGAGATGTAAGCAATGATCAGATCAGTAGTTGAGTTTAAATTCCGACGGATAAAAAAGCTGAAGGTATGTACTGCCTTCAGCTTTTTTGTGAAATGATCTGCCGGTCAACGTATCTCAGGTACTAATCCTGATTTTCCTCTGTTTCTTTCTCACCACTTCCGGAGAACCTGGCAAGCAGCATTACAATGAAAGTTAATATTAAGATTACGACAAAGATGCCCAGCATTCCTTTGCCCATGATTTCTAATGAATACATGAAATTTTCCCACATAAGAAGCTCCTTTCTTTAACCACCGATCCGCTGCAGAATGTCGCTTACGATATTGATTACAATACCGCCTGCGATTACCGAGCCGATCTGTCCGGATACGTTGGCACTGATTGCATGCATTAACAGGTGATTAGAGGGATCCTCTTTCAGACCCATCTTTTGAACCACACGGGCTGACATAGGAAAGGCGGAGATACCGGCAGCACCGACCATGGGATTGATCTTATTCTTACGGAAGAAAAGATTTAATACTTTTGCAAACAATACACCGCCAATGGTATCAAATACAAAGGCAACCAGACCCAGAAGCATAATCATCAGGGTCTTCTCATTTACAAAAGCGTCTGCTGTCATTTTAAAGGATATGGTGATACCCAAAAGTAAGGTTATTATGTTGGATAATACATTCTGTGCCGTATCGGATAAAGAATTTAATACCCCGCATTCCCGGATTAAGTTACCAAACATCAAAAAGCCAACCAGAGCAACGGACTGAGGTGCAATTAAGCCGGCAACAAAGGTAACAATAATAGGAAAGAATATTCGTGTTCTTCTTGTTACGGATTTTGGATTATATTCCATACGGATAAGACGTTCTTTTTTGGTAGTAACAAGCTTGATAGCAAATGGCTGCACAATAGGAACAAGCGCCATGTACGAGTAGGCCGCTACCGCAATAGGACCCATATAATCGGATTTTAAGATCTGTGATACCAGAATGGAAGTGGGTCCGTCCGCTGCACCGATGATACCGATAGAAGCAGCATCTCTTAAGCCGAATCCGAGTAAGGCAGCAACTGAGATCGTGAAGAAGATACCAAACTGTGCCGCAGCGCCAAATAAAAACATTCTGGGATTAGAGAGCAGAGGACCAAAATCAATCATAGCTCCGATACCGATGAATAATAAAATAGGTAATGCTTCTGAGGCCTCAATGGTGGTATGAAATAGCCATTCGATAATTCCGTTTGTATTGCCTACACCTTCCAGAGTTTGATTAATGACACCGGATAAGGGCAAATTCACGAGAATTGCTCCAAAACCCATGGGTAAAAGCAGGGATGGTTCAAACCCCTTTTCAATTGCCAGATAAATCAAAAGAATACCAACGGCATACATAATCCACTGCTGCCAACTAATTGCCATAATTCCTGACAATAAGTAATCCATAATAACCTCCATCTGCCGCTCTGACGGCATAAAATTAGATACGAAAAGTGTCTTCGTACTTTTTTCTTAGTTTGCACTAACTTCCATTTTTTTATAAATATATTACTTATTGATAACAAATCTTATCTATTGTAGACGATTACCGTGAAATCTGTCAATGGGTAATGTAAATTCTAATCAAGCTCTAATAATTCATGGACAATGTGGACAATACAACAACCCAGTAAAAGGCTTTTTGAGCAGTTGCCATTTCATGGAGGGTAATGTATAATTAATCTGGGAAAGCCGTGATGGCTGTACATCTAAGCAATCTTATTCTATTGCTTTCCTCACTCTGGTTGAAGTACATATTGGAATTTTCCAGATGATGTAACTCATGATAAATTTGATTTTACAACGGAGGAATGGTATGAAGCGGGGGATATTATCTTTCATATGGCTATTGGCGTTTATCTTTATTTTTTTCGGATGCAGCAGCTCGGAAGACCATTTTAAGGACGGAAATCGTAACTTTCATAAAGGTGATTATGACCAGGCGGCAAAGGATTATTCCATGGCCATTCAAATAAATCCCAATCGTACGGAGTATTATATAAATTATGGTATGACCCTGATAGCACTCGGCAATTATAAAGAGGCAATCACACAGCTGGAGGAAGCATATCAAGAGAAGGATATGAAGCGAATTAATGAAAATAATAAAAAAATATACAGAGCCAAGGGAATTGCCTATTATCAGATGAAACAGTATCGTCAGTCGGTAGAACAATTAGATCTGGCGCTTGTTCAAAAGGTATTAACCGGACTGGACAAAGACATATTGTATTATAAAGCCGACGCATTAATGAAGTTAGGCTCCTATGATGATGCAATCGCAATTTTTACTTCGATGTTATCGAAAAACGGGAAAGATGAGGTTGCATTGGCGCAGCGGGCCTATGCTTTCTACAGGCAGGGAGAGTATACAAAAAGTGCGGAGGATTTTGACAAAGTAATTTCAATTCAACCGGATAATTATGAGTATTATATAGGAAAGTACTATTTATTACGGGATCAGGGATTGGATTCTGAAGCCTCTTTGGTTTTGAGCCAGGCAGCCGCAATTGAAGCAAAATCAGATTTGGATCGATTTTCTTGGGCTAAAATTCATTATCTGCAAGGGGAATATGACAAAGCTCTTGATGAGATGAATGACTGCTATACAAAAGGCTTTTCTGAGGCATACTATTACATCGGAGAGATTAACAGAGAGAAGAAGGATTATCCTGCTGCTAATTTCTATTACGAAAAATATATGGAGAAAGGGAAGGATCTAAATCCGGCTGTATATAATCAATATGGTGCCTGCCTTATGAAGCTGGGGGAATATGAAAAGGCAGTCAAAAGTTTTGAGCTGGGCATCAAATGTCAGGATGTCACCATGAATCGGATTTTATTGAAAAACAATCTGGTCGGGTATGAATATCTTGGTGATTACAAAAAGGCAAAGGAACTGCTGGAGCAATACGTAAATGCCTATCCGGAGGATATGGATGCCCGCAGGGAAATCGAATTTGTAAACACCAGATAAGGGAAATGAGATTGGGACCACATAAGGAGGACTAAAATGTCGGAATTAATTGAAATAAAGGAACAGACGGAACGTTTTATTCTGGTAGGTGTAGCATCATCTGACCAGGATGATACAGCAGAATCCCTGGATGAGCTGGAGGAACTGGCACAGACTGCCGGAGCCGTTACCGTTGGGAAGATCATTCAGAACAGGGAAAGTGCACATCCCGGCACTTATATAGGAAAAGGAAAAATTGAGGAAGTAAGAAATCTGGCGATCGAGATGGAGGCCACAGGGATAGTATGTGACGATGAATTGTCGCCGGCACAGTTAAGAAATCTGGAAGACATGATTCAGATGAAGGTTTTGGATCGCACAATTTTGATTCTGGATATCTTTGCGGGACGTGCCTCCACCAAGGAGGGAAAAATCCAGGTGGAGCTGGCTCAGCTTCGTTACCGTGCGACCCGGCTGGTGGGACTGAGAAACTCCCTTTCAAGACTAGGTGGCGGAATCGGTACGAGAGGTCCCGGTGAAAAGAAGCTGGAGGTGGACCGAAGATTAATTAAGGAGAGAATCACACAGCTGAAACAGGAATTGGCGGAGATCAAGCAAAACAGAGAGACCATCAGAAGCCTTCGCAGCAAAAACAGAATACCGGTGGTAGCAATTGTTGGGTATACCAATGCGGGGAAGTCTACGCTTTTAAATTACCTGACCCATGCAGGCGTTCTGGAAGAAGATAAATTATTCGCTACACTGGATCCTACTACCAGGAACCGGAGTCTTGAAAGCGGTCAGCAGATTTTACTGACGGACACGGTGGGATTTATTCGAAAGCTCCCTCATCATCTCATTGAATCCTTTCGCAGCACACTGGAAGAAGCCAAATATGCAGACATCATTTTGCATGTGGTTGACAGCTCCAATCCGGATGTCTATAAGCAGATGCATATTGTATATGAGACGTTGAACAGTCTGGGCGTACAGGATAAAGTAATCATAACAGCCTTTAATAAACAGGATAAGCTGGAAGCTGAGCAGATCCTGAAAGATTTTAAGGCAGATCACACAGTAAAAATCTCTGCAAAAACCGGTCAGGATGTGGATCAGTTACTGGGAGTAATTGAAAAGGTGTTAAATGAGCGCAAGATTTTGATTGAGCGTGTTTTCACCTATCAGGAAGCAGGCAAGATTCAAATGATTCGTAAATACGGACAATTGCTGGAAGAGGAGTATCAGCAGGATGGAATTTATGTGAAGGCATATCTTCCCAATGATATCGCCCGGACCTTGTGACAAAGTTACATGTGGCATTTGCATTGGATGTCTACTACCGGATTTGGTACAAGATCTTGTGTTATATGCCAGTAAATCAGTAAAAAGAAATGAGGAAATATTGCCTGAAATACCGTAAAACAGCGTGTATCGGCTGCTCCGGAAGATTTCTTCATGGGTATTAATGACTATATTAAATACTAGATATAGTATGGAAGATATAATAATTTCATATATCTAGTATTTTTTTATTGACTATCCTGGCATAATCTGCTACTATTGTTTTCAGAGATTGATCCAGGAATTAATCTAATCACCAGGATGTGGGAGGGAGACAATTACGTATGATTAATGTTGCAAAAAGAGATGGTCAGGTTGCGGAATTTAACCTGAAAAAAATAAGCGAAGCCATTACAAAAGCCTTCAAAGCGACTGAGAAATTTTATACCGAAGAGATTATTAATTTATTGGCACTTCGGGTAACCGCCGATTTCCAGAAGAAAATTAAAGAAGATTTAATAAACGTAGAAGATGTTCAGGATAGTGTGGAGAATGTGTTAGAGCAGACCGGTTATACCGATGTTGCGAAGGCCTATATCCTGTACCGTAAAAATAGAGAAAAAATCCGTAATATGAAGTCTACCATATTGGATTATAAAGAGATTGTAAACAGTTATGTACAAGAGGAAGACTGGAGAGTGAAAGAGAATTCCACTGTGACCTATTCCGTGGGAGGTCTGATTCTTCATAACTCCGGATCAGTGACTGCCAATTACTGGCTTTCCGAGATCTATGATGAAGAGGTTGCCAATGCTCACCGGAACGCTGATATTCATTTACATGATCTCTCCATGCTCACCGGATATTGTGCAGGATGGTCTTTAAATCAGCTGATCAAAGAAGGACTGGGCGGAATTCCGGGAAAGATTACTTCCTCACCTGCAGGCCATCTGTCCACGCTCTGCAATCAGATGGTAAATTTCTTGGGGATTATGCAGAATGAATGGGCCGGCGCACAGGCATTTTCTTCCTTTGATACTTATCTGGCTCCTTTTGTTAAAGTAGATAATCTTTCTTATAAGGAAGTGAAGCAGTGTATTCAATCCTTTGTATATGGGGTGAATACACCGAGCAGATGGGGAACACAGGCACCGTTTTCCAATGTCACCTTAGACTGGACCGTACCCAATGACCTTGCAGAACTGCCTTGTATTGTAGGTGGTAAGGAGATGGGCTTTTGTTATAAGGACTGCAAGCAGGAGATGGATATGGTAAACAAAGCCTTCATCGAGATTATGATTGAAGGAGATGCCAACGGAAGAGGGTTCCAATATCCCATTCCAACCTATTCCATTAGCAGTGATTTTGACTGGTCCGACACAGAGAATAATCGATTGTTGTTTGAGATGACAGCCAAATATGGTACCCCGTATTTCTCTAATTACATCAACAGTGATATGGAGCCCAGTGATGTTCGTTCCATGTGCTGCAGACTTCGCCTGGATCTTAGAGAATTGCGCAAAAAGACCGGTGGTTTCTTTGGCTCCGGTGAAAGTACCGGTTCCATTGGTGTTGTTACGATTAATATGCCGCGTATTGCTTACCAGTCAGCGGATGAGAATGAATTCTTCCTTCGTCTGGACCGGATGATGGATATTTCAGCCCGTTCTTTAAAAGTAAAAAGGGATGTTGTGACCAAGCTGCTGAACGAAGGATTGTATCCTTATACCAGACGCTACCTGGGATCCTTTGAGAATCATTTTTCCACCATTGGGCTGCTGGGTATGAATGAAGTGGGCTTAAATGCAGATTGGCTTGGAAAAGATATGACAGATAAGAAAACACAGGCTTTTGCCATAAAGACGTTAAATCACATGAGAGACCGCCTCTCCGATTATCAGGAGAAATATGGTGATCTGTATAACCTGGAGGCGACGCCGGCAGAATCAACCAGCTATCGTCTGGCAAAGCATGACAGAAAGCGTTGGCCTGACATTAAGACAGCCGGTAACGATGGAGATACCCCTTACTATACCAACAGTTCTCATTTACCTGTTGGATATACGGAAGATATCTTTGAGGCGCTGGATATTCAGGATGAATTGCAGACACTATATACGTCAGGTACTGTATTCCATGCATTCCTTGGCGAGAAACTGCCGGATTGGCAGGCAGCCGCAAAACTGGTGAAAACCATAGCAGAGAATTACAAGCTTCCCTACTATACAATGTCACCTACCTATTCTGTATGCAAGACCCATGGATATCTTACTGGGGAGCAGTTTACCTGTCCCCACTGTGGTGAGAAATCTGAGGTTTACAGCAGAATCACCGGTTACTACCGTCCGGTTCAAAACTGGAATGAAGGCAAGACCCAGGAATATAATAACAGAAAGCTCTATGATATTACAAATTCCAGAGACATGTCAGTGGCAAGAGCCAGCATCGAATTGGCGCCTGTCAAAGAATCAAGCACAGGAATGGAAGATGGGATGTATCTGTTTACCACCAAGACTTGTCCTAACTGCCGTATGGCAAAAGAATATTTAAAGAACTATACGTATGCGGTAGTAGATGCAGAGGATAATCCGGAGCTGGCAGCAGAATACAGCATTATGCAGGCACCTACCCTTGTTGTAATCAAGGACGGAATGGCCACAAAATATGTAAATGCTTCCAATATCAAGCGTTTTGCAGAAGAACAGCTGATCCGCCTCTAAACAGGTTCTATATTAAATTAATCACAAATCGGGGAAGTAAGCTGTAATAACTGCTTACTTCCCTTCTTCATTCCGATTCTTTTTGATATTTATATTGCCACCCCTACCCATCTGTTGTAAAATACTTAATTAGAGAGTCCGCCGTGTCAGGCTTTCTGAAGTCAAATCTGACCGGTCAGGGTAAAGACTAAATTTGTGCTGATGCTCTAATTCGCGGGCATTGGCAGCATGGAGGATTACAATGAGCTTAGCAGATAACATATTTATTGACATGTGCAGGGATATATTGGAAAGTGGTGTCAGTACAGAGGGAGAAAAGGTCAGACCCAAATGGGAAGATGGCACCTTTGCCTATACCATTAAGAAATTCGGGGTAGTGAACAGATATGACTTATCCAAAGAGTTCCCCGTACTAACCTTAAGAAAGACAGCATTTAAAAGTTGTATCGATGAGATATTATGGATCTGGCAGAAAAAATCCAATCATATTCATGAGTTAAACAGTCATATATGGGACAGTTGGGCAGATGAAGAAGGCTCCATCGGAAAGGCTTATGGGTACCAGCTGGGTGTTAAGCATATCTATAAGGAAGGAGAAATGGATCAGGTGGACCGTGTCATCTTCGATCTCACAAACAATCCCTATAGCCGCAGAATCATGACCAATCTCTATGTGCATCAGGATTTGCATGAGATGAATCTGTATCCCTGTGCATATAGCATGACTTTTAATGTAACAAAGAAAAAGGATAGTGATCGTCTGATACTAAATGCCATATTGAACCAAAGATCTAATGATATTCTCACAGCCAATTCATGGAATGTGTGTCAGTATGCTGTATTGGTTCATATGCTGGCTCAGGTGTGCGGATTTGATGTCGGGGAATTGGTGCATGTAATTGCGGATGCGCATATTTATGACAGACATATCCCGATCATAAAGGAATTAATCGAACGCCCTGTTTATGGTGCACCGGTATTCTGGATGAATCCAGAGGTCAGGGATTTCTACCAGTTTACGGTGGAGGACTTTAAGTTAATCGATTATAAGCATGGCGCAAAAGTTGAGAATATACCGGTGGCGATTTAAGAGAAACCGCAACATATTCGATTAGAAGAATGGAATGGTGATAAGGATGAATTTAATCGTAGCTGTAGATCAGCGTTGGGCAATTGGCTATCAGAATAATCTGTTGGTAAGAATACCTGCGGACCAGAGGTTTTTTCGCGATGAAACCATTCATAAAGCGGTAATCATGGGAAGAAAGACTCTGGAGAGCTTTCCGGGAAAGCAACCCCTAAAGCAGCGCTTAAATGTGGTGATTACTTCTGATCCAAATTATAGAGTTAAGGATACTATCGTGGTTCACAGTGTGGAAGAAGCATTGGAGGCTGTCAGGGATTATTCGTCAGAGGATATCTATATCATTGGGGGGGCCAGCATTTATGAGCAGATGATGCCATTGTGTGATGTGGCCCATGTCACGAAAATTGATTATGTTTATATGGCAGACACCTATTTTCCGAATCTGGACCTGCTTCCCGAGTGGAAAATGACAGGTGAGTCGGAGGAACAGACTTATTACGATCTGATTTATACCTTTTGTAAGTATGAGAAAGTGATAAAGAAATAGAAGAGGCTGGTTTGTGTGACCCGGGTTCCATAAAATATTGATAAAGTATGGTATGAAAATCTAAAATATGCTTGAAGAAGGAAAATAACGCTAAAAAATACTTGAAAAAACAGGCAAGTAAGACTACTATATAAAATATATGAAAACGGCAGACTAAGAAAGACAGAGAAAGCACTACCGGGAAGAAAAAAAGGAAGGATGATAAGAATGCTTAATATCAGAATTGAAAAAACTACAAATCCAAAGACACTGCCAGGCGCAGAGAATCCGTTGACATTTGGTACGATTTTTACAGATCATATGTTTATTATGGATTACGAAGAAGGAAAAGGTTGGTTTGATCCGCGAATTGTGCCCTATCAGCCAATCAGTCTGGAACCTTCGGCAATGGTGTTCCATTATGGACAGGAGATGTTTGAAGGATTAAAAGCATATAAAGCAGAGGATGGCAGAACCTTATTATTCCGTCCAAATAAAAATGCAGAGAGAACCAATCGGACAAACAGAAGAATCTGTATTCCTGAGATTCCGGAAGAGGATTATGTTCAGGCTATCAAAGAGCTGGTGAAGACAGATGATGCATGGATCCCGACAAAACCGGGAACATCTCTTTATATCAGACCTTTTATTATTGCAACCGATCCCTTCCTTGGGGTAAGACCCTCCAATAAATATATGTTTATGGTCATACTCTCACCGGTCGGCGCATACTATCCCGAAGGGTTAAATCCGGTTAAAATCTGGATTGAAGATGAATATGTCAGAGCAGTTAAGGGCGGTATCGGTGAGGCAAAGACCGGCGGGAACTATGTAGCTTCGTTAAGATCTCAGGTGAAAGCACATGATGAGGGATATTCTCAGGTATTGTGGCTGGATGGTGTTCATAGAAAATATATTGAAGAAGTAGGAGCGATGAACATCTTCTTCAAGATTAATGGTACCATCATCACACCACAGTTAAACGGCAGTATTCTTCCGGGTGTAACCAGAGATTCGGTGCTTATGTTATGCAGGGAATGGGGCATTCCGGCAGAAGAGAGAAGAATTTCGATTGATGAGATTTTCGAAGCATCACAGCAGGGAACACTGGAAGAAGTATTCGGAACAGGTACGGCAGCTGTTATTTCTCCTGTTGGTCATCTGCGTTGGGATGAGCATATTATGAAGGTTCAGGATGGCAGCATCGGACCATTAAGTCAGAAATTATATGATACAATCACCGGAATCCAATTGGGCAGAATAAAAGACGGCCATAATTGGACGGTAGAGGTATAAGGAGGAAAAGGATGAATCAGCTGTATGCGGAAGCAGGAGTAAAACGTAAAGACGATGCAAAGACCATGGGGCTTAGAGTACTTTTATTTCTTGGCATTGCTCTTGGCGCGATTATCTTACTTGTGGGAGGCGCTTTTGGTATCGTTGGAGTTATAGTGGCTGTGGTAATGATCTATTTGTTACCGAGATTGAATGTGGAATATGAATATGTATTTGTAGATGGTCAGTTGGATTTTGACCGAATTTCGGGGCAGGCGAAAAGAAAGACCTTACTTCGGATTGATTTTGAACAGGTGGAGATTATGGCCCCCCATCATTCCCATTCCCTGGACAGCTATCGCAATATGGATTGTATCAAAAAGGATTTTTCCTCCGGTACACAAAACAATAATACTTACGCAATTGCTGCAAATGTTGATGGTAAAAAATATCTCATTTATTTTGAGCCAAATGAAATGATGTTAAACATGATAAAACAAAAGAGCCCGAGAAAGGTTACTAATTTCTAATCTATTATCAGGTGTGACTTAAAATAGTAGAACGAAATACATGACAGGTTCTAAACCAAGGATGGCAGAACACATGTATTTCGTTTTTTTGTTTGTTTTTCACTGCTTTCTATTAGAAGAACTTATAGGAATTGCCACATGAAAAAATAAATTGAACTTCGACTAATTACTGTTGACAAGGTAGGGATAATTGGTTATACTTTTAAAAATTATAAGCGAAACGCTTGTTTTACTGTAAAATATTAAGAAGTGTACCCCAAACAATGATGAAATGAAACGAGAAGAAAGTGAGGAGATTATCAAGATGGGACAAATTATCGGTGAAGGAATTACATTTGATGATGTGCTATTGGTGCCGGCTTATTCTGAGCTGATACCGAACCAAGTTGAATTATCAACGTATTTGACCAAAAAAATTAAACTAAATATCCCGTTGATGAGTGCCGGAATGGACACTGTAACAGAACATAGAATGGCAATTGCTATGGCCAGGCAGGGCGGAATCGGCGTTATTCATAAGAACATGTCAATAGAGGAGCAGGCAGAAGAGGTTGATAAGGTAAAGCGTTCAGAAAATGGTGTAATCACCGATCCCTTTTATTTATCTCCGGAACATACCTTAGAGGATGCCAATGAGCTTATGGCAAAATACCGGATTTCAGGTGTTCCTATTACCATCAACGGTAAAAAGCTGGTTGGTATTATTACAAATCGTGATTTAAAATTTGAAACAGATTTTTCAAAGAAGATTAAGGATTCCATGACCACAGAAGGATTAATTACTGCAAAGGAAGGAATAACCCTGGCAGAAGCCAAGAAAATTCTTGCATCAGCAAGAAAAGAAAAGCTTCCCATTGTGGATGATGAAGGAAATCTGAAAGGTTTGATTACGATTAAGGATATTGAAAAACAGATCAAGTATCCATTGTCTGCTAAAGATGGACAGGGACGTTTGCTTTGTGGGGCAGCGGTAGGTGTGACAAATAATATTCTGGAACGTGTAGATGCCCTGATGAAGGTTAAAGTGGATGCGATTGTGATTGATACCGCTCACGGACATTCTGCCAATGTGCTGAAAACTGTGAAAATGGTAAGAGACGCTTATCCGCAGGCTCAGATTATTGCAGGTAACGTTGCAACGGGGGAAGCCACCGTTGATTTAATAAAAGCAGGCGTAGATGCTGTAAAAGTAGGAATCGGACCTGGTTCCATCTGTACGACGAGAGTCGTTGCGGGTATTGGTGTGCCTCAGATTACTGCCATCATGAATTCTTATGAGGCGGCAAAAAGCTACGGCATTCCCATCATTGCTGATGGTGGTATTAAATATTCCGGCGATGTTACAAAGGCGTTGGCAGCAGGTGCCAATGTATGTATGATGGGAAGTATTTTTGCCGGTTGTGATGAAAGTCCCGGTACCTTCGAATTGTATCAGGGTAGAAAATATAAGGTATATCGAGGCATGGGATCTATAGCCGCCATGGAAAAGGGAAGCAAGGATCGTTACTTCCAACAGGATGCGAAGAAACTGGTTCCGGAAGGTGTTGAAGGTCGTGTGGCTTACAAGGGAACCGTAGAAGATACGGTATTCCAGTTGATTGGCGGTCTCAGATCCGGTATGGGTTACTGCGGAGCAGGTACAGTTGAAGCACTGCAGGAGAATAGCAGGTTTATAAAGATTACTGCCGCTTCCTTAAAGGAAAGTCATCCTCATGATATTCATATCACGAAGGAAGCACCGAATTACAGTGTGGAAGAATAGAAGATGGATCTATTTAAGAGCGTGGATCAATTAAAATTGAATGGAAAAGTTGGAACAAGATGAATCGGCCAGCCATTTCACTTGTCATGAATAAAAAAGATGCAGGATTATGTTCATTTGTTGGAGATATTCCTGCATCTTTTTCGTTCATATAGATAGAGCTATTTACAACAGGATGTGACCAAGGATTTGACAATTCCAGGGGATGACGTTAAAATACAGTTATATGGCGCCTCATACGGATGAATTTGGAATAGTGTGAATTATGAAAAACTAATTCACACGTTGAATTTATGCGTGCGAGCAAGTAGCACGCATGGACGCTAGTGTGAATTATGAAAAACTAATTCACACGTTGAATTTATG
>JAEXNR010000054.1 GCA_023439505.1 Bacillota bacterium
CTCAGCTCTTGTCATTAGTAAAATACTCCTTTGCGAAAAACTTTTCCTATAGTTTATCACAATAAGTACTTTAAAGTCCTATTCTTCAAATTAATTTAGTGCGAAAAATATTTACCTTTCAAAGCTGGCTGCCCCATGAAAAGGTTTTGCTTTGATAAGCTCTGTCTGGATGGGAATCCGTAGGAATTTCCGTATGCTGTGAGACCCGGCAGCATCCCCTGGTTGAATGTAATAAAATCTTAAGAACCTGGGGAGGCTGCGTATGCTACCATTAGGAATAAGATATGAAATTATAATTACAGGAGGTATCAAATATGACAAAATTACGTTTGAAATTACTTATGTCCATATGTATTCTTATCTTTATCACTATGCTCCCTGCGGTAAAGAGTTATGCCGGGGAAATTACGGTATATGATATTGGAAAAGGGAATGTGGTAATCAGTAAGTCTGGAGATTATAAAATTACAGGCAGTACGAAAGCGTATACTCTCATCGTTAATCAGGGGGTAAGTGCCAATATTACGCTTAGCAATGCATCCATTATAAGCAATAAAGTCAAAGTCTCTCCCATCCAGATTAAAAACGGCGGGGCGGCTAATTTTGTGCTCACAGGAACAAATACGATAACAAGCAAGGAGCACGGAGCCGCAATTCATGTTCCGCAAGGTGCCAGGTTTATTATTTCTGCAAAGAGTAAGGGAACGCTTACGGCGACCGGTGGCTTTGGCGGAGCGGGAATCGGTGGAAACTGTTTCTATGGGGAAAACAATGGAACAGGAACCATAACGATAAAGGGAGGTACTGTAAATGCAGCAGGGGGTATGATGGGCTGCGGCATTGGAGGCGGAATATCGGACAGAAGCTTTGACAGTATACCGGAGTATAACTGCGGTGCCGGGACAATCATCATCAGCGGGGGGAAGGTTACTGCAATCGGTGGATTATACAGTTCGGCAGGAATTGGCGGATCAAGTATAGAGAAGCAGGGGAAGATCACCATCAGCGGGGGAGAAGTTAACGCGTCCTCCCTTTGGGGGGCAGGAATCGGCGGTGAAAATAAAGAAGGGAAAGGAAATATCATTGCAATCACCGGAGGAGTTGTAAACGCGACAGGTAACAGCTGTGCGCCGGGGATAGGAAACAGCCTGAATGCACAGGGCACTGTGGTTAATATAAGCGGAGGAACGATCAAAGCGCAGGGTGATTATGGCAACAGGCAAATCGAATCTTATGTAATCGACTGGAATAAGGAGACAAAGGACACGCTGACAACATATGATATTGCTGCTGAAAAGATTGTCATTGACGGTGGGAATGTCATGGCGTTTACAAATTCCTCACAACCGTTGAATAAAGCAGGCAAGAAAGTATATCAGGGATTATTTAATTGTGAAAAAGCGCAGATTACTTCCATCCGCGCAGCAGGAACTGCCTATGGGGTAAAGGACATGGTATCTGCAGGATATCTGAGCCTTTATCTTCCTGAGAAAGTAACGGTAGAAATAAAGTCCGGTAACAAGAGCTTGTTTCGCCAGTATTTTTATGGCGGATCCTATGAGCTGTTTCGAAATTCAGAGCTCTTCCAGGAGGAAAGCCTGGATATTGGAAAGGGCGATATCGAGATTATTCCCGGAGGAGTAATTTATCAAAATCAGGTATATAGAATGAACCGGTATGTTATTACGGGAACGACGGCAACCAACAGAATCACCGTGCATAAAAGCAGGGATCCGGTTCAACTGGTATGGAAGGATCTGAAAGCAGATCTTATGACCACAACCCAGGCGGATTTTCTTAATGTAAGAAGTGAATGCCGGGTGAATATCCATCTGAAGGGAGAGAATTCTATTCGGCTGGGTGATGGTAAAAATGGGATCTATGTTGGACGCAGCGCCTCTCTTTGCTTCACAGGAGAGGGAAAAGACAGCTTAAGTGTAGATACCGGCACCGGTTCCAACGGCATCTTCACAAATTTTGGAGATGTCTTGAGCTATGGTGGCAGCCTGACCTTTCAAATGGGGGCGCAGGGCAGTGCAGTCAGGTTGGGCAATCTGGGTACCTTCTCTTTATATGGAGGAGTTGTTACAGCAAAGGGTGAGGAGGTACTAAGTATTACGGGAATGAATCATACCAAAGTGAATGTTTACGGTGGTCTTCTTAAGGTAGGATCCATCGGTGTAATAGAGAACGGCAATGAAGAGATATATAATGATACCCGGTTGGATATAACAGGTGGAAGAATAGAAGCCTCGGGCCGTGTTATATTTGGCACGATTAACATTTACGGGGGTGAAATTAAGTCCAGAATTCTGGGTTGTGGAACCAGCTGCGTGATAACTATGTACGACGGGGTGGTAGAGACGGGGGCAACAGCGGAAAGAATCGTTACCGGAGAGTACACCTACAGTAATTTTACATGGTTGCTTTATGGAGGAAACTTTATCAACAGGCAGGATGTACCGTTGGAAGAACTGGACCGGATTGATAGACACACCAGCTGATCAAAATAAAAGCATATCCTCTAATCTCTGCATTTCTTTTAGCACTTAGTCATTGTGTAAGAAAATACTTGCGCTTGATAATTATATGTGTTATAGTTGCAATAGAACAAATAAAGAACAAAGAGATGAAACAGGTCGCCGGATTACCGGAGAAACGACAGGTGCTATCTTTTTAAGCGCAAATTGCAGCGCAGAAATGAGGTGTGGGATGAATATTAGTAAATTTACTCAAAATTCCGTTCAGGCGGTACAAGACTGTGAGAAACTTGCCTACGAATATGGGCATCAGGAGATTGATCAGGAGCATTTACTCTATAGTCTGCTTGCCCTTGAGGAGAGTCTGATTGGAAAACTGTTGCAGAAGATGGAGATCAATACCCAGGTATTCCTGGCGCAGGTAAAAGGACTTCTGAATAAACGAACGAAGGTTTCCGGAGGACAGGTCTATATCAGCAGCGATTTAAATAAGGTATTAATTAACGCGGAGGACGAGGCAAAACAGATGGGGGATTCCTATGTATCCGTAGAACATCTGTTTCTGGCGCTGATGAAGCAGCCAAATAAATCTATGAGACAGTTATTCGGTGATTTTCGGATTGACAGGGAAGGATTTCTAAAGGTACTTATGTCAGTTCGGGGGAATCAGAGGGTGGTAACGGACAATCCGGAGGCTACTTATGATACATTAGAAAAATATGGGTACGATCTTGTTTTAAAGGCCAAGGAGCAGAAACTTGACCCGGTTATTGGACGTGATAGTGAGATTCGAAATGTAATACGTATTCTATCCAGAAAGACGAAGAACAATCCTGTATTAATCGGAGAGCCGGGCGTCGGTAAAACCGCTGTTGTGGAAGGACTGGCACAGAGAATCGTCAGAGGAGATGTTCCTCAGGCGCTAAAGGATAAGAGATTATTTGCACTGGATATGGGAGCTCTCGTGGCCGGTGCCAAATACCGGGGAGAATTCGAGGAACGCCTAAAAGCTGTTTTGGAAGAAGTAAGACAGAGTGAGGGGCAGATCATCTTATTTATTGATGAGCTTCATACCATTGTTGGAGCAGGTAAATCAGAAGGGGCCATGGATGCCGGCAATATGTTAAAGCCCATGCTTGCCAGAGGAGAGCTGCACTGTATCGGTGCCACTACGTTAAATGAATATCGATTGTATGTGGAGAAGGATGCAGCGTTAGAGCGAAGGTTTCAACCGGTTATGGTGAATGAACCAACGGTGGAGGATACCATCTCCATATTAAGAGGATTGAAAGAGCGTTATGAGGTCTTTCATGGTGTGAAGATCACAGACGGAGCACTGGTAAATGCTGCAGTGCTCTCCAATCGCTATATTTCGGATCGGTTTTTGCCGGACAAAGCAATTGATCTGGTGGACGAAGCTTGTGCCCTGATTAAGACAGAGCTTGACTCCATGCCTACAGAACTGGATGATATGCAAAGAAGGTTGATGCAGATGGAGATTGAGGAAGCGGCGCTGAAAAGAGAAAATGACAGGCTCAGTGCAGAGCGCCTGATGGAGCTGCAAAAGGAGCTGGCGGAGCTCTCGGAAGCCTTTTCTACGGCTAAGGCAAGATGGGATAATGAGAAGTCCTCTGTCGAACGGGTGCAGAAAATCAGGAGTTCTCTTGAAGAGTTAAATAATGAGATTGAGCTGGCAGAACGAAATTATGATTTGAATAAGGCAGCTCAGTTAAAATACGGAATGCTTCCACAACTGCAAAAGCAGCTTGCCATGGAAGAAGATCGCCTGAAGAGAGAAGAAAATATGCTGGTTCACGAGAATGTCAGTGAAGAGGAAATTGCAAAAATAGTTTCCAGGTGGACCGGAATACCTATCGTTAAACTGACAGAGAGCGAGCGGAATAAGACACTGCACCTAAGCGAGCAGCTGCATAAGAGGGTGATTGGTCAGGAGGAGGGGGTAGAGAAGGTATCTGATGCAATCCTGCGCTCCAGGGCAGGGATTAAAGATCCTTCCAAACCCATTGGTTCCTTCCTGTTCTTAGGACCTACCGGTGTTGGAAAGACGGAATTGGCCAAAGCTCTGGCGGAGAGCTTATTTGATAATGAACAGAGTATCATCAGAATCGATATGAGCGAATATATGGAAAAACATTCTGTTGCCAGGCTGATCGGAGCACCTCCCGGATATATTGGATATGAGGAGGGAGGACAATTGACGGAAGCGGTCAGGCGTAAACCCTACTGCGTCCTCCTGTTTGATGAAGTGGAGAAAGCCCATCCGGATGTGTTTCATGTATTATTGCAGGTTTTGGATGACGGGCGTATTACGGATTCCCAGGGCAGGACGGTGGATTTTAAGAATACCATTATCATTCTCACCTCTAATATTGGCTCCAGATACCTGTTGGAAGGCATTGATTCCTATGGTGAGATTGACAGTACCTGTGAATCTCTGGTCATGAATGATCTGAGGGCTTCCTTCCGACCGGAATTTTTGAATCGGCTGGATGAGATTATTCTATTCAAACCATTAACTAAAGAGAATATTTTAGGCATCATGGATCTTTTAATGGATGACCTGAATAAGAGAATGGAGGATAAGGAGATCACCATCGAACTTAGTGCAAGGGCAAAGGAATTTGTCCTGGAAAGTGCCTACGATCCTTCCTATGGAGCGAGACCTTTAAAACGTTATCTTCAAAAGACAGTCGAGACCTTAAGTGCACGACTTATTCTGAGCGATCAGGTACATTCGGAGGATACCATAAAAATCGATATCATCGATGGGAAGCTTTCGGCAAGTGTGCAGCAGTAGGAATGGCGCAGGAAAGCAATTATGCCTGCATGAATTGGATTACTTTTATACAGATCGAATGTTTTGGCCTGATAAAACATAATATGTAATAAAAGTGATTTGTTTCGGAGGCTTACATGAGGAGGTTAAGAGTAGCAGTTTTGCTTTTTACCGTTGGGATTACGGCATTTCTTTCAACAGGGTGTAAAACAGAGAATACTGACATCAAAAAAATAAAAGATTTAGAGTTTACGGTTGTTGAGGATGCGGATATACCAGGTGAATTAAAGGAGATTATAGATGAGAAGAAGGAAAATCCGTTTAAGCTGTCCTATTCCAACAAGGATTATTTGTATATTGTTGTAGGATATGGAAAACAGGGCAGCGGAGGATACAGTATATCCGTAGATGAATTATATTTAACCAGTAATGCGATTTATATTGATACCAATCTGATCGGTCCTTCTGAAAATGATCTGGTTATGCAGGGAATAACTTATCCATATGTTGTGGTAAAACTGGAGTTTATGGATAAAAGTGTCGTCTTTGAATAAATATATAATTTGGGAATAAAAAAGGAGGTGATGACCTGTCTGTTGAAGGAGAGGCATCATCTCCTCTTTTTCAGACAAATAACGACGAATATCACAACATTTAGTTGGTGGCAGACTGATGTATTCAATATATGGTATAGCTAGTGTAAAACTGGAAAATATGTTGTGTTTTGGTCAAAATAAGTCATTGTATTTGTGCATATTTATAGAATACTCTAAAATAAGTAATCTTTTATGTGAAAATATCCCATGAAAATGAACAAAAATAGTTGGGAATCATGTGCATATTTTTTGCACAATAAAACACAAAAGATTAAATTGTCAGAATATTTATTGACAATCAACTAAAATTATGTTATAATACGCATGATGCTTGTAGTTTGTGACGGAATTATTGGAAACAATGTTTGGTATCGATGGAATGCTTTCATAAGGAGAAAAGAATGATGAAGCAAAATGATGTTAACAATGTTCGTAATGCTGTAAAAAGCCAAACGGGGAAAAAAGTAAAGGTAAGAATTAACAGGGGCAGGCATAAAGTTGATGAGGCAGAAGGGGTAATCTCTGAGACATATCCCAGCATTTTTTTAATAAAAATACAGGATGGAAAAGATATGTCAGAGAGAGTAATGTCATACAGCTACACAGATTTATTGACAAAGGATGTAGAACTAATATTGTGCACATAAGATTAACGTATAGATGAGCTGAGACTTAAGGAGTTGGGTTTCAGCTTTTTTTATTGGATAAAATCTGTTTATTCCTCCAGAATGAATTCATAAATCCTAATTTATGCGAATAAGATATGACAGAGGCATTCCGTCTATGTCCAAATATAAGGAGGGATTTTAAATGGAATTAATTAAAAAAAATATTCATATGAATAAATTAAAATGTAAGAGCACCCTGCAGCTTACATTGGACGATGATTTTAATGTGCCGGATATCAAACCGGATATTGATATGATAATTGAAGAGCAGGGTGAAGTAAAAATAAGTGATATCAAAACCATGAATGGAAAGCTTATGGTTAAGGGTGTACTCATGTTTAATGTATTGTATCTCAGTGAGGAAGGGCAAAGCCAGATCAATAACATATCAGGTGAAATTCCTTTTGATGAAATAATTAATATGGAACCCACCTGTTCAGATGATGAACCTAATCTGAAATGGGAGCTTGAAGATCTGACAACAGGATTGATTAATTCCCGGAAACTAAGCGTAAAATCCATCGTACGCCTGAATGTGGCAGTTGAAGACCTGTATGACGAAGAAACAGCTGTCATGGTAGAGGGACCTGAGGATGTACAGTATATCAATAAGAGGATAGAAGTAACGGATGTATGCGTGAACAAGAAAGATACATTTCGTATTAAGGACGAGATTATGCTTCCGGGAAATAAGGGGAATATCTCATCCATCCTATACAAAGACATCCATTTAAACAATGTGGAAGTCCGCTTGCTGGATGATAAATTCAGTATCAAGGGAGAGCTATCTGTCTTTCTTCTCTATACCAGCGAGGATGAAGAAAATCCCATTGAATATTATGAGACAGAAATCCCGTTTAGTGGAACCATTGATTGCAGCGGCTGTTCCGAAGATATGATTGATGATATTACCTTTAAGATCAGCAATAAAAATGTAGAAGTTAAGGCTGATGGAGACGGGGAAGAAAGAGTCAT
This sequence comes from Bacillota bacterium, assembly GCA_023439505.1. Taxonomy (GTDB): domain Bacteria; phylum Bacillota; class Clostridia; order Lachnospirales; family Lachnospiraceae; genus Mobilitalea. Next base: position 7,517 of record JAEXNR010000054.1, read on the forward strand.
TGACCTGGAAGTCATTCTGGAAATGGATATTAAGGTATATGAGGTAGAGGAGCCGGATATTTTATGTGATGTTTACAGCCCCTCAATGGAAATAACACCCATCGTCAGAGATGCCAATTATGAAAATCTTGTGGTTAAAAACAACAGTAAGTATCGTATCGCAGACAGGGTAACTGTCAGCGAAGGCCAGCCTAGAATTCTGCAAATCTGTCATGCCGGCGGCCAGATCAAAATAGATGATATCATTCCCCAGGGAAATGAATTGCAGGTGGAGGGTGTGATTGAAGTTAGCATACTCTACATATCAGAGGATGACAAACGGCCTTTAAACTGCGTCAGAGGAATTATACCCTTCTCCCAGGAAGTTGAACTAAAAGGACTGAAATCGGGAAGCAGCTTTGATGTTAAGCCCAATATAGATCAGCTGAGTGTCATGATGTTAGACAGTGATGAAATTGAAGTAAAGGCTTCCGTAAACCTGAATACCATCGTCTTTGACAAGATAACGGAGCCGATTATAACAGATGTTGTGGTGGAGAATCTTGATATGGATAAGCTGCAGGCAATGCCCGGGATCATCGGATATGTTGTGAAGTCCAATGATACGCTCTGGAAGATAGCCAAAAGATATTACACAACGGTGGATACCATTATGGATATCAACGAGTTAGAGAGTGATGCTGTCAAAGAAGGGGATAAACTGATTATCATGAAAAAAGTAGATGTGGTAATTTCCTGAAAATGGATTTCTTGAATTCCTCTGTTAAGAAATACGAACTATGATCCGAAATAGAAAGAGAAGACATTCCTTATACCAGGGAGGGCATGTCCTCCATAGCCATGGATGGCAGACAATGATAGTTCGGGATTTCGTATCCCCAGAGAATGGAGGAATTATTATGAGCATAAGCAGTGTATCGAACAAGGAACAATATTACGCATCCAATGCAAAGACAACAACATCGGGTCGCACAAAAGGTACTGATCGATCAGTTTTGAAGGATACCTTTGAGCCGGCAGCAGCTTATGAAAGATCCACTCAGATCCAGGAAGCAAATACGGTATATAAAAGAGATGATGAGACAATTACCCGCTTAAAAGCAGAGATTGATCAGCGCAATCAGGGACTTCGGGATCTGGTCGAGAAGCTCCTCTTAAAACAGGGCAAGACATTGGATGATTCTGCCGATATCTATGCGCTTCTTCGGGAAGGGAAATTAAAGGCAGACCCTCAGACGAGTGCACAGGCGCAAAAGGATATTTCAGAAGATGGATATTGGGGAGTCAAACAAACTTCAGAGCGGATTGTGTCCTTTGCGAAAGCCCTTGCCGGAGGAGATCCTTCAAAAGCGGAGGTCTTAATTCAAGCGGTGAAAAAAGGCTTTGAAGCGGCTACAAAGACCTGGGGTGGAGAACTTCCCCAGATTTGTAAGGATACGCTGGATACAGCCATTGGTAAGCTGGAAGAATGGAGAGATGGCATTTTAAACGTGGAAGTTAACATTTAAGCTTACAAAATAATGGTGCCGACGTCATATCGGTTATGGAAAAGACTATTAAAAATTCAGAAGTGACCCTGAAGATTAAAATAGTCTTTTCTTTATACACTTTTAGTGCTAGAAAAAACTCGAAAAAAATAATTTTATAGGGAAATTAGACCTATTTTTAAGATTAAGCTGTACAGTTGGAGAAAAAATTAGTAAAATCATAGTAAATAGTTAAACATTGGCAAACCTACCGAAAGGTAGCGACGCAAAGCTATAGGGCCTAATCTGAAGAGTAGGGCAGCCAGTTGCACTCCTATCTATGTATCATAGATTAGTACCTATGCGGAAAACTCGGTCCATTTTGTTTGTATACAATTTGAAAGTGAGGCTTTTATATGAAGCATTCGGGTACTCAATTTCTTTTAGGGGCGATTTGTCCAAATACGCTGATTTCCACTGATTATAATGTAACAGTAGCAGGTCTAAATCTCCCGGGTTCGGAAGATAATTCTGACAATTCATTCGATCATTCCAATTATCAGGTAAAACAATTTATAGAATATTGTGAAGATCAGATTCTGGAGAACTGGCAGAACAAAACCTATATGATCCTTGTATTTGATATTGATAAATTCAGTTCCATCAATCAGAAATATGGTCATTCTGCAGGGGACGAATTGCTGCATACCATTATGATTAAATTAGACGCTGAAGTTCATAAACCAAACCATTATTGCAGATTATTCAACGATAATTTTGCGGTATTTTTGGAGAATTGCAGTGAAATTGATATTGCGCTGGAGATTATAAAATTCGCTGAGGAAATCAACAATAAATTTCCCCTTCTGCAGCCGAAGTTATCCTTTGGTATCAGCAGAACCAAGGGGAAATATGTAAATGCTCCTTATCTATGTAACAGAGCTTTCCTGGCCAAAAGTACAATTAAGGGCAAGTCACATCTTCTTGCAAACTATGATGAGGTTCTGACTTCCGGCCAATAAGGCTTTGTAAGAAATACCTGATACCCGTTTGATTTGGATTTAAAGAATTGATATGCCTTTTCAGCCGATTGACGATTGGTAAAAATTCCAAACACAGTGGGACCACTTCCGCTCATCAGAGCTTTAACGGCTCCTTTTTGCTGCATCATATTCTTGATCTCAAAGATAACCGGATAGTCTTTTTCAGTCACTGTCTGTAAAATATTATCCATATGTAATGTCAGGTCATTCAGATTCTGATCGCGAAGTGCGGCTATCATGCGTTGAATATCAGGGTGAAGAACGCTCTTATCCAGCTTGAGGTTTTCATAGACATATTTGGTGGAGACACTGATGGGAGGTTTCACAAGCAGAAGATGGCAGGAAGGCATAGGGGCAAGAGGAGATAAAATTTCTCCGATGCCTTCTGAAAGTGCGGTGCCCATCATAAGGCAATAGGGCACATCTGCGCCAAGCACTACCCCCAATTTCATCAACTCCTCAGTGGATAAATTGGTCTTGTATAATTGATTCATACCCTTTAATACAGCAGCGGCATCTGTGCTGCCTCCGGCCAAACCGGCCGCAACAGGGATTTTCTTACTCAAATCTATTCTCACACCGTGATGCAGATGAAATTTCTCCATGAACAGTGCGGCAGTCCTATATACCAGATTTCTCTGATCCGTGGGCAAATAAGGCAAATTCGTCTTAACAACAATCTGCGGATCATTTATCTTTTTTATCACTAAGGTATCATAAAGCTGTATGGTCTGCATGATCATGCAGACATCATGATAACCATCTTCCCGTTTTCTCAAAACATCCAATCCTAAATTTATTTTTGCATAAGCTTTTAGTGTAATAGAATTCATAACATCCTCCGATGAATAGATATCGGTATTTTATCATATCTTTCCGCCTAATACAATTCATGATTAAAAAGCTTTTTTATTGAATCGAAAATTTTGAACTTCACCTTTATTGGTACTTTATTTTTTATCGAATCATATTCGTCTTCCGTGAGAAGGTGCTTTAATTGCTGGTCGGTATTCTGATCGACAATACTGTAGGTTTCATCTACGAAACAAAGAGGGGGGAACATAACACACCACCAGTTCTGACCTTCTGCTTCGCCGATTCTTACCCGGAGCGCTTCATAAGTTCCGGCAGGAAATGTGTATGCTCCATATACTTTGATGGGGAAATAACAATTCTCCAGGGATACATGAACAGAATAATGGTAGCCATTTGCCAGGATAACCTCTTGTGCTGTTTCTTTTATATTCTCTAGCTGACCTAGAATAATGGCTCTTGCATCTTTAATGTCCGGGGTTGTTTTCAGTAAAGGCGATAACTGTTTTACCAACTGATCCTTGACCTTTAATTTTAACTGCTGATCTTCTGTACTGTCACTGTTCGCTATCACATGAAAGCGGATGACCTCTCCGGCGATTCCCTCCTGGGTCTGCTTTGCATCCGCATGATTGACTTGTATCAATCCAAGTAGGATCCATGATAAAAATGGAATTACCAGAAATAATAGGAATTTGTTTCTTGGCCGATGCCATGTGTTATGTAATGATTGCATGTTTTACTCCTTTCCTGTATCTGATGAATACAGATGTTTGCTGCATTGATATTCTTTCTCCATATTATTGCCAGTATCTGGAATACTATTCGGTCACCTATCAATCTTTTGGTTCATAGATTGGTAGTGTTGGAAAAATACTTGATCAATGCTATATTTAATAGTACAATAAGGGGGCATTCCATATGAAATTGGAACAGCCTTAAGGAAGATATTACATCGGGAGGCTTAATTTATGTCTAGTGAAGCACCAATTGGAGTATTTGATTCCGGCGTCGGCGGACTTACGGTAGTTAAGGAAATAATCTATCAGATACCTGGTGAGACCATACTATATTTTGGGGACACTGCAAGACTCCCCTATGGAAATAAATCGAAGGAAACAGTTACTGCATATACAAGACAAATCGTGAGATTTCTTATGAATAAAGGGGTAAAAGCCATTGTGATCGCCTGCAATACGGCAAGTGCATTTGCCCTCGAGACCGTAATGTCAGAAGTGGATATCCCTATGATCGGTGTGGTAAAGCCCGGTGCAAAGGTAGCGGCAGAGACAACAAAGAATGGAATCATTGGTGTAATCGGAACGGAGGGTACCATTCAAAGCGGGATTTATAATGAATTTTTGAGTAAAACAAATCCAAGGGTAAAGGTTTACGGCAAGGCGTGCCCGTTGTTCGTTCCTTTGGTGGAGGAAGGCTTGACGGATGATCCTGTGACATTTGAAATGGCGCGCAGGTATATTGGCGAGCTTTTAACACATGATATTGATACTTTGGTATTGGGATGCACCCATTACCCATTATTGAGGAAAACCATCAGAAAAATTGTAGGAGATGAGATCCGGCTTGTGAATCCGGCTTATGAAACAGCGAGAACATTAAAAAAAGTATTAATAGAAAAAGGACTGGAAAATGATTCCGAAGGTCAGACAAACCACAAGTTTTATGTGAGTGACGGAGCAGAGAAATTTAAATATTTCGCCAACTCCATACTTCCCTGTGAGGTTGTCGAGACAAAGGATGTGAATATAGAGCAATATCTTGAGCTGGGGAGCAGAATATGACAAAAGAAGTAACGGTTGAAATCAGAGGACTTCAAGGGAATGAGGAGAAGGATGAGATCATAACAAAATCATCCGGGGTATATCATTTCAGAAATCATAAACATTATATCCAGTATGATGAGACAACGGAGCCTGATGCACCGGTATCCCACAATACCATCAAAATCGGATCAGATCAGATTGATATCATAAAAAAAGGACGGGAGAAGACCGCCCTGATTTTCCATAGATCACAAGAAACGCAGACCTTATACCATACCCCTTACGGAGATCTGCAGATAGGTATAATGACAACCAAGATGTCGGTTAAGGAAGAGGAAAAGGAGATGGCTGTTTGGTTAGAGTATATCCTCTCCTCTCAGGGAAGCCGGCTTTCTGATAACAGCCTTGAAATCCGGGTGATTTCAAAGGCTGATTCAACTTATGAAACAGAAAGCGAACAGTTTAATTAATCTTACTTCTTCTTTTCTTTAATAAACCCATCGTCATCAATTACGGATTCATAGGAGAGGCTTTCCAAATAATTAAAATAGTCTCTGCGCTCAGATGATGCGCTGGGCAGAAAGTTATAAGCACTCTTAGACATAACAGGCAGTATCTGAACCTGCACGGAATCATCCGGATTCAGGTATACTTTCAGCAGACCGCTTTTTTGCTCCCTGGCATTAAACCAGTAATTACCGAGGCTGTAAGCAATGGGCTTACCCTTATAAAATTCGAAACCCTGCATGACATGCGGATGGCAGCCAACGACCAGGTCTGCTCCTGCATCAATATATTGCCTTGCAAGGTCACGCTGGTATTTTTCGGGATAAGTGGATCTTTCCACACCCCAATGAAGAAAGGCTACAACAAAATCACTATTGGTGGTGGCTTCTCTGATCGTTTCCAAAACAGGGGCAGGGTCATAAGTGCCGATCATGCCGGGCTTGGAATCGGCAGCATACCAGTCCATCGCAAAGACGACACGGGAAGCCGCGATATAAGCGATCTTTTTATCTCCGATGGTATAATAAACAGGAGCTTTAGCGCGCTCCAGATCCTCTCCGGCACCGATATAATCTATTCCGGCCTGTGTCAGGGTATCAAAGGTATCAAGCAGTGCATCCTGACCATAATCAAGCGCGTGGTTATTGGCAAGGGATACGATATCTACGCCCATTTCCTTTAAGATAGTTACCCGGTCCGGATTGGCACGAAAGGTAAAGGATTTGTCAGGGGTTTTACTGCCCCTTGTACTATAGGCAAATTCATTATTCACCATCATGATATCTGCCGCATTCATTTCATCCACCAGTTCCCTGGAAAATCCGCCGAGAATTCCTTTCTTCTCTTTATCATATCTTTGTGCAGGAGCAAGTGTATCATCTAAATTAACATCTCCTGCGAAATCCAATATAATGGGCGTTTCTTCTGGCGTGGGTGTGGGAGAAGAAACAGGTACGACCTCGTTATCAATATCCCCTGTGGAAGTGGAACTGTCTTGATTGCTGCCAATACCAGCATCATTTTCTGTTTGGCTCTGGTCGTTGGAAAGAAGCTCTTCGCTTTGTTTCGTATGATTATTTCGGACGGCATACACTACCGTACAGAGTAACAAAAGGATCAGGGTAACATTAAGCAGCGTTAGTTTTGCAATTGTTTTCTTTTTCATGAAAATCCTTTCTGAACAGATGGGCATGGATCCGGGATATGATGGACAGACGGGCAAAGGCCTGTGATACTTATGTAAAAAATCCTCTTATCCTTTATAACAAATATGCTAGTAAGGAAAGAGGATTTGTAATTGATGGATATGGTATTGTGATTACTTGTTTTTCTTAAAAATACCGGTTGCTCTTTTAAAGAGACTCTTTTTTTCCTTCTTGGGTTCCAGACCGCTTCTTAATCCTTTGACATCCATGATATAAATCCCGCTTAAAACTGCTTTTACCTCTTTCTTTACCGGAATTAAGTCAAAAATCTTGGCATCACAGATTAAAGACATTACCTTTGGACCAATCTTAGCTTTCACAATGGGAACCTTTGAACCGCGAAGATATCGTGGTGTCTGATCCAGTACAATTTTGGGAAGATTCGCTTCTTTTAATTTCATTCTCTTTTTATCTATTACCAGCATAGAAACAGTCTGTGCAGCGGCTTTCATCTGGGCTTCCGATGTCTCCTGCTTTTTTTGCAGCCTCTTACCGACAAAATATAAAACGATGAATGCAATAGCTACTACACCTGCAATTATTAATAATACAATGCCAACGGTATTCATGAAGTATGTACCTCCTAAGATTGTTCAATTCGTATTGCTCACCCTAATTTGGGGTTGTCCAGATTGGGGCAACGTTAATTCTAACATTTTTTTATAAAAAAATAAATAGATAAATTTAAAAATCATTAAATTTCCTTTTCACGCTTAGATTAGAGATGCATTTTTCTCCAGGAGCTCTTTTATAATTCCCTGAACATAGGAGCCGAGGAACTTTAATTGCTCCTTCGATAAATCTTTGGGATAAACGGGCTTCCCGTATTCAATAATCGTATGGGTGGACCTTATCCAGGGCATATGGTTTTCAAGAACCTCATCTGTATTGGAAATGGCGACGGGTATGATAGCACAGCCGGTTTTTTCGGCAATTTTAAAACTACCCTCCTTAAACGGGAGCATCTCACTTGTCTGGCTTCTGGTGCCCTCCGGTGATATAAATACAGAATAACCATCTTTCACCTGTTCTATACCTTTAAGAACTGTCTTTAATCCCTGTTTTATATCAGCTCTGTCTATGAACAGACATTGCAAAAAGCGCATCCAAGTACTTAAAAAGGGCACTTTCGCAATCTCTTTCTTAGCCATAAATCCGGTCAGCGTTGGAATAGACGCATAAGCAACAACTACGTCAAAATAACTTCGGTGATTCGAAATATATAATACCGGTTCCTTCTTTGGAACATTGTCACGTCCGATTACGGTGTTTTTTACACCGCTGATAAATAATATAATACGGAAAGCAAAGGCTACAATTGCTTGAGAACTTGCTACCATTGCCCTCCGGTTGAATTTGCCTGTGATGAATTCCACAAGATAGAGGGGGATACTAATGACAAAAAATATAAGTAAAAATATAAGAGCCAAGATCAGACGCATAATTACCTCCATTTTGCCGCAACTCTCCCGATTTTTGGGGCGGCTGATTTAAAAATGAAACATAGGATTATATAAGGAAAGAGATTTTTTACCATATTATTATACCATAATATTTGAAAAAATCTCTTATTATTTATGTAACTTTGATGCGAACCTGATGCCACTGCCATAATTGTCTCTGATTAAAGAGCAGGTGGTGTGATCTCAGGTGTTGATTCCGGTGTTATGGAGGGCGAAGCCGTCGGGACACCAGGGTCAGTATCCCCGGCATTCTGTCCGCTCTGTGGCGTAGGGGTCGGGTCTTCGGGAAGTGGTGCCTGCGTGGCATCTTCCGGCTGGTCCTGACCGTCTGTATCAGAGGGGTCGTCAGTTACAGTGCCATCATTGGTTGGCAGTTCCTCACCGGGATCTTCCTTAACAGGAGGTTTTGTAGGGGCCGTAGTAGATTTCGGAGGCTTTGTCGGGTTTGCATCGTCCGATTGCGTATGCTCCGGTGCATCACCGACATCAGGGGTTTCCTCAGGGTTTTCCGTTGGTGTCGGTTTTTTGGGCGGCTGATAATTAATGAGTGCCGTGTATTTAAGATCAAAGTTAAAATCCGGACTTGGTGTATAGTGATAGTACTCATCAAGCGTCAAGCTATTTTCATAAATATAAGTTGCAAGATCTTTTCCTACATAACGTATGTGCCAGGGTTCATAAGCGTATCCGGTGATATCCGCCTTACCTTTCGGGTAACGGATAATGTACCCATATTCATGTGCGTGTTCCTCCAGCCATTTTCCTTCATCGGTTTTACCAAACTCTGCGGATAACTTATAGTTAATTGACTTTATGGATACATCGATGGATAATCCGGTCTGGTGTTCACTTGTACCGGGTACTGCCGAGTATTTTATGGTATGGGCTTTTCCTTTGGTAACGATATTGTTGGTAAATATCTTATACTGGCGTTCATAGGATCGATAGCCGGATACTCCGTAAAGGGTATATCCCAACTGACTTGCGCCGGAAAACAGATCTTCAAGTGCACGAGCAGCAACCTGGCGCAGGAGCTTTCTATCGTCATAATAAGAGATATCAAAGGGCACATCCGGCACCTCAAGGTCTGTTGGTATGTAATCTCCCGGCAAAGCATATTCTTTATTGACGAAGACTGTGATACTTGCAGGATCCAAATCGATGACGGTGGCCGGAACAAAAGGTGTTACAAAAGGTTGATCCTCCATAGTTTCCTCCCCGTTATTTGTTTTATTATCATCATATTCGGGTGTAGGGGGGATATATGTATAATCCTTAGCCGAATCTTGAAAAGATCCGGCGGCAACCGCAGATGCAGAAGCGGTGGGGTCTTTTGCTCCGCGGTGAAATACGTTATTATTTCCTCCAAAAAAGATGAGGAAGCCGCTTGAAACAATAAGGATTAATACAGAGGAAATTATAATAATAATTTTTTTGATTTTCATTTTTGACGCCTGCTTTCATGGACCCTGCTAAGGAATAGAGTATTTTTGCTGTCTCATTTTAATGTAAAGCTATCTAAAAGGTCCGTTTTCATACGATATAATTTATTGGATAAATCCACATATACGTTATGAGGATTGATTAAACGCTTGGCTTCGTCCCAAAGACTGTCCAGCTCCTTTTGGCAGTACGAGCGGATTTCCATGACAGAAGGAGAAGTATAGACGCATTCGCCTGCAAGAAACACAGGGACGAGTAACTCTCTCAGGATATAGCTTCCAGGCTGTAGATAAGTCTTTTTCCAGGTCGCGATAGGATCGAATAATAACAATGGATTATCAGAAGAAAACTCTTCCTCAGCCAATGCAATCAGATCCGCTTTTACCTTATAGTTGTCCTTTTCATAGATACGATAGATTTTTTTATTTCCGGGATTTGTGATCTTCCATTGATTTTCTGATAACTTTATCTTGGGAAGGAAGGTGCCGTTCCTTTGAATGGCAGCCAATTTATAGACACCGCCAAAGGAAGGACAATCTCTGGAGGTGATTAATTTGGTACCAACGCCCCAGGAATCTATCTGAGCTCCCTGGGTTTTCAGTGAGTCAATTAAATACTCATCCAAATCACTGGATGCTGTGATGGAGGCATTGGGAAAGCCTGCATTATCCAACATTCTTCTGGATTTTTTGGAGAGATACGCAAGATCACCGCTGTCTAAGCGGATGCCATAGCGTTGGGGCATCTGCCCTTTATCCCGCAATTCGGTGAATACCCGAATGGCATTAGGAACACCGGAGCGCAGGGTGTCGTACGTATCAACCAGAAGAGTGGTGTTCTGGGGATATAGTTCTGCATATTTACGAAAAGCAGTCAGTTCATCATCAAAGCTCATGATCCAGCTGTGGGCATGGGTTCCCAGTGCGGGCAAATCATATAATTTAGCAGACAATACGTTGCTGGTACCGATGCAACCGCCAATTACCGCCGCCCTGGCACCTAACGTACCGGCATCCGGTCCCTGGGCTCTTCGAAGACCAAATTCCATTACAGGAGCACCCTGTGCTGCATAAACAACGCGGGATGCTTTCGTGGCAATCAAACTTTGATGATTGATAATATTAAGTAACGCTGTCTCAACCAGCTGGGCTTCCATAATGGGAGCGATTACTTTAACCAGCGGCTCCATGGGAAAGACCACCGTACCTTCCGGGATGGCATAGATATCTCCGCTGAAATGAAAATTAAGGAGATAGGAGAGAAAATCTTCATTAAAGATCTCCAGACTCCTCAAGTATTCTATATCTTCATTCGTAAAATGTAATTCTTTTATATATTCAATGACCTGTTCAAGACCGGCGCATATTGCATAACCGCTTCCACTGGGATTTTCCCGGTAAAACACATCGAATACTACCAAATCATTGTTATTGTTATTAAAATAACCCTGCATCATTGTCAGTTCATAAAAGTCCGTCAGTAACGTCAAATTTTGTTTTTCCATCTTTGCTCCTCATTTAACGTAATGCAATAGTGAAGGTGAAACTCCGTAACAAAAAATGATTCGTATGCGGATTCGCTTTTGGCTATTACTTACAATAAATCCATTCATGATTGATTTTATCCCATATCGATATCATATCAAATTTGAATAGGAATTTTAAAATAATGTACATCATAACACAGCATATCTCAGAATCAAAGATAAATCAAGATAAGGAAGCAGTATTTTTTCTTATTTCTTGTGCTCCAATAAATGGATGGTCTCCTCCAGTAACAATATCAAATCTGCTAATAACTCATAATTTTCCTCTGTCAAGACATCTTCTGCCCGTTTTGATAACTGGGCAATACGATTCACACGGACATTCGCGGAGGTTCCTTTTAACTGATGCAGCAGCAATTTAACCTCAGGGTAATTTCCGTCATTTATATTGCGCTTCACTGCTTTCATTAATCCGCAGGCATGATCATAAAACTCCTTCAATAAAGCTTCACAGGTTTCTTTATCAAGGAAAGTTTCCTTAGAGAGTGCATCAATTGATTCTGTCAGGAGTGGGTGAACGGATTCTTTTTGATGATTTGTATTTTGACAGTATTTATTCAGCAATTCGATTAACTGTCCCAATTCCACCGGTTTACTGATATAATCATCCATTCCGGCCTGATAGCAGGACCTGTCGTCGCCTTCCATTGCACTGGCGGTCATTGCTACGATGGGCGTATGACATTTTCCATTCTCAAGAACTCTGATCTGTTCGGTTGCTTCAAAGCCATTCAGAATGGGCATTTGACAGTCCATAAAGATGACATCATAAACTTTTGAATGAAATGCCTTGAGTGCCTCTGCTCCATTCTTGGCAACATCGCATGTGATACCAATCATTTTCACGAGAGCGGTGAAGAAATGTATGTTAAAGTCATTGTCTTCCACCAGCAATATATTCAAATCGCAATTGATGATGTTGGTGTGAAGCGATTGGTTGAAGGAAGTGCTTTGTACCTGCTCCAACAAATTAGACGAGGGAGAGTCAGGTAAGGGTTCCTGTCCGGAGGGATATTTGTCCGGGTCTTTTTCCAGGACGACATTAAAATAAAAAGTGGATCCAACGCCAGACTCGCTTATAAGGTGGATCTGACCATCCATTAGTTCCACCAGACGTTTGCTGATTACCAATCCCAGCCCCGTTCCTTCGGATATGGGGCTATCCGAGACGTTGACCTGACTAAAGGACTGAAACAGCTTACCTAACTCTGATTCAGGAATGCCGATTCCTGTATCCTTTACTGTAAATAACAATTCCAGGGCGTCCATTGTTTCTTTTTCCAGTGATACAGTAACGACAATGGCGCCTCGTTCGGTAAATTTGACTGCGTTATTAATCAGATTATTTAGGATCTGCCCGAGTTTAACCGGGTCACCTAAGGCGTGCCATGGGACTGTTTCCCCGATCGTTAAGGAAAGGGTCAGACCCTTTCCGGAGGCTTTGGCATCGAAGAGCTTAACACAGGAATGAATCACCTTTCGAAGTTCGAAGGGCTTCTTCACCAGCTCCAATTTTCCGGCTTCGATTTTGGAGATATCCAGAATATTATTAATAATCTCTAATAAGTAATCGGTAGAGATCTTCATCGTCATAACGTAATCCTGCTGCTCTTTGGTTAGCGGAGTATATTCCAACAGCTGTAAAAATCCGATGATACCATTCATAGGGGTTCTGATTTCATGACTCATACTGGCAAGAAAGCTGCTTTTCGCACGATTCGCAGACTCCGCCTGATCTCTGGAACGTACCAGAGCGGCCTCGCTTTGTATCAGGGCCTGATTGGCATTTTCCAACTCACGGGTTCGTTCTTTTACTTTATCCTCCAAATGATTGATATAGGCAGACAATTGATCCGCCATATGATTAAAGGATTTGGCAAGCATTCCAATTTCATCATTACGATAGACATTTGCCCGGTTGCTAAGCTCTCCGGTGGAAAGCTTTTCAGCAGTTTCAACCAATTGATGAATTGGATTCAGGAGAATTCCTATTAGTTTAAGATAAATTAACAATGCGATAAGAAGCGCGATAAAAGATAATAAAATAGAGATTGCGATGTCATTATTCAGTACTTTGGTATATTTGCTTTCCGGTATAGCAGTAATAATTAACCAATCAAGACCCTCATTATTATATTCCGTAATCCGAATATGAAATTTCTCGAAGCCCTCCCGGCGGATACTGTCAAGTTTAGTGGATTCAAACTTATGATAGGTTTCCACAATAGAGGAGCCGGCAACATCATCCAGTTGAAATCTGTGCAGCGAACCGTCATTAGAATAGGTGAAGTTGGGCCGGGCGAAAGAATTTGCCACCAATTCTCCGGTTTCCTTTTCCACGATATAAGCAATGGCGTTACTGCTTTTCACAATTTGCGCCAGTGTGTTGTTTAGTTCGGATAAGGTTATATGGGTTCCTAAGACACCTTGAAAGCGGCCCTGAGTATCATAGATGGGATAGGCTGCGGTCAGTGCCAGATCATCTTTTATAAAATGTTTATAGATGGACGAGAATACAGGTTCTCCTTTTTCTTTGGCAAGCGTATACCAATCTCTGGTTCGGGGATCAAATGTACCGTAATCGTAAAGAAAGTTTCCGGCAGACAAATCATCTCTGGTGGAATAATACCAGGAGTGGCCGTTTGTTTGGGCGTTGCTGTGGTAAAGCTCAATTTTGTTCTCGGAGTTTCTTCTGGCCCCATAGTATTCACCGTCTTTTGTTCCATAACTAAAACTATAGATCTCGTCCCCGCTGGAATGAATAACATTTGCAAAGAAGATATCCCGTTTGGTTTCATCCTTCAGATCAAGCAGATTATCACGAAGAAAAATCTGATAGCCTGCATTATTTTTCATCGGGGTTGAAAGGAGCGTATTGATGTCTCCATTGATATCATGATTCGCATCATCTTCGATCATGGATATGGTTTCGTCAATGGAAGATCTCCAATGATAGAATATGATGAAGGAGATGGAACCAATACAAAAAACAATAAATATGATAAAGGTTAAAATGAGGAATACCTTCAATGATTTCTTTGGCTTCTCCGGAGCGGTTATTGGTGATTTAGCAAAATCCATATTATTTCATCCTTTCGCACAAGTTTTTAGGAAATTACGAAAAACCCGCAATAAAGGATGGATCCATATTGCAAGGTCTTCATAGATTGGATGTAAATAATCTACATATTTCGAGCGTTTTCTACTAAAGTAAATTAATTATATCATAGAAAAAAAGATAGGGATATTGGAATATAAAAAATCACTGTTTCCAGGGCAAAACAAATACGGGAAAGCTATTGACATTCGCACTATTATATACTATCATTAACAAAAATCGTTAAATGCTTTGACGGAGAGAGTAAGCATATTGTGAAGCTTTCAGCGAGCCGGGAACAGTGTGAGCCCGGTACCAGTAACTTATGTCTGAAAATCACTCCATAGCTGCAAGACCCAAAGGTGTGGTAGATGCCAACCGAGTAGATCAAGCCGGTATCTGCCGTTATCAGGATAATGTATGACTGCCTTTTGGGCAAAGTATGTGAAACAGGTGGTATATGAAAGCAGACGCTCTCATCCTTTTTCGGGATGTGGGCTTTTTTTAATTAAAAATAACAGCTATTGGACAAAATGAAGTAAAAGTATGATGTGATCGTTTATTTTAGAATTAAGGAGGAATATCATGTACGATAAGGTATCAACGGATTTAAACTTTGTCGATCGGGAGAAAAAAGTTTTAAAGTTCTGGCAGGAGAATAAGATATTTGAGGCCAGCATTGAGGAGAGAAAAGAAGGTGAGACGTTTACGTTCTATGACGGACCGCCGACAGCCAACGGAAAACCCCATATCGGTCATGTCTTAACGAGAGTAATCAAGGATATGATCCCAAGATACAGAACCATGAAGGGATATCAGGTACTTCGTAAGGCAGGATGGGATACACACGGACTTCCGGTAGAGCTTGAGGTTGAGAAAAAGCTTGGTATTGACGGTAAGGAGCAGATCGAAGAATACGGTTTGGAACCGTTTTTAAAGGAATGCAAAGAAAGTGTTTGGAAGTATAAAGGCATGTGGGAAGACTTCTCCGGTACGGTAGGTTTCTGGGCGGACATGGAGGACCCCTATGTCACATATCATAATGAATACATTGAATCCGTATGGTGGTCTTTAAAACAGATCTGGGAGAAAGGACTGTTATATAAGGGATTTAAGATCGTACCTTATTGTCCGAGATGCGGAACCCCTCTGTCCAGCCACGAGGTAGCGCAGGGGTATAAGGATGTAAAAGAGAAATCGGTTATTGCAAAATTTAAGCTGAAGGGAACAGACAACGAGTTTATTTTGGCGTGGACCACAACCCCATGGACACTTCCTTCCAACGTAGCACTTTGTGTTAACCCGGAAGAAACTTATGTTAAAGTCAGCGTATCTGTAGATGCCAAGGGAAATGTAATAAAAACCGGCGGATGTTCCTGCGGACATGATCATGGTTCTCATCATGGACAGGAGGGCAAGAATGAAGCGGTCGCAGTCGGCACGGAGAAATATATTCTTGCCAAGGCACTCCTTGGTGTTATAGAAGGCGATTATGAAATAGAAGAAACATATTCGGGTAAGGATCTGGAATACAAGGAATACGAGCCCCTCTTTGATTATGCGACACCGGATAAAAAGTGTTATTATGTTACCTGTGACAATTATGTTACCTTATCCGATGGTACCGGAGTGGTTCATATTGCACCCGCTTTTGGTGAAGATGACAACAGGGTAGGTAAACTATATGATCTGCCGTTTGTTCAGCTCATTGACGGAAAAGGAGAATTCAAGCCGGAAGCAACGGATTATGCCGGGATGTTTTGCAAGAAGGCAGATGAGCCGATCATGAAAGATCTTGCCGGAAAAGGTTTGCTATTTAAAGTCTTAAAGTTTGAACACAGCTATCCGTTTTGCTGGCGCTGCGACACCCCCTTAATTTATTATGCGAGAGAATCCTGGTTTATAAAGATGACTGCTGTTAAGGAACAGCTGATTGAGAATAACAATACCATTAACTGGATGCCGGAGAGTATCGGTCAGGGCCGTTTCGGGGATTGGTTAAAGAATGTACAGGATTGGGGACTCTCCCGTGACCGATATTGGGGAACGCCGCTTCCAATCTGGGAATGTGAGGATGGACACCGTCATTGTATCGGCAGCATCGAAGAATTAAAATCCATGTCCGAGAACTGTCCCGAGGATATCGAGCTGCATCGGCCGTTTATTGATGCGGTTACGATCACCTGTCCGGAATGCGGTAAGAAGATGACCCGTGTTAAACCGGTAATTGACTGCTGGTATGATTCCGGCTCCATGCCCTTTGCCCAGTGGCATTATCCCTTTGAGAACAAGGAAATCTTTCAGGAGAATTTCCCGGCTGATTTTATCAGTGAGGCAGTGGATCAGACGAGAGGGTGGTTCTATTCCCTGCTGGCCATCTCTACCTTGATCTTTGAGAGAGCACCCTTTAAAAACGTTATTGTATTAGGTCATGTTCAGGATGAGAATGGACAGAAGATGTCTAAGTCCAAAGGAAATGCTGTGGATCCGTTTGATGCGTTAAATCAGCATGGCGCTGATGCAATCCGTTGGTATTTTTATATTAATTCCGCGCTCTGGCTGCCAAACCGTTTCCACCACGGGGCAGTGACGGAGGGACAGCGAAAATTTATGGGTACCTTTTGGAATACCTATGCTTTCTTTGTGTTGTATGCAAATATCGATGGGTTCGATGCCTCCAAATATCAATTAGAATATAATAAGCTGCCGGTGATGGATAAATGGCTGCTATCAAAACTCAACACCCTGATTAAATCTGTGGATGAGCTTCTGGATCATTATAAAATTACAGAAGCAGCCAGACTTATGGCAGATTTTGTAGATGAGTTAAGTAACTGGTATGTTAGAAGAAGCAGAGAACGCTTCTGGACGAAGGATATGGTACAGGATAAGATCAATGCCTATATGACGCTTTATACCGCATTAGTGGAGTTATCTAAGCTTGCCGCACCGTTTATTCCGTTCATGACCGAAGACATCTATCAGAATCTGGTGGTAAACATTAATAAGAGTGCGCCAAAGAGCGTTCATCTTTGTGATTATCCAACTTATAACGAAGCGTATATTGATGGTGAATTAGAGAAGAATATGGAAGAGGTACTTGAAATCGTTGTACTTGGTCGTGCCTGCAGAAATGCGGCTAATATCAAGAACCGACAGCCCATCGGCAAGATGTTTGTGAAAGCTGACACAACGCTTTCCGAATTCTATCAGGATATTATTTTGGAAGAATTGAATGTGAAAGAGATCCTCTTTACCCAGGATGTCAGAGCATTTACCTCGTATACCTTTAAGCCGCAGCTGCGTACGCTTGGACCTAAATTCGGGAAGCAGATCGGAGCAATCCGTACCATTCTGGCTGAGCTGAACGGAAATGAGGCGATGGATGAATTAAACGCCACAGGAAAGCTCAAGATCTTGCTGGAAGGCGGTGAAGCCGTTCTTGATCAGGAGGACTTGTTAATTGAAACAGCGCAGACGGAAGGGTATGTTTCTGATTCTGATCATGGAGTTACGGTAGTACTGGATACCAATCTGACTCAGGACTTGATTGAAGAAGGCTTTGTGAGAGAAATCATCAGTAAAATTCAAACCATGCGTAAGGATGCGGGCTTTGAGGTAATGGATCATATCCGTATTTTCCAAAATGGAAACGATAAGATCAAAGCAATTATGGAGCGTAACGGTGAGCAAATCCAGTCCGAGGTACTGGCGGAAGAATTGATATTTGATACGGAACAGGGGGTTACAAAATCCTGGAATTTAAATGGAGAAGAAGTAACCTTAGGTGTGGAAAAAATATAAGCTTCTATGTTTGAAATATTTGTGAAATAACGGAATTTACTTTTCATTTTGCTTTAGATATGATATAAAGTAATATAGAACTTAGAATAAAGACTGTTAAGTTTGTTGTTATCAGTACACTTTACAGCTTTTAAAAGAGGAAAGGAATATCAGAATGAACAAGAAAGTATTAATTGTTGCGATTGGCATGTGCGTGATGTTACTTGCAGGGGGTTGCGGTAAGAAGGATGTTGAAAAGGGCACACCAAGAAATGAGACAGACCAGGCAGTCACGCTTACAAAAGGGGACTACAAGTTAAGCAAATATATCAAACTAGGCGATTATAAGAATATTCCCGTTACCGTTGAACCCATTGCTGTCACAGAGGAAGATATTGATAAGGCCATTCAGCAGGATCTGGCAGCAAATGCAAAGGATGTTGAGATTACCGACAGACCGGCACAAGAGGGCGATACCGTGAATATCGATTATGAAGGATTAAAAGACGGCGTAGCATTTGATGGCGGTACGGACAAAGCATATGATCTTATTTTAGGTTCCGGTAAATTTATCCCCGGGTTTGAAGATCAGTTAGTCGGCACCAATAAAGGTGATAAAGTGGAAGTGAAGGTCACCTTCCCCGAGGATTACCAACAAGCGGATCTTGCAGGACAACCTGTGGTATTTAATGTAACCGTAAATGAAATAAAACAATCGGTGGTACCTGAATTATCTGAAGACTTTGTCAAAAATACAATGAACATGGATAATGTTGACGCTTATAAGACCAGTGTTCGTACGAAGCTGGAAGAGCAGAACAAGACTACCATGAGAGATAATAAGACCAACAGTGTGATGACGGCGATTGAAGAGAATTCTAAGATAGAAGTACCTCAGGTGTTAACAGATTACTACTACAATTCCTTCAAAAATGATTATATTCAATATGCCACCACGTACGGAATGGATTTAAACGGTCTGATTCAGGCATTCGGAATGACAAAGGAAGATTTCGATAAGAAGGCCGATGAGTATGGACAGTCGAAAGCAAAGCAGGAATTGGTGATCAAAGCGATTATTAAGGCTGAGAAGATGGATCTGACGGATGAGGAATATCAGACAGGTGTAGACAAAATTCTCAGTGATTATGGTTATGAGTCAGAAGAAAAATTATATGAAAGCGTATCCAAAGAAATCGTCCGTGAAAATCTGTTATGGCAGAAAGCCATTGATTTTGTTACGGATCAGGCGGTAGAATCATAAAATAAATTTGGAAGTGAAAAAGCCATGCTGAAAGATTATTTACCGATCTGCAGACATGACATGGAACTAAGGGGATGGGAACAATGCGATTTTGTCTTCGTGACAGGGGATGCATATGTTGACCATCCCTCCTTTGGTCCTGCCATAATCAGCAGATTATTAGAAAGTTACGGGTATAAGGTGGGAATTATTCCTCAGCCTGATTGGAAGGACAGAAATAGTATTACTATTCTGGGTGAACCAAGGCTGGGTTTTTTAATCAGCGGTGGAAACATGGATTCAATGGTAAATCATTATTCTGTTGCCAGGAAGAGAAGACCGACAGATGCTTATTCCCCCGGAGGAATCATGGGAAAACGCCCGGATCATGCCACGGTAGTATATGGGAATTTGATCCGCCAGCAATATAAGGATATCCCTGTCATCATCGGCGGTATTGAGGCAAGTCTTAGACGACTGGCCCACTATGATTATTGGGAGGATAAGGTGAAGCGCTCTGTTCTTCTGGACAGCCAGGCAGATCTCATATCCTATGGGATGGGAGAACATTCCATCATCGAGATAGCGGATGCGTTAAACAGCGGGCTGAATATCAGAGATATTACCTTTATTGACGGCACTGTTTATAAGGCAAGGGATTTGGATTCGGTGTATGATGCGGTAAGACTCGCCGATTATAAAAGTATTTTGGAGAGCAAGAAAGAGTTTGCTAAAAGCTTTTATCTGCAATATATGAATACCGATCCATTTTCCGGAAAGCGGTTGATTGAGAAATACAAGGATAACGAGTATGTCATACAAAATCCGCCATCCAAGCCGCTGACCCAGTCTGAGATGGATCGTGTCTACTCCCTGCCCTATATGCGGGAATATCATCCAAGCTATCAGGAGGCAGGTGGGATTCCGGCCATTGAAGAGATCAAATTCAGCCTGATCAGTAACCGTGGGTGCTTTGGAGGATGCAGTTATTGTGCCCTCACCTTCCATCAGGGAAGAATCGTTCAGACCAGAAGTCACGAATCTATCGTTGCTGAGGCAAATCATCTGATCTGGGACAAAGATTTTAAGGGCTATATTCATGATGTAGGCGGTCCGACGGCTAATTTCAGGCATATGGCATGTGAAAAGCAGGCTACAAAGGGTGCCTGTGTGAATAAGCAGTGCCTGTATCCCAAGCCATGTAATAATCTTAAGATTGATCATTCGGATTATCTGTCCCTGCTTCGTAAATTACGGAATCTTCCAAACGTAAAGAAGGTTTTTATCCGGTCGGGAATCCGGTTTGATTATCTGGTAAGTGACAGGGATGACACCTTTTTTCAGGAATTATGCGAACATCATGTCAGCGGTCAGTTAAAGGTTGCCCCGGAGCATATCAGCGATTCCGTCCTGGCACTTATGGGAAAACCGGAGAATTCAGTTTATACAGAGTTTGTTTCAAGATATAAAAGAGTAAATGAAAGGCTTGGCAAAAAGCAGTTTGTTGTTCCGTACCTCATATCCTCACATCCGGGCTCCACATTAAATGAAGCCATCGCATTGGCAGAATATCTGAGGGATCTGGGCTACATGCCGGAGCAGGTTCAGGATTTTTACCCGACGCCATCTACGATCTCTACCTGTATGTATTATACAGGACTTGATCCACGCACCATGAAGGAGGTATATGTACCGAAGTCTCCTCATGAGAAAGCAATGCAAAGAGCCCTGATACAATACCGGAATCCAAAGAATTACGAACTGGTGCTGGAAGCACTGGTAAAGGCAAACCGAACGGACCTCATCGGATTTGATAAGAAATGTCTGATCAGACCAAGACAATTGTCTAAGGAAAAGAGACAGCTGATGCAAGACAGAAAGCAGGATAAATCCAAATTAAAACAGAAGGATATATCCAAATCGAAACAGCAGGATAAAGCCAAGTCAAAAGTGCAGACTGGGCAGAAGGCATCCCAATCCGTAAAAAGCAATAAACAAAACAGAAGTCAAAAGCCGAATGTCGCCGGTAAGGCAATAAGAAAAGATTTGGTGAGACAGACGAAAAGTAATAAAGGTCACAGAGGGTAAGGAGCATATTATTCCGAAAACTAGCATATTATTCCGAAAACTAGCCCTTGACAAAATTTTGCTTAGATGATATACTACGCGGTGTATCTGTTTCATAAAAATTCATTTGATGTGATTCAGCTCTTGGTCTGAGCAGACTAAGAGCTTTTTTATCGAAAACGAAAATTATGTTCTGTTCGATCAACCCTGAATAGAACATAATTTACTATGAAATATACGGCATGGTAAATTTACATGCGATGCCATAGGAACAATGGGAAAATCATGATTACCGTAAGTACTGTTTAGTTGGAAGTAAAACCTTGATACATAGGATTTTAACTGCCGGGAATGATATTGAGGTATGAGATAGTTAGAAAGGAAAGTAAAATGGAACAATTAAAGTTTGAAGAAATGGAATTAAATTCGCTGATACTCAGAGCGGTAACAGAGATGGGGTTTGAAGAAATGTCCCCGATTCAGGGGAAAGCGATTCCTGCAATACTTGAGGGGAAGGATGTAGTCGGTCAGGCCCAGACAGGAACAGGAAAAACAGCAGCTTTTGGTATACCGCTTTTGCAGAAAATAAATATCAAGGACAGAAATTTACAAGCATTGGTTCTGTGCCCTACCAGAGAATTGGCAATACAGGTTGCGGAAGAATTTCGTAAGCTGGCAATGTTTATGCATGGAATTAAGATTCTTCCGGTTTATGGAGGACAGGAGATATCAAAACAGATTCGGTCGTTAAAATCAGGCGTACAGATAATTATTGGTACACCTGGTCGGGTAATGGACCATATGAGAAGAAAAACTGTTAAATTTGATCAAATTAACATGGTAGTTCTTGATGAGGCGGATGAGATGCTTAACATGGGATTTCGTGATGACATTGAGACCATCCTGAAAGAGGTACCGCAGGAACGTCAAACAGTGCTCTTTTCAGCGACGATGCCGGGACCGATCCTGGAGATTGCCAGAACATATCAAAAGGATGCCCAGATGATCAGGGTTGTCAAGAAAGAATTAACAGTGCCCAAAATTGAGCAGTATTATTATGAGGTAAGTCCTAAGAATAAAGAAGAAGTATTATCAAGACTATTGGACTTATATAATCCGAAGCTCTCTTTGGTATTTTGTAATACGAAGAAACAGGTGGACGAATTGACTGCTGCACTTCAGGGCAGGGGATACTTTGCAGAAGGACTTCATGGCGATTTAAAGCAGCAGCAGAGAGATCGTGTTATGAATAGCTTCCGTAACGGTAAGACGGAGATACTTGTCGCAACGGATGTTGCTGCAAGAGGGATCGATGTAGATGACGTGGAGGCCGTATTTAATTATGATGTGCCCCAGGATGATGAATATTATGTGCACCGTATCGGCAGAACAGGCCGGGCAGGGCGAGAAGGTCGGGCATTTACCCTTGTTGTTGGAAAGGAAGTTTATAAATTACGGGACATCCAAAGATATTGCAGAACAAAAATTAAGGCACAGCCAATTCCTTCGATTAATGATGTAACAGCGGTTAAGGCTGAGAAGATATTAGAGAAAGTTAATTACATCATAGCAAACGAAGATATTGCAAAAATGGTTGATTTTATTGAAGGTAAGTTGAATGAAACCGGCTTTACTTCTTTGGACATTGCAGCTGCCTTCCTTAAGATGTCTATGGGAGATGAAGCAGGCAAAGCGGACGCAGAAAAAAACGTTGAGGACTTTGGTGACACCGGAGCTGAAGCAGGTATGGTGAGACTGTTTATCAACCTGGGAAAGAAGCAAAATGTCAAGCCGGGAGATATTCTTGGTGCAATCGCCGGAGAAACAGGAATGCCTGGAAAACTCATCGGGTCCATCGATATGTATGACAAATATACATTTGTGGAAGTTCCCAGAGAATATGCTTCCGATGTCATTCAGGTAATGAAGTCGGTTAAAATAAAGGGTAAGAGCATCAATATTGAACCAGCGAATAGAAAGTAATAAATAACAGGAATGGATACTAAATTTTGTGTTAAAATTCATAGAAAAATGTGCTAAACTACAAATTTCTTGACTTTTTAACAAGTTATGATATAATAATAATTACTATTATTCTTTGGGAGTGAATGGAGATGGTAATTACAAAGTATAGTCGCCAGCGAGAAGCAATTAAAGACTATCTGGCTCAGACGAAAGAGCATCCGACAGCAGATACTGTTTATATGCATATACGCAAGATCTATCCCAATATCAGCCTTGGGACGGTATATCGTAATTTGAATCTGCTGGCAGAGCAGGGCGAGATATTAAAGATTAATTGCCAGGATGGCTGTGATCGTTTTGATGGTAATCCGAAGCCTCATTATCATTTTATTTGCAGTAAATGCGGTAAGGTTATGGATCTTGAGATGGAATCCATCGATCATATTAACGTAATTGCAGGGGCAGGTTTTCACGGCAGGATAATCGGGCATGTAACTTTCTTTTATGGACTTTGCCCGGAATGTACGGAATAAGCTTGTTTTCTAAGAATACGTTTTCTGTTATGAATAAAAAGGATATGAAATAGAACCGATGGTTCTTGTTTCATATCTTTTTTAATGAAAAAATTTGAATGTCTCTTGAGAAATGGTGTCTTAAGTAATATCTCCTGAGAAAATGAAAAAAATTCTCAAAAAGATATTGACATTATCGTGTTAATGAGATATTATAATAACAGTAATAATAATCATTACTGATTTATATTTAAAGAATGTAATTGATTATGATCTAAATAAAATATAATTTTAATATCAAAAGGAGAGTTTAAACTATGAAAAAATTTGTATGTCAGGTATGTGGATATGTTCATGAAGGAGACGAAGCACCGGATTTTTGCCCAATTTGCAAAGCTGCAAAGGAAAAATTTACTGAAAAGTCAGGAGAGATGTTCTGGGCAGATGAGCATGTAGTCGGAGTCGCAAAGGGTGTAAGTGAAGATATATTAAAAGATCTGAGAGATAATTTCATGGGCGAATGCACAGAGGTTGGTATGTATCTGGCTATGGCAAGGGTTGCTCATAGAGAAGGTTACCCGGAGATTGGTTTATATTATGAAAAAGCAGCATGGGAAGAGGCAGAACATGCAGCTAAATTTGCCGAGCTTCTCGGTGAAGTGGTAACCGACAGCACAAAGAAAAATCTTCAATTGAGAGTCGATGCTGAAAACGGTGCATGTATGGGCAAAAAGGATCTTGCTACCCGTGCAAAGGCAGCGAATCTTGATGCAATTCATGATACAGTTCATGAGATGGCAAAAGATGAAGCAAGACATGGGAAAGCATTCGAAGGATTACTTAAAAGATATTTCGCATAATGTCCGGATGCTTTTGAGCTAGGAAAGGTCTTTTGGATAGATGCTTTGCGTAAGTGTAAAATTGTCAGTTTCAATGTATATGTAATATCCCCCTATTATATATACTTCCTCTAATATATTTGTTACCAACGCAGAGATACGTCCCGTCCCCCCGGGGCGTATTTCGCAAAATCATAATAAAAGAGGCAAAGTCAGATCAATTGTATCTGTGGTTTGTCAATATATTACTTAATGGAGGTGTTTTTATGGCACAGGAACGGATAGGAATAGCAACATTTAAGGGAAATCCTCTTACATTAATCGGACCGGAATTAAAGGTTGGTGATAGTGCACCTGATTTCAAATTAAATAAAGATCTTGTTACCGAGGTCTCGCTCTCGGATTATGCGGGAAAAATCAAATTAATATCTGTGGTTCCCTCCCTGGATACCGGGGTATGTGACGCACAGACACGACGTTTTAATACAGAGGCAGCTGGCTTAGGTGAACAGGTTACCATCTTGACGGTATCGGTTGATTTACCCTTTGCACAGGCCCGTTGGTGTGGGGCCGCTGGTATAGATCAGGTAATTACGTTATCTGATTACAAGACAAGAGCCTTCGGAGAAGCGTATGGTCTTCTGATTAAGGAATTTCAGCTGGATATGCGTGCAGTCTTTGTACTTGACGCAGACAATAGGATTACTTACGTGGAATACTTGAAGGAGATGACGAATCATCCGGACTATGATAAAGCATTGGCTGCAGTAAAAGCATTGCAATAATGGATGGAACCTTGATATATTGTACTAAAAAATAACGCCCTGTTCCCCGGGGCGTTATTTTATACGCGGCATATCAGCAAGCTAGCCCGCAGCCGTCAGGGATACGGTATAACGAAGCTGACCACGCCAGTCGATGTGACTATAACGAGAAGACATCTGGCTTGAAGGGATCTTTAATACATATCAGGGAAGCTGAACAGTCTTTTTCAGGGATCATAATTGGTTAATAAAGGTTAATAATTGGTAGAGCATCCCTGATAGAACGCTGCCTAAATTTTGAAGAATTGCACCAGTTGATGAAGATGCTGTGCAATTTCTTTATTTGCATTTGCCTGTTCCAGGACTTCATTGGTTTTGTTGAAGATAAAATTGGATTTAGCCGCGATGTCTGAGGAACCTTTGGAACCTTCTTCTGTTGCGAGGGCAACCTCATCCACTGCTTTTCTGATGAATTTCATCGATTCCAGTAATTGTTCCGCACAAGTACTGATACCTTGTACTGTCTTTTCTATGGTAGCTGCGTCCTGATCGTACTGCTCTCCGGTCTGCACCAGGATGTCATAATCCTTGATTACTTTATGATCCATAAAGTTCAAGATGTTTTTGGAATCACTGATCATATCCTCCACTGCCTCTGACACTTCAAAGGTAATTTGTTCTATTTTTGTAACTGCATCCTTGGAATTCTTAGCGAGCTTACTGATCTCATTGGCTACAACCGCAAAGCCTTTGCCCGCTTCTCCGGCTCTGGCTGATTCTATAGATGCATTCAGAGCCAGTAGATTTGTTTGTGCCGCAATACCTAGAATGGCTTTCGACAATGTCTTTATTTCCTCAATGGATCCGGCCTTTGCAATAGAACTGCGTAATTTTTTGTTGGCAGTCTCATACAGATCGACAGCTGTTTTTTGTGATTCCACAGCCACACCCTTTAACGCCTGTGCACGCTCCATAATTTCAGTCGCTAATTGTTGGCCGTTGGCTGCCTTCTCTGTTACGGTATCAATTTCATTCTCAATCTCTGCTGCAGCAGAATTCATCTCCTGAGTGGAAGCTGCAGTTTCCTCCATGCCGGCGGATAATTCCTCGGTAGTGGCAGAGATATCTTCAACATCATGATAAAGGTAATTGGAGCCTTTAAGCAAGATGTCAGAGGATGCTTCGATACGACCGGTTTCCTCTTTAATGGAGGAGATAATCTGGTGTATCTTATGTTGCATTCGAAGAAAGGATCTCGTAATGGCTCCTACCTCGTCCTTGCTGTTTTCCAGATGTTTCGGATCAAACTGAATGGTAAAGTCACCTTGCTCCATTCGCTCCATATGGGACTGAATCTTCTTAAAGGATTTGGAGATGGCATCACCGATCAAGTAGGATACGATACATCCGAGGATCAGAATAACAAGGAGGACAGAAATGCTGGATATCATGGAATGCATAATACGGGCTTGAATGACATGGGAATAGACACCTACAAACCACATGCCGATGACCTTGCCGTCTTTATCATGGAGCGGAATGTAATAAGTATTGGCGGGTTTATCGACCACGACGGCTGTTCCTTCATATGGGGTATCTTTATGAAGTACCTTTTCAATCACGTCACCCTCTGCCTTTGTACCTACTTTGCGATTTCCTGTTTCGTCTTTGACGGTGGTTGAGACTCTGGTTTCATTTGCAAAAACAGTTGCCAGAATGCCGGTATTCTGGGCAAAATCATCAACGACTTCAAAATTATCATTCATGAGGACAGAGCCTTTATAAAGCTGGTCACCCTTTAAAGACCAGTCCCCGGGGTACTTTTTATCAAAGAGATTTAGGCCGAGGGAGGAGTAATTCTTCAGCTCAGAAAAGGTTTCATCACTAACAAGAGACCTGATGGTTTGATAGAAAAACAAGTTGGATAAAACAATAATAAGAATGATAAACGATGATAGTGATAAGATTACTTTCCATTTAATCTTCATAATTTGCCCTCTTTCCGTTTATAATAATGGAAGTATAGATGATATTAAGATTACATTTATTATATCATAAGGATGTGAGTTTTCATAAGGAAATTTGAAAAAGATTAAAGAAATTTGAATAAAAATGTCGAAAATAGAACTAGAAATAAATGGAACAAGCCCCTCCCAACAACAAACAATTCATTGAAATGTCTGCGACAGGGAGAGGCTTATTCTTTCGTAATTTACATAGTATTTGATTGTAAAAAGGATTTAGAATTTATTTACGCTTCTCTTAACATAAGAAGTGTGTAAGATATCATGCGCCTTATGGCTGCCTGGTTTACCAAGATACTCATCATAGAGCTGCTTAATCGCAGGATTTTCATGTGACTTTCTAAGTGGCATATCCGCATCCTGATTGTAAAGTGCTTTTGCGCGTTCTGCTCTGATATCTGTGAAGTTTCTGATGCTGGCAGGAACCTGAGGCTGACCGCCGCCGTTGACACAACCGCCCGGACATCCCATGATTTCGATGAACTGGTAGTTTGCTTCACCGGATTTGATCTTCTCCAGGAGCTCTCTTGCATTGGCAAGGCCGGATGCCACAGCTACATTGATATCCAGTCCGGCTACCTTATAGGTTGCCTCTTTAATACCCTTGACACCACGCACCTCCTTGAAATCAAGGCTCTTTAATTCTTCCCCTGTTAATACTTCGACTGCAGTTCTAAGAGCTGCTTCCATAACGCCGCCGGTTGCACCAAAGAGGACAGCAGCACCTGTGGATCTGCCCAAAGGATCATCGAAATCTTCTTCCGGTAAGGTTGAGAAATTAAGACCAACGCGGTTAATCATTCTGGCAAGCTCGCGGGTCGTAATAGAAATATCCACATCCGCAACACCTGCAGCGTCCTGATCTTCTCTTCCTATTTCGAACTTCTTGGCAGTACATGGCATAACGCTGACCATAATGATATCCTTGGGATCAAGTCCCATTTTCTCAGCATAGTAGGTTTTAGCGATGGAACCAAACATTTGCTGAGGAGATTTACAGCTGGATAAGTGATCCAGCATATCCGGATAATAGTGTTCGCAGTATTTGATCCATCC
This sequence comes from Bacillota bacterium, assembly GCA_023439505.1. Lineage (GTDB taxonomy): Bacteria > Bacillota > Clostridia > Lachnospirales > Lachnospiraceae > Mobilitalea. Next base: position 36,137 of record JAEXNR010000054.1, read on the forward strand.
GGGAGAACAGGAGGTAATGAGCGGTAAAGTTCCGCCATTGTTGATTCTGTCTAATAATTCTGTTGCTTCCTCCATAATGGTTAAATCCGCAGCAAAATCAGTATCAAATACTTTATCAAAGCCTAAGCGGCGAAGCGCTGCAACCATCTTGCCTTGTACATTGGTACCCATCGGTAAACCAAATTCTTCACCAAGTGCGGCACGAACAGCAGGAGCAGTCTGAACGATTACATGTTTGGAGGGATCAGCAATTGCTTTCAATACTTCATCTGTGTAATCCTTCTCTGAAAGAGCACCGGTTGGACATACTGCAATACATTGACCGCAGGATACACAACTGGTCTCGGCCAGACCCATATCAAATGCGCAGGTGATTGCAGTGTCGAAACCACGCTCATTTGCACCGATAACACCGATGCCCTGAACACTTTCGCAGATTGCAGAACACCGTCTGCAAAGAATACATTTATTATTATCACGATACATATGGGCAGCGGAATCATCAATTGCAAATTCATTGCGCTTGCCTTCGTATTTTAATTCATTATCTACTTTAAGATCATTGCTGAGCTTTTGCAGCTCACAGTTGCCGCTGCGCACGCAGGATAAACATTTTCTGTCATGATCGGAAAGGATAAGTTCTAAGGTTTTCTTTCTGGAATCCAAAACTTTGGGGGTGTTGGTCCATATTTCCATACCGTCATTAATCGGATACATACAGGAAGCCACAAGACTTCTTGCACCTTTCACCTCAACAACACAGATACGGCAGGCACCGATTTCATTGATTTCCTTCAAGTAGCAGAGGGTGGGAATGTCAATGTGAGCCAGTCTGGCAGCTTCCAGTATGGTGTAGCCCTTAGGTGCTTCGATTGAAATACCATTTATTTTAATATTAACCGTTTCCATAATTACCTCCTTTTTCATTATTTCTTAGAGATGGCAGCGAATTTACATTTTTCCATACAAGCGCCGCACTTGATACATTTGCTCTGGTCGATGACATGAACTTCTTTTACTTTGCCTGTAATCGCGCCGTTTGGACATACTCTGGAGCATAAGGTACATCCCTTGCATTTATCAGCTTCGATCACATAGGACAGAAGTGATTTACAAACGCCGGCCGGGCATTTCTTGTCAACAACATGAGCAACGTATTCATCTCTGAAGAAACGTAATGTTGATAATACCGGGTTAGGAGCAGTTTGACCAAGACCACAAAGAGCGTTGTCTTTAATGTAATAGCAGAGTTCTTCCATTTTATCAAGATCCTCCAGCGTACCATTACCCTCTGTGATTTTATCTAAAATTTCATGAAGTCTTTTTGTACCAATACGGCAAGGGGTACATTTGCCGCAGGATTCATCTACGGTAAATTCCAAGAAGAATTTCGCAATATCCACCATACAATTGTCCTCATCCATTACGATCAGACCGCCGGAACCCATCATGGAACCGATACCGATTAAGTTGTCATAATCAATGGGGATATCAAAATGCTCTGTAGGAATACATCCGCCGGAGGGACCGCCGGTCTGAGCAGCTTTAAATTTCTTGCCGTTAGGAATACCACCGCCGATTTCATCAATTACTTCACGCAGGGTAGTTCCCATAGGAACTTCCACAAGGCCGGTATTATTGATTTTACCGCCCAGAGCAAATACTTTGGTTCCTTTGGATTTCTCGGTACCCATGGAACTAAACCAATTGGAACCGTTTAAGATAATCTGAGGAATATTAGCATAGGTTTCCACGTTGTTTAATATGGTGGGTTTCTGGAATAAACCTTTTTGTGCAGGGAACGGAGGACGGGGACGAGGCTCGCCGCGATTACCCTCAATAGAAGTCATTAATGCGGTCTCTTCACCACATACGAATGCTCCCGCACCAAGACGCAAATCTATATCAAAATCAAATCCGGTGTCGAAAATATTCTTTCCAAGTAAACCGTATTCTCTTGCCTGACCGATTGCTATCTTTAAACGGTCGACAGCGATGGGGTATTCTGCACGTACGTAAATATAACCCTGGGAAGCACCGATTGCATAACCTGCAATTGCCATAGCTTCCAATACAACGTGAGGATCACCCTCTAGTACGGAACGATCCATAAATGCGCCCGGATCTCCTTCGTCTGCATTACAGCAAACATATTTCTGATCCGCATCATTTCCCTTGGCAAGCTTCCATTTTAAGCCGGTAGGGAAACCGCCGCCGCCGCGGCCTCTGAGACCACTGTCCAGAATCGTCTGAATTACCTGGTCGGGAGAATATTCAGTCAATACCTTACCAAGAGCCTCATAGCCGCTGGTAGCGATATATTCGTCAATGTTTTCAGGGTTGATTACACCACAGTTACGAAGTGCGATTCTGTGCTGTTTTTTATAGAAGTCAGTTTCATTTAAGGACTTAATACCTTCTTCGGTCACAGTCTCGGTATATACGAGTCTGGAAACGATACGTCCTTTTAATAAATGTTCTGAAACAATTTCCGGAACATCTTCCGGCTTTACCAATGCATAAAAGGTTGCATCGGGATATACGATCATAATAGGTCCAAGTGCACAAAGTCCGTGACAGCCTGTCTGTACTACCGCAACTTCCTCTTTCAGACCATTTTTGTTAATTTCTGCCTGCAGTGTTTCGATGATTTGTGGACTTCCCGAGGAAGTACATCCGGTACCACCGCAAACCAATACGTGTGAACGATACATAATGTTGACCCCCTTCGGATTATCCGATTATATCGGCGATTGTGTATTTTTTAACAATTTGACCGCGCATAAGGTGCTGCTCAACTACTTCTTGTGCTTTCTCAGCGGTCATCTTAACATAAGTTACCTTTTCTTTGCCGGGTTCCATAACCTCGACAATTGGCTCATATTGACAAAGTCCAATACAACCTGTCTGTGTTACAGATACGTTGGAAAGTCCTTTTGATTGAACTGCATCGGAAAGTGCAGTAAGAACCGGTCTTGCACCGCTTGCAATACCGCAGGTAGCCATTCCTACAACGACACGGATCTGATCGCCGCTTTCAGTACGGATTCCCATCTGACTCTGCATTTTTTCTCTAATTGCCTTCAATTCTTCTAGAGATTTCATGTGTTATCCTCCTATTGAATTTGAATACATATCCTCTATGCTGCCACATCCGGCCGCACATAATTATTCCCCATATGATTAATTAATGTAGACGGCTATAAGGAATAGCCCTGATCTACCTCATTTTGATTCTCTTCTAAATATTCTTTGATATAAGCGGATACTTCCGGTGTTTGAAAGGAAACATTTCCGAGAACTTCCCGGAATTCCCTCGTATCCAGCCGAAATACATTATCGTCGAACTGATACACGTACAGAAAGTCGATCTGCGTATTCAAAGTAATTAATGTATGCATCGTGCTATTCATATCACCTAAAGGCATTCGGTCAATGTGTGATAAAACAAACTCAGCTGTAACCGTAGTTCCGACATCCGGTTCCGATACAATTCTAAAACTACCGCCGGTACTTTCAGCTGCCTGTTTAAAAAAAGGTATTCCAAGACCCACACCCCTGGTTGTTCGGGTGGTGAAGAAAGGATCAGTGACTCTGTCAAGCTGTTCCTTTGTCATCCCGCAACCATTATCGGCGATGATAATCTTAAGTATATTCTCATCTCTTTTGATATGAATGGATATTTCAATCAATGTGGCGTTTGCCCTAATCGAATTATTCGCTACATCCAGTACATTAAGAGAAATTTCAGTCATCATTTATTCGTATTTTGATATAATGCCATCAATATCATCTACGGTTAATTTACCATATACATCTTCATTAATGGTGAGCACGGGTGCCAAACCACATGCACCGATACAACGGCAGGATTCTAATGAATATTTTCCGTCGGGAGTGCATTCACCGTCGGCGATACCTAATTTTTCCTGAAGCTTGTTAAATAGATCACCGGATCCTTTTACATAACATGCGGTTCCAAGACAGACAGAAATTTTAAATTTTCCCTTTGGCATTAGTGAGAATTGGGAATAGAATGTTACGATACCGTAAACCTTTTCCAACGGAACATTCATTTCGTTAGAAATAATGGTCTGAACTTCGATAGGAAGATAACCATAAATATCTTGCGCCTTTTGCAATATGGGCATCAGAGCACCTTTGTCATCTCTGTGATCTGCAATGACCTTTAAAAGTGCAGTTTCCTGCTCTTTTGTTCCTGCAAAGGGTACTGTATTAATTTGCGAACCCATTCTTAAACCTCCTTAAATAAATTGTGTCGCTACAAACAGTGACATTATAACATAAGTATGTTAAAAAATCTACAAAAATTATAAACAACGATAAAAATTTTAATTGCACAGTGGTATGCATTGTGTATAATAAATATTAGATATTACATAAAAGATTGGCAAACTTAACAGAAAAGCATCCGGATTCTCACATTGTTTTTTTGAGCAAAATGTATTATAATTTGGATTACAGTTAATATTTATACTGTTTTAGTGGGAAAAATAGCCTATAGACGAGAGAATATTGACAGCACAATTACTTTTTGGAAAGAAGGCACACATGATGGATGTTATGAGTAATGATGAACTGGATCAATTACTGATGAAAGCACCCGGCGGTATGGCTAAAATTGCATTAGATGATATGCTAACCATATTATATGCAACGGATACCTTTCTCTCGATGATGAAAAATGTTGCGGATAAATTAACGACAGCTGCGGCATTAAGACGCATTATATATTCTGCTGATATTATCTATGTTACTCAGCAGCTTGCAGCTCAAAAGAATAGAAAAGATAATAAAATATCCTTGAACTTTAGGGTTTTGCAACAGGATGGAACCTTTAAATGGATTATGATGTCAGGAGAAAAGCTGGAGGAAGTTTATCCTGCACAGCCGAAACCGGTACCGGTATATGCCTTCGTTTCCATGGATGCAACAGAGCATATGTTAAAATATAAACGAATGGAGCAGTCAGCGGATTATCAAAGGATTATATCCGAGCTGTCGAGAGAAATATCCTTTGAATATGAAATCGCATCAGACACGCTGCATTTTTCACCGGTATTCCGTGAAATATTTGGAAGAGAAGCTGATATTACCGGATTTCGAAAGAAACTTGAGAAAACTAAAATTATACATCCTGAGGAACTTCCCGCTGTGAATAAAATATTTAACAGTGTGATGGGAGGAAGAAAACAGGTTAGATTTGATATGAGGCTTATGCCAAAAGAAGGGGGGCCTGTCCTTTACCTATGCTATGCCTCTATTATCTTTGATGAGAATAAAAATCCCTTTAAGGTGGTAGGTAAATTATCCGTGACCAAGCACAGAGAGGAAGAGGAAGAGGAAACGATTATACCCCAATATGATACGCTCACCAATGTTTGTACGAAGGAGTCCGCCGAAGGAATTATAAAACAGACGATTAATAGACAAGGAGTCAGTGCATTCTCTGCACTGATGGTTGTTGATGTAAGGAATTATAAGGGAATCAATGAGATTGCAGGTGCGCTTCACGGTGAGAATGTTTTAAAAACAATTGCAGGGCAGATCAAAGAGCAATTTCGTTCCACTGATGTGATTGCAAGATATGGAACAGGCGAGTTCGTAATATTTGTAAAAGATATTCAGTCAGATAAATTTATTTATGAACGTGCGGAGCACTTGTGTAAAGGAATTGATAGACTTTATTCCTTCGAACATAATAAAAACAGTCTGTCCATCAGTATCGGGATTGCTTTTCAGAAGGGACAGCTGCCCAATTACACAGGATTGCTGGCAAATGCAAATACTGCGCTGATAATGGCGAAGAAATCCAGTAACAGTTCTTTTGAAGTCTTTTATGGTGGCATGAATTAATACACAATGAATAGAAATTCCAGGTAGCTTAGGAGAGGAGTTGTATTACATGACAATCGGTGATATTAGAGAAATATTAAAAGCCAGAATTGTTATTGGGGAAGAATGGAAAGACAGGGAGGTTCATACTGCCTGCGGTTCTGATATGATGAGTGATGTACTGGCTTTTGTGAAAGATCAGTCGGTGTTATTGACGGGCCTATGTAATCTTCAGGTGATTCGTACTGCCGAGATGATGGATATTGTCTGTATCGTATTTGTCAGGGGAAAGATGCCGGATGAGACTATGGTGGAGATGGCGAAAGAAAGGGGCATTGCTCTTTTAAGCACAGGTCACCGCATGTTTTCTGCCTGCGGAATTCTTTACGAAAACGGATTACGGGGAGGTACCACGTATGCCGTTAAATGATAAGATCACATTGACCTATGAAGTTCCTGCAGATGATTTTACCAGAGCAGGAGAAGCTTCCAGCAATGTGAAAAGTAAACTGAAAATGATGGGTGTAAGCCCTGAAATTATTAGAAAGGTTGCAATTGCCATGTATGAAGGAGAAATTAACATGGTAATTCATGCTTTTGGAGGTACCATTCATGTAACAGTTTCACCTGATGAAATCGAGATGATACTGAAAGATCAGGGGCCGGGTATTGAGAATATTGAATTGGCGATGACGGCAGGATACTCCACTGCTCCGGATAATATCAGATCATTGGGTTTTGGGGCCGGTATGGGACTGCCGAATATGAAGAAATATTCGGATGAAATGATAATCGACAGCAAAGTGGGCGTCGGAACCACAGTGACCATGAGAGTTAAAATCGCTTAGCCGCCGCGTCAGGATCAGACGGGAAACCGGGACATAAAGGGAATACTCTAATTAATGGAATGGTTTGGGAAGTGTAAGACAACGATAGGGGAGATCGGATGAGTTCATCCGGTTAAGACATCAGATTGAAATTAAGGGGATGAGAAAATGGGGAAGTTTTTTACATCTGTTCATCTGAAGGAAGACTTATGCATGGGCTGTATTAACTGCATCAAACGCTGTCCTACGCAAGCCATCCGGGTTCGGAACGGGAAAGCGGTGATTACGAAAGAATTTTGTATCGATTGCGGGGAATGCATTCGTATCTGCCCCCATCATGCCAAGGAAGCAACTTATGATTCACCTGAGGTGATGAAGAAGTTTGAATATACGGTGGCACTGCCCGCGCCATCCCTATATGGACAGTTCAATCATTTAGAGGATGTAAATATCGTCCTTACCGCACTTAAAAAGATGGGGTTTGACGCTGTGTTTGAGGTAAGCGGAGCAGCAGAACTGGTGTCGGAAATGTCCAGAAGATATGTGGCGGAGCATAAGGAGCAATGGCCCATTATCAGTACGGCCTGTCCATCCGTTGTTCGTTTGATACAGGTTAGGTTTCCGAATTTGATTGAGCATCTGATTCCGATTGGTGCTCCGGTAGATCTTGCAGCATCCATGGCTCGTAAGAAGGCGATGGAGGTAACCGGATTGCCCTCAGAAAAGATAGGAATCATATTTATCTCTCCCTGCCCTGCCAAGATGACGGCGGTAAAGTCACCAATTGGCATAGATCATAGTGATATTGATGCGGTATTGGCGATAAAAGAGGTTTATCCAATTCTGTTACCCTTAATGAAGCAAAGCATTGACGACGTGGAAGAGCTGGGAATATCCGGGCGGATCGGAATCGGCTGGGGAAGTACCGGCGGAGAGGCCGGAAGTCTCCTGACGGACAATTATCTGGCAGCGGACGGGATTGAAAATGTGATCAGGGTATTGGAGGATCTGGAGGATCAGAAGTTTGACCAGCTGGAATTTATTGAGTTGAATGCTTGTTCCGGGGGTTGTGTGGGTGGTGTATTAACCGTGGAAAATCCCTATGTAGCCAAGGTAAAGCTAAAAAGACTCAGAAAGTATCTTCCAGTGGCTCGTTCTCATATGAAAAATGTAAACAGCAAAGAAGGATATTGGACGGGTGAGGTAAAATACGAACCCGTTTTTAAGCTGGGAACGAATATGAAAGAAAGTATTGCCAATATGTCCAGGGTGGAAGAACTCTGTAAGAAGTTTCCCGGACTCGATTGTGGTTCCTGCGGAGCTCCTTCCTGTAAAGCTCTGGCGGAAGATATTGTCCGCGGCGTTGCCCATGAACAGGATTGTATTCATATTCTTAGAGATTATATTCACAGATTGTCGGATGAACTATCCCGTCTTGACATAAAGAAATAATAACATTTATATCATAAGATGAATCCGCTCACCTGTTGAAAACGGGTCAGTAAATGACAGAACTATTCTATCAAACTAATAGAATGCATTATCAGGTTTTATTCTACATAAGAAAGGAGGTTTACCGGAAAGGAAACGGGAATAGTACTTCCGGTAAATAAAGCATGACAGTAGAGAAATTAATACAAGCGGGTGGATTTAAGGTGTTAAATGAAGGGAATTGTCTTGAACGGGAGATTACAGTGCCGTATTGTTGCGACCTGCTGAGTGTTGCCATGGGGAAAATGCCGGAGGGCGCAGCCTGGGTAACAGTTATGGGCAATATAAATACGTTAGCGGTGGCAACGCTATCGGATGCGGCATGTATTATTTTGGCAGACGGCAGCAATCTGGATCAGGCCGCAGTCAGTAAAGCCAAAGAACAGGGGATTACGGTGCTTTTGTCTGAACTGCCTATCTTTGAAGCCGCCTTAAACATCCACGGGTTTCTTCATGCTTAAACTTTCGTATGATCTTCATATCCATTCCTGCCTTTCTCCCTGTGGGGATGATGATATGACACCTGCCAATATTGTCGGTATGTCTGCATTAAAGGACCTGGATGTGATTGCGCTGACGGATCACAATTCCTGCAGGAACTGTCCTCCCCTAATGCATCTGGCAGAACAAAACAATATCATTGCAATTCCGGGTATGGAGCTATGTACCATGGAGGAAGTGCATGTACTCTGTCTTTTTGAGAACTTAGCGGACGCACTTTGCTTTGACGAATTTGTTGCCGGGAAGTTAATAAGAATCCCAAATGATGAGAATATCTTTGGAAAACAGGTGGTATGTGATGAACGGGATCAGGTGATAGGAACGCTGCCGTATTTATTGATCAATGCCACGGAGATTTCCTTTGACCATCTGGAAGAGATTATGAAGAAGTTTCATGGGATGTATATTCCGGCCCATATTGATAAGAATGCAAACAGTCTGTTATCGAATCTTGGATTTATACCCCCGGATTCTAAATTCAGATGTGCAGAGGTTAAAGATACGAAGCAATTGGAAGAACTTTATCAGAGAAATCCTTATCTGAAGCAGTGCAATATCATATCGGATTCCGATGCCCATTCCCTGGGGTTAATCAATGAACCAATCCATTTTCTCGAAGTTGAAGGCAGGAGCAGAAAGGATGTACTGAATGCATTGATGAAAGTAAGGTAATATTCTTTGGCAAAATAGATTGGCATCGGGTACCATTTGGGTGTTTAAGCACCTGTGGAATCCGATGCTTTCTTTTAGATCTTATGAAAAACAGTTGAATTGTAACAGAAGATGAATTATGATGATACAGATGTATTGTCAAAACATTGTTGGGCAGAATATTGATGGAATAGAGATAGAATCAACATGAGAAAAATTTAGCTGTCAAATTATTATAATAAAAAAAGTGTAGCAGAGGAATAGAGAAATGAGAGGAAAAGAAAGAGGAGATAAGGCATGAAGCTAATCGATATCAGAGATTTATACCGTGCGAAAGATTTGTATATCGGAAAGAGTATTACCGTGGGGGGATGGATCAGAAGTATTCGTGATTCCAAGAGTTTTGGATTCATTGTGATGAATGACGGTACGTATTTTGAACCGCTTCAAATTGTATATCACGATACGATGGAAAATTTCCTGTCGATATCAAGGCTGAATGTTGGGTCTGCAATTATCGCCACAGGAATATTGGTTGCAACACCGGAGGCGAAGCAGCCGTTTGAGGTGCAGGCGGAAGTAATCACCATCGAGGGGGCATCAACAGCAGACTACCCGCTGCAAAAGAAGCGGCATACCCTGGAGTATCTCAGAACACTGACCCATTTAAGACCCAGGACAAATACCTTTCAGGCAGTGTTTCGTGTCAGGTCATTCATTGCACATGCGATACATGAATATTTTCAGGATCGGGATTTTGTTTATGTGCACACCCCGATTATTACCGGAAGCGATGCGGAGGGAGCGGGAGAGATGTTTCATGTTACAACGCTGGACATGGAGAATCCACCCAGAACGAAAGATGGAAAGATTGATGTCACCCAGGATTTCTTCGGAAAGCATACCAACTTAACGGTAAGCGGTCAGCTAAACGGAGAGACCTATGCTATGGCTTTTAAGAGGATCTATACCTTCGGACCGACCTTTCGCGCGGAGAATTCCAACACCACAAGACATGCGGCTGAGTTTTGGATGATTGAGCCCGAGATGGCTTTTGCAGATCTGCAGGATGATATGGATCTGGCAGAAGGCATGTTAAAATATGTGATCAATTACACCCTGGCACATGCGCCGCAAGAAATGCAATTCTTCAATCAGTTTATCGATCATGGGCTTTTGGAACGCTTAAAGACAGTGGCAAATTCTGAATTCGCTCATGTGACTTATACAGAGGCAATTGAACTGTTATCAAAGAATAATGACAATTTTGATTATAAGGTTTCCTGGGGATGCGATCTTCAGACGGAACACGAACGTTATCTTACGGAACAGATTTTTAAAAAACCTGTTTTTGTTACGGATTATCCCAAGGAGATCAAGGCATTCTATATGAAGCTGAATGAGGATAATAAGACGGTTGCGGCAATGGATCTTCTGGTTCCCGGAATCGGTGAGATCATCGGAGGAAGCCAGCGGGAAGATGATTATGATAAGCTGGTGGCGCGGATGGAAGAGCTGGGACTTAACCATGCAGATTATGAATTTTATTTGGATTTAAGAAAGTTCGGTTCGGCAAGACATGCGGGCTTTGGTCTTGGATTTGAGCGCTGCGTTATGTATCTGACGGGGATGAGCAACATCAGAGATGTGGTGCCGTTTCCCAGAACAGTGAATAACTGCGATTTATAAAGACGGGATAGGAAAGAAACCTGAATCATGGTGCCACAAGAAGAGAGGATAATCAACGGAGCTATGGAATGCTTCGCGATTATCCTCTCTTCTTGCCGTGCGCCCGGCGGGCGTACAAACCTTGCTATGTTACTATAACGGATTACCTGAATTGGAACTAACTAACGTGACTTGGTTTAAAGATATAATACTTTATTTTATCAAGCACCAACAACAGCATATATCCCATGATTCCCGCAGAGACTAATTCACCCAGCCCGATGGAAAGCATCATAAGCGGAACCGGCTGCGCTTCTCCATATGCAAAACGAAGTACCCATGGAATAACTATGGCATTGATAACAATTGGGAATACGGGGACTAAGAGCTTATAGCGCCGGAAGGAATAGGACAGGATTGCTGCCAGTAAAGTTGCTGCGGAGCCGAATACGATATCCAGAATGTCTGCCCCCGACAGAATGGCACTTAAAAAGCATCCGATGGTTACACCGGGAATGGCAGCTGGGGTAAAGTAAGGCATAATCGTCAGGACTTCTGCGATTCGAAACTGAATTGGTCCAAAGCTTGAAAATTGAAAGATTAATACCAGAACGGTATAAAGGGCGGCAATGACTGCCGCATGGGTAATAAACAGGGTATTTCTTCTTTTCATTTTAATTCTCCTTTAGTTTTGTTTTACGTCAGGAAGGTTACGAACTGACGTTATGTGATTAGCGCAAGCCTTGATTTATAAGGGTTCGCGACCTTATTAGTATAGCATGAAAATGGGGGTTGTCAAGCGTTGACTCAAGATTTGACTCAGGTTAATGTAAATACAAAATACAATAATTTAAAAAGGCAATAGCTGAGGTGTTTGGCTATTGTTTTTTTGCATACTCCACAAATTTGAAAGTACTAACGAGTTTAAAAGCAATTGTATTATTAAAAAAATACAGTATTTTCAGCGGTTATAGCGATTTTATATATCTTAAATCGTTACGAGTTCACGTGAATTCAGGTTGTAAGAGGCGATAGTTATAAAATATTTTTAGTTTAACTTCTTAGTTTTTTTGACATCAACAAAATTATTAGCAAAACGATAATCCATATTGCGGTGGATAATTCTCTTGTGGTAAATAACTCAATCATATTTTCCCCCCTCATGTGTAATATAATCATTTTATTCCATCTGATTACAAAATTAAACAATTATTACTGTTATATGTATGAGAAAAAATTTGTTAATATAGAATTTATGTGATATACTACATTATATAGAAATGAATTGGAGGTGTACTATTATGATATCAGCTCAAAAGGATATTAATAAATCAAATCCAAATGAAACAAAATTGGAATTGTATGCCTTGCTTGGAGAAGGATACAAAGCAATGAAAGAAGGACGAGAAATTAGTACCCAGTCTTTGAAAGATAGAATCAGCCAAAGGAGAAAAGAGCATGAGTAAGGTTATGTTTACTCAGCCAGCAGAATATGACTTAATAAGGATTGAGGATTATATAAGAGACATTTTATATAATCCTCAATCGTCTATAAAGGTTGTTGATGGGATCATTGAAACTGCTGAAAAGCTAGGACTTTTTCCAAATGAGCATCAACTTGTAAATGACTTTTTGTTGGCTGAATTAGGTTTTCGGATGACTCGATATGACAACTATAATATTTTTTATATCTACGATGAATACTTAAATATAGTACATATTATCAGAATCCTGTATAACAGGGCTGACTGGCAAAACATCTTGAAATAATAGGTACTATGTGCCTTGAGTAAAAAGTAATTATTTAATCCCACATTATTCATCGTGACATGAAAACGAAGTTAACTGCCACGAATTATCCTGATGAATCTGATTACCATTAAAAAGGCTACTTTTCTGCTAAAAATGGGCAGACTTCACCTGTCATGTTTAAAAGGCTTTCAGATTATCAAGGTGCTACATTTGTTATTCCAACTTTACAGTGAGATTTTTGATGTTCCTTAAAGTTTCCATATATTCATTTTGATAAGGACAGCTACTGCAGAGTTTGAAAATAATATATCTTGCTGAATGGATAATCCTTGCGGCTATCTTTATCAGCTTTAAACGAATGGTATCTATCCGCAGCTTTCTCATTTTTGCGGGCAAAACCAGTCGGCGGAACCAATTGAATAGGTTGTATGCCAAAACAGATATCTGAAGTTTATTGGAGTTCGTTATCATACTTCGACTGTTCATTAAATCCATATGGAAACCTGACTTTGATTCTTTGATGAAGTTCTCCATGGTTCCACGATTGCAATAGAAGTGAATAACATCCTCCGGATTGCTTTCCATGTTTGTGACTATGAAAGTATACAAATGAGTCAACTGCCCATAAGGTTTTTCAACCTTAACTGCCACTCTTCTTGGATAAAGCCAGCTGTCTGCTTTGTAGAAGAATTCGCCATAGACCACTGCATAATCAACCTGATTATCTTTTGTTAGATCACAAAGTTCAGTGAAATAGTCAGCAGCAGCCTCCCTAAGAGGTTTGCTTTTTCAAACGGATTGCATAGGTAACGCCATTGGATTCCAGCTTTTCGTAAAACATGACATCCGCAAACCCGCTGTCACCACGAAGATAGATATCGGTGGTTGGATAATCCTCTTGAAATTCAAGGAGTAGCGGATATAAAAAATCTTTTGCATTTTTGGAAGTATAAACATTTCCTGGACGGAGTTCTGCTTTCAAAAGATCTCCAGTTAGGCCATCATAAGCTAAGAGAGGATGGTACCCGTAGTCGCTGTAGTACTGATTGTAATCATTTCCTTCTTGGCTACCATAAGTGGTAAATAGTGTAGAATCAATATCAATTAAGATCTGCTCTTGTTTCTTGATCGAATAAATGCGTTTGCGAAGTATCTGCTGAATCTGTTCAAACTGCATAAGGCAGATGTCATCACAGCGATTGATAAAGCGTGACATAGTGGGCTGTGAAGCCAGATTTTTTTAGCAAGAATTGCATTAAATACAGGATCATGTGTTAGTTCATCAGCGTCATCATCCTGAAAATAAGCAGCTACTGTTTGGTAAATCTTCTGCATTAGATTTTCAGTATCGGTGTGATAACGAAAAGAGGCTAAATCTTTTGTTTTAAACTTTGATTGAATTAACTTATCAAAACCGATTTTGCGGGCGAATTCATTAACAGGAATCATCCCGGCATCGGAGGATAAATCGCCTCCGTTGAAATTTATTTTAATCTTATTATTGATTTCCAAATGAAGTTCATCTAAAATATGCATAAGGGCTTCTCCTTTGTGTTTTTGATTTTGTGGTGATTTCATTATACAAAAGGTGAGGCTCTTTTTCTATTCAATTCGTTCACTTTTTAAGTGAAAAGCAATAACATTTAAAAACCAGTAATTATGCGGTGCGTAGAACTGTTAGCAACAACTAGTATTTCGTCCTCTAATTAACTGGACTTTTTTACCGGTAATGTATCTATTATGATTTCTTCTGATACATCAACGTCATTAAGATTATATTTCCAATGGAAAATTACGGGTTCCTCATTAACTT
>JAEXNR010000059.1 GCA_023439505.1 Bacillota bacterium
CTCAGCTCTTGTCATTAGTAAAATACTCCTTTGCGAAAAACTTTTCCTATAGTTTATCACAATAAGTACTTTAAAGTCCTATTCTTCAAATTAATTTAGTGCGAAAAATATTTACCTTTCAAAGCTGAGTCTATCCCCTATTTGGGAAGGTAACGTTCTCTCTCCTATCTTTGCAGACCCGGCTAATTCCTCCCCACAGGAAAAGCCACTTCTACAGATAAATTATATTCCTATACTTCACCCCCAAACAGGGGGCTTTCTTTTGCCTTTAGGGGGCATTCTTCTAATCATAAAGGAAGATTCTAACCAGCCGCATGATGGCTGGTATAGAATCTTCCTTTATGATATCAATGTATTGTTTTTACAGATTCCCGCTCTATTAATTCTACTCCGATTACCGTATTTTCTGACAAGCTGTCACGGTGACCGATGCGGTAAATAATTCTTTGTACTCCACGCTTTCCCATAATCTCCTTGCTTACATTCACTGTAGTTAATTTCGGTCTGATTTTTTCACACATATCTATATTATCGAATCCTACCAGTGAAATATCCTCAGGGACCTTATACCCCAACATTTGAAGTGCATTCATAAGTGAAATTGCAGCTCTGTCATTGGAACAGACATATACCTCGGGCAGGTTTATTTTATCTCTGATCAGTTTGGCAATCTTTTTGGTATCATTTGTTATGACTGCTTCCTCAATATGCTTCGTAATGGAATATCTGCTGATATATTCGTTAAGATCGACCGGATTTAAAAATGCCTCCGCATTGCTAAGGGCTTCTTTGTATCCCCAGAAGCGTTCCTTTATACTAAGAGAATACTCTAATTCTCCAAAAAATCCGATTTTTTGAAATCCCTGTTTCAAAAGGTATCTGGTTACTACAAATCCCCCCAATTTATTGTCTGAAAGAATACTGTCAATATTTTTTGTCAGCGATGCATGATCGACCAGCACCACAGGAATTTTATATCTTTGGAGCGCTTCTATATTCCTGTCCTCAATTTTTCCAATAATAATAATACCTGATACCCTATGTTCCTGTACCATTTTAGGTATTTCCATCTGGTGATCATCAAAAAAAATCATGGACGTATCATAACCGTTCTTTTTTGCCTCTTCTACTACGGCATATAAAACCCTTCCATAAAAGTTCATATCCTGAGAATACATTTTTTGCATCATAACGCATAAATTCGTACGGGAAAATGTCCTTACAAATCTCTCTTTCTTCTCCAGATATCCCATTTCTTCTGCTGTCTGCAGAATTTTAAGGCGCATTTCTTCACTCACACCCGGTTTATTATTAAGCGCCAGTGAAACTGCGTTGATTGATATGCCATGCCTGTTAGCGATTTCTCTCATTGACGGCCGCATGATGATCATCCCTCATTCTTATATAAATTGTTCCTGCTCTTTATTTTCATTATATTACAAAATCCTGCAAAGTGCAGTGATATTTTAAACTCCAAGATGCCGAAATACATTTTGAAGCGATATCTCGGATAAACAGATACTGTCATCTGCCGCACCATAATATATCTTAATATTATTTCCTTCCAGAATACATCCGCAGGTAAATACTACATTTCCAAAAAATCCGTTAACCTCATATTCCATCTCGGGTTCCAGCAACGGGGATTCTGACTTTGCAATGATCCTGGCAGGGTCGTTAAGATCTAAGAGGAAGGCACCAAGGCAGTACCGGTTGTTTTTATCCGCCGCATGATATATCTTAATCCAGCCTCTTTCTGTTTTGACAGGCGGTGCGCCTCCTCCAATTCGTCCGTTTTCCCAACTGCTTTCAGAAACACCGTAAAAATGCCGGTAGCTCCCCCAGTGCAGTAAATCCTGCGATTCACCGATCCAGATATCCGGTGTCCCGATTGCTTTGGGTACCGGTCTGTTAAAGGCATAATACTTTCCGTTTATTTTTTCGGGAAAGATTGTTACATCCTTGTTTTCCGGAAGAAAAATAATACCATGACGCGTATACTCTATAAAATCTTCTGTAGAAATTAACGCAGTTGCTGCCCCATTTGCAGATACTGCCGTATAATTAATATAATAAATCTGCCCGATCTTTGTGATGCGGGGATCTTCCATCCCCCACCCTTCCTCTCTTGCATTGGGCATAATTGTCGGCTTATCATCCAGTGTGAAATGAATGCCATCCTTAGAACGTGCCAGTCTCAGATGAGAAAACGTGGTCAGATAAACGACATTGCTGTTCCCGTCCCTTCCTTTTGTCACTGTTCTGGAATCATTAAAATTTAATTGTGGATGCTCCGACTTTTTTATACATAATATGTCAAATTTGCTTTCTCCGGTTTTGTCTGTAATTAAGGGAATAATAATTTCATCTTCATTTTCTGACGCTACCGCTTCTGATACTCTGCAAAGCAGAATATATTCTTCTTTAAACTTTGTCACCCCGCAGTTAAATATTCCTTTCACTACGAAGTTTTCGCGGGAAGGCCTGACATCTTTTATCGTCAGCAGAGGATTGTTTACGCATCGGCTCATCCCCATTTTATTACTTATTAATTTACTTTCTTTCATTCTTCAGTCCCCTATTTTAATAAAAAATTAATTCCTTCCTTGAAATGCTTTGAAAAACACAGAAATAAGATAATTACCGGTAACGTCAGGACAACAGCCGACGCATACATCGGTCCCGGCAAAGTCGAATTCTGGTTGAATTGTGTAGAAATCATTACGTTTAAGGTCTGCATCTTTACATCCGGTGCCACCAGCATATCCCACATCAATTCATTCCATCTGGTCATAAAAACGGATAGAAAAACAATGATACTGATTGACTTTGTAGAGGGGAGGGCTATCCGTAATAAGATTTTAAAATCCCCCGCACCGTCTATCTTTGCCGCCTCAAATACTGCTGCGGGCACTGTTTTGAAATAATTCAGATACATAAAAATTCCCCAGATCGAGATAATCAGGGGCAGCATCATGCCAAGATAACTATTTGCCAAATCCCGTACCAGCATATACCTGGGTACCAACAATATAATCACCGGAAAAAACATCTGAAATAACAGGGAAGAATAAATCATCCCTTTCCCTTTGTAGTTCATATGAGTTGCTGCATAACCTGTCATGAGACCAACAAATACGGAAATAGCTGCCGTTGGTATGGATACAATAAAAGAATTTAATAGTGCACGTATCCATTGAAATGCATCTGAGGAGCCGGCGCCCTTTCTTCCCAGCAGGTATAAGTAGCTGTCAAACGACAGTTTCTTAGGAAGCAACGTCTTATCCACTAAATTCCATGGTAAGAAAGATTGCAATACCATATAGTAATAGGGGAAAAGAGAGAGTACCAATAAGACCAGTGCTACTATGCAAATGATAATTGTTGATACAGACATTTTTTTTCTGTTTTTTTTCATCCTACCATCCCTCCTTTACCATCCAAACCTGTCATTCAATTTATTCATTGCCCAGGTGATGAAACGTATTACAATAAAAATCTGAATCGCGTTTATAATTGCCATCGCCGCACCATATCCTGATCGGAAACTTACAAAAGAAGCCTTATAGATTTCCAGCTGCCAGGTCGTTGTCGACATCATCGGTCCTCCCCCGGTGAGCAAAAAAGGTTCTGAAAATATCTGGAAGGAAAGTCCTGCTGCTAGAACTACAACAGATGTTAACGTAGGCATGATCATTGGAAGCGTAATATAAATCGTTTTTTTAAATCCTGCGCATCCATCCATCATCGCTGCTTCATAGATATCTTCGGAAACAGATTCAATGCCCGATAAAACAAACAAGGCATAGTAACCTGCCATTTTCCATACAATCATAAAAATGATCACCCAGAATGCAAACTTACTCTGCAGCCAATTAATATTCACATGAAACTGTTCCCTCAGGAATGTACTTAATATGGAATTATAGCCAAACAGATATTTTACCATAACAGAGGTAGAGACCCCTGATGTCAGATAAGGGATAAAAAACATTACCGCAGCGATCCCCTTTAGCTTCTCCGGCAATTTCGATACCAGCATTCCGATGCCTACCCCCAATATAAAACAAAGTAATACGATGGGAACCAGATAACGAAAGGAATTCCAGAAGGCTGCCTGCACTTTTTCATCAGAGAAGATCTTGATAAAATTATCTAACTTCACAATATGATAATCTGGACTCATTAAATTCCAGTCCGTAATAGATAGCCACAGGGCCCATCCCAATGGCAAAAATAGAAATACCGCAGAATAAAGGATATAGGGTGTGTTAAATATCCAGGGCATTATACTGCTGTGTTTTTTCTTCATACTTTTTTGCTTTGCAATTTCTAAGATCTTCAAAATTAGCCTCCTTTGATCTGTCAGCAAATAATGGAACTGTGGAGAGAATGCATAGCTACCGGCACCACCCTTTCACTATGCACCTCTCCCATCAATCTATTCTAAACTACCGGCTTCCTGCATTGCATTCAAAGCAGCATCCACATATTTTGTTACATCAGGATTTTCATTGATTCCGCTGGATGCCACTACTTCATTAACAAACGGAATGACCGCTTTTTCTCCAAGTGCTGTCATAATATCCGCTACTTTTCCATTCGCCATTACCGGAACACCTCCTGATACAAAAGAACTGACATCCTTCAGTGCAGGATTTTCACCAAAGTAGGACGCTAATGCCTCATTGGATGCCAGATCCCCTCTGACCGGAAGCATACTTGTTGCCTTGAGCCAGTCAATATCCACCGTGTCTTTCCCTTCTCCGGTAAATACATATTTCAGAAATTCTATGGCACCGTTATGCTCTTCTTCGGAAATAGCGCTGTTCTTATACAATACAACTCCTTTGGAATCGGCATAATTATAATGGATATCTCCTTCGTTCTCGACAAAGGTAGGTCCAAATACATAATCTCCGTCTATTCCATATACTTTACCTGCCGCTGTATTTGCCGAGATCTCCCAGGGGAGTCCAATGCCCATAACAACAGGAACCTCTGCCTGCTGCCAGACACCTTCAATGGTACCTGTCAGCAGGGAACTGCCTATATTAGCATAAAGCTCAAAAACCTTGCTTAGTGCACCCTTGTCTGCTGTCAGCTTATTGCCTTCTACCAATGGCGTACCCTGAGAAAATGCATCGTACTGGGATTCCACATCGAACCATCTTTCCCACCAGTTAGCTGAATTAAGCAACTCACTGCGATACATAAAATGTGTAATTCCCTGACTATTCAGTGTATCTTTTTTATCCTTATAAGTCTCTAAAAGTGTATTAAAATCGCTTACTGTTTGGGGAACCTCATTAATTCCCAGACTCTTTAACGCCTTGCTGTTATAGCAGTAAGTAATGGGATTTACATAAAGCGGAATTACATACTGTGCCCCATTAATTGCCCATCCTTCCATAACACTTTCAATTTTACGTTCCTGAACAATACTGCCAAACCAGTCTTCTTTGCTGATATCATAAACTGCCTGTGATTCTGCCAAAGTATTTGCAAATCCTCTGTTAATATTTTCAGAGATTGCAGGAACCGTACCCGTTGCAATTGCATTTTGAATTCCTGCTTCTGAAGATGGCTGCGCCGGCATCATCTGAACTTTAACCATAATCTTCTTTCCATCCAGCTGCACATTGCTATTATTGAATTTATCTGCGTATTTACTCCAGAAATCCAGATTATATTGTTCGGGGGCTGTCCAAAAGTCTACCGTAATCGTTCCACCTGATGAATTAGTTGTATTATCTTGTGTGGTATCTTTCGTTGTGTTTCCCTCCGATTTGTTATTACCGCCTGCAGAACAACCCGTCAAAAGAGCAATGGCCATGACAAGTGATAAACTGACTGTGATTACTTTTTTTAACAACATTTTTTTCATTTTGCGTCCTCCCGTTTTATTTTTCACTTTATTTCAGACTTGATTCTCTCAATGTCCATATTCAAATTACAACATTTACTACTTTAAAATCAACGTTAATTAACTTTAAATACAGTATATTAACCAAATCAGGGCAATTTATTTGATCTCTTTACCTAATTATGCATAATAATTATATTGATTATTTCCTTTTTCCAAAAGACTTACTTTAATATTACTTTAATTTTTGATCTCATGAGCATTTTCCGGTGGCTTATCCACAATAGTGAAAATGCCGTGTAAATAACTTCCCCCGATGCTAATATATATCATTTTGGGATACACTATATTCAGGCAGACAACTTTTACACAGCCATTACCTGCCAAACAGACAATCATGTATTTATATGTAATATCATGACGTACACACTTCCCTTAATATTCTTGTAACTGGCATAATTATGTACTATAATGATAGTTAACTGGTAATTTATATGGAAAATACAATAGGAGTGACTTAATAACTATGAGCACCATTTTAATTGCAGGAGGTTATGGAACACTAACTGGGAGCTTAATTCATAAGTTTTACAAAGAAGACTGGCGTATTTATACGTTAATCAGTAAAAAAAAGCTATTAAAGCCAGCTCATGTATTCGAACAATATATTTTTCCGTATGACAGCGATATTATCAAAGAGATCATAAGCAGCTGCCGCCCTGATGTGATTCTATTTACAGGTGCTTATGATCCGGCTTATCAGTGGGATGAAAAGAGCGAAAAAGATGATTCCCTGAATTATATTTCAGGACTCAGTAATTTGCTCATGTGCGCAAGCATGCTTGGCGTCAAACATTTTGTTTATATCTCCTCTGATAAGGTATATGAAGATGAATATGTTATCGATATGAAGGAGGACATGCAGGTCTCACCAAATAGTTTTAAGGGAATGACCATCTCTCAGGGAGAGAATTTATCCTTACATTTTAATCTGACCACACAGATGGAAGTAACCGTTACGCGGCTTGCCAATCTGTTCGGCATTCCTGCCAAACGTGAGGCCTGTACGGATATCTTTTCTGAAATGTGCCTGAAAACTCTGGCCACCAGCCGTCTGAAGGTAAATGCAAAGAAGATCTTTTCCGGTCTGTACATTACAGATGCCATAGAAGGATTGTACTTGCTGATTAATGCTCCGGAACGGGCATATCCACTATATCATATTTCATCCATGGAGGAAATTACGGAGGATGCTGTTGCCGGATTAATTCAGGAACACTATCCCTACCCTATTGATATCGTAGATCAGACAATTGGGTTAAAACGCAGAATTATATTATCCAATGAACGTTTTTGCAATGAATTTTCTTTTGAGATAAAAAATAGTTACCGTGATATAATCCCCACGATCCTCACCTACATGGAAAATCATAAAAACCAATTTTTAAATCAGGATGTGACTTATGAAGGTACAGGAATCCGGTTCCGGTTATTGCGGTTACTTAAAAAATCCATTCCATACCTTGAATGTATTGTCTTTTTTATACCGTTTTTTATGTTAAATAACCGGGCTGTCGGTAATTCTTATTTTAACGGAATCAACTTTTATTTGTTATATGTATTACTTTTTGCAGTCATGCATGGGAGACAGCAGGCGATCTTTTCCTCGCTGCTTAGTGTCATCGGATATTGCTTTCGGCAGATGTACACTGCCTCGGGATTTTCCCTGTTAATTAATATCAACACCTATATCTGGATTGTGCAGATCTTTATCGTGGGCTTAACAGTGGGACATTTAAGAGATAAGTTCCGCGAAATGGAGGCTGATAAGAATGAAAAAATTGATTTTCTTACCGATCGGCTCAATGACATAACACTGATCAATTCCAGCAATACAAAGATAAAGAACTTTTTTGCGGACAAACTGATCAGCAGCACGGAAAGTATCGGACGAATCTACGATATTACGTCCAGGCTGGGAAAGGCAGAGACCGGCGAGGTACTGTTTGCCGCGTTGGATACCCTGACTGAGCTTATGGAGACCCCGGATGTTTCTATTTATCTGGTATCCAATACGGAATATTGCCGTCTTGCTTCTGCCTCCAGCGAAAAATCAAGATCATTTGGCAAATCAATCTCAATGAATAATTATAAAGTTCTCTTTGATGTCTTAAAGTCGAAGCAGACATTTATCAATCGTTCCCTGGACAGTACGCTTCCAATGATGGCAAATGCTCTTTTTGATGATAAAAACACAATGAGAATTGTCATATTTTTATGGAGTATCCCTTATGATAAGATGACCTTATATTATGCCAACCTTTTATCCATTATAAGTACCCTGGTTTACTCCGTTTTTGTCAGAGATGCAGATTATCTGGATGCTCTGGCTTACCGCCGATTCCTTCCTGATACCACAATTCTTCAGGAAGCCGCATTTTCAGAGATGATAAGTATATATCGTCACGCAGGGGAAAAAGGCTATGCTGAATCCTGTCTTCTCCATATGGAGGGCAATTCTCTTCCTCCAAAGGAGCTTAATGATATTATTATGCCCCTGCTTCGTGCAACAGATTATATCGGTGCCATGTCAGACGGCACTCTGGCGATTTTACTCTCCAATACCAACATGAAGGAAGCCGTTCATGTAAAAACCCGGCTGGAAGAAAATCATATTCGAACTTATCTGGAGAACAACCTTACCTTAGGGTCTGCCGGGAGTTAATGGATATCTGCCGGCTGCGGCGTTCTATCATTTATTACCGGAAGGAGAACGAATATGAATACATCCGGACTATTACCGGTTCTGTTGATCTTACTGATCAACTATATCATCGTGCTGATTCTGTTTGTATCGGCCTTCTTCCAGAAGAAAGGTCATCGCAGCACCATGTTCCTCTTCTCCTGGTTCCTTTTTGTTGTACCCTTTTTTGGTGGTTTATATATTTTACTGGGCCAGTTTTTCCGCTTTTTAAACCGTAAGAAAAATGTGGATATGAGTGATGTCAGCTTTAATCAGGACCGTGAGAAAACAATACTTCCTCCTGATCAGGAAATCGAGATGAACTATGTACCCATCCAGGATGCTATGGCCGTATCAGATACAGCAAGTCTTAGAAGGCTGCTCCTTGACACCATGCGCAATAATGCGAAAAGAACCATCGCCAGTATTGCGGCGGCGATGAACAGTGAGGATACAGAAGCTTCCCACTATGCTGCATCAATTATTATGGACGCCTTGTCGGAGTTTCGTTCCACGGCACAAAATATGATTGAGAACATGCAGCGTTTGCCGGAAGATGTGGAGATGAATCTGATCACCTTTGATTATATTTATGATGTTCTTAACATGAAGATCATGACAAAGATAGAACAGGAATCTTATATTTATACACTGGATCATGTTGCAGAAAATTTGTTTGCCCATAATCTTTGGTATATGACAGCAACACAATATTTACAGCTGACGGACCTGTTCCTCTCCATTATGGATTTTAATATGGCGGAAAAATGGGCTTTTCGCTCCGGTCAATATCGACCGAATATACTGGATACTTACAAGGCCAATTTACATTTATTCTTCGTCCAGCATAATCAGTCTGCTTTTCTGGACTGCCTCCAGGAATTAGGCAAATCCGATGTCCCTGTGGATGAAGAAATAATGAATCTGTTCCGTCTGTTTGGGGGACAGGCTTAACCAAATTATTGTAGCAAGGAAGAGAATGTTATGGTTTCTATTCGGGTTTATTTTACAATTTTAATCTTAATCTGCGTCGTTTTTGTAATGTTCATGTTTGTGGGCGTATCTTCTAACATGTTATCTGATCCTACAAAAAGCCAGTCATCAGGTAGTGTCGACATCAACTACAGTGATACCTTAACAGCTGCTTCTTTGAATCTGAACGCAGATCTTTCTCAGTCGCAGGAAACAGGCCAAACGGTTACGGATAGAGACAAGAAACTTCATGTTGCAATCATATCCGGCAGTGATGAAGCACTCACCACCATTCTAATCGAATGGTGTGTTTATAATAAATATCTGTATCAAGTCTATTATGACTTACCTGATCCGGAAGAAGTTAAGGTTTATGGTCTTCTTCTCTTTGGTGATGTTATACCATCCCCGGCGGATACGATACGTTTGGCAGCTTATGCTGACCTTGGAATAACAATGATTTTCACCAGGCTTCCGGATTATATCATGCTAAGTGAAAACAAAAACCTTGCAACCTTTTATGGAATCAGCACACCGGTAGAGGCGCGGATTACTGCCCAGGGGATTAAGATATTTTCTGATTTTATGATGAATAAGGAGCGAATCTATCATGCAGGAGATTATTTCGGCATGACGGATGATACAGCCATAGAAGTACCCTATTATTTGCTTGACTCCGGTTATGAGGTCTATGCGGTAGGTCTATTGGATCAGCAGGCTGAGCTGGGTATTGCAGATAAAGATCTTCCGCCGCTTTTATGGAGAAACGTGACGGGAAACTCCCTTGTATTTGTAATTAACAGTAACCTTTTTGACGGTGTGTCCCTGCCGGGAATTCTGACCGGATTCATGGCACATGCCTTTGATTGCTATCTTTATCCCATCGTAAATGCACAGACGATCTCGTTGCTGAATTATCCCTATTTTTCTGATGAGAATGATGAAACGATGAAGAAGGTGTATAGCCGAAATACTGCGGGAGTTGCCAGGGATCTGCTCTGGCCCAATATTGTACAGATTTTAAAGAATTACGGGACCTCCTATAATTTCTTTGCCGCTCCCCGGCTGGATTATCTCAATACGAGCATCCAGGAGAATGATTCCTTAGACTTTTATCTCAGGGAGATCGAGAAGCTGCCCGGTGATATGGGCTTATCCCTGGATCAGATATCCGGTACTACTTTGGAGGAGAAACTACTAGAGGATAGCCTTTATTTTCAGAAATATCTCCCCGATTATAATTTCTCCGCTTTATATGCGGGTGAATTTGACTTAAATCAGGTGAAAAGCAATCTGAATCATCCCTTCTTAAAAAAAGTGGGACTTGTCCTGTCTGAGTATAAAGACGGGGACCCTCTGATTGAATTTTTAAACAATCAGGTTCTCTCGGTGAAGTTTACTTTAAACGGATACCGGCATGAAACAATGGATGATCTCAGGTTGATCTGTATCGAAAATGCGCTTGGCATGTCCAATGTAAAGGTTGATTTCAAAAATGTATTTTTCCCGGAAGATAGTGCTGATGAGTGGAATCAGCTTAGTTTGATGTGGTCTAGAGGCGATACTTATTTTAATGATTATGCTGCTCTTGATAAAGTTTCCATTTCTGAGATGGAGAAACGGATCAGACGTTATCTGGCACTTGACTATTCCTATGAGAATAATAAAAATAAGATAGCGCTTCGCATCGATCATTTTGATCAAGAGGCCTATTTCATTCTCTTCACCTATCATAAGCGTATTGATCATATTGAAAATGGGAGCGCGACAGAAATTTCTGACACTGCCTTTCTGATTAAAGCAACCGCTCCTGATGTGACGATTCATCTTAAGGAAATGAATTTTCTGGAAAAGCCCAGGAATAACAAGATGATCCCCAGTGTAGTGTCAGCCCCAGAAGAAGCAGACACGAAGAACCTGAATTAATTACATGGCCGTTCCTCAAAATCAGGGGGTTGCGGCGGAATGGAGATTTTCATGAAAGTATGTATGATAGCAGAAGGCTGTTATCCATATGTAGTAGGCGGTGTCTCCAGCTGGATACACAGTATTATTAAATTATTTCCTAATATTGAGTTTAATCTCATAACCATTGTTGCGGACAGGAGCATCCGCGGCAAATTTGCCTTTGACCTGCCCTTTAATCTTACAGAGATTCATGAGGTCTATCTGCAGGATGTGGATTGGGTTGGCAATTCCCCAAGCCGTAAAAACCGGGTGCGTCTTAAGAAAAAGGAAGTAGATGCGCTGAGAAGCCTGGTAATTGGTGAAGACGTGGACTGGATGACAGTTTTTAAAATATTCAACAGAAAAAATTTCTCCATCAATAATATGCTCATGAGCCCGCAGTTTCTGGCTATGACAAAGGATTTTTATACCATGCGATATTCTGAAATTACATTTTCAGACTTCCTATGGACGTTACGCTCCATTTATCTGCCACTTTTTCTTGCATTAAAATGTATCCCGCCAAAAGCGGATATTTATCATTGCGTAGCCACCGGCTATGCCGGGATTATCGGAAGCAAAGCCTTATCCCTCTACCCGGATGCACGGCTTCTCATCAGTGAACACGGAATATACACCAGAGAACGGGAGGAAGAAATTATCAAGGCAAAATGGGTCCAAGGGGTCTATAAATCCATTTGGATCGAACAATTCAGAAAGATGTCTAAGTGTGCCTACTACTTTGCGGATCTTGTAACTGCTCTTTTTGAACAGGCGCACACCCTTCAGATCGAATTAGGGTGCCTGGAGGAAAAAGCTATGATTACGCCAAATGGGATCCGTACAGAGGATTTTGAAAATATTCCGGGGAAGGCTCCGGATGATCCTTATATTAATATTGGCGCCATTCTTCGTGTGACTCCGATTAAAGATGTAAAGACTATGATCAATGCATTCTATTATGCCAATAAGAAACTTCCCGGCTTAAAGCTATGGATTATGGGACCGGATGATGAAGATCCTCAATATGCCAGAGAATGTCGGGATCTGGTGGATGCCCTGCATGCTGAAAATATTATATTTACCGGCAGTATCAATACGAAAGAGTATATTGGCAGAATGGATATGACCATTCTTACCAGTATCAGCGAAGGACAGCCGCTCACAATTTTAGAGGGCTTTGCCGCAAAAAAGCCGTGTATTGCCACGAATGTGGGGAATTGCCACGGTCTGATCTACGGAGAAAATGATTTCTTTGGAGACGCGGGAATTGTCGTTCCGGTAATGAACATCTCCGAGGTTACCAATGCCATCCTTAAGCTGGCCAATGATCCGGGCCTTATGAAAAAGATGGGTGAAAACGGTTATCAGCGTCTTATGTATAAATACAGAAGCTCCTTTATGGAGGAAACCTATAAAAGAATATATAAAACCCTTGCCGGGATGAGTAATGTCATATATACGGAGGAGTCCTTTGTTCCGGGTAATCGAAAGGAATAATATTATTGAAAGGTAAAAGGTGCATTATTATGGCTGGTATCGGCATTCAGCTTAATAAAATATTTGAACGGCATACCGTAACCACTGCACTTTACGGGATCGGCTTTAGCTTTGCCTATACCATTGCTCCTATGCTGGTGGTCATCGGATGCCTTCTTGGAATGTACAAGGTACTGGGTTATGATTCCGTCGGATATCTGGAACGGGATATCTTTTCCTGCACAATCCTATATATCTTCATTTTTTCCCTCCTGACGTCCTCTCCCTTTAATTCTGTTCTGTCTAAATTCCAAACAGACAGGATTTACGAGCGGCGCTATGAGGATATCAGACCCTGTATCTATGTGGGAACAATTACAAACCTTACGCTTTCTTCCCTTGTGGCAATTCCCTTCTATCTTTATGAAATCATTGTGGGACAGGTTGCCGTATATTATGTTTTTACTTCCTATATGGGTTTTCTCGGACTAACGCTGACCTTTTCCACGATGGTATATAACTCCATCCTAAAGCAATATAAAAAGATTTCTCTATATTTTATTACCTCCATGGCGGTTTCCTTTCTGTTGTCTATGGTATTTCGATTTCTTTTGAAGTTTTCGATTTCTTACAGCATGCTGCTGGCGCTGACCATCGGTTTTTTGCTTATTGCATCGCTGGAACTTGCCAATGTACTGCGCTACTTTCCTGCTAACAGCCGCAAATATAGCGACGTTTTGCATTATTACAAATTCTACTGGAAGTTGATTGCCTCCAATTTTTTATATACACTGGGATTATTTATTCATAATTTTGTATATTGGACGCAACCCTGGAATCTGGTTGTCCGTGATACTTATGTCTCCAATCAACCCTACGACATGGCCTCCTGCCTGGCGATGTTTACCAGTATATCTGCCAGTGTTTTGTTTATTTCCAGGGTCGAGATGCACTTTCACGAGAGATATAAAGATTATACAGAGGCAGTGATCGGGGGTAAACTAGACAGCATTGAGAAAGCAAAATTGCGAATGTTTCGCGGTCTTTCTTCCCAGCTTTTCTCCCTTACAAATATTCAGTTCATTGTTTCCGTTGTTATATTTATCGTTGCGCTTATTATCCTCCCTTTGGTCGGATTTTCGGGCATGATCATGGAAATTTATCCTCAATTGGCCGTGGGATATTTTATCGCTTATCTGATGTATTCCGAATTATTGTTCTTATATTATTTCGATGATTTGACCGGAGCGTTCATTAATAGTCTGATCTTTGCTGTGGTTGCCCTCATTGGCTCAGTGCTGACGACACAGCTGCCAGTCATATGGTATGGATCCGGATTTACAGCTGCAGCCTTCCTGGCGTTTTCTTTTTCCTATTTCAGGCTGCGTTATATAGAAAAGAATATGGATAGTCATATCTTCTGCAGAGGCACCCTCGTGAAACAGGTGGCCGGCAATATGCCTGC
This sequence comes from Bacillota bacterium, assembly GCA_023439505.1. Taxonomy (GTDB): domain Bacteria; phylum Bacillota; class Clostridia; order Lachnospirales; family Lachnospiraceae; genus Mobilitalea. Next base: position 14,473 of record JAEXNR010000059.1, read on the forward strand.
ACCGGATGTGTATAACATATATAAAGGTAATAAGAGAAGTATTAAGAGGTAACGTTGTTTGCCGTATATTAAGAGAGATGCAAAGGATACAATAATTGCTGATGAAAATATTTTAACAGGAGTTAAAGGAGGAATACTATGTCTATATTGCTTCGAATCTTTATAGTAATTACCGGACTTGTTCTTATTTATATCGCACGCAAGGCCAGCATTGATCGCAAAATGACTGAAAAACAAAGTCTGTTTTGGATTATCGGAGGGGTTATTATTATTTTCTTTGGGCTTATTCCACAACTGGTCCAATTTATATCAGATTTGTTTGCCGTAGAATACCCGCCTTCCATTATATTCGCCATCGCTATCGTACTGGCTACTTACGGCATCTTCAGTTGTTATAAGACCAATGCGGAATTAACTGCCCGTGTCCAGGAGCTTGCCATGCAGGTTTCCCTTCTGAATGAAGAAAACAGTCATCTAAAAAATCTTATTACAGAGGGTACTAAGCAGGAACAACCTGATCACATGATCCATATGGAGAATCCACCGGAATGAAAAAAAAACTACTATTCATTATTAATACAATGGGCCGTGCCGGTGCCGAGACGGCTTTGACTGAACTGTTAAACAGACTGGATGCCATGGGTGACTTTGATCTTTCTCTTTATGCCATGATTCCCTGCGGAGAGATGTTTCACCGAGTACCGGATCGTGTCCGCATTCTTAACAAGCACCGATACAACGGTTCCCTGTTATCCTTTCCGGGTCGTATCCAGATAGCAAAATCAATCCTGTCCTCCTTTTTTTATCGCATGACAGGTTTTAGAATGACAGGATACTTACTTCATAATATAAAGGAGCAGAGAGCCTCCGGCAATAGAATTCAATATGATAAGCTGTTGTGGCGGCTCCTGGCAAATGGGCAGCCTGCCATGAAAGAAACCTATGATCTGGCGGTATCTTTCATCGAAGGTGCCTCTGCTTATTTTCTGGCGGATAAGGTATCGGCAAGACATAAAGCGGCTTTTATCCATATTGATTACAACAGAGCAGGTTATACTCCGTTTATGGATCGCAACTGTTTCAGTGGTATGGAGAAAATTTTTGTCGTTTCCGATGAGGTGGGAGAAAAATTTTGCAGTGTTTATCCGGAGTATAGGAATAAGATACAACTGTTTCGTAATCTTCTGGATATTGAAGGAATTCGGGCGCGCTCCCGTGATGAGGGGTTTTTGGATTCCTTTCAAGGGATAAGATTAGTGACCGTAGGCCGTCTTCATCCTCAAAAAGGATATGATATTGCCATTGAGGCCTTATCCCGCCTGAAAAGAGACGGCTATCCTGTCCGTTGGTATATCCTCGGTGAGGGTATGGAACGCAAAAGATTGGAGATGCTGATAAAAAAATATGGTGTGGAAGATTCCTTTCTTCTTCTGGGTGCCAAAGACAATCCTTACCCGTACATAAAGCAGGCAGACCTCTATGTACACGCCACAAGGTATGAGGGGAAAAGTATTGCCATAGAGGAAGCACAGATATTAGGAAAAGCCATTGTTGCATCCGATTGTACCGGAAACAGGGAGCAGATCATTCCCGGCTATGACGGAACCTTATTGACACTAAATACAGAAAATCTGGCCCGCGAGCTTGAGCGGCTCATAGATGACCAGGTATTGCGACAAACCTATGAAACACATGTATTAGAAAAAAGATTTGAATTTCCGGAAGATCTTGATGGTATGCTTGCTATCTTGAAAGATGAGGAGGTGTGATAGCCTATGAATAAAGTATTAATTATTGTTCCTGCGTTTAATGAAGAACAAAATATGGCTGCTTTATTTGACCAGCTGTGTAATTCCGAGATTCGCAGTTTTGCAGATATCCTGGTGATAAATGATGCCTCCAGGGATCAGACGGGGACAATCGCCAAGACCTATTCTGTAGCGCTTGTTACCCATGTATTTAATCTGGGCTACGGTTCTGCCCTGCAGGTTGGTTACAAATATGCTGTCCGCAGGGGTTATGAATATGTGATTCAGCTGGATGCCGACGGCCAGCATAATATTTCAAATATCGGGAAGATCTATGAATGTCTCAGGACACCGGAAGAAGACGGTCGTTTCCCCGATATTGTCATAGGTTCCCGGTTTGTGAAGGGCAGCCAGTCCTTTAAGATATCTGGCATTAAAAAGCTGTCCCTTCAAATGTTTTCCTGGCTGATTAAGAGAATTACCGGCCACAAAATCACCGATCCCACTTCCGGCCTACAAGGACTGAACAGAAAAGCATTCACCTACTACTCTATTTTCGGTAACTTTGATTACTTCTTCCCGGATGCCAATATGATTATACAGATGCTTTTACTGGGATTTACAATTAAGGAAACTGCATGTGTCATGCACGAGAGAACTGCCGGTGTAAGCATGCACAGCGGTCTTTTCAAGCAACTGCTTTATATGATGATTATGCCGCTTAGTATATTAACTGTTGTAACCCGGATAAGAAAAGGACTTCAGAGATAATTTCAGATAGATAACGAAAGAAAGGTATCTTATATGACTTCAAAAAAAGATCTGATTAGCAAAGTAAAATGGATACCGCTACCCAGAACAGAGAAGACCCAGGTGCTGAGCAACCCCTATTGCGGATTTTACTCCATTTATCGTTTTTATGCAAATAGTGAATATCTGCATCCCTATGATACTTTAATCGAGCAGGTCCCTATCGATGATAATTGCCGGATCTGTCTGGTAGAGATTAATCTGCTTCCATTTAATGATAAAGAATTGACAGTTTTTGCATTATCTATAGTCAAACGCATTTTTCAGTTTTTCGCATTACGGCATAAGCAAATGATCGTACGCTTTGTCTATGATTGGGAGGGAAAGGGACTATTAAGTGAACCGAATGATATCTCCATCATTCAGGGCCATATGAATCAGCTGTCTCCTCTATTAAAGGAATATACCGATGATATTTATGTCTTGCAGGGTTTATTTATCGGAAGTTGGGGAGAGATGCACAATACACGGTATCTGGAAGAGCGGCATATGACCAGGTTGGCCAGACACCTCTATCAATGCGCAGGTGAAAAAACCCAGATTGCACTTCGTTGTCCAAGCTACTGGCGCATGGTGTTTAAAACAATTCTTCCTCTGGATGAAGAAACTGCTGCTGCCAATGTCCAAAAATCCCGGTTTTCATTATTTAACGATGGTATCATGGCCTCCGACACAGATTACGGAACGTATGGGAATATGAATGCAAAGGATTCTAAACTATACAGTGATAAATGGACACGCCGGGATGAGCTGGATTTCCAAAAAATCTTGTGCAGATATGTCTCCAACGGTGGCGAAGTCATCAATGAAAATCCCCTCAACAACGCGGCTCCTGCCATAGAGACCCTGCGTCAAATGAAAGTTTCCTATCTGCACAGTCAATATGATGAGCACGTACTCAGCAAATGGCGGTCAGAAAAATCCGGTGTTGCCTCTCCCTTATGGAAGGATATGTCTGCCTATTCCTATATTGAAGCTCATCTGGGATATCGATTTCGAATCGAGGATGTCAGCCTGAGTCTTTCAGGTGACAGAAATCACCCTCTGAATGCCGTTGTTACTATAAGGAACACAGGATTTGCTCCCTGTTATCATCAATTCGAAGTGCGGCTGATCATTCGTACCACCTCTTACTCAAAAAGATATGAATATCCGTCAGATTCAAATACCCGGTTGTGGATGCCGGATGAGCAGGTAGAGATCAAAATGATAATACCAACAATGGACATAGAACCCGGACAATATATTTTATGTTTTGGAATATATGATCCTCGAACTCATCAATCCATACGGCTCGCCAACACCTTCTCCGATATGGATTATACAGGAAGTTACAGCCTTGGAAACTTTATGATTGGATAGGAGTGATAACGTATGGCAAATCCCCTGTTAAATATTGTACTTATTGCAAAGAATAATACATCACTTAGTTTTTTGCGTGTATTAAACAGCATCTTAAAACAGGTATACCAGCCGATTCATGTACTGGTGGTAGATGCAAATGAACCGAACAGCCTCTATAGTCTCGGTCTTCAGGAAGATCTGGCCGGGTTTCCCACAGTGGAATACCTTCAGCTGGATCCATCCCTGTCCCTGCCGGGAATACGCAACTATACCCTCCAGTATGTAGGTGGGGAATATGTGGCATATCTTAGCAGCAACGATTCCTGGGATCCCACTAAGGCACTGTTACAAATAGAACAGCTGGAGGCTGCACCTGATGCGGCTGCTTCCTGCAGCAATGGTACCTTAATCGATGTGAGAAAAGCCGTGGTAGAAGTTGATCTGCTGATAGAACATCTAAACTTTGATACCTCCAAGTGGATCATAGATAATCCTGCTAAAATGTCCGCACAAGTCATCTATAAAACAGCAGCCTTAAGGGAGGCCGGCATCTTTGATGAATATTTTCATAATTTTTGCGACGGGGATATGCTGCTACGACTGGTTAAGACGAAAAAGGTCCTCCTGCAACCCATCCCTTTGTGCGAATGTTATCTGCCACCTGACGATGATTCTTATGATCTGATCACACTAAAGGATCAGCAGCAGATTCTTTATAAATATATGGAGCATTTCGTACAGAACAAACGAATGGCCAGAGCCTATTATGCCCGGATGATTTATTTGGCTAAAATAAATTATTTATGGCTGCATTGCCTGATCTATATTACAATGTATTTTATCAAAGGTCCGGTTCACTCTATATCGCTTTTTTTCACAAACTTTGCCAAAATCACCCGCTATTTAGTGAAGTGGCTCCATAAGGAACTGTCACTCTATCATAAAGGTTTTCAAATGGCACGAAATGTTCGCCGCCTGCAAAAAGGTAAATCCTTAAAGAAGATAAAATCGAGTACAGAAAATGAGGCTGATGCCGCTCCAGTTATCTTTCCTTCTGCCCATCTATATAATGAGAAGAGACCATTAGATTTTGTATTTGACCATAAGTTAAAGGGTATTGTAATACCGGAGTACGTCACCATCATAAAGAAGGGTATGTTTTATGGGTGTGACCAACTGGTTTCCGTGGAAATTCCCGCAACGGTATTGGAAATATCTCCTCATGCGTTCCATGGGTGCCAAAATCTGCGCCAAGTTGAAATCAGGGAAGGCAGCCGTCTCGGAACGATTGGTGCTTACGCCTTTGCCGGCTGCACTTCTCTGGAGAACCTAATCCTTCCATCCAGTGTCATCCGAATTGGAAAAGGGGCCTTTCAGGAATGTATTTCTTTACGCCAGGTGCTATTTACCTATCGGGATAACAATGAAGAACAGACCTCTGTTATATTTCCACCCACCATCAACAGGCTGACGCCCTTTCTTTTTGCCGGCTGCGTTAATCTCTTATCCGTTGAATTTGGAGACAGCAGTGTATTAGAGAGTGTGGGTCATGGCGCCTTCTTGGGCTGTGCAATGCTCAAAAAGATCGTTCTTACCGGTAATATAACAAACCTTGGAAATTATGCTTTTTCCTATTGCAGAAAACTTGAAACCATTGCGATCCCACAAATTGACATGATCAAGACCATCGGTAAATGTGCCTTTATGTACTGCGAATCACTGGATTACTTTCAGATGCCAAATCAAATAGACCGTATCAATATCGGAACTTTTCTGGGTTGTTCGGGCCTGAAGCAGGTTAAAATTCCAAAAAAGGTTCTTACCATTAACCACCAGGCCTTTGCCCGATGTACTTTACTCACTAAGGTTATGATATTAACCAATCAAATCACCATTTCTCCATCTGCTTTTGAAAAACACACGCAGGTTGAATTTATCGAGAATGGTGATACCATACAATAAAGGATGTCTTACATGGGTTCAGACGAAAAGAGAAATTATATCTACAATATAATATACCGGCTCTCAATTTGTATCCTGCCACTGATCGTGACTCCTTACGTGGCACGCGTACTGGGTGCGCAGCAGGTGGGAATATATTCCTTTACCAGTACCGTTGCCTGTTATTTTATCCTGTTTGGGAAGCTTGGTCTTGATAATTACGGTAATCGCAGTATCGCCTCCTGCAGAGACGACGAAGAGGCGAGGAGCAGAGTTTTTTGGGGAATCTATCTGATGCAGGTAGTTACCTCCCTCCTCTCCATTTTAATTTTTATCCTTCTCATCCTCACCGTAATAAAAGAAAACCGCAGCATATACTGGATACAACTGATGTATGTTGGCTCCGTTTTATTTGATGTCAGCTGGTTCTTCTATGGTATGGAAAAGTTCAGGACGACTACCATTCGCAGCCTGATTTCAAGATCATTGATTATTTTATTTGTATATATTTTTGTACATTCAGAAATGGACCTGTGGATTTTTACCTGCATCATGTCAGCCAGTTTTTTATTCGAACAGATAATGCTTGTTCCCTTTTTAATCCATCAAGTAAGGTTCGTACCCTTGACTAAGAAGGATATTCTATGTCATATTATTCCAAGCATAAAGCTGTTTGTCCCATTACTGGCGCTGAGCGTCTATCATTGGATGGATAAAATAATGCTTGGTATTCTCGTTCAAAGTACTGCTGTTGTAGCATTCTATACTTATGCGGAAGGAATTATCAACTTGCCAAAGGGAATTTTAACGGCACTCGATACTGTCATGCTTCCAAGAATCTCACATTTAGTTGCGAATCATCGCATCGAGGAAAGCATACAAAAAATGCAGCACTCCATCCGCTTTAACTCTTTGGTCAGCTGCGCTCTGTGTTTTGGCATTGCCGGAGTATCCCCTCGTTTTGTCCCATGGTTTTTAGGTACCGAATTTACACCTACGGTTCTGCTGACCATATCCCTTGCCATGGTGATGATTCCCATGAGCGTGGCCGATGTTGTACAGACCCAATATTTGATTCCTTTTCAAAAAGAATCGGTTTATATCCGTTCTGTGTCCTTGGGCGCATTAATAAATGTTATTTTGAACTTGATCTTAATTCCTTTTTATGGTGCCTTTGGTGCTGTCCTTGGCACCTTTGGAGCGGAACTTATGGTATGTGCTTATCAAATGCTTCATATCAAGGATATCTACCGGTTTCGCCAGCTTTATCAGACACTGCTTCCATTCGTTCTCTGCGGCGCTCTGGAATTTGCTGTGACCTATTCTCTTTGCCGCCTTAAAATAAGTACCCTCCCGCTGCTGATCCTGCAGGTTTTTACCGGAGGCATTGTCTATCTGTCCGGATGCTGCTTTTATTTCATTGTTATCCGTAAGGAATATCGGAATATGAACGATATTATTAAGAAACTGAAATAACCTGTTCTCAACATTGCCGTTGCATAAACTATAGTGATTATGAGGAGCGAACACAAAGTGATTGTAGATACCAATGCATACGTCCTATCCTTAATAAAAGTACTACTCTGCTGTCTGATTCGGGACTTTCTGATACCACTTCTGGTATGGAGAAAGCATCTCAAACCAAGAAGCCATGCTTATCGATTCTGGTTTTGTATCATTACACAGGCAAGTCTGAATATTAATCTGGTTCTGCTTCTTGGATTCTTTCGGATTTGCAACCGCTATACCATTATGGGATTTACACTCGTCCTTTATCTATTGATTGCCTGGAATTTTTCTGACAAGAAGTTCTTCCTTCGTTTCAGAAAGATGCTGCAAAACATAGGAGCTGTCAACAAGGAGGAACATTTCCTTCGCTTTGCATTGAAAAAATTCGGTGCCCGGTGGAAAGACCAAATGAAAACTATCGGTCGTTGGCCTCTATGGAATCATTTGTTCCATCATTGGCTTGAAAGTATGGTCCTGGGCGTACTCATCGTTTATAACATCTGGTTTCTAACACATAATGTAATGCTGTATCATAGTTATCAATTTTCGGATATTCCAGTGCATCAATCATGGATTTATGCGCTTGAACATGGAAATTTATTTTCCGAAGGTATCTATCCTTTTGGTATGCATGCTATGATTTATGTAATTCGGGCTATTTTCCGTCTGAACTTACGCGAAATTATGCTCTATGCCGGTGCTTATCAAACTGTCCTGCTTATCATCGGCTTATATTTGTTAGGGAAGGAACTATTTCATGCAAAATATTCTCCCATTGCTTCGGTGGTAATCCTTAGTCTCATGTTAAATCAAGGCCGTTACGCTGCTTCATTACCGCAGGAAGCGGGGATGTACGCGGTGGTGGGACTGGCTTACTTCATGATTCGATTTCTTCATACAGACAGAAAGAAGTTTGTCATTGAAAGTGACACGAAACTACGAAAGTTTTTTCGGATCAATGCATATATCAATAGAAGGTACCTTTCGGCCGAAGCCATTCTTTTACTGTTATGTATCATGTTGGTCATTGCATATCACTTTTATACAGCAATTGCCGCAATCTTTCTTGCTCTTGCCATTGGACTCGCTTATCTGCCGAAGATTTTAAAAAAGCAGTATTTTATCCCCCTGATGTTTTGCGCAATTATGGGAGCATTCCTTGCGGTAGCACCGTTCGGGGCCTGTTTGATGAAGGGAATTCCTTTTCAGGAGTCTATGGCTTGGGCCACCAGCGTTATTGCCGGTGAAGAATGGAAGGGCAGTGACACCAATTACCAGGCTGAATTGGCCGCAAAGCAGGGCCGCGACAGCACAACCGATTCCTCTGGTTCAGACGCTTTGGAGAGTGCAGAGGAGGAAAAAGTTACCGTAGATTATTCCTCCATGACACTGACCCAGTTTATCAAGTTCTACTATCAGGCTATCTTTAATTTCGGTATTCTGGCTATGTTTAACGGCAAGGTCATACAGTTGATGTTTTACTGCATGGGGATTGGACTTATCTGTGCCCTATTGATGCTGATGCGCAAAAAGACACGCATATTCGGACATGATTATATTGCTCTGATACTATATATGCTAATACTGTGTACCCTTGGTGCATCACAACAGTTAGGACTTATCGAGCTGATTGCCTCAGCCAGAGCCTCCTCCTTCGCTGAACCCTTTATTGGACTGGTCTTTATGCTTCCCGTGGATTTTGCCTTCAGACTATTGGGAATATGGAAGAATCGATATTTCCAAGCTCTTCTCAATGTACTTTCCGCAGCCGTCTGCGCCGGCGTGGCAATTATTATTATCGAATTTGGCTGGTACCATAATTTTTTTGATATTAATCAGGCATATTATAATGAATCCGAATATGTACTGCGCCATATTAAGAAATCATTTGATCATCATTCTTATACCATTGTATCTCCTACGGAAGAATACTATGATGTATTGGATTATGGATATCATACACAGATCTCCAAGTTCATTGATATGGTTAATGGTAATCAGGAAGAGTTCACCTTTCCATCAAGATATGTCTTCTTCTTTATTGAGAAGCAGGTAATGCAGGATTATTACTATGGACCTGTTGATGTGAATCCGAACTATGCTGCAATGAAATTTACTTATATGGCCAATTCCCAGGATTACTATTTTCAACGTGCTATTATTGAATCTCAGTCTTATTACTGGGCACAAAAATTCAGGCAGATTTATCCACGTAACTTTAAAGTGTATTATGAGGATGATATTTATGTAGTTTATATGCTGGAACAAAATACTTACAGTCCATTTCGTCTTCGGACTGATTATCTCTCTGGTCTTGTTGATGAGGTCTCAGCAAGCTCAAAGGAAGAACGTAACGAATGATGGCGTCACAGATAAAGGAGAAAAGAGGAATGTTGGAAGATCAAAACTTATGTGTTGCTTATGCGGCAGATGATAATTATGCCAAATATCTTGGCATTTCCATGCTGTCATTATATCAGTCAAATAAAGGCTTTGAGCAGATAAGCGTATTTGTATTGGATTGCGAAATCGGAGAGAACAATAAAGAAAGACTCAGAACGATTACCAGGCAGTATCAGCGGGAGATTACTTTTCTGCCAATGAAATCTATGGTATCCCATCTGGATCTGCATTTTGGATCCTATAAAATCTCTATAGCATCCTATGCACGATTATTTCTGTCCTCTATCATACAAGAATCTGTCCATAAGATTTTGTATCTGGACTGCGATACGATTGTTTGTGATTCCCTGACAGATTTATGGGACATCAATTTAGAGGGCAAAGCAGTTGCCGGCGTTCTTGATACAGTAGACAGCTTCTTCTTAAAGAAAATAGGACTGCCGGAAGGGGATCCCTATGTAAATGCCGGAATTATCCTTGTTAATCTGGCTTACTGGAGGGAACATCATATGGAGCAGCAATTTATGGCATTTATTCGAAAATTTGAAGGTAATGTGCCACATCACGATCAGGGCACCATTAATGGCACCTGTAGGAATGCCAAGCTGATTATTGCTCCAAGATATAATGTAACCTCTAATCTCTATTCTTTTTCATCAAAAACCATCCGGCGCATGTACTTTATGGATACTTTTTACGCTCAGGAGGAGTTGAATGAAGCAAGAATACATCCCGCTATTGTACATTTCACAACCGGTTTGGTGGGAAGGCCCTGGGAAGAAAACTGTATCCATCCGATGAAAAATGCTTATCTGCAGGCTGCAAAGGCTTCCCCCTGGATAGCGGATCCCCTGCTGCCCGACAGCAGAGGCTTTCTTGTAAAGGCTTTTTCGTATTTCTATTATCATGCTCCGCATTTCTTAACTGAGGCCGCGTATCGAAGCGTCTGCCGGCTGGCACATATAAGAAAATAACAGTTACCTGATTCATCCCGATATTGTTATTCCCTCTTCCATCGTCATCGATGTACAAGATTGACAAACCCTTATCAGACCGAATCAATCTCTTAAAGTTTCTGTCGATTGTTATGGTCGTATATATTCATACGGGATCCGATGGATCTGCCTGTCCTGATCCCATGGGGCTTCATATCATAGAAGACTTTTTTCGATTTTTCATGTATATGGTAACCCAGTCCATTGCCAGAACAGCGGTTCCGCTATTTTTTCTGATCTCAGCTGTCTTGCTCTTTGCCAAAGATATTTCCTGGACCCACAATATCAGGAAAAAATGTAACACTGTTTTACTGCCCTATCTCTTTTGGAATTCCTTCTGGATCATGATCTGTTTTACTGCGCAGACAATCCCTTCCATCAGTGGTATCTTTCCAAGGGACAGTTATTATATCCGCGGGTACACTACACTGGATTGGTTAAAAGCATATACCTATCTTAACGGTAATTATCCGTATTTGTATACCTTATGGTTTTTAAGAGATCTTTTTCTCATGAATCTATGCTTCCCTTTCATTAAAAAAGCGGTTGATCGAGCTCCACGCATGATGCTCCTCATAATTACGGTATTCTGGATCTGTAACATCAACGTAACATTTCTGGATTGCCAGACCATCGTATTTTTTATCGCAGGTTATTATATCGTAAAATATAATTTGGATATCAGGCGGGTCGATCACATCCCCTGGAAGATCGTGATCATCCCTTATAGTATCTTCCTGCTTTTGGATTACATATTCCGTTCTTCCTTTCCTGCCATTCATTCCATAACGATACTGATTGGTATTGTATTTTTTATTAAATTATCCGGCTCTCTGATCCATCGCAAAATATCAGAGATTCTGCTTCGCTTATCGAAGTACTCCTTTATTATATATGCCTTTCACGAGATGAATCTATCCCTGATAAAGAAAGTGCTCAGCATATTGTTGCCCTCATCCCTGCTTGTGCAGGTCGCAGAGCTTATTATACTTCCCTTTGCCATTATTCTGGAGTGTATCTTGTTTGGTATTATTTTCAAGAAATTATTTCCGAAGCTGTACTTCCTGACAACAGGAAACAGGGGCTGAACTCAAGCAAATCTTGTGTTCAACCCCTGTTTTCTTATTCACGACAAGTGAAACAGCTTACCGGTTCCTTCTGTTTATCAACCTGAAATCTTAAATACAATCGGTTTCTTTACTACTTCCTCCGTATGAATTCCAAAAGCATTTTCTTGCATATCCGTAGCTTCTCCAGTCTTTAGTGCCTCTTCTTTCTTCCTTAGCTTAGCACCGGACTCCTCGATAAAATTATCCATAATCTCTTTCATACGATCGGAGATCTTATCTATATTCATGTTATATTCTTCCATATTACTGTAATCAACATCCATATTAGATAGGCTTGTTCGGAATTCAGAAGTCTTTGTAAAGAAGTCCCGCATCATCTGGTTATATTCCTGCTGCCGTTCTTCAAAGGCGGTTCTCATCTTCAGATTATTATCATTCACAAGCTGATAATACTCCTTCATCTGCTCGTGCATATATTCAACCACATCATTACGCATCCTGGACATATCATAATAAGCTTTAAAAGATATCTCCGATGCCTGATTCAGGTCTGCTCTCATCTTCTTATCTGCTGCTTTTATCTTGGACAGCTCTTCTATAGCGCTCTTTGCAATTACAAGCTCTTGTGCCTGGTCATCATTCAGGGCATAGGCTAATTCCAGTTTTGCTTTCAGGGCTTCCGCTTTTTTCTCAGCCTGAGCAGCATCCTGGGATTTTTGATCTAACATAGCCCTTGTCATCTCCAGGTCTTCGGCTACGGCCCTCAAATCAGCTTTTGTTCGCACCAATTCCTCTTCCCTATCTTCCTGCTCTTTCACAGAAGAAGAATCTATCGGCGTTTTTTCTGTATTTTCATTGTCACTATCGTAAAAAAGCTTATTCTCCAAACCTTGTCGTTCATTTGCAGCAGCAGCTTCTTCATATTCAGAAATTATACTCTTTAAACTATCGTTTTGAATGGTTGCAATCTCTAACTGCGCCATCAATTCCGCATTCTTTTGATGCATGAGATCCGAGTTATTCGTGAGTTTCGTTATTTGTGTTATTAGCTCTTCTTTCTCTTCACTGCTCTTTTTCAGTAACTCTTCACTTCTTTTTAAATCATCTTCCAGAAGAGTGGCCTTGGCTCCATTGCTGGAATCGCTGTTTTTCATCTGCGTTTTAAGCGTAGTAACGGTTGTATTCAAACTCTCATTCTCTTCTCGAAGAGCATTTATAACTACATCCACTTCAGAAACCTTATAACCCAAAAAGCCTTTTTTCATAACACCAATCCCCTTCTCTAATTCAGAATTTATTAAATGGTACCATGGCATCAACATAAAACGAAAGGAAAGGCAGGATACGAATCCCCTCTCCTTTTGTACTGTATTTCTTTTATTATCTTATCTTAAGGATCATGCTTTGTCAACCGAATACAAAAAGTCCCATAAATTTTCATAGAAAAATATAGCAATCCTCCACTGCTGACGTTACGAGCCTTTCTCTCTTATTATATCTTATCCCTCTGTCTTTTCTGACAATAGTTCTAAAGGCTCATATCTTAAATTCGTCCCCACAACAAGAAATGATATCACCAGGGAGAGTACTATGATCATTGCGCCTGTTACCAGTGAAAGTGCAGCAAGGGGATGGGCGTAATCCAGATTCATTTCATCACCGGTGCTCTTATCAACAGACCCGCTGGTATACTCTGTACTGTAATAGGTTTTTCCTCCAAAAACACCCGCTGTTGTATTGGTTAATAAGAATCCCAACAAACAGCCAATGATACTGCCAATCAACACGATGAATAAGACCCCGCTGATCATGGACCGGATGCACATCGTCTTACTCATTCCCAGCGATCGCTCGATGGCGGTACGCTTCCTCTGTTTTGTAATAAATAGATTGCAAAAGAATGCAAGAATCAGTACTGTCGCAACGACACCTGCCGCCAATAGAATCCCTGCCGTGCTTTTGATATTATCAAGTCCTGCCTTGAGTTCTGAGTAACCCTTGTCGTAAAACGTTATTTCAAGCTCATCCATCCCCAGTTTATCAAATTCTTTTTTGTATTTTTCAATGGTTCCGTTTGGTATTTGAAAAGAAGTGGTATAACCCATCATCGGACCAAATGCAACAATATTATTCTCATCACTGGCTTTTATGGAATTTGCCGGAACAATGATTTCATTATCAGCCATCGTATATCCGTTTAAATTTCCACTGCTGACGCTAAGATAAACTCCCGCTATGGTATATTGGGCTTCATAAAAGATGGGATAAATATCACCCTTTGCATTCAGCATGCTAAATCCAATCCATACATCCCCACCGAAAGCCATTCCTGCTGAGTGCCGGTAATTGGCATAATATAACGGGAGGGTTATTTTATCTCCGATTTTCAGATTGTTTAGCCTTGCAAAACGATTGGATATCAGGCATACCGGCTCTCCCTTTTCATATTCTTCAACACTGATATCTTCTCCTGACTCAATATAAGCCGTTCCGTTGTAAAAGGGAAGGAGCAGCTTTGTGCTGTTTGTTGGTGTTACCGGAACGGTTTCATAGGGCTGTTCCATACTTTTTGCGCAATTTAACCATCGCCTTCCGTGCTCACTATCATAGAATCCCTCGGTGACCTCCTCATACAAAATCCCTCTTGTCTCATCCGGCATCAACTTACCATCCTTCGTATACTGATAGGATTCGGTCCCCTCAACAGGAGTATAAACGGACCGGTATAAGGTATCCTTGGTCAGATCATAGGTTTGAGCCATAGCCATAATATAGGTTTTCCCAGCAAATAGTTTATCCGGATTTTGATTATATCTGTCGCAAAACCAAACCGTAGGGGTATTGATTAAGTATCTTGCATATAATTGTTTCTTTACATTAATCTCTATCTCATGATCAGGAATACAATCTTCATCAACCGTAAATTCAATGATGATTACGCCCATTCCCCAATTCGTATTTGGCGGCAGCAATTGGTATCCGGGCAGATAAGCACCGTAAAAGGGTCTTTTTTCCGGCGGATAGATATAATCTGCCCCGTCAAAATCAAGGACGGATATGGGAATAGGCGCATTATATTCCGGGATATAATGATAGCTTAAGATATTATCAATAGAGTCCCATACCTCCTCTTTATGTAACGCCGCTTTTTTCTGTTCAACGGTCCCGATTGTGGTAAAGACTGCTTCAAAGGCTTTCATATTAGAAGCACTTATCTGCCATAAATTCAAACCCAGAGTAGACAATATTGCCGCTAATGCCATCAGAAGTAAAAATAGTATCGTCTTAACAGGAGTCCGAACCATTTGTTTTATACTGTTACGAATCAACATCTCTATCTCTCCATTCCGCCGTGACGCCATACAGGCAGCGGCATAAACTTTCCCTATGAGCTTGCCTGATCGACCAGCCTTCCATCCCTCATTCGAAGAATATGATCCGCCTCGGCAGCCACCTCCGGATTATGTGTTATAATGATTACCGCATAGGCCATAGAATGAGCTGCCTCTTTCAGCAGGCGTACTATATTTTTCTCATTCTCTGAGTCAAGATTCCCGGTAGGTTCATCTGCCAGAATAATCCTTCCTTCCGATGCCATTGCACGGGCAATAGCCACTCTCTGCTGCTCCCCTCCGCTCATCATCTGCGGAAACTGACGCATTACCTGTGACCGTAACCCGACACGTCCGATTAATTCTTCCGCCTTCTTTGCTGCTTCGTGCCTTTTTATTCCCTTTAATTCAATTGGAAACATGACATTTTCCTGTGCAGTCAGAAGAGGAAACAGATTAAAAGACTGATATACGACAGATGCCCGCTCCTTACGATATGTATCCCGATTAAGGGCTGACATATCTTCCCCCTCCACATAGATTTTCCCTTTCGTCGGTAGGTCCAGTCCTGCAAGAAGGGATAAGAACGTACTCTTGCCGGAACCTGATTCACCTACAATTGCATACACATACCCGGTCTCAAACGTGTAGGAAATCCCTCTCACCGCATCGATTGTCTGAAATTTCGTCTGATAGGAATAATAAACCTCTTCTGCCTTCAATATTTCCATTTTAACCTCCATCTGCCGATTTCGCGGCATACAAAACCATGATGAAACCCCACTCTGATCCCTTTATAGTGAATGTAACTTCGCCTCTTCTCCTTCTTTAATCCTTTTGCGCCAATGCCTTCATAACACTGACTTTGCCCAGCTGATAAAGTGCCGCACTGGTCCCGCAGATATAACAGAAGAAGAAAACTGCAAATGTAAGAATCGGAATAATTACATTATGTTCAATGAAAAGAACTGAAACGATAATTCCTATGGCGCCTCCGGCCAACTCAATCAGGATGCTCTCCAGTAAAAGTGTGATCAGGCACATCCGACTGCTTACCCCCAGGGAACGCATGGTGGCATACTGACCCTTTCTGTTCTGGATCAGTAAATAAGAAGTAATATATCCGATCAAGATTACAATGATTAGTACAAAGGGAAGAAAACTGCCTAACATACGTATATTGTCCTGGACTCTCGAGGCAGAGAGGATAAAGGTCTCGTCACTGACCGCAAGTGCATTGCCTGCATAGGCGAAATCACTGGCCGGAATAATTTCAAGCAAATTCAACTCATCATGCATTTCTTTTTTGAATTTATTTAATTGAAGCGGATCCTTTAAATAAAAGGAGAGGGAATTAGCCAAAAACGTAATATTTTCCTGATGAAAGGTCTTCTTTGCCCAGGCAAAAGGAACCAATATTTGTGGAATAGCAATACCGTCCTTTGACATGACACTACCCGCAATCAGAAATTCATCCGTTGTTAACTTCTGGGTGATATATTGGTAGTTGTAGTCCCGGTAATCATAATATAAGGATAATTTGATGGTTTGTCCAATCTTCCAGTTCTTCTGCGATAAAATGCCTTCCTCTAAAATACAGACTGGCTTGTCTGACTGAAGAATATCCAGCGAAGTATCCGGCATTAAGGTTACATCCTCCTCTGTCAGACCGCTGACCGCCTCTATTCTTGTAATTCCGGCTGCATCCATCGTCTTGTGAGACCTGAGATCTTTCTCCTGCAGATCCCCTTCTCCTGCAGATAATACAACGGTAATTGATGGTTTTGATATGTATTCCGATTGAAGGATCCCATCTATTACAGGTTCTCTAATTACAAGTCCTGTCTGCAGAGAACCATTTAGATTGCTGATCTGTGCGAAGATAGAGACTGCTTTTGACATGTCTTCCAGCTGTTGTTTATTACTTTGCAGACTGCCCAGGAAAAGGTTTAGCAGCATTACCAGCATAATGCAGATAAGAAGATTTAAAATACTCTTACTTTTATAACGTCTTATGTTTGTTAAAGCGGATCGAATATAAAACATAGCAACCTCCCGCGAACTTTGTAACGCGAATGAACAATGTGTTAATAACTGGTATTATTATAATGTTTTTGTAATCTATTTGCAATATTTGGTGCTTAAGTTTTTCAGTTTTTGCAGGACTTTTTTATAGGCTCAATAGAAAATTGATGATCAGGGCAGACATCATTACCGATATAAAATATTTTACTTGCCGCTTCTTTCCGTTTTGCCTATACTGTAAGTATCTTTCCTATCATAACGCAGAAAGGAGCATCCGGATATGAGACTGAGAAAAGTAAACTATCTGCAGCTAATCAAGATTGCAGCCGGCAGCTGCATTGCCATCTTGATTGCCGGCTGGCTTGGATTAAATTATAGTGCTTCTGCGGGTATTATTACGCTGCTAAGTATCCAAAACACAAAAAAAGAAACCTTTCTCATTGCGGGAAAACGTTTCTTATCCTTTCTTATATCCGTTGGCATCGCATGGATTTCATTTCAACTGCTGGGTTTCCATGCCTTTTCCTTTGGTTTTTTTCTGTTGATATTCGCAGGCGTCTGCTATCTTTTGGGACTGGAGGGCGGGATCTCCATGAATGCAGTTCTTACCACCCATTATCTCATTGAAGAATCCATTACGATCTATTGGATCTCCAATGAGCTGTTCCTGTTTCTTATTGGCACCGGCATAGGAATACTTCTTAATCTCTATTTTCCCCAAAACACACAAGCCATTCGAAAGGATCAGGTTAAAATTGAAGAAGAAATCAAGCAGCTTCTGAAACATATGTCAAATACTATTTTCCTGAAATCAGAGGAAATATTCCCGAACTCAGAGGAAAAATTCTCTCATTCCGGGAAAATGTTCCTGTCTTCAAAGAGTACATCCTCGCATTCTGAGGACACTCTCCTGCCTGCAAAGAGCACACCTTCTTATTCAGAGGAAACATTCCTGCCTTCAAAGGGTACATCTTCGAATTCTGAGGAAACCTCCTGGATACAGTCTTTTGACATACTGGACCATCATCTTGACGAAGCACTCACAAAAGCATATGACAATATGAATAATACGCTGCAAAATGATACCAGATATTATATCCAATATATGCAGCTTCGTAAAAGTCAGCGTAATATCTTAAAGAGAATTTGCTCCCAGATAACGTCCATTCATACTGTCCCTAAGCAGTCCTACATCATCGCCGAGTTCCTGAATCATATAGCGGCAACCTTTCATGAATATAATAATGCCATCGATCTACTGAATCGTCTGCAGATGATGAAATCTGACTTTAAAACGGATCCTCTACCAACTACCCGGGAAGAATTCGAAGACAGAGCGATTTTGTTTCAGATACTTAATGAACTGGAAGCCTTTTTATTGTTAAAGAAAGAGTTCGTTCTGTCTTTAACCGATATTCAACTGCGAAAATATTGGAAAGCAGGTAATTAATTACTCTCCTGCCCCTTTATCCACAGCCTCATGATTTTCAGACGAAGATATCCACAGATAAAAAATGGCAAATAACTGCAGGGTTCTAAAAGCTGGAACATAAAAGTTATAGCTATAATCTAAAGCGATAATACTCCTGTTTTAATCGAGGTCACTAAGGCGTTTTAACGTTATATTATAATAATTTAGTTCTCGCTCAAAACCAATATATTCTCTGTTTAGTTGCCGTGCCGCCACAAGCGAGCTCCCTGATCCACAGAAGGGATCCATGATTAGTTGCCCCTCAATTGTTACCAGTTCTATCAATGTCTTTAATAGGTGAATTGGCTTTTGAGCTTCATGTAATCCTTTGTCACCCTTTTCGGCTTTGGTCCGTATAATGTTCGAGCATATTTCTATTCCTTCATTCAGGTAAGTATATTCTCTTAGTTTACTTTCATTATAGGCACCAAGGCCATTTTTAATCACATTATCTGCCAAGGTTGTTCCTTGTGGGTAAGGCTTCATAAACCACAATATTGGTTCATATAAGGGTCTAAGATTTCCTACCTTCCACCCCTCCCATTCAAGGCTATGTCCTCTATCTCCTCTTTTATCATAGACAGTTGATATTTTTTGTGCCCGGTGTGCCGCAGAGTCTTTTTCCCATGCAAGCATATCTTTAAATATAAAACCAGCATCCTCCATTGCACATATACATCTATGTGCGTACCGTCTTCCCGCAAAGATAAAGCAACTCGCACCTTCTTTCATTACTCTGTACCATTCAGGTGACCAAGTCATGCACCATGAATAATACTCCATGGGAATTTTCTTATCCTCTGAACTCCAACCATTTAATGGTTTTCCTCTCTTTTTAAAAATTGCACCTGCTTTAACCTGTGCCGGACTTTGTCCTAATAACCCTGAATTTGTATTATTGTGTAAAACATCCCATTCATCAAGAGATATACCATATGGAATATCAGATAGTATCATATGTACAGAATTACATTCAATATCCTTAATTAGTTCTCTAGAATCACCTAAATGTACATAGCTCATTTAATTTTACCCTAACTCCTTTGTAAATTTGTTGATTGTATTAATATTTTCTTTATACTTGCTGAATTTTATTAGCTCTTGTATTGCTTGTTCTCTTGAATAATTCTTTATGGTTTCAATTTCTATCAGGTAGAATTCACGTTCTCCATTACCTCTGAAAACCATATTGCTTTTGTATTCCTCTAGACTACGAACGAACTCACATGAATCACATCCAATTTTTTCACATACGCGTTCATTTATAAATGAAAAAAAGTTGGATTCCCTGTTAATTCGTGGATCTCTTGCAAGCATGACAGAAGAATTCCATATAGATTCTAAATTCAAAGTCGATGTTTCGATTAGACCATTGTTAAGCATAAACAGCATATGCTCCCATGAGAGTAAGCTGACTCCTTTGTCAATGGCCTGAGCATAAATTTGACTTGACTTCTTTGGATATTGAAAATACGGTGAACATAAGAGCGCATAATGAATCTCCGACCCTCTCCAATTGCTTAAATTATCTATTTTGAAATCTTTTTGATTCTTTGCAGTTCTACTCATTCTGAATGCCTTAGCATCCGCAACCAAAGTGTATCGATGAAATCTACTTTTCGCCGTGATATCCGCACTATTAGCCCTTTCACTGAGCACATGGGATTCTAGCCCCAGTTCGCTAAAGCATCTTGATAGAACTATATCTGATGCCTTAGAATACAGTTTTTCTTCACTTGAGGAAGCTCGTATAGATTCCGGTATTGTTCCAATGTTTTCCACAATATTGATAAAATCATTCTTAGAAAACGAGTTTATTACCCCGATTAATATTTCGGTATTTTTTTTAAATTCTTTTGTCTTGGAATTTTCTCTGATAGAACCTAATAACTTTTCATATGCTGTCATAATTTTCCTTCCCTCTTAAATAGCGCATAAAGAAACATATATTTATTATACCTTTTTTTTAAACAATATCAAGACATGCTGGACCCATACGGAAGAAAAGCAACGTCCCCAACAACTATGTGGTTATAAAGGAGGTGGTGCTGATGATTACATATAAAGCAATATCATTGATGCTGCTCTTTGGGAATTTTATCCTCGCGCTTATCTCCTATTTAGATAGGAATAAAAAACACAAAAAATAACTACCCTCTGTTTCTTGGCTGAATCTAGGGTAGTTATTTTCACCATGTGAGGCTAAGTTGCTCTGTAACTGATTGCCTTTTTCTAACTAAAATATACATCAGCTATTGGCTAAAGTCAATTACCGAAATCAACCTGAGTTTCACAGGTGATGGTCTAGAGGGATGCAGCTGCTATAATCTGCTTTTTACAACAACATTCTGCACTTCTATTGTACGCCAACCACTGTACCAACATAAATTAATTCTATCTATCACAGTACATTATTTAAGACATCTCTTCTAACTCCATCTGCCAGTATCTATATATGTATTCACTTTCTTAATTGAGTTTGATATTATATCATCCGAATAACCCAATATCTTCAGAAGATGTATTGCATTCCTCGAATAAGAGCGCCCCTGATATAAACAGTAATCAAAAACTATATCATTTTGTGTGATTTTCTCTTGAAAATGATAATTCTCATAATAATTTTCCAGGATATATGATAATTCAATATCATGTGTCGATACTATGCTTAAAACATTTTTTTGTGCCAGGCTTTCTAATATTTCAGACGCCGCTCCGATCCGTTCAATTGTATTCGTTCCTCGTAACACTTCATCCAGACAGCAGAGAATTGTTAAATTATTATCTGATGCGTCTAATATACGCTTTATAGATCTTATTTCCGTCATATAATAACTGCTTGATCTAAAGATATCATCTTTAATATTCATAGAAGAATATATTTTAAATAATGAGCTAGAATATTCACGCGCACACACCACGAAAACTGTCTGTGCTAATATTGCATTTATTCCTACTGTTCTGAGAAACGTTGATTTTCCGGTAGCATTTGATCCAGTTACTAAAGCAGGGCGTCTTATATCAAATGAATTTACTACCGGCTTTTCTAATAGAGGATTAAATCCATCTATCACTCTAAGATGGCCCTTTTCATCAGCTGCTAATTCTGGTCTGCTCATGAATAGCCTACCTTCATATTTTAAATGGTACTGACGCTTAAATATTGCAATAGATATCATTGAATCAATATATCCCACTATTTGATAGCACCTTTGAATCAGTACCATATTCTCATTTATATAATTCTTAAGGTTAATAAAAGCAATCAAATCCATATGCGTAATTATTCTTATATAATCAACAGCGACATCAAACTCTGTATGATTACCATTAATCATAGTTCGAATTTTCGCAATATACCTATTATATTTTTTGGTTAAGTGTATTGAATCATTTAATCTCCGAGTATATTTATCTATATCATCAAAATTTGTTTTTTCATTAAGCCCTTTTACAGAGTTAAGCATACTCCCTAATTGTACCATCATAGGAATATAATTTTCAATCTTTGCTTTATCCTGATAATAAGAATAAATATCAAAAAACAAGCTCAATAAGGATAGCGAAATACCAATAATAATATTAAACGGTATAATTAGTAACGTAAGAAAAAATATAACCGGATATATAATATGCTTTGATTTTTTATATAATTTCAAGTCTTTAATTATATTTTTATATTCTTCGAAATAAAGTCGATTATTCTTACCGATTTTTATTAATTGATATAATTTTCTTTCTCTTAACTCCTTATTATTGTAAAACAAATCACTAATTCTTTCTCGTTCCTTCAGTGAAGCAATCTTATCAGTGGGGTTTCGAAGCATATTATATAAATATGCCTCTCCCATAAATGACTTAGTATAATTTAACTTTATAAATACTCCATCCATTTCCATATCATTCCATGTAATGTCATCAATTTCATATTCATTAGATTTATCGAAATATTTATAATTTTCTTTTAAGTTTTCAATATTACCATTATCATTTTCTGGTGCACTTATAGAGTTCCACTCTTCTTGAATTTTTTCATATATATTTTTTTTTATACTTACACTTTTTTTATGCTCACTGAAAATAATGATTGATATTATTGCAAATAGGAGAAGCACTGTAATTATTATTGTAGTTGGCATAATATAAATAATAATCTCTAAAGATTATTTACTCCTTTCGTTTTTGAGGCGTTTAGAGCTATTCCAAAAATCCGGTATTAAAAAAATATAACCGGTGAATCAATTCCTCGCTTTCTGATACCTCTCCCAAATATGAACATTTTTATCTTCTCCACAAGTTTGTACAATTAAAACTCATTAGTAATTATATCCAATATTTTGAAATAGTTCAATGACTATTATTTTTTACCATTGCTGAACATAACGGTTCTTCCATATATTATTTTTGCTAACAGTATTAGTGGCATATCTAAGTTAACAATTCTCCAAGATCCCTGGAAAACCAAAACATAGTTCTACCCTTTTATGAAAATGAAGTAACCGACATCGATATCATATTCCATGCTAAACGCAAACAAGGTATTCGAAATCTCTGCATTGTATATCTCATGTTAGACGCAGGTCAGACTAGAGAAAGCCCGCAAACCCGCATAAACAGGGACAAGAAAAAAGCACCGACCCCGCAGCTCCTATGTCTGCAAAACCGATACTTTGTAAGTGCGCCTCCAGGGGCTCGAACCCTGGACACCCTGATTAAGAG
>JAEXNR010000058.1 GCA_023439505.1 Bacillota bacterium
GGAGACAATCAACCAAGAGCCAGATCTGATTATTATTGCAATCAAAATAAGTGGTCTTAACGGACTAGAAACGATAAAGCAGATTCGAAGTTTTAACAAAAGCGTACATATTATAGTTGTATCTGCATATGATTACTTCGGATTTGCAAAAGAGGCTATGTTGCTTGGAGTAAATAACTATCTTGTAAAACCGGTTAATCCGCAACAGCTTTATGAGGCAATAAAGAGAGAATTTATTAGTTTACAAGAGGAGTCAGATAGAATACAGAGGGTCAGGGAAGAGGAACATCTGCTTAATACGGCACTTCATTATGTAGAACATAATTTTATCTATGGAATCCTGTTTAATCCAGGTTATACTTCCGAGATAAGTAAATATATGAATTTAATTGGTGTTGGGAAGGTTGGATATATTATGAATATCACAATTTCCCAAAGCTACAAGGAACAGTATCTAGATTTGGACCGCGTAGTGACACAAGTTCAAAGAAGGGTGAAAGCAATTATTAGCACTCGCGATAAATGTGCCATAGGCCCTCAAATGATGAACCGCATCGTGGTCTATGTAACGGCGGATAAGAATAAGGATGCTAAGGAAGTACAGATTGAATCTGTTAAGGTAGCCAGACACGTGTATGCTGGTTTAAAAGAAACCTTTGGTATAGAAACCTTTATTGCGATTGGTACTGTGAGGTCCATTGAGTATATTCATGAAAGCTATCTAGAAACGATACGATGTAGTAAATACATGCAAGAGGGTTCGGTGATACATTATAAGGAGATACGTTATAAGAGTGTATCTTTAGGGCATGAATATTATGATCTTGTGACTGCTTTGATAGAGGCAATTAAGTACAACAGAAATGAGGCTCAAAACATTTTCTCTGCTATCATTGAGAGCTTAAGGCCTATTCCTTCCATAGAACGAATTAACCGCTTGTTTGAGTTGTTATTCGTTGCAAGTTATGTTGCTAAGAGGGAATATAAAAGTCAGAGCCTTGGCCTTGATTACTATCTTGAATACAATGAGATAATCAACTATACCGTTGGAGAGTTGGGCATGGAGAAGGTTTAGCAACCTTTTAAGAACATTAAAGATAGAAAAAGTAGACCGAAAAACCAGCATCGTAAATGTGGCAATCGGTCATATTAATAAGCATTTTACAGAAGAGGTTACACTGAATGATATTGCTACTTATGTTAATCTTAGCCCGCAACACTTTAGTAAAATTTTTAAAGAAGCTACGGGATTCGGATACGTAGAGTGGGTAAATAATCTAAGAATTACAAAAGCGAGAGAGCTAATTAATACAACTGATAAAACAATTAAAGAGATTTGTTTTATAGTAGGATACAATGACCCGAACTACTTTAGTCGAATATTTAAGAAGTATGTTGGAATCAGTCCAACTGATTATATGCTCGAAAGAGAAAAACAAGAAAATAATAGAGAATAAATAAAAATAGTTGCCAACCAATGTTTGTAAGGGTGGCAACTATTTTCTCATTACATGTATATGTAACTTTTATAGTAAAATAATGTAAAAACTGCATTATACCAATAAAAGTTATTGACGGAAGGATTAGATTATGCTATTCTAGACTAGCGATGGAAGAGGTCTTTTTTTTATGCCTAAAAATCAATGATGACCGTAAACAATAGCACAAATAGAATTTATAGCGGAGGTGGAAGCTGTGCGCGTAAAAATTACATTAGCTTGTACAGAATGTAAACAACGTAATTACAATATGACTAAGGAAAAGAAAGCACATCCAGATAGAATGGAAACTAAGAAGTATTGTAAGTTCTGTAAATCACACACTTTACACAAAGAAACTAAGTAGTGAGGTTTTATGTAAGGCAATAGGTTAATCTATTGAACACTGTCAGTAAATATTTAATTATATTTGCATGAAAGGAATGTGAAAGATATGGGAGAAGCTGTTAATAATGTAGAGATCACTCCGAAGAAGGAAGAAACTAAGGATGTGGCTCCAAAGAAAAGTAAGTTTAAATCCTTAAAATCTGAGTTTAAGAAGATTACTTGGCCTGATAGACCAACTCTTATTAAACAGACAATTGCAGTTATTGTAGTGTCCGTTGTGATAGGAGCACTCATTGTTGGAGTAGATACATTATATAGAGGTGCATTTGACAAGTTAGGTATCTTTGGGGTACTAGGTTAGGGTGATATGATGGCGGAAGCGAATTGGTATGTTGTGCATACTTACTCAGGTTATGAGAATAAAGTAAAAGCAAATATTGAAAAAACCATCGAAAACAGAAACCTGCAGGATCAGATTCTAGAAGTATCCGTTCCTATGCAGGAAGTTGTAGAGATGAAAAACGGTAGTAAAAAGAAGGTAAGCAAGAAGATGTTTCCTGCTTATGTTCTGATTAACATGATTATGAACGATGATACTTGGTATGTTGTTCGTAATACAAGAGGCGTGACTGGATTTGTTGGTCCAGGATCAAAGCCAGTACCATTATCTGAAGCAGAGATGAGAAGCATGGGTCTGAAGAGCAATAGTGATGTTCACATCGATCTTGAGGTTGGAGATGCTATTGTTGTAGTTGCAGGCGCTTGGGAAGACACTAGCGGTGTCATTACTCATATTAACAATCATAAGCAGGTAGTTACCATTAACGTGGACATGTTTGGTAGATAGACTCCTGTTGAGATTAGCTTTACAGATATTAAAAAGTTGTAGACGTCTAGTGATTCTAGATGGTGGGAGGGAAGACTCCCGATAACACCAC
>JAEXNR010000043.1 GCA_023439505.1 Bacillota bacterium
TGAAGAAAGGATGATGCCCTATGTCTCAAAACAATGAACCAAAAAACCGTCGTACATTTACACCCGAATTTAAACAACAAATTGTTGATCTCTACCGTAGCGGTAAGAGAAAATGCGATATCATACGTGAATATGATATTTCAGGCTCCCTCCTTGATAAATGGATAGCCCAGGCAACAAACACTGGATCCTTCAAGGAGAAAGATAACCGTTCTCCAGAAGATGAGGAGTTGCTTCGTCTTCGCAAAGAAAACCAACAGCTTAAGATGGAGAACGACATTTTAAAACAAGCAGCGCTGATCTTAGGACGAAAGTAAATGTGATTAAGGCTAATGCCCACAAATACTCTGTATCAGCAATGTGTGAAGTCCTACAAATCCCAAGAAGCACATATTATTATGAAGCTAAGGCAAAACCGGATGAAACCGATCTGACAGCTTCAATAGTTGATATATTTACAGCGAGCCGTAATAATTATGGGACGCGGAAAATCAAAGTAAAGCTGCAAGAAAGAAATATCATTGCTTCACGTCGCCGGATAGGTAGAATCATGAAGCAGGAGGGACTGGTATCAAACTATACCACAGCCCAGTTCCATCCTCAAAAAGATACCTGTAACGAGTCTAAGATTGAAAATATCGTCGACCGGAAATTCAGCAAGCAGCTGTTTCGGAACGTGGTAGTAAGTGATTTAACATATGTTAGAGTCGGCATGAGCTGGAACTATATATGTGTTCTTATTGACCTCTTTAACAGAGAAATCATCGGCTATAGTGCTGGGCCTAATAAAACGGCATTACTCGTAAAACAAGCATTTCAGACCATTAATGGTAACCTGAAAGATATCCAGATTTTCCATACGGATCGAGGTAACGAGTTCAAGAACCAGCTAATTGAGGATACACTCAAAACCTTTGAAATTTCTCGATCCCTGAGCCACAAATGGTGCCCTTGGCTGGACTCAGAGTGTGTCCGCCGATTTTGACCAGGATGGATACGTGGAAATTGTTTACAGTATCAATACGGGCGGAGTTGGCGCCGCCGGCTCCTATGAGAAATGCTTGTTAAAATATAAGAACCACACTTTTGAACAAATGAAGCTTCCGAATGATTTTCCCGAAGAAGATCAGGATATAGGAATTCAGATTAGCGTACTGGCTGGAAAAGAGAGAAATCAATATATTGCCTTTTGCCCCTATCTGAACAGTAAGGTTTCTTTTCAGCGTAAAACCGCCTCAGATAATAATGAAATTACCATCCGTAAAGGTGATGAAGTTGGCGGCAACGTACGTGGGTATTCACAGATAGAGGTTATGGATGTAAATGGATCCAAGGTACTGATACTTCGGGAATACCTGAATGGTGAGAACGGAATCAATGATAAAATTGCAGATGCTGTTTTTACGGTCAGGTTTAATGAGAAAGATGAGGCTTACATTGCCGATTATTCAATTGACTCTTACTGACCAGATTCTGTATGTTTACTTTCGAGGGGATAGAATTCGAATCCCGTCTCGCGCATAATTGTATCGCAAATCCTTACAAAATCAAGGGTACTGAAAAGCCTCTACTTTCATGAAAAAAGCAGGGGTTTTCAGTGCCCTTGATTTTTCAAGGCTTCCCGATTTTTTATGTTGAATTTAGTTTGATTACACTGGATTACAAGGAATATTAGCCGCAAAGTGCTTTTTAAAGCATGTTGATGTTGTATTATATCACTCAGACGGATAATTTCTGATTCACCTTCCAGCATACAGATCTATGGTATGACAATTTGATACCAATTCGAGCTAATAGTATCACTTTCTCATACCAACTGAGCGTAATGGTATGATATTATCGCACCACAGCTACTTTAAATCTCACTTTTTCTATATATACGGTATATTACTGGTTGTAATAACAAGGTTAACAGAATATAAATAATAAACAGCAGCAGCGCTGATCCAAATACTTTTTCTCTAATTTCATAAATATTAAATAAGTTTATTACCCTATTC
Organism: Bacillota bacterium; assembly: GCA_023439505.1. Lineage (GTDB taxonomy): Bacteria > Bacillota > Clostridia > Lachnospirales > Lachnospiraceae > Mobilitalea. Next base: position 2,001 of record JAEXNR010000043.1, read on the forward strand.
ATCTGTAATAGCTGGTCAGGAAATAGTCCCATTATTCCAGATAACAACCTGTTATTAATAGAGCTTAAAAAAGTTGGAGCAAATATTAATATAAATGGGACGATAGCTGCTAACACTGTGGATTTTAATTTCGCAGACACAAACATCGTAAGTGATGACATGAAGACACAACCCACATACCCTCCAAACAAGACTATTATATATTCCTGCAGATTTGTGATATTGTAAAAGCTCTTCCAAGCGTCTGCTGCTTGAATTTGACATCCTGCTCCACTAACCCCAAAAACACTTAAAATGGTGCAAGTATAAATGAGCATCGTACTCCAATAGATTATTGTTGTTATAAAAAAACCTGCTTTTACTTTTGCCAAAACTGCCTTACCTCTCCCATGAAAGGCAGCGTAAAATACAGAGTCTGAGTTCAACTGTTTTTCACAGGAAAAAATCGGCGCGACTATAACTCCAATAATGATCGTCATAATCATAAGAATCGTAGACGCATATTCCAAAAGCTTCTTCCAGCCATCCATATACTCATAATCAAGGGGTTCCTTCATCTTTTCATATTGATTAATAAAGTACTCCTTTTCCACATTCGAATAATAATACTTTGCTTCACCATCCAACCATTTTTCTAAAGATTCTATTCGATTCGTATAAAAATTACTTGCATCAGCAGTGCTCAAGCTATCTACTTTATAGTAGTCATACTCACGAAACTCGCAAAATGAATAATTGATTAAATTACGAATTTCATCAAATCCCTGCTTCCAACCATAAGCAATGTTCTGCTGTCTTGTATCCTCTGACTGTGCTTCAGGAGTATTATTTATTTTTCCATTTTCATTAATTACCTGTGCAATTCTATCTTCTGTAAGCAGTCCAGACCATTCAACTGATGCTTCTTTCAACTTATGTATTGCACTAAATCCCTTTTCTTCTTCTCCGTTCTCATTTACCCATACCGAATCATTGATACAAAATCCAAGAAGTACAATAATTAGTATTCCTAAAATGAATAGTGCAATTTTATTCCCGTAACCGGAAAACACTTTTTTAATCTCATAATATAGCATTTTGATCACCTGCTTGCTCTCCAAAATAATAAAAGTATATATCTTCAAGCGTCATCTCTTCTTCTCTGGCGGTTAAACAGGGCTGAGAATCATGAAGCAAGCGAAGATTGGTCTCGTATGCCTTAGGCTTTACACTAACTACTCTATAGTTTTTCAAATATTTATCTGCATCCTGACTACTAATATTGAAGCTCCATACTTTAACCGGAAGCTTTTCGGTAAGTTCTTGAAAAGTACCTGCGCATTCAATTTTACCTGATTTCATCAACAAAATCTCATCGGCAATATATTCCACATCCGAAACGATGTGAGTCGAGAGAAGTACCAGCCGTTCCTTCGCTAGTTCACTGACTAGGTTTCGAAAACGTATTCTCTCATTTGGATCAAGACCAGCAGTTGGTTCATCCATGATTAGTATTTGGGGATCATTTAACATAGCCTGTGCTATTCCAAGTCGTCTTTTCATTCCACCTGAAAACTTTTTTATTTTCTTTTTGCTTACAGTATCTAACCCCACCTTCTGTAATAGTTCTGCTGATCTTTTCTTGGCAACAAGTGTTTTAATACCTTTAATAGATGCGATATACATAAGGTAATCCATCGCTGAAAAATCAGGATAATAGCCGAATTCCTGCGGTAGATATCCCAATTTATTTCGATATATACTATCTAATTCCCATATATCCTTACCATCTAGCGTAATATTTCCTTCCGATGGCTTAACCAAAGTACACATCATTCGCATTAATGTTGTTTTCCCGGCTCCATTCGCCCCCAGTAACCCATATACTCCATATTTCATGGTATATGAAATGTGGTCAACTGCTATTTTATCCTGATATTTCTTTGTTAAGTTATCAATAATTAATTCCATATAAAATTCACCTCACTATATCGGGTACAGTTTTTCAAAAGTTTTCTTATCATAACAATAAAATATATAGCCGATAGAACAATCATTCCTAGCCATACAGCCTTAGAAACAGTCGCATATAGTCCCGTATTTAGAACAAATTGATACCACAAAGCAGCCCCTATCATGCAAAAGGAAATAGCAATATACTCCGATAAGAAACGTTTACTACATAATATGCCAAAACAGATACAACAAGTTATGTTAAACGGCAGCATGCATTGAACCACAATATCATAAAAAGATATCTGCATTGTAAATTTAGTAATTGCAAAAAATATACTGAGCATCAGCAAATCTACGCTTCCAAATAATAAGAGCCTTGCCGAATATATTTGCCGAAGCGAATATAAGACAGTGTTTTCAATTTCCCAGGATTTCGAATGTATGTTTTTCCATAACTCCGGAATTGTAAGTATAACAAATACAGGAATCAGAATCCCTATCTCCCGATATAAAATCAATTGCCCCGGTGTTATATATAACTTAAACCATAGTAGTACTAAAATTCCTGCCTGACATAACCACCAACGTTTTTTAATATAATTTGCTTGAATATGTAGGAATTCAAAATAAGATAGGGTCTCTTCAGCGTTACTTTCATATAGTGCCTGCTTTGCTGCTTCTATTGTTTGTAATAGCTTTTCTTCCTGAATGTCCGGGATATTCTCATTTCTCATTAAGTGATCTATTTTTACTTTTATTCGATCCATAACTTTCCTCCTCTTCTAATATTATTCTTAGTTTTTCCTTTGCTTTTGCCAGTCGGTATTTAATCAATGGCAGTCCAACCCCTAATATTTCAGCTATTTCTTTCAATTTTATATCCTGGAAATAATGAAGTATTATGACTTCTCGAAACTCCATTTGCAGTTTCATTAATGCATTTTTCATATCAATCCTCGAATTAATATCATCATCTAATACTTCCGAAGTCTGACCTCCTTCCTCATAGGCTATTACCGCTTTCGATTTAAATTGGTTTTTACACAAATTTCCTGCTATTGTATACAGATAGTTACTCGCTTTTCCGTAATGCTCATATCTGTTCAAGTTATTAAAGAAGCGAATAAAGGTTTCCTGGGTGATGTCTTCTGCCAAATTGCTTCCCCCTAAGTTCCGATAACAATACTTTAATATTTCTTGATAATGTTTTCGAACAAATACTTCCAGCGAATTATTATCGCCTTTTTTCATTTTGTGTATCAAAAAATAATCATCATCCATCCTATACCTCCTCTCCGTTTCTAAATGTTTCTCTCATCTATATAACAACGTTAAAGATGAAAAAGATAGCATCATATAATAATTATTTAGCTTTTTTAGTAAATCTCTAATTACTAAGACGAACAATGAAGTAAAATCGAGTAGGAGGCGGTGACTAACCGCCTTCCTCTCACGACACTGTGCGAATCGTTCGGTATATGGCGCTTTCAGTTCTTCATCGTTCTCCAAACTATTCCACCTCACTGGTATACTTGTTAAATCGGGCTTGATTTTAATTCAAGTAATTTTTTTATTATCTTTCATCTTTTTTAATATTTACATACTATCACGCGATGTTATGTTGTTAGCAAGTCTTTTTTATTTTTTATGATGTGTAACAATTATTGCCATAATTAGTTTTGACAAATACATAGCGGTACGATACACTAAGTATTACGATACATCGAAGTGCTATATAATGGAGACCAATATGAATGATAAATTAAAAAGAATATATATCCCGATGACAGAGACAGGATTTTATATTCTATACAGTTTAAAACAGGAGCAACATGGATATGGGATTACACAATTAGTAAAAGAAATGACCGGTGGTGAAATTAATATAAGTGCAGGCACAATGTATGGAAGCCTTTCCAAAATGGAAATGGATGGATTGATTCAATTTGTCAAAGAAGATGAGAAAAGAAAACTCTATATTATAACTTCGCTAGGGCAAGAAATTCTAGATATTGAGCTAAAAAGAATTGAACGTCTATATAAGAACAGTAAGGGGGTAAAATGGAATGGAATTTAAAACAGTAAAAGCAAACTTTTTAATTACCCATTTTCTCTAGTGAATCTACTGTACTAATCCCAAATTTCACATGGGCCAATGACTTTTTTAAGGCTTCTCTTCCGTTGATTGGTATAGGTTTGTTGGTTGCAACAAGTTTTTCCTTTTCTGATTATCAGAAAATCAGGAGTAAGATTAACATTATGAAAAACCCTCTGGAATAACAATTTAAATTATAATCTGATGCCAATTCTTAATGTGTCTCAATCGGTCACTCTAAAAAGAATAAGTGAATACAACGATAGAAATTCGAATGATATTGTCTACTCCATCGAATTTTCTTCTTGATCTCTGTATGAATACCCTCTTGAGGAACCGTGCACAATATGCACCTTTGGAAATAGAATTTTCTGTTTGTTAAGGGTGCTTTTCTTGTGTAAAATATGAAGGAAGCATGAGAATATGAAGGGGCAATGTGGATTTTTTTGTGTACCCAAAAGTCACCTGCTACCGGGCCAAGGAACAAATTCGAAATGGAATGGAGGATTCATGATGAGGATATCATGTAAAGTTGTAGAGGATATATTACCTCTATATGTAGATGATTGTTGCAGTGAGGATACCAAACAGTTACTGGAAGAACATCTGATCCAATGTGATGCCTGCCAGGAACGCTTAGCAAAACTGAAGCAACCGATGTTTTTGTCACAGGAGCAGTGTATCAATGAAAAGACTTATGCAAAGCATGCAAAGAGAGCGTTTGGAAAGTTACGAAGACGATTGGTCGCATTCATTCTAATAATACTTATGTTTATGATTCCGCTTACCTGGCTGGGCGTAAATGAAGTTAAGGGCGATGGGATCAGTTATTCTAATCTGGCATATGTATTAAGAGGAAATGCATTGTTGCGAGCACTCAAAAATGACAACTACGAAAAAGCATTTTCATATCTCAATCTCAAACCATTATATGAATGGGAAACAGAATTTGAAGAGACTGATTTGGATTTAAAGTTCAAACAAGTTACAATTGGCGGTGACAATTTCTATGTCGATGAAGGAACATATAACAATGTGTATCAGTTTTATATGAACGATGATGATGAAGCTTCGTTCTGGAGGTCAATCTATCTAAATAATGACTATATGATTCCTGTTCAAAAAGCAGCACTTTATCTGGATGAACTTGAAGATATTGAAAAGCATGACTTTTTAGTGTATACGGTGAATGGACACGATTACTATATTGATGGAAAACGCTTTAATTATGATATTGAAAATGTTGGAAATAGTATTTTTAACATCATGCCGGCAGATTATTATAATCAGATAAAAACTCAAATCAAGGATGAAGAAAAGGAAACAAAAGAAATTATTCAAAAGTTCCTTAACAAGGGTTATGGCGGCTATGTAGATGAGTATAAGCAGCAATGGATCAATAACTTTCATCAATTGAAAGAAGACGGAGTCACAATTACCGGATATAAACTTACGTCAGTTAATCGCCTTGAAAAAAGGTATCAACTGGATTATCAGCATAAGCTGAGTGTCAACGGGAAGATAACTTATGATTACGGCGTTATCTTCTCCACCAAGGATCATGGATTTTATCCTATTGGAGGATTTGTTTCCGGTTCCTCCATGGAATCTGATAAAATACCAATCATAAGTGCTTTTCATCATACTCTCACTGAATAAGCGATTAAAACAAACAAGTTAATCCTATAGGATGAACTTGTTTGTTTTGATGTACTCTGTATAGGAACATTCACTCAGAAGTATCATAGCCTTCATCGCCATATTTTCGTTGCATTAGGATCATCAGCGAAACACTGCTCTCTCAACGCTTCTAATTTTGCTGTATGGTCTTCGCGTGGGTCATCATATTTTAACACCTTAATCACTGATAGTTCAAATCCTTCCAGTCCATACATAGTCCATAGCTCCAACATTCTTTTATTGGGATGCCAATTCGCTTCCAGTTTTACATTGTTGCTGTTGAAGTCTGCTTTTGTATCTTTGGAGATACCCAAAAACACCTCTCCCGTTTCTCTGCAACGGTACGATATTACACCCATTTCAGGATATCTGTTCTTATAGACTTCCAAAAGTTCTTTTTTCCTTTTCATATCCATCCTGTTCACCTCCACTTAAGTATAAACCGATTCACAATAAAATAAAATCTACGCTCCGTAGACAATCAATGAACATCCCATAGTATCATGACTGGTATGACTTCTGCTCTTGACTGGTCATCACCTAATACAATATCCGGTAGGCAATCCCTTCCTTATGGAATATTTGATCACAAATGGATCTTAAGATGTCAAGAATAACTATATTTAAGTATGACCTATAACCATTCAATGTGATCGTGCTAGAATAAGCAATAGAATGATACACAGAAAATACTTTATTTAATTGATAGTATACCCAGGTATCCTATCATCACATAAACAGGAGGAAGAACGATATGAATTATGAATTTAATTTTTACAAAGAGGGGGATTTTGAGGATATTGAACAACTTGTACTCGCATCCTATCAATGGGAATATCCGGTCTGGGGATTGAGCCGTCATGAATTTACCAAGGGATTGCATCCGGCTTATACGGGGCATTATCATGCATGGCAGCATACGGTCGGAGTCTACAGGGAAAATGGAAACGTGGTAGCCTGTGTTATCAATGAAGGCTGTTATAACGGAGAAGTATTCTTCCTGTTTGATTCTCTAAACCGTGCTAAAGACAGAGAACTTCTCAGAGATATGATAAAATTTGCAAAGACATACGCCTCTGCTGTTAAAGAGGATAAAAGAACAAGGTCTTTAAACCTATATGTACCTGACTGGCATACTACACTAAAGGAAATGGTAAGTGAACATGGTTTTCATGAAATGGAGCAGTGTGAGGAATTATATATATTACCCTTTGGCAAAAACCCCTTTGAGGTAAAACTCCCCGATGGTTATACCTTAGCAGATGGTAATACTACTCCGGACTTTTATCTTTCCAATACCCATTGGTTATCATTTGGTTATGGAAGTGATGAGCATGCCTGTGAGCACGGCGAAACTGCCTTTCATGATTTAAGAAGGATGAAGCATTATAGAAAAGATTTGGACTTATGCGTTCTTGATCCGGAAAACAGACCAGTTGCATCAGCTCTCATATGGTTTGATGAACATATGCCCATCTGTGAGCTGGAACCTCTTGCTGTTGTTTGGTGGGAGAGAAGGAAGGGCATAGCAACAGCCCTGTTACACGAAGCTGTAAACAGAGTACAGCTCCTTTGCCCTGCTTGTAGCGGTATGTTAGGCGGGAATCAGCCCTTCTATAGCAAAATCGGTTATGAGAAAAAAGCATCTATTCCTTTGTATCATTGGGAACTGGAGGTCTTTATTTCCTGGGAAAAGGAATCCTATGATAAGATTTATTCCAAAGAAGTTTAGCATCATCTGGTAGGCCATCAATGCTTTACGATAGGTACCGGTACCCCATTTTCATTTCTCAGGGAAATCTGAAGTTCATGATGTTGGTTAATCGATGCAAAGAAAATCGAATTGATATCATCAATCTGATTGTTATTTAATTGCTTCGCCAGCCATGCATGATCCAGTTTTAAATAAGTCAGCACATCCGAATAGACATGACCTTCCATGATTAACGGATAGGTCATGTTGGATATCTTCTTATCAATTCCCATATCTTCCACAGTAACTGCATTTTTCTTGTATTTCTTTAAGACGCTTAAATTACCGTTTGCTTCAATGATGGCAATCTCAACTTCATTGATATCAAATACATCCTTTTCTCTCAGCATTTGAAGGATATTATCAATCGCGTAATGTATTTTTTTCATATTTTTATTCAGAAGTTTCCCATTATGAATAACTATCGTCGGTTCAAATGTAATTAATCTTCCGATTTTTCGACTGGAAATCTTAATGTAGGAAACAACCCTTTGCAGCAAACCAATTCCTATGATAGCGACAGCGGTTGGAATATGCTTAACATCAGGTTCTGCGATATCCGCCCCTACAACGGAGCCCAGAATAATAATTACCAGATAATCAAATACCGGTAATTCTCCAATTGTACGTTTCCCCATGAATATTGTAACAAAAAGAACCAAAGGTAATATGGTGATAATTCTCAGTAAGACAATAGACGAATCTTGAATAAATTCAGGCATGAATTCATCTCCTATTTATGATTGTAATAAAATTATTTTATTGCTATAGCGTGTTTTTGAATCCCTATACGATGGTCATAAAAAGGATATAACGATTTAGTGTTTTAAAATCGGTACCCTTATATTGTCCTCATTCTTTAATGAGATATGCAGTTCATGGTCTTGGTTAATTGACGCAAGAAAAATATCTTGAAGGCTTAGTTTGCGATCTTTAATTTGACCCATGAGCCATGCCTCATCAAGACATAGATAATTTAACACTTGCGAATAAATGATACCTTCTATCACAACAGGGTAAGTCATTGCAGATGTTTTTATAGCGAGCTTCATATCTTCTCTGGTAACTGCATTTTTCTCTGACTTTTTTAGAACACTGAGATTGCCACTTGCTTCAATAATAGCGGTTTCCACTTCACTGATATCAAATATCTCTTTTTCTCTAAGCATTTGAAGGACATTATCAATGGAATAATGGATTCTCCCCAGGTTCTTCTTTAAGAGTTTACCGTTTTGGATGACAATCGTGGGCTCAAAGGTAGGCAGTTCTCCAATCGCGCGCTTTCCCATATATAGTGTGACCAGTAGCAATAAGGGCAAAATCGTTATAATTCTACCGAGAACAAGACCAGAATCTTTCAAAAATTCCATCTTTGCCACCACCTTTCTAATGATTTAATACTGCTATCTTTTCCTTAATTTCCTTTCAATATACCTTTAAGGAGTTCCCAATTTATCATAGTCCAATTCCATTCCCGCAATGAATGCCCGTCCAGAATAATTTCACAATAGTCCGGACGAAACCTTCCTGAAAGTTATGTTGCCGGGATTTAAAAATCAGTTGACTATTCCCTTAGGTGTTGGATTATAATTGGTCTGGAGGTGATCATTATGATGATAAATGAAGCAAGTAAAATTACTAATTTGACAAAAAAGGCAATCGAATACTACGCTGAGCAAAATCTAATTCATCCTGACCTGTTAAGCAACGGATATCGGGATTTTAGGGATGATGATATCGAATGTCTAAAGAAAATCTCCGTTTTGCGCAAGCTGGGATTAAGTATTAGAGAGATCAAAGATGTACTTTCCGATGAAAGTGGAGATGTGCTGAAAAAGATAGCGGTACAAAATGAGTTGAACGCACAAAGAGAAAAAACCAGAAATGCCATTCTCGATCAGCTGAGCTGTGGAGAGAACTATGCAAAAATCAGTGCAGACTTACTTGCACTGGAACAAAATGCTACTGTTACAGAAAAGTTATTGGATGCTTTTCCCGGATTTTACGGCAGGTTAATCAGTCTCCATTGGGCGCGCTTTTTAAATGAGCCATTGCTGACTGAGGAGCAAAAATCAGCCTATGAAGAAATCCTGACATTCTTAGATAATGTACCCACGCTGGATTTCCCGGAAAGCCTGCAGACTTATTTTAATGAAGCAACAAAAGACATTCGTACGGACGATCTTAACAAGATGAATGAAAAAACAAAACAGTCTATTGAAAATCCGGAAACCTTTCTATCTGAAAACAAGGAGATGCTGGAAAATTATCTGGCATTTATCCAGACGGATGAGTACAGGAACTCACCCATGTATCAAATGAAATCTCTTTTGGCTGAATTTAACAAAAACAGTGGCTACTACGATATCTTAGTTCCTGCCATGAAGAAAATAAGTCCTTCTTATGCACAATATTGTAAACAAAGTGAAATTGCGAATGATGTACTTTGTGCCCGGTATCCGCAAGCAAAACTGCTTGATCTACAATGAATCTGATCTCCTATCTGGTATAAATGCTATATAGCAGGAAGCAATCCATAATATGTCAAATATTTATTCAGGAAAAGTTGGAAATAGATTGGTAATTTTTTATCAATTATGGTACAATAGAATTATATAAGTACTGTGTAAATGGAGGATGATTTATGGCATCTCACACTATCTTTATTGAGCCGAATATCCTTAGCTCTGCGAAATATTCGGCCAGAATAATAGACTTTTGTTTATCATTCTGCAATCAGATCACCTTTGGTACACACCTGGCTTACTATGAATTATCTATGCAGGAATATGACGTTGCCTGCAACGAATTTCTTCAATATTACAGGAACGAGGACACAAAAAGAAGAATCAAATTTGAGAACGATTTGGAATATAAACATGCTGTAATGGGGCAGCAGTCCAAGTCAAACAATATAACCAAATATTTTGACAGACTCCACCAATATGATCTGGTGGAATTCACAGAAATCAAGAAATCCCTGGCACATTATATACACAATTCCACGGACCGCCTTCCCAAGTCCACCGGTTATCGTAAAGATAAACGCAGCACAGCCTCTTCTCTTCCAACGGAAGCCTTTACGAAAGTCAGATTTACTTTCTCCCACTGTACCACCGGAGCTCCATACAGAGTTTACTATTTTGGGATAACGCCCGCCCTGAAGCATCACTTATTAACGGAAGGTAATCTACTGAACTATTATTCGTATCATGGGATAGAATTAGAGGACCCTGCTTTTTATTCTGATGACAGTCTAATACTATCCGTCTGTACCCATGAACGGTTGACAGCTCTTTATTTATCAGAAGCTCACTGGAAGGCGTTTCAACAGCTTGAAATCCCCTATAAGAAATAGCATAAGTATAAGTAAATTCAATGACTACAATCATTGAATTTACTTATGTCAAAAACGTATTATGCATTTCCATTCCGATTAACGAATAAAATAAAAGCATTTTTAAGTTAGGAGCACCATGCTGCAGAGAAATTGGATCCTCAAGGAATTACAAAAAATAAATTTAATCCACGACGAAGCAGAAAAAAGTCTGCGTTATCAACAAATCTATGCCATAATCGAAAAAGTGGATGACTACAATAACTATATTTTCAACTATGAATATGAACAAAAAAGACAGAAAATAATTAATCGTGGTGTTTTATTTATTCCCCTGGTCAATCATAGTGGGATTAAATCAAACTGGAGCAAAATTTTTGCTGCATCCGTAAGTTCTAAAGAAAAAAAAGAGATCTACTATGACAGCTATCGCTGGCATATTTTCAGCTTTGAGAAGGTCCTGGCCCTAACCGGTACAAAGGCCAGGCAAGCCTTCAACAAATGTAAGAAGGAAAAGGTATTCATCTTCTACCAGCATAAGAAGGAAGCCTACCAGATAGATCACGCTAATTTTCTCAAATCTTCTGATTTTGATGACGACTATGATATCTACCTTTTTGATGCCGTAAATCAATGGACCTATGTTCATACGCATGAAATGCAATGCGGACCCTATTTTTATCAAATCAAACAGGCTCGATCCAGGAACAAAAACTCAGGATGACCATAAACCCATTCGTAATTACCATTTAAGTTACCCTTTTGATTAATATTCCTTGTATTGACAAAATTCAATAGCAATATTATAATATTCCCAAACAAAATGACGAAGACCCTCAAATATGATCGAACGATACAGAGAACCGTGTTAGCTGAGAAACGGTACCAGTAAATGATATTTGAATATCCCTTCCGATTGGCATCTCGAACCTTATCAGTAGAGCATGACGTATTTTCCACGTTACAGGAAACGCATATGATGGTATGCCGTAAATAGCAGATAACTACTCTCATCCTATTTGCGATGAGCTTTTTTATTTTCCGGCTGCCATAACAAACTTTTACTTAAAGGGGGCGGTTGGTATGAAAAATACCGGTATGATTTCCAGTTTATCCAATCTATTAAAATCAGTTGCTACTATTTTAATGAAAGTGAGATAAATTGATCATGAACGTATATAAAGAAGATTATATACTAAAAAATGGCACCACAATAACCATAAGATATCCTAAGGTAGAAGATGCAGAAGCTATTATTCAATTAATAAAAGCTGCCGATTCGGAGAGCCTTTTCCTTGCCAGAGAACCGGAAGAATTTCAGATTTCTATTGAAGAGGAACAGAGGATGATATCGGGAATCACGAGTAGTGAAGGGAGAACCTGGTTTATCGCTGAATATCAGAACGAAATTGTAGGTCAGGCATCTATCGGTTATATTAGAAATAACCTTCGATATTATCATCGAGCCAGTGTTGCTTTTATTCTTCTAAAGAAATTCTGGGGGATGGGCATTGGAGGCAAGCTGATGGAATCATGTCTGAAATGGGCTAACAAATACCATGTGGAAAAACTCGAACTTGATGTTGTCACCGATAACGCAAGAGCCATTAAAATGTATGAGGGATTTGGTTTTAGAAAAACAGGCACGATTCACAACGCATTAAAATATGCTGACGGATCTTATGCAGATGAATATTTGATGGAATTATTCCTGCGATGATAAAGTGTAACAGCCATTATAGGAACCCCATTTCGAAAGGGGTTCCTGTTGCATATACACACATATGGTATTTAGTATCAGAATATGTTACTGCATAACGCTCTTACCCCTATCTGTCCAAATGATAATCTTCTAATATTCTTTGCAATAATGCCTCACATCCGATAGAGATATCCTCATAAGTCTTCGCAAAATCTCCGGTATACCAGGGATCAGCCACATCTCCCGGTTTCTGCGTATAATCTAATATTCTCTGAACCTTATTCATGGTATCTTTCCCGATAATTCTATTGATGTTCACAATGTTTCTATGATCCATTGCAATGATATAATCATATTCCTTGTAATCCTTAACACTCATCTGAATTGCTCGTTTCCCCTCAGTTGAGATACCCAGGGTACTTAAGATTCTTCTGGTTCCATGATGAACGCCATTGCCGATTTCCTCCGTACTTGTAGCGGCCGAAGCAATTTCAAAGTAATCACTCAAGCCCCTCTGTTTCACAATTTCCTTCAATACAAATTCTGCCATTGGAGAACGGCAAATGTTACCGTGACAGACAAACAGTATTTTAATTTTCATATCTTATCCTTTCCTTTATGTTGATATCATCACCATTTCGTTAATTGTCTGTCGATATTTTAACATAGCACATCCTTATTTTCCACTATAAGTGATGTTTGGAAAACTTCATCATGGGTACTGGTAAAAGGGAAACTATTCTTCCTCTTGCCCGACACTGATTTTACATAGATTTTACATAAGTCATACTTTATACTGTTATTTGTTTGACTTTTGTCATATTATTGTGTAATATGTATATTGTTGTAGAATAAATACTACACAAACTCAACAAATAAAAACTAAATAGGGAGCAGACAAATGAAAAATCAAACAATTAATTTCAAGAAAGTACTGGCATTCTTTGCGTTATGCTGTGCACTTGTGGCAGGCACTTTTCTTATTCCAGGGCCGGCAGCAGATGCCGCAACGAAAAAAACAGTAATCAGCGAGATTGAAATGACAATACCGGTAGGTAAGATGACAAGCAGTGTCTTCTGGAACAAGAATTCCTGGGAAATAGACGGAGCAAAGAAGCTCACGGTTCAAAATCCAATCAAGGGTGCAACTTATCAATATGCCTCCAGCAACTCCAAGGTAGCTGCTATCAGCAAAACCGGCGGATATGTTACAGGTGTGAAAGCAGGCAGTGCAACCATCACCTGCACACAGACCCTTAATGGTAAAAAAACTACTGTCGGCAAGTGTAAGATAACTGTAAAAAATGCTGATTTGCAAACGGATGATATGAATACATTCCCTGTCGGAAGCGATAGTTTTGATCTTGCAAACTATTATAGCTCTGACTTTGCTTTATATACCATTGCTTATCGTAATCCAAATGCAACCTATACTTTTACATCAAGCAGTCCTGACTTTACCATTAAGGAAGTAAAATACACTTCCTCTAAGATTAAGGACGTTACGAATAATAAAGAGTACCAATCTGTTCTAAAGAGCTTTCTAGGAAATCGTTATATCTACGGTTATCAGTTCACCGCAAAGAAAGAAGGAACCTATACCATTACCGTTAAGGAAACCCTTAATAAGAAATCCAAAACCGTCGGAAGTTTCAAAGTCGAGATCAAGGCCACCGGTATTGCACAGGCTAATGTTGACATTATGCTAGGCGAGAAATATGATGTCTTTGGTTTACTCAGCTATCCAAAGGCCGACACACAGTATTTCTTCTTTATTAATGATTATGACGAGGCTGCACCGGAAAATAATGCTTTGCAATTAATGAATGAAAATGGTTACTTAAGCTTATATGGAAATAAAACCGGTTCAGCGGTTGTTACCATCAAAGAAGGTACGGAAGATGGAACTTTGATTGGAACTGTTTCAATCAACGTGATTGAAGTGCCTTGTCAAAGCATATCAATGGACAAAGAATATACTACCTATGTTGGCGATTATTTTTACATTTATTTTGAATTAGATCCATGGGAAACCACGGACAAAGTAACCATTGAGTCTGATGACCCAGAGGTATTAAAGGTATCCTATGATGAAGAATCCCTCACTTGGATATATACTCCTTTAAAAGTTGGCAAGGCCAATGTAACCGTCAAATGCGGAAATCAAACTGCTGTAAGTACAGTAATTGTAGATGAATGGTAAAATTGCTAAACTAATGAAATATGCGCCTACCTGACGCACCACGAAGAGAAAGGGGCCCCTTAATATGAAAGGGGCTCCTTTTTGAATTTACACTTATGATTAGATTGCCGTAGAATATGTTGTACTTATACGCAGGTAAAGAAGAAAATTCTGTTTAAATTAATGCGTTGATAAACCCATCCGTTCCTTTGCCAGCGAAAGCCTTCTACCGCATTAAAGCCGATAAAGGTAGGATAAAACCAGAAATTATTTCCGTTTATCATCCAAATGTAAGTAAAACGATTCAGACAACCATTCATATGTCTGGGCGGACGACGGTTTCTGTCCCGTTCTCCATAAGGGGAAGCAAAGCCCTCTGCGCCCCTGCCCATCTGTGGCTGTCCTTCCGACTGTGGCATCTGTGGAGTAAAGTTCGGAGGCGGTGATGGCGGCTGTCCTACGCCCCTCGGTGCTTCGGGAGTAAAATTAGGAGGTGACGGCGGGTTTTGCCCCGGTCCGCGCTGCCCCTGCGGTCCGCCTGGAGGTGTAGACGGCGGCATCGGAAATCTCCCGGGCCCAAATTGCTGGTCTTTAAGAGCATCCTGGTTTTTGAGCGCATCCTGGTTTTTAAGAGCATCCTGCTCTCTCCTATTATCATTTTGATTATAATAATTTCTAAACAAGCGAAAAATCCTTTCCACATGAAATTTCTTATATTATTTTATGAGCAATCATTAGAAAGGTGATTCCATAATCGATATTATTAATGGTAATCCTAAAACTCTTTCTTCCGATAGATTCCCAAAGAAATAACATAGGAAATCGCCACAGCAACGATCAAAATAGCAGGTACAATAAGATAAATATGTTGTAGGAAAATTTCTCCTCCCCGAATGATCACAGCCGGTATTTTTACTTCTCCCTTTTCTAACATCTTCTTTGTCAGCAATCCTATCATAAATGGTATCATATAAATTGCAATAAAGATCAACCTGGCCTTCTCAGAGCCTTTTTTTGTGATAATCGGTATAATAATCGTATAATATAGAATTGAAATTGCTGCTACAGCAAGGCAAATCTCTCCACCGGTAATTAAGTTATCTTTCTTTAAAATAGAATTAAGGACTACTGTAAATAACAAGCTTACTCCTGCTCCTACACCAATGAGCAATATCATTATGATATATTTACTTTTTACTATAGCATCCCTGGATACAGGTGTTGACAGCGCAAATTCGTCCCACTTTGCCAGCTCATCATAAGAATACGTAGTAATCGTAAGTAAGGAGAATAGTAAGGTGAAGATTGAACCAAAGAATGCTGCATCCTCCTGCATATAGGCCAGGACTCCGTATAAAACGATAAACACCAGATAGATCCGTATATTTTTCTTAAGATTAATAAGATCTTTTATGATTAAGCCTCTCATTATAATCTCCCCTTTCCTCTGCTGACAAAGAGCATAATCTCTTCAATGGATGTCTTTTCTACATGAAAATTGTAATGGTGCTTTAGGAACCTGTCCTTGTTGCGAATCATCACTTCGGCGCCAAAACTGTTCTCCCTGATCCCGACAATATAAATATTGTCAATCGTGCTAACCTCGTCTCTTTTGCAGTGAACGATGCCATATTGATAGATCAGATTATCTTTACTTTCACTGAATACGATACTGCCTTTATGAATAAAGGTAACATAATCCGCTATTTTCTCTATGTCACTGATGATATGGGATGATAACAGAATCGTATGCTCCTCATCCTGAATAAACTCCAGAAATATATCAAGAATCTCATCTCTTACCATTGGATCCAATCCGCTGGTCGCCTCATCCAGAATCAAAAGCTTTGAATTATGGGATAGCGCAATTGCAATGGAGAGCTTCATCTTCATACCGCGGGAAAATTCCTTTATGATTTTATCCTTGGGCAGCTGAAACTTATTCAGATATGCCTGGTATTTTTCCTCACTCCAATTCTTATATAGATTCTTCATAATGCTGGAGATGTGCCTGACGGTCATATTGTCATGAAGATTGCTGCCATCAAATACCACTCCGATTTCAGATTTATTCTCCATAGAGAGCTTTCTGGAATCCGCTCCCATAATCGAGATACTTCCCCCATCAATGTGGATCAAATCAAGAATTGCCTTGATGGTCGTGGTCTTTCCCGCTCCATTCTCCCCTACAAACCCCATGATCGATCCCTTAGGAATAGCAAAATTGATTTTATTCAGCGAAAAATTCTTATAAGTCTTTGTCAGATCTTTAATTTCAATTGCAAGCTCCATACTAACGCTCCTCCTCAAATAATATATTTAATATTTCATGTAATTCTTCCATGCTGATACCGCCTGCTTTCGCACCTGACACGGCAATACTCAAATGTTCCTCTACGATACGAAGCTGCTCTTCTCTCACGAAATCCATGTTCTTCTCAGCGATAAAGCTTCCTTTTCCAACAACGGTGTATATAAATCCATCCCGCTCCAAATCCTCATAGGCCCTTTTGGTTGTTATGACACTGATCCGCAATTCCTTTGCCAGAAGACGCATGGAAGGCAGAATGCTTCCTGCCTGCAACTCACCACTAATAATCATCTGCTTAATTTGTAAGGCTATCTGCTCATAGATCGGTTTTTCACTGGAATTGCTGATTACTATATTCACTCCTGCACCTCCCTTGTTATATTGTATATATTGTCTATACACACTATATCATCAATGTACATTCTTGTCAAATATCATTTTATTAAAAAAAGACCAAAAAGAGTTCCTAAGGCTGTAGATCCTGCCTTCAAACATTCCTTTTGGTCTAAATCAGTTTTTAATTCGTTTTTCTTTATCGTTTTAACTCAGGTATAGATTACCCTCTCTTCGATAACTTCTGGGATTCTTTAATTACCACCCCACTTAACGCAATCAATGCAATTAAGTTTGGAAATGCCATCATGCCGTTAAATACATCTGCGATATTCCATACTGCATTCAGTGTCATATAAGGACCGATCAGTACAGCGAAAATATAAAGCCAACGATAAATTAAAACCGGCTTTTGATTTCCCTTGGTTAAGTACTCCAGGCATCGCTCGCTGTAGTAATTCCAGCCGATGATTGTTGTAAATGCAAAGAATACAAGGCAAAGCATTAAGAGAAAGGATGCCACCCACGGTGCAAAAGGAAGTCCTAATTGGAAGGCCTTTGATGTTACTGCCGCTCCTTTCAGTCCCATATCCCATGCACCTGTTACAACGATACTTAGCCCTGTCATCGTACAGATAATAATTGTATCGATGAATGTACCTGTCATGGATACCAGACCCTGACGTGCCGGATCGTTTGTCTTCGCGGCCGCAGCAGCAATGGGAGCGCTGCCCAAACCGGATTCATTGGAAAAGATACCTCTTGCGATACCTTTCTGCATAGCAACAGCAATGGTTCCCAATGCTCCTCCGGCTACCGCCCTGATTCCAAACGCACTTTCAATGATCTCAACAATTGCTCCAGGAATAGCCTTCGCGTTGGTTACGAGTAAGATTAAACAGACTGTGACATATGCGATTGCCATAAAAGGAACAACAATCTGTGCAAATCCAGAAATACGTTTTAATCCTCCGATCAATACCAATGCTGCGCAAATTGTGATAATTGCACCTGCAATTACTACTGATATGGAATATTGATGTCCGAATAAAGAGATAACAGATGCATTATTTGGATCAAAATAATTATTTACTGCCTGTGTAATTCCGTTAATCTGAGTAAATGTTCCGATTCCCATAAGTCCCGCACATGCACCGAAAAATGCAAATACCTTAGCCAGCCAGATAAATCTTGATCCCATGCCTTTTTCAATGTAGTAAAAAGGTCCGCCAAGTACATGTCCATTCTCATCAATATGACGAAATTTAATTGCCAGAACACCTTCCGCATATTTTGTTGCCATTCCGAAAAATGCCGCGATTAACATCCAGAAAAGGGCTCCCGGACCACCGGCAACAATTGCTGTTGCAACACCTACGATATTACCGGTACCAATTGTTGCAGAAAGCGCCGTACAAAGAGCTGCGAAGCTGGTAACTTCGCCGGTGCCTCCTTCTTCGTTCTTTACCATATACTTTAACGCTTTGGGAAGATGAATTACCTGAAGAAGCTTCAGACGGATGGTAAGGTAAATACCCACCGCCATAATCAGTACAATTAATGGTAACCCCCATACAACCCCATCTAACCATGTAATAAAATCATTTACTTGTCCTAACATTCTTTTATCCCTCTCTACTATATTTTTGTATCAGTCGCATGACTGATATCGCCAAAACATAACTAATATAATATCATAGAATCAGGAACAGATGCAATCTTTTTCCCGTAATTTATCTATAATTTTATATAATTCGAAAAATTATGAATATTGAAGCTTGACAATTTAGATCATCCGATATTTAAGTCTCTCGCTAAGATGATTTATTGTATTTTACAACGAAACGCCTTACACCGACATGAGTGGTTCGCCCATGCTGGATAGAGTAGGCGGGTGTGAAATCACCCACCCCGCATCATAAAAAAAGAAGAAGGGAAGCATGTCCCTTCTTCTCAAATCATCCACAGGTATCTTCAACATGTGAACGATGCTTTATTATCTCCAGTATCTTCTACTCTAATACTTTAATCCAAATCCTACAGGAAACATAATATTATCCGTCCTGATGTCTTCTACTTTAGCGTAGTATGGCATGGGTAAGGTGCCCTTAAAACCACTCTTTCCCGTCAGTACATTTGCTACACCGTCACCTTCACTTCCAGGCAGATAGCACATAACGATGCCATCCCACTGCTCCATATACTCGCTGATGATTACATTCCTTCCTGCTACAATACAGGCTACGGTAGGATGCCCCAGATTGCTTGCCAGTTCAATTGCTTTGGCATTACCATCAAGCCCCATCTCTTTTGTTATGCTGATATTCTCACTGTCACCCTTCCATTCTGCATAGGGCTTTTCTCCCAGGCACAATAACGTCAGATCAGCATCCGATGCTTTCTCAGGATCAGTAATAATTGTTAGTTCATATTCCTTTGCCAGTTCATTCAAGCCGTCAAGAATTGTCTTTCCTTCCGGAATCCACTTATGACCCTTGTTTTTGGAATCCGAATTGCCAAGCCAGGTAATCGTCCAACCGCCGCATTGTACCCCAACATCATTGGCCGCAGGCCCTGTTACGAATACCTTTGCTCCCTTTTTTATCGGCAGTATCTCATTATCATTCTTTAATAATACAAGACTTTCCTCTACCAGCGTTCTGGCCAGTTCCCGGTATTCCTTGGAGCCCACACTGCCTGCTTCGGTAGTAACCTTCTCCATCATAGGGTCATCTAAAATCCCCATCTCTTTCTTTACGGTAAGGATACGACGAACCGCATCATCTACACGCTCCATAGAGATTTTACCTTCATTTACGGCTTCAACGATGTATTTACGGCATTCCTCAAACTGGGCATCCTCCATTAACATATCGATCCCGGCGTTGATGGACGTAATCATCTGATCTTTCAGGTTATCCCCCGGTATATTATGAATTGAGTTCCAGTCACTGATAATAAATCCCTGAAATCCCATGTCTTTTTTTAGTATGGATATGTATTTCTCATTGGCATGCATTTTAATGCCGTTTAAACTACTGTGGCTGATCATGATGGTCTTAATGCCGGTATCAATTGCGGCCTGATAGACCTTTAATAACTCCTGAATTTCTTCCTCTGACAGTTTGGAATCCCCACGGTCAAGCAAACCGGCTTTCCCATCCATCGGTTCCCCTGTTCCATATAAAACATTGCCATCTGCAATAAAGTGTTTTGCACATGGGAGAATGCCCCCATCAATTAAACCCTTCGCATAAGCAGTACCAAGTTCTATAATAAGCCCTGTTTCGGAGGAATAACTTTCATAGGTACGTCCCCATCTTGGATCCTGCGCTGCCGCCAGACACGGAGCAAAATTCCACAACATGCCGGTCAGTTTAGCCTCATTGGCTACTGCCATCCCCATCTGATAGGTCAACTCCTGATTGTTTGCAGCACCAATTCCAATATTATGGGGAAATATCACTGTACCTTCACAGGTATTTACTCCATGAACCGCATCATTTCCATAGATATAAGGAACGCCCGCCTCTGATTTCATGGCATCTTTCTGATATTTTAAAATCAGATCCTTCCATTCCGATGCATTCAATGAATTCTCGCTATAGGTGGATAAAATACTGCCATAACAGTTCTTCTTCATCATATCATCCGACACGTTATAAACCGCTCCCTGTACCATCTGTGCAGCCTTTTGATCCAACGTCAGTCTTGCAAGGATATCCTCTACCGAAGTAGTACTCTCCTTATAATCACTGTTCCCTTTTGAATCTGATGTAACGGGCGCATTCTCGGCCCCTTTCTCTGTGTTATCAACCTGCCTCCCACCGCAGCCTGACAAAAGCAGAATACAAACCATAAGTATCCCTATTAATCTTCGTCTCATACTTACTCTCCCTCTTTGTGATATTGTAAAGATAATGCCATTTATTACACTCTGAGACCTTTTAATCTCTGCAATAAATAGACATTCTTTCTATAATTTTACACTTAATTTGAATAATATGCAAATTTTATCGCAGTTTATATTGAATATTTTTCTCATGATTTTTACCTGAATTACTCTCTTAATTTTTTTTCACAACGTTTATAAAATATCTATGTAAATTATTCTATCGTCTTCCTTTTAAATTTTTGAAGACAATCTCCTGATCATTTCGTTATTTTATTTGAATGAGACAGCGCTGTTTCTTTGATGAAAAAGTAAAGTACCACGTAACCAAAGCTATAACTATCATAAATTGGAGGCGTATTATGAAGAATAATTCTTTGAAAGAACACAAAAAGGTATTACCTGTTATCATTGCCTGTATCCTATCCTTTACCTTAATTAAAAAATTAATTTCTTTTAAAAAAAGAGGTAAATCAGATGCTACATTAACTTAATATTGATACCGGTATAAAATATTTTATTTATTTTATAAAATAGTAACAAACTTGAAGATAAATACCTTATACTAACGTTGTATGTAGTGGTGAGTAATTACCGGGCCCGTGGGAGGAAGTAATTCTTATGGATCAAAGAAGGGTGAAGGGAGGCGGATATCATCAGTACGGATCAATATTATGAATATTTGGTTGATACCTATCAGAAATTAATATATTCTATATGTTATAAGATCGTAAGAGATTACTTTGAAGCCGAAGATCTCGCCCAGGAAACATTTTTATCCGCCTATAAGCACTTATCCACCTTTGATGGTCAATATGAAAAGGCGTGGTTATCAAGAATTGCAACCAACAAGTGTCTGGACCATCTAAAGCGGGCAGATCGGCAAAGCATTCCCACAGATGAAGATTATTTCCTATTGCAAAAGGACAAAACACCTTCTCCGGAAGATAACGTTCTGGAGCATGAAGTAAAGGAACAATTATACCATCGATGCAATCAACTAAAATCACCTTATAAAGAAATCTCTCTTGATTATTTTTACCGCGAAAAATCCGTTGCCGATATTGTAAATGAAAGTGGCAAAAATACCAAGACAGTGCAAACACAGATATATCGTGCAAAAGCATTGCTGCAGAAAAAGTACAGAAAGGGGGTAGATTAATATGGCAAATCAACATATTTCAGATGAAACATTTGATCAATTTCAACAGGACTTATTAGACCGTGATGAGCTGGAACAGTTTTTGGAACATACTTCTAGTTGTGAATTTTGTGCCGGGCGACTGGCCGAATGTATGGAAAATGAAATATTATATGCCCCTGTGAATTTCAAAGAGAACCTGATGAAAGCTAGTAGACGACCTGATATCCAGCTGAAAATAAAAGCTGGAGAAACCTCGAAACGTATGCAGTTATTCCTCTATAGCTTGAAAGTCGGAACGGCCACCATTGGCGCTCTGGTGATCCTGATGCTGGCAATCAGCTTCAATAGCAATGATATGCTTCGGGGTCCAAAAGATTTTCGTCCTGACAAAATACAACATACACATTCCCTGACTTCTGTAATCAGGGAGAACATGGATCACCTGAGTACGAATATTCTGGATTTTTCCAACACGATTATGAAAACGGAGGTAAATGAAAATGATCAGAAAAAAAGATAGTTTTTTAACTTTTCTCTTTTCTTTAGTGCCTGGCGCCGGGCAAATGTATATGGGCTTTATGAAGCGCGGCGTGAGTTTGATGTCCGTGTTCTTCTTTTTGATATTTTTATCGTCCTGGCTTAGCATCGGTACCATCATGTTTATTTTACCGATTGTATGGTTTTACAGTTTCTTTGATGTTTTTAATTTACGCTCTATACCGGATGATGAATTTTATGCCCAGGAGGATGACTTTATCATCCTTCCGGAATTCTCCAGGAGTAAGTTAAACCTTTTGCATGATAAGTACAATAATATCATTGCAGTTATTCTCATTGTAATTGGTTTTTCTATTCTATGGAATAATCTTTACGGTCTATTCCGAAGACTGCTGCCTTATTATATCTACGAGGTAATTTACACCTTCGGACATTATTTCCCTCAGTTACTTGTTGGGATCGCCATCATCTATTTTGGCTTTTACTTAATCAGGGGAAAGAAAAAAGAACTGGATCGCAAGGAAGAAATTGGCCTTCTGGAAGATAAGGGGGGAGAGAGATGAAAACTCATCGTGTCGGGACGATTACACTTGGACTCATGCTGATTGTTTTCGGAATGATGTTTTTGCTTCGGATCTTCTTCGCAGGATTAACTTATTCCATCATTTTCAGATTATGGCCTGTTATCTTTATTTTTCTTGGAGTTGAAGTTCTGATTGCAAATATCAGAACTTCAGAGGGTAAACTAGTTTATGACACCGCTGCCTTTTTCCTGATTATCCTATTATCATTTTTTGCGATGGGTATGGCAATCACTGACTTTTGCATCACTCATGCAAGAACACAGTTCTGGTATTGAAATGTGCACCCGCCGGGTGCACCGCAAAGGGCGCGTCGCAAAACCTACAAAAGTTTTGCAACACGCCCTATTCTTTCAGACGAACTTCTTATAACAGCCTTTATTTAGATTTGCTTTAACATGATAATTTCTGTTGCCTCTCCCGATAACAGAAGAGACCCCACATCCCGATATCCTAGTTTACGATAAAAATTCTGTGAACTTTCATTAGAAAGGGTGGATGTCATTACCTGATCAAAACCCAGCAGTTTCATTCTATTTTCCCACATATTCACCAATTCCGTTCCAAAGTCATGACCTCTGAATTTTTCCATGATAAATAACATATTGATAAAAGGGATATGATCCCAGAAAAGGTTGTATCTGAGCCACCCTGCAAACTCACCCTCTTCTTCTGCAATCAGAACTTCATTCCGTCTTATTTTATCAAATATTTCCGCTTTACCAATATGCTTTTCATTTTGTTCCAGTATTACAATATCTTCAATATTTGCAAAACGATAATGCATAAAATCCCCCCTTTGCTACTATAAGATCTTATCATTCATCTTCGTAAAAATTCTATGAAGCATATCCAAATCATATTCTTATTTTCCCACAATACCATTTCTTAGAACTCACTTACTTATATCCCCGCCTCTTTTCATTGCTCTTACATTACATTCAAAGGCACATAAATTATTCATAGTGCGTAATTTGAATTATAATAAGATTCTTCAAAAAGGTCAATGTATTCTTTTCGGATCTTAATTAAGTATTTCGTTTTTTATATTGATACGTCATTTATCCTGATATTTCCTGTGTTTTCGACTTATCCTGCATATTTGCACTGGAACAGCCAAGTCTGTTACTATATACCCTATGCGTAATAGACATCGAAAAGGGGAATGCGATTCTATGAAAGCTCGCATTCCCCTGCCAATATTTTTATATAAAACCTGTAAGAGTTGGATCTATTGTGTAGCAGAACAATCACATCATGATCTAAAGTAAGATACTCCTGATTCAAAGATATATTGATTCTGGCTGCCTGTGATATTCATTGCAACACCGTCACCTCTTCGTTCTGAGTGCGTCATCTTACCAAGTACTCTGCCATCCGGACTGGTAATACCTTCAATTGCAGCATAGGATCCATTGGGATTAAAGTCTTCGTCCATGGTTGGATTACCCTTCAAATCCACATACTGGGTAGCAACCTGTCCGTTGGCAAAAAGTTTTTTGATCCAGGCTTCGTTTGCTACAAAACGTCCCTCTCCGTGAGATGCCGGGATTGCGTAGACACTGCCAAGCTCTGCTTTCATTAACCAGGGTGATTTATTCGTAACTACCTTTGTATATACTGATTTTGAGACATGACGCCCTATGTTATTCGTTGTTAAAGTAGGAGAATCCTCTCTTTGAGGCGTAATCTCACCATAAGGGACCAAACCTAATTTAATCAATGCCTGAAAACCGTTACAAATTCCCAGTACCAGGCCATCCCGCTCCAGTAATAACTGGTTGACCGCTTCCTTAATCTTCTCATTTCTAAAGGCTGTTGCAATAAATTTACCGGAACCATCCGGCTCGTCTCCGGCGGAAAATCCACCTGGGAACATGAGAATCTGTGCCCCCTGAGCTCCTTTCGAAAAGGCCCCCACAGATTCTCTGATGTTCTCGGCTGTCAAATTTTTGAAAACTATCGTCTCCACTTCTGCGCCGGCATTCTCAAATGCCTTCCATGTATCATATTCGCAGTTTGTACCCGGAAATACCGGTATAAACACCTTGGGCTTTGCCACCCTGTTCTTGGCCACATAAATCTGCTTCGCATCAAACAATTTGGTCTCCAAAGTTTCTCTGGAATCCTGGGAACGGGTCGGATATACTTTCTCCAGGGTATTCGTCCAGGAAGCAAGTGCCTCTTCTATTGTAATTGTAGTTTTATCATAAGTAAACGTATCCTCATTGGTTACAGTACCGATGATTCTGTATTCGCTTGCATCAAAGCCATCCGCACCTAAGGAATTGGCATCTTCCTGCGACATTTCTACCAGAATGGAGCCATATTCCGGAAGGAATAATGCATCCTCACTTAGCTGCTCTGACAATACCACCCCAAGCTTATTGCCAAAGGCCATCTTGCTGACTGCTTCTGCAATACCACCATATCCCAAGGCATACGCAGAAGCTACCCGGCCTTTTCTCATGATGGTGCTGATTTTGTGATATAATTCCTTTACCTGTTCATAATCAGGCAGGTCATAATGATCTTTTCTTACCGTAAATTTTACCAGCGCATTGCCAGCCTGCTTTAATTCGGTTGTGATGATATCCCCGCTCCTTGCCATATCCACCGCAAAAGAAACAAGGGTCGGTGCCACATCGATATCATTAAACGTACCTGACATACTATCCTTACCACCGATGGAAGGAAGACCCAGTTTTATCTGAGCATCATAGGCGCCAAGAAGTGCCACCAGTGGTTCACCCCAGCGTTTCGGATCATTGCCAAGTCTTCTGAAAAATTCCTGGAAAGTGAAGCGTATCTTCCTATGGTCACCCCCTGCTGCCACAATCTTAGCAACAGAAGAAATTACGGCATACACGGAGCCATGGAAGGGAGACCAGCTGGATAAATAGGGATCAAAACCATAGCTCATCATGGATACAGTGTCACAGTTTCCATTCAGCACCGGAAGTTTTGCAGTCATGGTCTGAATGGGTGATAACTGATATTTACCGCCATAGGGCATTGTAACCGTGCCTGCTCCAATGGAACTGTCAAACATCTCAACCAGTCCTTTTTTCGAGCAGACGTTTAAATCGCTAAGTGCTTTTAACCATTTTGTCTTAAGGTCCGTTTTTTCTGAAAATGATCCGGTTACGAAATAATTCTCTTCTTTTGAAGGAACCGTTACAAAAGCAGTTGCTTCCTGATGAGCGCCATTGGTATTTAGGAAGGCCCTGGAGATATTCACAATCTCTTTTCCTCTCCAGCTCATGACAAGACGGGGTGCCACAGTAACTTCTGCGACGACAACCGCTTCCAGATTTTCCTCCTCTGCAAATGCCAGCATCTGCTTAACATCCTTTGGATCAACCACGATTGCCATTCTCTCCTGGGATTCTGAAATAGCCAGCTCTGTTCCGTCCAGACCGGCATATTTCTTTGGAACCTGGTCCAGATCAATCAAGAGGCCATCCGCAAGTTCCCCGATTGCCACAGATACACCACCTGCTCCAAAATCATTACATTTTTTGATTAAGCTGCTGACTTCTTCCCTGCGGAATAATCTTTGCAGCTTTCTCTCAGTGGGCGCATTGCCCTTCTGAACCTCTGCACCGCAGGTTTCAATGGATTCTGTTGTATGGATTTTAGAGGAACCGGTGGCACCGCCGCAGCCATCACGTCCTGTTCTGCCACCCATTAATATAATAATATCACCGGGATCTGAATTCTCTCTGATTACATTCTTTCTTGGAGCCGCACCCATTACCGCTCCGATTTCCAGACGCTTTGCCACATAATTGGGGTGATAGATCTCATCTACCAGTCCGGTTGCCAGACCGATCTGATTGCCATAGGAGCTATAACCTGCCGCAGCACCGGTACAGATCTTTCTCTGTGCCAATTTGCCTTTCAAGGTCTCCTTTAAGGATACGGTAGGGTCTGCCGCTCCGGTAACACGCATTGCCTGATATACATAGCCCCTTCCGGATAATGGATCTCGAATCGCACCGCCAAGGCAGGTTGCCGCACCGCCAAAGGGTTCAATCTCAGTGGGATGGTTATGGGTCTCATTCTTAAAGAATACCAGCCACTCCTGTGTCTCTCCGTCAATTTCTACCGGAACTATAATAGAGCAGGCATTAATCTCATCCGAGATCTCCATGTCTTCTAACTTTTTGTCTGCTTTCAGCTTCTTCATCGCCAGAAGTGCGATATCCATCAGGGAAATATATTTATCCTCTCTTCCCTGATACAATTTCTCTCTTTCACTGATATAGCTGCCATACGCCGCCTTGATCGGTTCTGTATAATAACCCTCTTCAAACGAGATCTCTTTCAGTTCTGTCAGGAATGTGGTATGACGGCAATGATCCGACCAATACGTATCAAGGACACGGATTTCTGTCATGGATGGATCTCTGTGTTCTTCTGATTTAAAATAACTCTGGATATGCGCAAAATCCTGAATCGTCATCGCCAGATTCAGGGACTGATATAATCCAGTCAGTTCCTCCTCTTTCAGATTTTGAAAGCCGGTAAGGATTGCCACATCTTCCGGATCATCAAATACCGTCACCAGCGTATCCGGTTTTACTTCATCCGTCTCTCTTGAATCAACCGGGTTGATACAATAGGATTTGATACGTTCAAAATCCTCTTCTGAAATATCTCCTGTCAGTACATAAGTTGTGGCGGAACGAATGATGGGCTCTTCTTTCTCATCCAACAATTTGACACATTGCACCGCGGAATCAGCCCGCTGATCAAATTGACCCGGCAGGTATTCTACGGAGAATGCTTTATCGCCAGCTCCGATTGAAAGCTGCGCTTCATATAATAAATCTACGGGAGGTTCAGAAAATACAGTTCCCAGTGCCTTCTTATAAGTTTCTTCACTGATATTTTCTATATCATAACGAATTAGTACACGTACCGCTTCTAATTCCTTGATTCCAAGATAGCTTTTCAGTTCACCCTTCAGCTCTTTTGCCCTTATTGCATAGGGGGCCTTCTTTTCTACATAAATTCTGTTTACACTGTTCATCACAATACTCCTTATCTCCCAGAAGAATTTTTCCAATCAGTCCAGCTTAGTTCATCTATCAATCCAATACAGGTATATTATATTTTCTCCTGTACTTGCATTATAGCATAACATGTCTTATAATAATAATTAATATATGTAAATCATTTTATTAGGAATGCTTATATATTTAGAAGGAGACCTCTGATGGATATTAATTATGAATTATATAAAGTTTTTTATCATGTGGCGAAAAGCCTCAGCTTCTCCGAAGCTGCACAGACACTGTTTATCTCCCAGTCCGCAGTCAGTCAATCGATTAAAACTCTGGAGAAGCGATTAAATCAAACCTTATTTATTCGGAGCACCAAGCGCGTAGCCCTGACAAAAGAAGGAGAGTTGCTGCTCAAGCATGTGGAACCTGCAATTAATCTCATCAGCAGGGGAGAAAACCAGCTCTGTGCCGATCCCAAAAGCGGGATTCAGTTAAGAATCGGTGCCAGTGATACCATTTGTCGTTATTACCTTGTCCCCTATCTGAATCTTTTTCATAAAAAATATCCCAGCATTCACATCAAAGTCACCAATGGGACTTCCTTTCAATGTGCCACCCTCTTAGAGCGTAACGAAGTGGATGTGATTGTAACCAATTCTCCCAACTCTTCCTTAAACAATAACATGCAGATTATTCCGGTAAAGGAATTTCATGATGTTTTCATAGCAAACAAAGAGGCTTACACCATTATGGATCATCCCATCACATTGCAGGAGCTGCAGCAGTATCCGATTTTGATGCTGGAGAAGCGGTCAACCACCAGTATTTTCCTGCACAATCTGTTTCTGGAGCACTCTCTGGACCTGGTTCCTGCCATAGAACTTAGCAGCAATGATCTGCTGATTGATCTTGCCAAGATCGGACTCGGTGTCGCCTTCCTTCCTGATTTCAGCATCAAAGAGTGGGGGAATCTTAAAGTCATTCATACCCTTCAGGAGATCCCCCCGCGACAGCTTGTTGCCGCATATAATAGCGATATTCCGCTGTCCGATGCAGCAAGTTTCTTTATCGAAAGCCTGAAAGAACAATAAATCGGCCATCTGCTTCCTGGTATCCTTGTAACGAATAAAATCTGGAATGGATATCTTTGTCTTCACAAGATATCCATTCCAGATTTCTAATTAATGTCCTGACTTATATTATTGAAATTCTTCTAATCTGCTCTGAATTACCATATTGTAGTTTAAAACTTTTCTTTCATACTCTTCATTCATGTACTTTGAAGTCAGCATAAAATCTGCGGAAGCTCTGCTGTTCGCCACCGGAATATCATAAACGGCACAAATACGCAACAATGCCTTAACATCGGGATCGTGAGGCTGTGCTGCCAACGGATCCCAGAAAAACACGATGAAATCAATGTTTCCTTCTACAATTCTGGATCCGATCTGTAAATCCCCTCCAAGAGGACCGCTATTGTAAGCCTTTACCGGAAGCCCTGTCTTATCAACGATTAACCTTGCCGTTGTACCTGTTCCGCAAAGAAAATGATTCTTTAAGATATCCTTATTTTCCTCTACCCATTCCACCAGCTCGTGCTTTTTCGTATCATGAGCAATGAGCGCAATATGTTTTTGTTTTCCAATTGTAAACTTAATGTAATCGTCCTGAAGCATATCCTGATACCTCTCCCATATGTTATATTTTTTATGCCTAAGCGAATCTCAACGCAAGAGGAAACGGCAGCCGTTTCCTGGTCATGAATGATACTTCGCAAATTCTTACCTGTTGTTCTAACATAATCATATCGGATTAGACTTATTATTGCAAGCCATTTATGTTAAATCTCAATAAAATTTACACAAAACAAGACACAAATTTTTATTCATAATGCTATATTTGAATCTCATCCATACTGTATTAAGCTATAATGCCGCTGACGATGGAGTGCGCTGCCACCTCTATCTTTGCAATCGTCTTGTTTATTCGAAGGAGCGCAGGTAATTCCTCCTTCGTTCTGTTTAAGATGACAACTGCAATTGACTGATCCGGATTTTTAAAAGCTGTTACCTCAAGTTTATCCGTATATCTGGAGAAACCGATTCTTTTTGCACCCGGCTTAATATTCCTGCTGAATTGTCCAATATAATGAAAGGATAATTTATATTCATATTCGCCGGCAATTGTATCACACATCACCGGAGCATCGCAGAAGTTACCTACGTGATTTGGACCACCCTTTTCATCCAGCGCAATATTCCAGTCAATCCACGTATTCATTCCGGCATTCAAATTCCCAATGATATCATGTGCATACATCTCTGCATTGGCTACCACATCCGCCGCTCCAAATCTGCTGTATTCCACACAACCCTCTGTAAATATGATCTCTTTATCAGGGTATTTATCCCTGATCAACGCAAGTGCTTCAAAATGATCGCCGCTGTACCAGTGGAATCCAATACCATTTACCATATCCTTCGTATTGTCGTCAATCATATCATTTGCCCGTTCAAAGGCACGCTCTTTATTATGATCCCATATGATAATCCTGATTTCTTCCAAGCCGTTT
The DNA here is from genome assembly GCA_023439505.1 of Bacillota bacterium. Classification (GTDB taxonomy): domain Bacteria; phylum Bacillota; class Clostridia; order Lachnospirales; family Lachnospiraceae; genus Mobilitalea. Next base: position 33,028 of record JAEXNR010000043.1, read on the forward strand.
CTGATCAATTCCGGTTTGAGATAATTTTGCAGCAAATCCTTTTCTTCCTCTGCAGTAAATACGCAGGAATCCCAGGTCTGTACCGCTTTGGGCTCGTTCTGTACAGAAATCATGGTTACCGGAAAACCCAGAGCTTTATATTCTTTAATATATTTACAGATATACTTTGCCCAGGCAAGATAGTATTCTTTCTTTAATTTTCCCCCATTGTTCTTGGTACCGTTGGTCTTCATGAATGCCGGCGGTGACCATGGGGTGAGCATAATTTCAATATTCTCTCCGTAACTTAATGCCTTTTTTAATAACGGCTGAACATACCGGGCATCTCTTTCCAGTGAAAAGCTGGTAAACTGTGTATCCTGTTCCTCCTCTACTGCCGAATAATTCCCAAGGGAGAAATCACAGCTGTCGATATGGGTACGAATAAAACGATACCCCATTCCCTCTTTGCTAAAGTATGATTTTACCACCTCATCAAATTTCTCTTCCCCTAATTTTGACAGAGAATAACCGGCCGCTTCCGTACATGCTCCGCCAAACCCGTGGAAGGTCTGATATTCCATTTGCGGATAAAGGTTGATCAATTGATTCTCTGTTTCATTTACATCCTGTTCAAATCGGATATTACCGCTCTTAGTTTTTAATTCGTTCTCCTCATAAATTGTAAATGTACCTTTAAATTCCATACCGATCATTTCCTTTCTCTCTCCAATTGATCCTCAGTTTTGCTCACATCCTGTATATGGTCTGATCCACATCCGTCGGGATTTGATATTAATTTAATGCCGTTTCTATTATTATACCAAATGTTATTATTTCCTAATAGTTTATATAATTATAAAATGGTGCACTATTTTCATCCCTTCATAAGACAAGGAGCCGATCCTTGTGAGAAACTCCCAGTGATCGGCTCTTTATCATCGTACTCATATGCTGCCTTTACTTCTTCAGATGCTCCAGCCGTTCGCTTACCTGGTTCATCATATCCGTGTATTTTTCCAGCTTTGCACGTTCTTCCGCTAATTTTTGCTCCGGTGCTTTATTCACAAAGTTCGGATTCGCAAGCATACCCGTTACTCTCTTTAATTCACCCTCAAGACGTGCCTTTTCCTTGGTGAGTCTTTCAATTTCCTTCTCAATGTCCACCAGATCCGAAAACGGAATATAAATTACCGCTCCCGGTATCACTGCCGAAACGGCATCTTCAGAGATACCGTCTTTGTCCGTCTGTACCAGAACCTCACTGGCATATCCAAGGGTAGCAAAGAATACCTTGCTGTCATTGAAAATAGTTCTCACATTCTCATTCTCAGACACAACTACAACCGCAGCCTTTCTGCTGGGTGGAACATTCATTTCGGTGCGCACATTCCGGATTCCTTTGACAGCCTCTTTGATGAGTTCTACCGCCTCTGCTTCCTGAATATAAGCGTACCTTTCTTCCGTAGCGGGCCATTGGGAGATCATGATGGAGTCTGACTCCTGACGGCCAAGCATTTCCTGAAGGGTGCAGAAGATCTCCTCTGTGATAAAAGGCATATAGGGATGAAGTAGTTTCAGGGAATGAACCAAAACATGCTTTAAGGTCCAAAGAGCCGCTGCCTTTGTTTCATCCGTATCGCTGTAGAGCCGGGGTTTTACCATCTCAATATACCAGTCACAGAATTCTTCCCATATAAAATCATAGATTTTCTGAACTGCTATCCCCAGTTCAAAGCTCTCCATATTCTCGGTAACTTCATCTACCAGTGTATTTGCTTTGGATAAGATCCACTTATCGGCTCCGGTCAGAAGAGATTCCTCTATGGTTTCACCAATGGACGCCTTCTCCAGGTTCATCATGATGAACCTGGAAGCATTCCATACCTTATTGGCAAAGTTCCTGCTGGCCTCTACTCTTTCCCAATAGAAACGCATATCGTTCCCGGGCGCATTGCCTGTAATTAAGGTAAAGCGCAGTGCATCAGCGCCGTATTTCTCAATTACTTCAAGGGGATCAATACCGTTGCCGAGGGACTTACTCATCTTGCGTCCCTGAGAATCCCGAACCAGACCATGGATTAACACCTTGCTAAAGGGCTTTACACCCATGTGGGCATAACCGGAGAATACCATTCTAACCACCCAGAAGAAGATGATGTCATACCCGGTTACCAGTACATCGGTGGGATAGAAATAATCCAGATCCTCTGTTTGATCCGGCCAGCCAAGGGTTGAGAACGGCCATAAAGCAGAACTAAACCAGGTATCAAGAGTATCTTCATCCTGTCTTAGATGCGTACTGCCACACTTAGGACATCTGGAGGGCTCTTCTCTGGCAACGATTACCTCACCGCAGCCATCACAATAATAAGCCGGTATTCTGTGTCCCCACCAGAGCTGCCTTGAGATACACCAGTCTCTGATATTATCTGTCCAGTTAAAATATATCTTATCAAAGCGTTCCGGTACAAACTGAATATCGCCGGACTTCACACCCTCAATGGCGGGTTGAATTAATTCATCCATCTTCACAAACCATTGTTGTTTGATTAAGGGCTCCACCGTTGTTTTACATCTGTCATGGGTGCCTACATTATGAACATGATCTTCAATCTTTACCAATAAACCAAGCGCCTTCAGTTCTTCAACCATTACCTTACGTGCCTCGTAACGATCCATTCCGGCATATTTTCCGCCGTTCTGGTTGATGGTAGCATCATCATTCATAACATTAATTTCCGGAAGGTTATGTCGTTTGCCCACTTCAAAGTCATTGGGATCATGGGCCGGTGTGATCTTTACCACCCCTGTACCAAACTCCTTATCTACGTAACTGTCCGCGATCACCGGAATTTCCCTGTTAACCAGGGGCAATATTACCATCTTTCCGATGAGATGCTGATATCTCTCATCCTCCGGATGAACTGCAACAGCCGTATCACCAAGCATGGTTTCCGGTCTTGTAGTAGCAACCTCAACATAGCCTTCTTCTCCTGCGATGGGATATCTGATGTGCCAGAAATGTCCTGCCTGTTCCTCATGCTCCACCTCAGCATCTGAGATGGAAGTCTGGCAAACAGGACACCAGTTGATAATTCTTGAACCTTTATAAATATAACCTGATTCATAAAGCTTGATAAATACATCGGTTACAGCCTCAGAACAGCCGTCATCCATGGTAAAGCGTTCTCTCTCCCAATCGCAGGAGGAGCCTAACTTCTTTAGCTGAGAAATAATTCTTCCGCCATACTCTTCCTTCCATTGCCAGGCTCTTTTTAAAAATCCTTCTCTCCCCAGCGCTTCCTTATCAATTCCCTCTTTTTTTAACTGCTCAATAATCTTAACCTCGGTTGCGATACTGGCATGGTCTGTACCGGGCTGCCATAGTGCGTTGTATCCTTGCATTCTCTTGAATCTGATCAGGATATCCTGCATAGTGTTGTCCAGGGCATGGCCCATATGAAGCTGTCCCGTAATATTTGGCGGGGGAATCACAATGGTAAAGGGTTTTTTATTTCGATCAACTTCTGCATGAAAATATTTCTGATTCAGCCATTTTTGGTATAATCTTTCTTCTATGTCCTTGGGATCATAGGTCTTTGCAAGTTCTTTCTCCATATAGAATAACTTCCTTTCAAAATTTATGGTTCATTTACGGATAAAAAAAGGCCCTTCGACGCAAAGGACGAAGAACCGCGGTACCACCTTTATTCATGACCCATATTACCGGTCATCTTAGCCGTCTGTAACGGGACTTCCCGACCCATCCTACACACCCTTCGGCTTCAAACAGGTTGTTCAGGAGCTACAACAGGTAAATCCGCCATGGACAACTTTTCAGCCTTGGAATCGTCCTCTCTGCCTGGCGTCTCTTATCTATCCTCTCCGTCAATACATTTTTTATATGATATTTTATATACTATGCAAAGCAGTTCATTATGTCAAGTAGTTTTTCCGAATTCCTGCTGCCTATTCCTCTTGGTTTAAATTTCATAACGCCTGAGGAACTGATCAGCAGCTTCTTTGCCCTCAGGATAACTGTTTCGTAAGGATTTGATTTCCCACAGCGCCCGTTCTTTCTGATTTGTATTCAGATCGATTCGCTCACGCAGCTTTTGTCTGCGCACATTTAGCCGGTGTCTGACCTCCACCATCTCTTTGTTATCAAGAATTGCACTGGCCTGAAAGATCCAGATCTCGGCATCGGCTATGCCAAATTGTTTCAATTCCCGGATCAGCTCATTATGGTAAAAATCAAGAAGTTCCGTATTGTTTTGATATCTTCTCTCCTCATCCTTTTGCTTTACGAAATCCTCCCATAATATTTTAAACTGGGCATAATTGTCCACCATATATTTATGATAGATATATTCCAGATAATTACGGTTATTCACTGCTTTGATTTTTACCTTATTCATAAGAAAAACTTCTCTTTGTTGTTTTTGCTGCACCAGATGAAAGGCATCCAGATTCCTTCTTGCTTCCCGAAAGATATAAAAAGCCACCAGCATTCCCATACATACGGTGAGAAGAAACGGCATTGTCAAATTCGCATCCGAATAGTGGCCCAAAAATGCAAAAATGATAAATAACAGCAGAATAATAATGCTGGTTGTAATGCCAATTCCTTTGAGGAAAGCCTGCTTTTCCATCAGATCACTTTGCTCAGCGTCAAGCCCCTTTTTCTCTCTCATCAGATGACCCATATCTTTCTCAATCCTGTTCTGATACTTTTCACTTTCCAGAATCTCAGGAAGATCCCTCGGAATCTGCAATTCATATCGTTCATAGATCTGATACTGCATCTTAGATAATTTGGATTCCTTTTTTTTATATTTATCTCTCTCCTTCGTCAGATTGATAATCTTTCTGGCTGCATCCTCTAAATCCTCACGCTGATCGGGCAGGATCATATCAATGCGCTGCATATCCGTCAGGTAGGAGGTCACTGCCTGATACTCGATCTTGGCTTCCTCCATCTGTCTGTCACACGCCAGAATTAATTCACAGTTTTCTTTCAGCGAAGACAATTGTTCTTGCGCCGAAGGAGCTCCGGTGACTTTTCCCGGGGATCTGATTTTATTCGCCTCAACAAATTCGTATTGCTCCTGAGAATCCGTCTTTTTCTTTTTCCTTGAAGTAAATATACCCATGCTGCTTATCAAACCTTTCCTGTATCATCTGATATCATTCAACCAATCCGAACAGATGATTTCCAATGTTCCAGTATCTCTGCTACATTTTTATGATACTGATTTACCTTGCCCTCTGACTTTAAGGTTCTTAATTTTCTTATTTGTGACAGGCTGTCATTCAATGCAACTTCCTCCCTGATGTTTTCCACATCCTGAAGGATCTTCTGAATCAGTTGGGAGTCCGCTTCATATTCTTTGATCTTCTCCCGAAATAGTTCTTCCCGGTTGCTTAAACAGAGTGCATACAGATACTGCGAAAAAGTTTCTTCTCTCCTGTTATGCTCGTAGGCAAGACGAAAGATTTCTCCGGCTTCCTCAGGCCCGCCAATAAAAGCTTTGGCCACCGCCAGATGATGCAATATATCCCCATAATCCCCGGGTGACAGCTCCGTTGCCTCCTGTGACCCGACGATCCTTTCATATTCTTTGGCGGCTTCAAGGTAAAGACCATCTTCCAGCATATGCCTGGCCCTGATGGAGTTCCTTTTGGTCCTGGGCATTCCTTCTATTTCATCCACGAGTTTTAGCAATGCCTTGATTTCCTGCTCAGAGTAATAATCCGAGCTGCAAAGGATAACCGTTACAATTGTTTTTAGATCAGCCTCATGTTCCACTAACTGCTTTAGTTTCTCCGCCCGGTCCCCCAGCTCTAACTCCATGTCAATCCATTCAAAAAGGGCAGGCAGAAAGATTGCCCGGTCAATCAGATAAAAATGCGTATACAGATAACGGCATAATTCCTCTATCGAATAAATCCGGGTGCCCGTTGCTGTAAATAGATACGGTTTTTCTGTTCTCTTACCACTGCATAATATCATTTTGCCCATAATAAGCCCTGTCCTTTCCACCGTGTATCAAGTTTGGATCATGCCCGTGAAAATCGTATTTCCCACTACGTTAATTGAATCATAAATTCATCCAGTTTCCCGCTTCCGGGATACTGATCCCCAAATCCCAGATCATAAACTGTAAGATGAGCGGTATTGGGATCACTGCAGGTCAGATGAAGCCGTAATCGTGTCAGCCGGTTTGGTCTTTGAGGCGGCAAAGGTAAGGGAATTCTTTCCCTGACAGCTTCCTTCGTCAGAATATTCCTTTGGATGATTTCCAGTTCAAACGCCTCATCCGGAATAACCTCCATCACACCATTCACCTCATACCAGGGAACCGCGGCATCCGTAATGGGAATCTCGGCAAACCTGGCATCCGAGTAAACCTTGACCGAGACACTATGAGCGATCATTTCTTCGTTCAGTAACAGGATATCCTGAAATTTTTGATGATCAAACAGCTCTTTGGCGGCATAGCAGGCCCCTATTGAATACAGATTCTGCCCGAGAAATGCCCTTCTTCCCCTGCATAATTTTTTGATCGTCGCCTCACTCCATCCTGCTTCAAAACCAGCTCCTGTAAAATAGAGCGTTGATATCATCTGTTTATATAACACTGTGTTAGCCATCGTCTCAAAGGTATAACCGATGTCGATGGCCTTTTTCTGATAAATTTCGTAATTCAGGGTATCCGACAGATCTTTCCTGCTCAGTTTCGCAATCAGCTGACTTCTTCGATATAACGCAAGCTGATAGAAATTACAGCCATGTTTGTCAAATTCAAATAATCCAACATCATTGACCCAAAGGGATTTATCCTGACTGAGTACATAATATAAAAAAGCCGTTGAGTGACTTATTACAAGTGCTCTGTCTTTGTTAATATCCAGCTCCGAAAGCGCTTCATAGATCCGCCTCACCAGATCCTGTTTCAGGTTCGCAATGGTGATAACAATCTTTGTAATTGGCTCTGAGGGAAAATGTCGTTTGATCAGGGCAAATGCCTTTCTAAAATATTTTTCCAGCAGGTAGTCCGGGGGATACGACTTTCCTTCAATCATTACCGTTTCACCGGATTGCAGACTTTGATAAAGATGATTTACCAATATGCCTTCTTTGTTTTTTGCACATGCCATGGCCTCTTCCCCAATGAGCCAGAGGTCGGAATTATTTTTCAGACACAAGGCGGTTGGTATCAGGCAGGCATTTTCCTCCTCCGTCTCTGTCTGACAGACAGACTCCGGTTCGAATGTCTTATAGCTATAGCAGCTGATCTGCGTATAATCCTCACACAGATCAAATCCTATCAATAATTTTCTGGACTGCTCCATCGGCCACCCTCCTGTCCCAGGTTCTGGAATCATTGATCTATTGATTGAAAGCATCTGGTTTTTGCATATTCCAGCATTACATAGTGCTCCATCATATCAAGCAATGTTGTGTCGTCTCCCATCTCAAGAGCCGCCAGCATCAGATTGATCTGATGATATCTGGATTCATCTTCGGTGTCTTCCATTTCATATTGTACAAGTGTGCTCTTTGTGATATTAACCTCTTCCCCCATCGTTTCTGTAATGTAATACTGTAATATCTCATGATAGAACAGCACAAACTCTTTCACATGAATTCCCATCCAGAGATTCGGCATGGTTTCCGTGATAAATTCCTCTTCCCCGGGGTCATTATTTAACCGATAGTGGATAGAAACCTTTTTGCGTGGATCGGTGATGTATTCCAGATAATATTTATTTTTCAAGTGAGCAGGCAGCTTCACCTTGCCTTTATAATCTAAGAAGAAAGGCAGGACAATACCCTTACTCGCCAAACGCTCGATATGATATTCAATATAATCTGTTTCACTCACGGAAAGCTGTGCTGCATTCGTATGTTTTTTCAGCCAGGCGAGCAGGCAGACCTCATTTTCCTCATAATTCAATTCCCGTTTCATGATCAAAAAAAGTTCCGGGTGAATCACACGGTCACATACAAGATACTTGTATCCATAATAAGTAAGAAACGCTCTGACCAACTGATGATTTGTAACCTTCTTATAATATTGACAAAACACCTGATAACTGTCCTGCACATAACATTCCGCAAACAGCATCTGGGTAATCAGACGTTCCTCCAATGCATGGGTATCGAGTTCAAAGCCGACTGCCGACTGCCATAACTGATACATCTCTCCTGTGGTTCCGTTAAAGTTACGCAGAAGATAGGTAAGTATGGCTTCATCAAATTTCCCGTGACGGAATATATAATGGCAGAGATCGGTAAGAAACTCTTCTCTCAGATCTTCCTCCTGCATTATAATATATCCGGAGCAAAGTTTTAACAAGCGATTAATGGCAATCCCCTCAAACCCATACCCCTCCAGTGTTTGGAATGCCTTTTGATACAACATCCGTATCACGATGTACTCCACTACCTTGTTTCTATCCGATGAGTTTAAGATTTTAAGATCTGCCTGCAGCAAATAATCCTCTAGCAGCACTTCATCATAATTCTCATAATAATAGTCTATCAAAGTGATCAGACACTCCATGCGGGTCCTTTCTGATATTCCCTTCAGCGTAAGAACCTTTTTTCTCAGACGAATTGCTTGATCATTCAGGGTCCGATTATAATGATACCTGTCATAAAGATGCAGAATCAACAAGGGATGATCACTGTTATTCTCACAGATCTCTTCATAGACATCAGCGGGAAACAGTGGTTTCAACTCATAAGCAATGGTATTGTAATAGCAATTCCCATTGCTATCTGAAAGAAAAATTTCTGTGTTTCCAGTAGGTATATTAATATAGGCACTCCCATTGACCAGCTGTTTTATTTCCACTGCATTAAGTTCCGGGTGGATTACCCGAACCTCCGTGATATCCGGATGAGCACAGATGATCTCATGCTGATAGATTACGTAGGGAAGATGAAGCGCCAGGTTTGAAGCTGCAGTGGACGGATCTACCATCTCCCGGTATAACACGGCAAGGTCACTGCTGATATGATGTGCTTCCAGCTGTTTCATTGCAAAGAGCTCAATCCGCTTATAATAGGAATGATAGATGGATTCATTGTTATCCTTATGTCTGATAATATTTGCATAAAGAACCGCTTTTTTGTGATCATTCAGATTACTGTTATAAATGAAATAAAAAAGAACCGATTGTGCCAGAGGTTCTCTGCGATTATCATCCAGGGCATACATATAGTATTCATATAATTCCGTAATCCGCAGCTGCGCCTGCGCCCCACGCTGATACCACTCGAAATATTGATGAGATCTCTTCAATCCCTTAATCAGCATACTGCAAATCGTAGTAAGAATTTCGACTGTTTCATATTCATCATAGAGCTTAACCAAACTTTGATAAATCATTGGATGAAACCCCTTTTGCTTATTCGCCAGATAGACAAACTGCTGTGCGGCCTCTTTGCACAGAATCCAATGTTTCATCCCAAAATATACTGCCTGCATCTCAAAACGATTTAATTCCCGAAGCAGCATTGGTTCCTCGTTCAGCACGCAGACTGCCTCATAATACAGGATCGGACTGTGGCATCCCCTCTCAAATTGTTCCCGGATGGCAGCTAATTTTGCTGCCGGATTTTTGTCATATCGTTTGTCCAGATAAAGAAGCAGCCATAAGATTCTCCAATCGGAATCTTCATTCTCATAAATTCCCCTTATCTTATCTGCTGCTGCTTTAATGATCCCATCCTCTTTATGATATAAGGCATTCAAATAAAGAAAGGTGGCATAACTAAGACTGGATTTTGTACGTAATTTGGCCTCTTTTTCCTTAAAATCCTCTAAATACTGTGCAGCTACAAACTCATTTCCTGAGATTATGGCGATATGGGTCTTCATAACATCCACCAGATTTTGATCTGGACAGGAATTCCCGTTAAGAAGCGTCTGTGTTTTCTCCATATACTGCTTTAGATTACTGCGATTTAATCTGAAATCAAGATAATTCCTTGTGATAGCTGAAAGAAATATTTCCTGTGATCCCCCATTGGCTCCGTGATCTTTTTTTTCCGGCAGGTAATGGCATACTACTTCTATCTCAAATTTCTGATGAATGGTAGAGATCCTTATCTTACCGTAATTCCTGCCCTTGCCTAGATGGCCGGGTAATATTTGAAATGCTATTTTATACTCATTGCCGATAAATTGATCGGCCCATAATAACTTTTGTTCCAATTGAATAAAGGGTGCATCGGAACTAATCTTAATTTGAGCATATCCCCACTGATCTTTGGTTATGATGATTTTATCCTTTATCATTTCATCCGCAGCTTTATATTCATATGAAGTTTTCTCAATGTGAAACTGGATTTTTGATTTCTTATGAATGGCTATTAGGAATTCCTCCATCGCCTGACTGCCCGTACTGCTTCTTAAAAGTTGGCGATAAATGTTCTTACTCTTCTCATCATTACTGAGCAGAACTTTTTCAAATGCTTCCTGGCGAAATACCTTCTTAGCTTCTGCCCAATCTGACCTGGCCAGGTTGGTAAACTGGAACAGATCCCGGACTTTTCCCAGGCTTGTCCTGAAATACTGTGCTTCGATAAGAAAGGTAAAGGGCAGAATAACTTCACCGCAATCAGTAATAATACTGATTGTGCCACTAATTTCCTCTCCCGCCTTAAGAAATTGTGCGTTAACCTCATACGATATACAATTTTGCGTTCCTTCAAACGTATTACATTGCAATGTCAGGAGTCTGCTGGAAGAATAGATTTTTCCGGACATACCTCTGCCCTCCTGATTACTGACTGTAAAGCTGCCCTTAAAGATTTTACCGGCTTCCAAGGTTTCCCTGATTTGTTCCGGGGATAAAACCAATTGGGGAAGCTCATATTCAATTTCGCCTCTGGATAAACGCTCTATCTTACTTTTCAACTCAGCACCTCATGGTTAACATTGCATTTTAATTAAAATACGATATAATAATGATAATATTATAATTTAAATATGAAAAAAAATCCAGTATTTATCGACAATGGAACTTAAGAGTTTGTAGCTTTATTAAACTTTTTGTCAGGAATAGAAAGGAGCTCTATGATAAGACATTCCGATCATTTTCACGGAAGTGATTTAGAAACAATTGAAACAATATATGGTATAAAAAAAGACGCAATCATTAGCTTTTCTGCTAATGTCAACCCCCTTGGCATATCTCCAAAGCTAAAGAGCACTCTTTCCCAGAGAATTGATGCCATCATGACCTATCCCGACCGGGATTATACCTCTTTGCGTAAGTGTATTGCGGACTACGTTAAGACAGAAACGGAGAATATCATTGTTGGAAATGGTTCCACAGAACTGATCTCACTGTTCATCCAGATCAAACATCCAAAAAAGGCGCTGATTATCGGCCCGACTTATTCTGAATACGAACGGGAGATCTCCCTTGGAGGCGGCAGCTCCCTTTATTACCGTCTGGAGGAAGAGAATGATTTCATTTTAGATATCTCAAAATTCGAACATGCACTGACACCGGATATTGACCTCCTGGTAATATGCAACCCCAACAATCCTACCTCCACCGCACTGCCGCGAAGTGATATGAGGAAGATTCTTGATCTGTGTAAGCAAAAGGGCATTTTTGTAATGGTAGATGAAACCTATGTTGAGTTTGCGGAAGACGCAGCCAATATTTCTTCTGTCAGTCTTACAGGATATTATAATAATATCATTATCCTCCGTGGTATTTCAAAATTCTTCGCTGCTCCGGGGCTTCGCTTAGGATATGCCATCTGCGGCAATATTGATTTACTAAAAGAAATAAATCAGAGAAAAAATCCCTGGACAATTAACAGTCTGGCGGCCATCGCAGGGGAAATCATGTTTACCGATACGGATTATATTAATGAAACAAGAGCATTAATATCAGAGGAAAGAAACCGTATCTGCAGTCTGCTGGATACCTGTTCAAATGTAACATACTACAAGCCGACGGCTAATTTCATCTTATTGAAAATCATAAAGGATGATATCACCTCTATGGATCTGTTTGAGACTGCCATTCGCAACGGCTTCATGATACGGGATTGCTCTACCTTCCCTTTCCTGAACAACAAGTATCTTCGCTTTTGTTTTATGACCCCGGTATTAAATGATGCACTGCTGAGAATCTTACTTGAAAAGCTCAACTAGTTTTTACATCCCATGAATGACATCCTGAATGCACAATAGAAAGGTGGATCACCTATGAAAAAACTAATTTATTTATTAGCCTTATTCGTATCTGTTCTTCTTAATATTATTTTTATGCAAAAAGGTATTATGAATATTTCTCAACATTTATACTACATTCCCGTATTACTGGGTGTCTTCTTCTTTCATAAATCAGGCGTTTATCTGGCAGCTCTTACGTCCCTATTATATCTGCTGAGTGTGCTGCCCTTTGATCAGGATAAGGTGATGCTCCTTCCTACCATCATCCGATGCATTATTCTGATGATCATTACTCTGCTGGTATATTATCTCCTGTGTCAGAACAAGGAGAAAGAGGAACTCATCCAAAGAGAAAAAAAATGGTGGGAAACTACTCTTAAATCCATCAAAGATGGTATTATCGTGACAGATGAGAATGGCTTTATCAAAATGATTAACCGGGAAGCCGAAAGCATCACGGGAATCTCTCAGGATCAGTCTCTGAATAAAATCATGCATGAGATCTATCCGCTTTATCATAGCAGTACCAATGAACCTCTTCCTTATCAAGTTTCGGATCTTCTGGTGAATCCATCTTTGCTTACTCCGGATAACGAATATGCGTATATTACCCCTTGCAAAAAAAGTAAAGCGCTGGATGTCAGAGCATCTTCCATCAGGGGAAATGATAACCAAATCTTGGGTTATGTCGTCATTTTCAGAGATATTACACAACGAAGGAAAATAGAGGAGGATAACTATTATCTTACGTATCACGATAAACTGACGGGACTCTACAACAGAAGGTTTTTTGAGCTCGAAATGGAGCGTCTGGACACACAGCGCAATCTTCCCCTCTCAATCATCATTGGTGATGTTAACGGCTTGAAGCTGACGAATGATGCCTTCGGGCATCTGGCCGGCGATCAGCTGCTGATCGCTGCAGGAAATGTAATGCGTGAGGTGTGCCGTCAGGATGATATTATTTCCCGCTGGGGTGGTGATGAATATATCATTCTTCTGCCAAATACTGATTATGCGCAGGCTGAAAAGGTTTCAGAGCGTATCCGGTACAATTGTCAGCAGACCCATGTAAATACACTCAATGTCTCCATCTCCCTTGGCTGTGCAACCAAATTTTCTCCGGAAGAAGATATCAATCAGATCATAAAGCAGGCAGATGATCTCATGTATAAAGGTAAATTACTGGAGAGTAAAAGCATAAAGAACCGGGCTGTGCAGACAATCTTAAGCACGCTTCATCAAACCTATGAAGAGGAGGCCTTCCATTCCATAAGGGTCAGTGATTTGTGCGCCAAGCTGGGAACGGCACTGCAATTGGAAAAAAGCAAAATTGATGATCTGAAATTATTAGGAACCATTCATGATATCGGTAAAGCTTCCATTGATGTAACCATATTAAAGAAATCAGAACTCTCTAAAGAAGAATATCTTATATTCCAACAGCATTCCGAGAAAGGGTACCATATCATTAGTGCATCTCCCGATCTATCCTACCTGGCAGAATATGTTCTTTCCCATCATGAATCCTTTGATGGCAATGGATACCCGGGAAAGCTAAAGGGAGATCAGATCCCTTATTTTTCGAGGATTCTTGCCGTTGCCAATGCTTATGATTTTCTAAAACACAAGAAGAAATTCAGTCAGCTTCTGAGCAAGGAGGAAGCTTTATCTGAACTGCTCCTAAGATCGGGTACTGAACTTGACCCTGACCTGGTTGAAGTATTTGAAAAGATTGTTTATCCTTCTCTTTCGTCTTAAGAAAAAGCTTAAAATAATTGTTACTTTTTAATTAAAGTGGCTGCAATCAACTCCTGTAACTGTCTAATATGCTTATTTGCAGCCACTTTTATTTTTTCTTCCTTATTCATTTGGCTGTTTTCTTCTTTTATTTCCCTCTCTGTTTTCAACGAATTATCCTCTGGTAATCTTTAATTAAATTTCTATTAATTTTTCTTCCCCAAATTTAATAAAGTTATAATTGACTTAAACCATCGGTATGTTATAATACAAAATGATTAGGCGCCTAAATAAATTTATGATCATTATTTGCAATGCTTGTACTGATAAACCAAGGAGATGGAGGGAAATGGCAATAGAAATCAAACAACTTCTTGAAGCTTTCTCAGAGGTTATAAAACTGGTTCATCTGCGTTCTTATCAGAACCTGGATCAATTAAAATTATATCCGGGCCAGCCCAAATTTCTGGCTCTGATTAAGTCAAACGAAGGGTTAACACAGAAGGAGCTGTCAGAGAAGCACTTTGTGAAGCCTTCCACTATAACTGGAATGCTCGTAAAGCTTGAAGCAAACAATTATGTCTACCGTGTTCCGGATGATACAGACAAACGCATTATGAGGGTATATCTGACCGAGGAAGGTCGTTCCTTGGCTGAGCAGTCTGAAAAATATATGTTTGAATTAACGCAAACACTATTTAGTGGCTTTACTGACGATGAGATATGTTCCTTCTTAAAACTCACTGACAAAATGAAAAAAAATCTACAGCCTCAATCAGTTCAAACTGAATGCGGGCAGGAATAATACTTATCATATCAACAGAAAGGAATATCGTATGCTTAAGCTATTCAAGTATTTAAGAAAGTCGATTGTCTCTATTATCGCTGTAGCGATCCTTTTAATCATTCAGGTTAACTGTGATCTGGCATTACCTACTTATACCTCAGACATCGTAAATGTGGGTATCATGAATGGTGGTGTTGATCGTGCGGTACCTAAGGTTCTCCGGCAATCAGAATTTGACAAAATTGTCTTGTTTATGACGAAGGAGGAGAAAGCCTCCCTGCTTACCCACTATACCCTATGGGATCAAACCAAATCAGGGGAGGCAGACTGGTCGGATTATGTTTCAGACTATCCCCTGCTTAAATCAGAGTCCCTCTATATCTGGGATGGTAAAGATCTGGATCTTATCGAAACTATTCTTGCAGCACCGATTCTGTTAACCTATGGAATCGAAAGCGGCAGCGAACAGGCAAACACCATGAAAGAGCAGCTACTCGCAGGTATGCCACCACAAATGGTGACGGATGAAATGAAAGGTATGGATTTATTCACGCTTCTGGCCATGTTCCCGGAAGAAAACCGAACTGCTGCTGTAGCAGGCATGAGAGACTATGTTGAGAAAATGCCGGAAATGATGGTTTCCCAAACCGGATTGGCCTATCTGAAAGCAGAATATCAGGCCATCGGGATTAATGTAAATCACATTCAGACCAATTATATCTTCCAGGTGGGCGGTAAAATGATATTACTGGCCTTATTATCCATGTTTGTCTCCGTGATTGTGACATTACTGGCTTCCCGTGTAGCCGCCAGGATGGGCCGGGATTTGAGAGGCAATGTATTCCATAAGGTATTGGCTTTTTCTAATACGGAGATGGATCATTTTTCGACTGCTTCTCTTATCACCAGAAGCACCAATGATATCCAGCAGGTTCAGATGCTTGTGGTAATGATGATACGAATTGTCATTTATGCCCCGCTCCTGGCCTTTGGCGGTATCGCAAAAGTATTACACACCAATTCTTCCATGACCTGGGTATTGGCTGTCGGTGTTGGAGCCATCCTGACACTGATCGGTGTCCTGTTGATTATCACTATGCCAAAGTTTAAGATGATGCAAAAGCTGGTTGACCGCATCAATCTGGTAATGCGTGAAATACTCACCGGTCTGCCGGTTATCAGAGCCTTCAGTACGGAAGAACATGAGAAAAAGAGATTTGATAAAGCAAATGTAGATTTGACCAAGACCAACCTCTTTGTCAGCAGAGTCATGACGTTATTAATGCCCGCTCTTATGCTGATTATGAATTTAATCTCCATTCTGATTATCTGGGTAAGTGCCAATAAGATTAATGACGGAGCAATGCAGATCGGCGATATGATTGCCTTCATTCAATATACCATGCAGATTATCATGTCCTTCCTGTTGCTGACCATGATCTCCATCATTCTACCCAGAGCAGCAGTCGCAGCAAAACGTATTGATGAAGTATTATCTGAGAAAATATCCATAGAGGAACCTTCTCAGGCAGAGAACTTCAAATCAAACAAAGGCTTATTGGAGTTTCATAACGTGTCCTTCCGATATCCGAATGCCCAGGAGGATGTATTATCCGGCATCGACTTTATAGCAAAGCCTGGTGAAACAACCGCAATTATCGGAAGCACCGGCAGCGGTAAATCCACTTTAATCAACCTGATTCCAAGATTCTATGACATAACCGCTGGAAGTATCTTCATTGACGGTGTGGATATCCGAAAGGTGAAGCAGCATGATCTTAGAGAAAAGCTTGGTTATGTTCCGCAAAAAGGTGTGTTATTCTCCGGATCAATTGCCACTAATATCAAATTCGGCAATCCTGAAGAATCAGATGAGGTGATGCAAAAGGCGGCAAGAATTGCCCAGGCAGCAGAGTTTATCGAAGCAAAAGACGATAAATACGAAGCCCCGATTTCCCAGGGCGGAAGTAATGTCTCCGGTGGTCAAAAGCAACGTCTTTCCATTGCGAGGGCAATCGCAAAAGATCCTGAGATCTATATCTTTGACGATAGTTTCTCTGCATTGGATTATAAAACTGACGCTGTTCTTCGCAAGACACTCAAAGAAGAACTATCAGACAGAACCATCCTCATCGTTGCACAGAGAATCAGTACCATCATGAGTGCAGAACAGATTCTGGTTCTGGATGATGGCCGTATTGTCGGTAAGGGAACCCATAAAGAACTGTTACAAAATTGCGAAGTCTATCAGCAAATTGCTTCTTCCCAATTGTCAAAGGAGGAGTTGGAACAATGAGTAATGAAGAAATAAAATCATCAAACAAAGCACCCGGTCAAAGAAGAGGTATGATGGGACATGGCGGTGGTCCCGGTGGAATGGGAAGTCCGGTGGAAAAAGCAAAAGATTTTAAAGGCACGATGAGCAAGCTGGTAAAATACCTCTCCCTTTATAAAATCAGATTTATTATCGTATTCTTGTTTGCTATCGGCAGTACCATATTTACTGTTGTCGGACCGACCATTATGGGGAATGCCACAGATGAAATTGTAGACGGTATTGTTAATAAAATCGGGGGCGGAAGCGGAATTAACTTTGATGCTTTAGCAAAGATAATCATTACAATTGTCTGTCTTTACGGAGCCAGCTTTGTTTTTTCCTTTATTCAGGGATTAATCACAACCGATATCACTCAAAAGGTAACCTATCGGTTCAGAAGGGAAATTTCCGAAAAGATCCATCGTATGCCGATGAATTACTTTGATACGATGAATCACGGTGAAATCCTTTCCAGAGTTACAAACGATGTTGATACCCTTAACCAGAGTTTAAATCAGAGTTTGTCACAGTTTATCACCTCCATCGTAATGATTGTGGGCGTGTTGATCATGATGTTTCGTATCAATGTTGTAATGACCCTTATGGCATTGCTCATTGTTCCGGTATCCGTCGTTTTTGTTGGGTTCGTTATGAAGAACTCCCAAAAATATTTCCGTCAGCAGCAGGAATACTTAGGCCACGTTAACGGTCAGGTTGAAGAAGTGTACGGCGGACATAATATTGTTAAAGTATTCAACCGGGAAGATAATGCCATTAAGGAATTTGATCATAACAATGCAAAATTATATGAATCCGCATGGAAATCACAGTTTCTATCCGGCTTGATGTTTCCCGTAATGCAGTTTGTCGGGAATCTCGGATATGTAGGCGTGGCAATCCTGGGTGGTTATTTATCCGTACACGGCAAGATTAAGATCGGACAGATACAGTCCTTCTTCCAATATGTACGTAACTTCACCCAACCGATCACACAGCTTTCCCAGGTTGCGAATATGTTTCAGTCCACTGCCGCAGCCGCAGAGAGAGTATTTCAGTTTCTTGGTGAGGCTGAGGAATTGCCTACCACCGATGCTCCTTTATCCACAGATGCACTACGAGGTGAAGTAGAATTTAAGCATGTTCATTTTGGCTACAACCCGGAGAAGATTATCATCAACGATTTCAGCGCCAGGATTAAGGACGGTCAGAAAATTGCCATCGTCGGTCCTACCGGTGCAGGTAAAACCACCATGGTAAAATTGTTGATGCGTTTCTATGAGATTAACAGCGGTGAGATTCTGATTGACGGACATAATACCAGAGACTTTGAACGTGGTGAGTTACGTAAGATGTTTGGTATGGTATTACAGGATACCTGGTTATTTAACGGCAGTATCATGGAAAATATTCGTTATAGTAAATTAGATGCTACGGATGAGGAAGTTATCAAAGCTGCCAAGGCTGCCCATGTTCACAGATTTATCCAAACACTGCCTGACGGATATCAAATGGTATTAAATGAAGAGGCCAACAATGTATCTCAGGGCCAAAAGCAGCTGCTCACCATCGCACGTGCTATTTTGGCAGATCCCAAAATTCTTATTTTGGATGAAGCCACCAGCTCCGTTGATACCAGAACTGAAATTATGATTCAGAGAGCCATGGATAGCCTGATGAAAGGCCGTACCAGCTTTATCATCGCACACCGGCTTTCCACCATCCGGGACGCAGATTTAATCCTGGTTATGAACGAAGGTGACATTGTAGAACAGGGCAATCATGAAGAACTGTTAGCAAAAGACGGCTTCTATGCCAAATTGTACAACTCACAATTCGAAAAGAGTGCATAAGCAGCTTACTTGTTATAAATAAAACTGCCTCAATTACAGCAATTTGCCGATATCACTCCTGTCCGATCCGGCTATCCTGTAATATGAGGCAGTTTCTTATTCCTAGACTCCTATCTATGGTAAATCGTTTTAAATCAGGCCTCCCCGTCTTCCTTTAATGGGAGCCACTTTAATACTGTCCGGATCTTCTCATCCCAATAGCACCATTGATGATCACCTGCAGACTCCTCATAGGTAATGTCATATCCGAGACCGGTTAACAGCTCCTTCGCGGTCTTGTTCTGCTGATACAGGAAATCCTCCGTACCGCACCAGATATAAATCTTTGGCAGGGGTTTCCCGCTTTCTTTCAGCCGCTTGGCCGCTGCCATAAGATCATTATCTGAATGTTCCATCTCATCTGCGCTGCCAAAGATAAGACCAAACAGATTCCGGTGATTTGGAATGGTGTTATCCCGTAAACCCGAGGCCATATCAAGTGCTCCTGATAAGGAAGCGACCGCACCAAAGGTTTCCGGGGCCAGAAGGCCTAATTTCAGTGCACCATATCCGCCCATTGAAAGTCCGGCAGCAAAGGTGTCTTCTCTTCGCATGGACATATTAGGGAAAAAATCTCTGCATATTTCAGGAAGTTCCCTTGACACAAAGGTCCAGTAATCCAGTCCGTACTTCATATCGCTGTAGAAGCTCAGATGTACAGCCGGCATAACCACTGCGATACCCAACTCACTGGCATACCGCTCGATGGAAGTTCTCCTCTGCCATATGGTATGATCATCGCTCATACCGTGAAGTAAATACAGCACAGGATATTTTCCATCCCTGCGCTCTCCGTCCATACCGATCTGACCTCTGGTTCTCTGTGGCAGAATCACATCCATGTTCATCGACATTCCCAGTACCTCTGAAAAAAAGTTTACATGCATCAATGCCATAATTAATTTACCTCCATTTACATTATGTTTTATCTATAAGCAGTGAAAAAATCATACATGCAAAATTTGCATATATCAGCCTTGCACCCTTCCTCAGCGTATCTATTTTCATATGGAAATTCACGCAAGAAAAGAGTATCCGGGCCCTGCTTCCTTCTTATCATGCCAGGATACTCTGATCATTTACTTATCTCATTCATTTCATAATCTCACTTGATCCAATTACTCATTGCTTCTTCTATAGCTTATTATATCCATTGCCATTCACAATTGCTTCCAGCCGCTGCTTCTTCTGGCACATCGGGCAATCTCCCGCAGAATAACTCCTATAGTCCGGCAAATCCTTTTCATTGAAAATAGAATGTACCTTGATCCCTTCCACCTGACTTACTGCACTGAAGATGGCACTGATTCCTTCCACCTTACCCTGGTAATAGCTGATACACTCAACACTCTTTTTCAGAGTGTCACCTGTGGTGGCGGAACCTGTCATTAAAATAATATGCTTCCCATTGATGGTACTCAAGGTATTTTCCATAAAAGTCATCTGCCCACTGGTATTAAACTCCGGTGTGACAATATAAATCGTCTGATGCATATTCATAGACATGATACCGGCAGAACTGAGTTCCCTGGCTAAGAAGGCTCCGATTACCTGACATCCCTCCAGACATACTATGGTATCCACAATGGTACTGTTTACATACTGCCGCGCCATTTCCCTGGCAGCCTCCTCGGCTTCATTTTGTCTGTTTTTCAGATTCATCAGATCAATATACTGATTAATATGGGAACTACTGGTTGCAAAATGCCCGGGTATTACCTTCATGGCGATTTTCTTATTCATTGATGCATAGATCTTAATTGCTCTGCTTTCCATTTGATTACCCCCTTTGTGAGTGCTCAAAACCGATCATGAAATTAAAAAACCAATATATACCTATATTATAATCCCGTCCCTGATATTATACAAGTTTTTCCTGTCCATACATATAGAATTTCAGCAGCCTTGTTTTGAAGCCTCGATCTGCTCCGCCAGATCATTCAGATAAACCCAACGATCCATCTTTTCTTCCAGTGCCTGCTCCAGCCCCTCTTTTTCCTTCATCAACTCATTCAACCTGGTATAATCGGCAGATGCTTTTGCCATCTGTGTATCAATATTGGTGATCTTCTCTTCCAGATCCCCGATATCCTGATCAATGGTATCATATTCTTTCTGTTCCTGATAACTAAACTTTCTTTTTGTATCTTTTTGCTTCCAGGAGGCTCTTCCTTCTGTTTTCTTATCTTCTCCGGGAGGATTCGTCCTTTTATCCTGTCCGGTCATCTCTTCTCTCTTACTCTTTGTCTCCTTATAGTCGGTAAAATTCCCCTCATACTGCAAGATTGTCCCGTCTCCCTCGAAGGCAAAGATTCTGGTTGCAATCTTATCCAGAAAATACCGGTCATGAGAAACTGTGACAACAATACCCGGGAAGGACTCCAGATAATCTTCCAAAATCGTAAGGGTCTGAATATCCAGATCGTTGGTAGGCTCATCCAGTATAAGAATATTGGGTGCCTCCATCAATACCTTTAACAGATACAGCCTTCTCTTCTCGCCACCGGACAGCTTTGAGATTAATGTATATTGCATTGATCCGGTAAATAAGAACTTCTCACACATCTGCGACGCAGTTGCCGTTCCCTGTTCCGTCTGTATATACTCTGCCGTGTCCCTGATGTAATCAATGACCTTCAGAGTTTCATCCATATACTCATTTTCCTGTGAGAAATAGCCGGCTTTTATTGTAGTCCCCGTATCAATACTGCCACTGTCCGGAGGAATTTTCCCTGTCAGAATATTTAACAAAGTAGATTTCCCGCAGCCGTTGGGGCCGATGATGCCGATCCGGTCTCCCGGTAACAGGATATACGTAAATTCGCTGATCAGCTTCTTATCATCAAAGGCCTTTGAGATTCCACTCAGCTCAATGGTCTTCCTGCCAAGGCGGGAAGATAATGAACTGATTTCAACCTTAGCATCCGCCTCAATGCCCTTTCGGTCTCTTAGTTCCTCAAAACGCTGGATATGTGCCTTCTGTTTGGTAGATCTGGCCCTTGCACCTCGCTGCATCCATTCAAGTTCCACACGAAACAGACTTTTTGCTTTTCTCTCTGTGGCCAAAAGCACATCCTCCCGTTCCGCTTTTAACTCCAGAAATTTGGAGTAATTACCGATATAAGAGTAAATGCTTCCCTTGTCTATTTCTATGATCTTATTTGTAACTTTATCTAGAAAGTATCTGTCATGGGTAATCATAACAAATGCCCCCTGGTATTTCCTTAAATACTCTTCCAGCCATTCGGCCATCTCATGATCCAGATGATTCGTCGGCTCGTCAAGTACCAGTATCTCTGCAGGAGTCAATAAAGTCCGAACCAGTGCTACCCGCTTCTTCTGTCCTCCGGACAGATATCCGGGGGTGATGGAAGTATCGGCAATCCCAAGCTTTATTAACATGGCATTTGCTTCCCCTTCCAGATTGCGATACTCTTCTTCGGCTTTCTGATTCTGCACAACATTCTGAAGTATGGATAAGCTGTCATCAAAGACCGGGGTTTGCGCAAGGTAAGCGATACGAACCTTCTTTCCCTTTGTGATCGTTCCCTGATCCGGCTCCTCAAGACCCGCGATTATTTTTAAAAGAGTGGACTTTCCTGTGCCGTTAATTCCAATTACACCAATTTTATCCCCTTCATTAATTCCAAGACTAATATTATCAAACAGCATCCGCTCCGTATAGCTTTTGCTCATATATTCAATTGTTAATAAATTCATGACAATCGGAACCTTTCTCAGTATTTTTCTATGCCTGATTATCGTAACATAAGGAATTTGAAAAGTCAAAAGATATACTGCCCGCCGTTTGGCCTCCAATGAACTCCATAATGGTCAATATCGATGGTCGCAGGTCATCCCTTTGCAATCTAATCCTTCACAAAGGAAAACACCTTCGAAGAATAAGTTACGAAGGTGTTTTCTGCTTCATGACAAGTGAACCGTTATCCGGTTCCTCTTGTTATTATTATGATTTCAGGATGATTTCTTCTCTTCCAGGTCCGTTTGATACCAGGGTGATGGGAACTTCAATCTCTTTCTCAATGAATTCAATGTACTTTCTGCAGTTTTCAGGTAACTCGTTATAATTACGAATTCCTCTGATTTCCTGTTTCCAACCGGGAAGATATTCATAAACCGGCTTTGCTTTCTTTAACTTTACGGTCGTAGGAAAATCCTTTGTTACTACCCCGTCTATTTCATATCCTACACATACCGGAAGAGTATCCAGATATCCAAGGACATCCAATACTGTCAAAGCCACTTCGGTAGCGCCCTGCATCCTGCAGCCATAACGGCTTGCAACTGCGTCAAACCATCCCATACGTCTGGGTCTTCCTGTGGTCGCCCCATATTCCCCTGCATCTCCACCGCGCTTTCTCAGCTCATCAGCTTCCTCTCCAAAGATCTCGCTGACAAATTCGCCTGCTCCAACCGCACTGGAATATGCCTTAACTACAGTGACAACATCCTTAATCTCGTAAGCTGGAATTCCGGCACCGATGGCACCGTAAGCCGCCAGGGTGGAAGAGGAGGTAACCATTGGGTAGATACCAAAATCAGGATCCTTTAATGCACCTAACTGGCCCTCCAGTAAAATGTTCTTTCCTTCTTTAATGGCATCATGCAGATAAGCGGCAACATCACAAACATATGGTTCTACCATCTTTTTATATTCTAACAAGGTTGCAAACAACTCATCCGGATTAATCGGATCCTTGTGGTATAAGTGCTCTAAAATCACGTTCTTAAGTTCACAAACTCTGTCTACTTTTTCTCTTAAGAGCTCTTCATCAAAAAGCTCGGAAACCTGAAAACCGATCTTCGCATATTTATCTGAATAAAAGGGCGCAATTCCTGATTTCGTGGAACCAAAGGATTTGCCTCCAAGTCTTTCTTCTTCATATTGGTCAAAGAGGATATGATACGGCATCATAATCTGTGCTCTGTCAGATACCTTAATGCACGGCATCGGTACACCGCGATCAACCAAAGACTGAATTTCTTTAAATAGATATGGGATATTTAAAGCAACGCCATTTCCGATAACACTGGTCGTATGTTTATAAAAAACGCCGGATGGGAGTAAATGAAGTGCAAATTTGCCATACTCATTAATAATCGTATGACCCGCATTGCTTCCGCCTTGAAAACGAACAATAAGATCCGCTTCCTTGCCCAGCATATCCGTAATTTTACCTTTTCCTTCATCTCCCCAGTTAGCTCCTACAATTGCCTTTACCATAAATGAATTCCTCCTTAGAAAAAGGGCTGCTGCTGCACCTGTTTGATGCCTGACAACATCCGCAAGATTAGTATACCCAATTACCTCATAAGTATAATGTGTTTTTATACATAAGTAAAATCAATATTGATTATGAAGTGTATAATTACGCCTTATACTATCTTCCTGATTTCTTCTTTCCAGGCATAAAGTCGTTTCAGGGTATGCTAATCGCATATCGTCTCGGAAGAATTGTTCGGATCAGTAGAATATCCGTTCCTATGGCAGGAAAAAGCCGGATATGAATAACCGGAAGGTTAAAAAATCTTCGGGAAATGTCTCCCATCCGACAGGCGGTCTATAATATCCTTTACTGCAGTCATTATAAATTGCTCGGTACGCTCATAAGTAATATATTCCGGAAGGTTGTGCTCTATTTTATCCATATAGTAACGCCGTATGACCCATTCCCTGCAATCATTCATTTCATTTTTACTTAACAAATCATCAATGCTATGGGCCGGAGCTTGTTCCACTTTCTCTCTGATCTCCATCACTCCTTCATAATGTTCCATGAGAAAGTCATCGTTGCGGGTCATATCTTCAATAATGCAATGAAAATATTTGGGATCGAGCTGTTCAATTCCCAACTCCATCATTATTTTATTGAATTCCTCCCGGATGGTCAGCATATATAATTCATCCGTCAGCAAATGTACCACATATCCTTTATACAGGTCTTTCAGGCCATCCTCTCTGAAGCAGTATTTATGAATAAATTCGGCTAATCTGACATGAAATAGCTCCACATTCTCAGTTTGAACAAACTCCGGATCGGGTATGTCATCCCTCAGATGTGTGTGCTTCTTATCCGCTCTTACAAAGTCCTTTCTTGAATGAATTGCGTCCGGACCGAAAGCACCCATATAAAACAATGCTTCCTCCGGTATGGTTTCCCGGGGTAAACGCATTAATATTTCTCTTGCAATCACCAAATGTGTCATAATTCCTGCCATACACTACCTCACATCTTACTTAATAATATAAACCATCTCGTCTTCAAGCGATTCAAATCCCATCTTTTGATACACCGGCCGTCCCATCTGTGTTGCATTTAAGTAGAGCTTACCCACATTTCTCTCCTTTGATTCCTGAATGATCATCCTGATTAATTGGGATGCCAGCCCTTGTCTGCGATACTCCGGCAGGGTATAAACATTCAGGAGGTAGCCGCATCTTCCGGAGAGATTTGATATCATCGGTATGGTGTCGTAAAAGCACACCATAATGTCGGATACAATGACTCCATTATCAACAGCCACCCAGACCAATGTCTGTTCATCCTTCATATGATCCATCAGATAATTTTTCGTCCGCTGCGCGAAATCCTCCGGAATGGAAGAAGGCGGATTTCCGATTAACTGTACAAAATCTATCCTGTTTTTCACAAGTGCATCAATATCCTCCAATACCGCTTTTCTGATTTCCATCTCTCATCTCCTTTATCTTGTCGTACTGCCAAATCCACCGTTGCGGATCTCATCGGCATCATCATCCACCGTAATCCCAAATTCCACAAAAATCCCCTGAATAAACCCCATTCCTACATCAATGACAAGACTTTTTCCTTCCCTGGTGTCATTGGTGATCTTACAAAAGATATGTCCCTCATTATCTGAATTATAATAATCACTGTCAATAATCCCAACCGTATTGTTTAATTGAAGCCGATATTTAAATCCCAATCCGCTTCTCGGATAACATTTTAACACCCATCCCTCTTCTATCCTTACTCTGACACCGGTGGGAATCTTAATTTCCTCTCCGGGTTTTAGCACAAAGGATACGGGGCTGTAAAAATCGTAGCCTGCCGATCCTCTGGTGGCTCTCCTGGGGAGTTTTATCTCTTCATAAATCCTGTCAAGCTCCAAAACAGCCTGCTCCTGTGATGCTTCCGAATGAAATGTGCTGTGCCATGCCTCTTGAAACTGTTTAAAACTGACTTTCTCAAACTGTGCAATTCTCTTCATAAAATCCTCCGTACTTATTTCACTTATCATTTTCTTCCTTAAATTTTAACATGAAAAGCAATTCCCTGGCTGCTGTCGATATGGGATTATGATTGCCTGTTATAATACAAAAATGTCTTGATGGAATGTCCTCTTCAAATTTTAATGCAAATAATTCTCCCGACCTGAGTAAATCAGATGCAAAATCTTCAATCACACATGCCACTCCCAGATTTCTCTGTGCAAACTTCACGATAATATCACTCATTGCCAGCTCAAATTCCGGTTTCAGCACTACTCCATTCAACTTCAGATAATCATCAATATATTTTCTTGAACTGGTATTGTGATCCAGGCAAATAATCGGAAGTTCCTCCAAGGCCTGATAATCCAGAATCTGATCCTTCAAATACCGAAACCTGCCACCCGCTACAAAGACATCCTGAATTTCTCTGACCCGGAGGACCTGCGTCTCGGGTTTTGCCTGAAAGGGTTCACTGACAATTCCAAAATCAATCTTACCATCATACAGATATTCCAGGGTCTCCGGCGTAGGTGCATTGGTCACCAATACCTTAATCTTTGGAAATTTCTCGTGAAACCTTTCCAGAAAGGGCAGCAGATAAAACTGCAGAGTCATATCACTGGCACCGATACGAATCTCCCCGTTCTCCAGATCCAGCATCTTCTGAAACTTAGCTTCTCCCAGCTGTATCAGCTCATATCCTCTTTGCACATAGGAGAAGAGCACTTCCCCTTCCGGTGTCAGCCTGACTCCTTTGGGAATTCGCACAAATAACCTGCTGCCCAGATTCGTCTCCAGCAGTTTTATCGCCTGGCTGACTGCCGGCTGCGTGATACATAATTCCTCTCCCGCCTGGGTAAAGCTACCGGCCTTTGCCACATAATAAAAGATTTTATAGTATTCCAAATCAATATTCATATAAATAATCCTTATGCGCTTATTTAAATCACTATGGACTCATTATATCATTCCTGAAGGTGTTCGTAAATAAACCTTACAGAATGTTTTATTATCTACTGTCAGTATGTTACAGTTCGCTCCCATTCAAGGCCACGAATATGATGGTTTCATGTTCAACAGCCTCTTATAGGAATCCCTGTATGATCTCCTTCTCCTCTTTAATCTCCTCCCTGGAACGCGCCGCTTCCGCCAAATTCTCTTCAATTGGAAACACAGCCAATTTCCAATTTATGATTATTTTCTAATTGACCAAATCAGTCAACTATGATACGATGTGTTTGACCAGATCAGTCAATATATATTTTAAGACATAATTTCATAAACAAGTAAGAAGGTGAGCGCAATATACGAAAGGTTTGAGCATCTGGAGGAATCCAAGAGGCAAAGCATTATTAATGCAGGTTTTCAAGTATTCTCCAGATATGGATATAAGAAGGCATCCGTAGATATGATTGTACGTGAGGCCGATATCTCAAAGGGCAGTTTATTTTATTACTTCGAATCCAAGAAAAATTTCTATTTATACTTATACGAATACAGTGGTTCACTGATGGAGTCTGCCGTTGACCAGACTGGTCCTGACGGTCAGCCTGCCTATCTGCAGTATACTGATTTTTTTGAACGGATCATGGTAATCCAACAATTAAAAGGTGAGGCCACAAAGAAATATCCTTATCTCTATCCTTATATTAAAAAGATGATCTTCGATCACGATCCTGCCATTAACAAAGAGATTAATTTGATCAACCAACGGTATACGACAAATCGTATGATGGATTTCTTTCAGAATATTGACACCCACAAATTTAAGGACGGTATTGACCCAAACATGGTCCTTCAATTGGTGTCCTGGAGTCTGGAGGGCTGTTCTAACTTAATGCAGCTGAGTAACAATACACCTTCCCCATCGAAAGGAACGCAATTTGATTTAAAGGATGCTGCTGACTTATTCAATTCCTATATTAAATTATTTCGTGATAATTTTTATAAGAAAGAATATTTGTAGAAACGCATAAAAGAAGACATCGAGTCTTTTAATAAAAAATTACAAACGGTTTTGCTTAGCGTCGCTGTGTAACTGAAAATGAAAGGAGTTATTGTATATGGCAATGATTGAAATGAAAGGACTGACGAAGGATTACGGCAATCACAGAGGGATATTTGATCTCTCCTTTGGTGTAAGAGAGGGAGAAGTATTCGGTTATCTTGGACCGAATGGTGCGGGTAAAACCACTACCATAAGACATCTGATGGGATTTTTAACACCGGATCGTGGTGATGCCACCATTCTCGGACGAAATTGCCGGAAAGAGAGTGCAAAGATCATGGAACAGCTCGGCTACCTTCCGGCGGAGATTTCCTTCTTTGATGGGATGAACGGCATGGACTTTTTAGCCTTTATGGGCAGAATGCGGGGGCTGACAAGTACCGCCTATCGGGATCAGCTCATTGAGAAATTCCAGCTGGATACGAAGGGCAGAATCAGAAAAATGTCCAAAGGGATGAAGCAAAAGCTTGGCATTATCTGTGCTTTCATGCATGATCCCAAGGTTCTCATTCTGGATGAACCCACCAGCGGTCTGGATCCCCTGATGCAGAAAACCTTTGCCGAGCTTATTCTGGAAGAAAAGAAGAAGGGTAAAACCATATTAATGTCCTCCCACAGTTTTGAAGAAATTGAAAAGACCTGCGACAGGGTGGGAATCATAAGAAACGGAGAACTGGTTGCTACAGAGAATATGCATACGCTGCAGGAAAATCGCCGTAAAACTTACCTCGTGACCTTCGATACCCCGGCTTCTGCAATGAAGTTTGCCGCTTTGGATCACTCCGATTCCATCACAGTAAACGGAACAATTGTTAAAGTTCAGGTCCTGGGCAATGTATCCGCATTTGTTCAGTCCCTCAGTTCATTCACCGTACTGGATCTTGATACGGAAAACGGCAGTCTGGAAGATGTCTTTATGCAATATTACGGCAGCACTTCGACCAGCCGGAAGGCAGATCAGAAGGAGGTATCGATATGATTAAACCATTATTGAAAGCCACACTGAAACAAAATTATATTGTCTTTCTGATCATCACAGGGGTACTTATGATGTACCTGTCCATTATTATCGGAATGTATAATCCGGATACCCAGGATGTCATGAATGATATGCTGCAGATGCTCCCGAAACAGCTGATCTCAGCCATGGGCTTTGCCGCTGCCGATAACACCTTATTAGGTTTTATCTCTTCGTATTACTATGGATTTTTAATCCTGCTATTGCCCATGATCTATACCATCACTGTGGCCAACCGCAGCATTGCCTCCCATGTGGACAAAGGCTCCATGGCATATCTGTTATCCACGCCCAATACCCGGTCAAGAGTCGCCGCTACCCAGGCAGTTTTCCTCCTCCTTAGCACAGCGCTGCTCCTTAGTCTGGTTACTGTTGCAGGAATCGCAATCAGCGGAATCTTATTCCCGGATGCTCTGGATATCCCGGGCTTCCTGATGGTCAATCTGGGTGCGTTACTGCTCTATTTTGCAGTGACCGGAATCGGTTTTTTTGCTTCCTGCTTATTTAATGATACCAAGAACTCCCTGTCCATCGGAGCAGGACTTCCAGTCGCCTTCCTGCTTCTGCAGATGATTTCCGATATGGGAGATCAGACAGGATTTTTCAAATATTTCTCACTTTTTACTCTGTTTGATACGGATCAAATCATTCAGAGAGACGGATATCTGGGTTCTTTTCTTCTATTAGGCGGCATAGGGATCATGTTATACACATTGGCCATTGCTGTATTTCGAAAGAGAGATCTCCCGCTTTAAAGAAAATGATAATCTAATTGATAAAGCTTTATCAGGCTTTCGCCCGTATCGTTGAATAGGAGGATCATGATGGATTCTATGAAAATAACCATGGAACGAACACATTATTTTTCGCCGGCAATTCATATTCTATTGTCGGCAGATATTGTCTCCACTGAGGAAAGCAATACCATCTCCTTTGAATCCCTGAAAGCATCAATTGTTGCGGCAGTTACGCATCATTCACTCCTGACTTCTCAGGTCTTACAGGATGAGCAGGGGGATTGCTATTATGTCCCCTGCCAGACCTGCGCCATCCCCATCACAAGATTGGACACGCAAGGATTTTTGCTGCAGCAACTGATCAATGAGCAGGAACGAATTCCCTTTGACCTTGCCCGTGGCGAATTGCTTCGCTTCTTTTTCGTTCCGGGTAAATCCTGTGCAAAACTGATCCTGATTGCCCATCATCTTGCCGGTGACGGACTTGCTGCGATCTATCTGCTCCGGGATATTATGAACGAACTTGGCAGGCTCTCTTCCTTTCGGGAAACTGCTCCGATCACTTTATTTCAGCCGCAGCATATCCCTGCGAAGATCAAACTTAATTTCTTTATCAGACTGTTAGCAAAAGAGCTTAACAGGCAATGGCTCAAGACAAAACATATCTTTCGCTACGATGAATTTGAAACCATGTTTCATTTATTCTGGTCGGAAAGAAAAACAAATTATATCACTCATACTTTTACCAAAGATCAGTTACATAAACTGTTGGAAGTTTCTAAAGCACGGGGAATTACGATTAATAGCATCATCACCACCGCTTTTCTCTTCGCTTCCAATCAAGAGGAAGATGTAGGTCTTGCGGTCAGTATCAGACCGGAAGGATATGAGGGGATGGGAAATTATGCCACCGGTATCTCCATCTTATACCAATATGATAAGAAACTATCCTTTTGGAAAAATGCCGCCAGGGTTCAGAAGCTGATACACCGCAAACTAACGAATGAGCACAAGAAATATTTTCTCCTTCAATTTTTAGATATCCTGGAGCCCACATTGATTGACGCTGCCTATTTCTATGGCTTTTCTGACTTTGAAAATGCCGCGGCCGCCAGGGTGAGCAGTATGTTTGGTTATAATGGGAATCCAAAGGGAATTAGTATTACCAATCTCACGAAAGCCCCGATTCCGGACCGTTACGGAACCTATCAATTGCAAAATCTGCTCTTTCTTCCGCCGCTGGTACCCAATGCAAAGCATATCATCGGCGTTGTTACATTGGGAGATACCATGACCATCAGTATACAATTTCTTAAAGAACATAAAGAAAAGGAAACCCTATGGTTCAACCAGGCAATGAAGGAATTACTATTATGAAAATTAAAAGAAGAATAAAATTAAATATGCTCCGTCCCGGAACCATTATTTGCGAAATCTGCCTTTTATTATTGCTGGTATCCATCCTTACATACTGTTTAAAGTTCTATATGATATGTAAATTAGCGGCCGGGATTGCAGCCATACTTTTTATTATTTTAATCATACTGATTAAAATTGAATCCTATCAGGATGAGAAGGATTATCAGAAATGGAAAGCCAGCAAAGAGGAGGATGAATTCCATTAAAAAAACAGGTTACTGCGACATCACTTTCTTGCAGTAACCTGTTTTTTTAAATCCGTTATTTCCTATACGAAATCAAACCTTAATATCAGCTTTCAAACCCAGGATATCCTGATGCTCTTTTAAAATCGGTTCTATTACTTCTGAGACAAATTCTTCTGTCTGCTCTTTGGATCTGCCTGTATATTTTGCCGGATCCATCGTGCTCTTTAATTCCTCAAGGCTCATGTTAAAGGCCGGGTCTGCTGCGATTAATTCCAACAGATTGTTCTCCAGGCCCTGCTCTTTTACATTCTTTCCGGCTTCCATGGAGAGAGACCGGATTTTCTCATGAAGCTCCTGTCTGTCTCCACCTGCCTTTACAGCATCCATCATGATGTTCTCTGTAGCCATAAAGGGAAGCTCCTGCATGATATGCTTTTCAATCACCTTGGGATATACCACAAGTCCATCCACAACATTCAGATAAAGATCCAGAATACCATCCACAGCAAGAAATGCTTCCGGTACACTGATTCTTTTGTTGGCGGAGTCATCCAGCGTTCGTTCAAACCACTGGGTCGCCGAAGTAATGGCGGGGTTCATGGCGTCCACCATCACATATCGTGCCAGAGAGGCAATTCTTTCACTTCTCATGGGGTTTCTCTTATAAGCCATCGCCGAAGATCCAATCTGATTTTTCTCAAAGGGCTCTTCGATTTCCTTCAGATGCTGCAGTAAACGGATGTCATTGGAGAATTTATGGGCGCTGGCGGCAATTCCCGCAAGGATATTCAATACTCTTGTATCCACTTTTCTGGAATAGGTCTGGCCGGATACCGGATAACATCCACGATATCCCATTTTCTCAGCAATTCTCTGATCCAGCTTCTTAATCCTCTCATGATCACCGTCAAACAGTTCAAGAAAACTGGCCTGGGTTCCTGTCGTACCCTTAGATCCCAAGAGCTGCATGCTGTCAATCAAATAATTAATGTCATCATAATCCAGTTTTAACTCCATCAGCCAGAGGGTGGCGCGTTTTCCTACCGTAGTCGGCTGAGCAGGTTGAAAATGGGTAAAGGCAAGGGTAGGAAGTGCTCGATATTCCATGGCGAACTTTGAAAGCTCAGCCATCACATTCACCAGCTTCTTCTTAATTAACTTCAATGCCTCCGTCATAACAATGACATCCGTATTATCTCCCACATAACAGGAAGTTGCACCCAGATGAATGATCCCCTTTGCCTTGGGACACTGTTCTCCGTATGCATAGACATGAGACATAACATCATGGCGGACAACTGCTTCTCTCGCTTTCGCCACCTCGTAATTAATGTCATCCTGAAACGCCCTCAGTTCGTCGATTTGATCCTGTGTAATGTTCAGTCCCAGCTCCTGCTCTGTCTCTGCCAGTGCAACCCAAAGCTTTCTCCAGGTTCTGAATTTCATATCCGGCGAGAAAATATATTGCATCTCCTTACTGGCATAACGCTCGGACAGAGGACTCATGTATTTATCATTACTCATATTCCCGCCCCTTTCTTCTCAGGTTTCTTTTCTCTTCTATTCTATTATCCTGACCATCAGATGTATCTTACCATACTTCCATGAGGAAAATAGGAATTCATTTATTATATAACACTTTTATTTCAAAAACAATGATCCCTATCCCAACAAAGTCCTCATTCTTTCGGCCTTCTTTCCTTCTTATTCATGGGTTAATTATCATATTCGCCCCGGATATCCTCCGTCGGTGGTTCAATCGGATAATTCCCGCTAAAGCAGGCATCACAAAAGCCCTTGTCTCCTCCAAGCATTTCACTTAGTCGATCCACCTCAAAATATCCCAGGGAATCCGCACCGATCATATCTTTGATCTGGTCCACGGAATTATTGTGGGCGATCAGCTGATCTCCTGTGGGTACATCCGTTCCAAAATAACAAGGATGCAGGAACGGAGGTGAGCTGATTCTTACATGAACCTCTGTAGCACCGGCCTTCTTAAGCATTCTCACAATCTTGGCACTGGTTGTTCCTCTGACAATGGAGTCATCTATCATAACAACTCTTTTACCGGCAACTACTTCCGGAAGTACATTCAGCTTTATACGAACGCTGGAGGTGCGCATGGATTGCTTGGGTTTAATGAAGGTCCTTCCCACATAGCTGTTCTTTACAAATGCCATGCCAAAGGGAATCCCCGAGCCAAGCGCGTATCCTATGGCAGCAGCATTTCCGGAATCCGGGACACCGACCACCACATCCGCCTCTACCGGATACGCCTGCGCCAGAATCTTGCCAGCCATAATTCTGGAATTGTATACACTGATCCCATCAAATTTTGTATCAGGTCTTGCAAAATATATATATTCAAACACACATTTTGCGGTCTTTTCTATACACATGGAGGTATCGGAATGAATTCCGTTCTCATCAATCATAACAACTTCCCCGGGTAAAACATCCCGGATAAAATCAGCATCAGCGGCACTTAAGGCTGCTGTCTCGGAGGCCAGAATATAGGCATTCTCCCGTTTTCCAATTACCAGCGGATGAAAACCGAAGGGATCCCTTGCCCCGATTAGTTTTCTGGGGCTCATAATTACCAGGGAGTACGCACCGCTTATTTTCTTCATGGCCCTTTTCACTGCATCTTCTACGGTTGCCGTATTTAGTCGTTCCCTTGCTATATGATATGCGATAACTTCCGAGTCAATGGTTGTTTGAAAAATCGCACCCGTATACTCAAGCTCCTTACGCAGTTCCAGTGCGTTCACCAAATTTCCGTTATGTGCCAGCGCCAAAGTACCTTTTACATAATTTAGCACCAGAGGCTGCGTATTGTTGATATTGCTGCCTCCCGCAGTAGAATAGCGGACATGGCCCACACCAATATCACCGTTAAGCTGTTCCATACTCTCGGGAGTAAACACTTCACTTACCAGTCCCATCCCTTTATGGGATTTCACCTTACCTTTTGGGCCTTTGGTATCGCTTACAGCTATCCCGCAGCTCTCCTGCCCTCTATGCTGTAATGCAAATAATCCGTAGTAGATTGTAGATGCAACGTCATGTCCATCCAGATCATAGACGCCGAATACGCCGCACTCCTCATGTATTCCCTCTGAAATATAGCTGTTATTCTCCGAAATCATTTTTCTCTTTTCATCCTCTCTAACTGAATAACCAGTCTCTCTCTACAGCCAATATGAGGCTGCCCCAAAATCAGCTCCATCATACGGTAATCCTCCTTCCGGATGGATCCGCGATATAAAACTTTTTTGAAACAGCCTCATCTATTCATTTTAAAGTCCTAATCTTTTGCAAACTTCCTGATAAGCATCTTCCACATTGCCCATATCTCTGCGGAATCTGTCCTTATCAAGTTTCTCATGTGTGTTAACATCCCAAAGTCTGCAGGTATCCGGAGAGATCTCATCCGCCAATATAATCTGACCCTGATATCTGCCGAATTCTAATTTAAAATCTACCAGTTCAATTCCACATTCAAGAAAATACTTGCATAATACCTCGTTTACTTTAAATGCATATTCTGATATCTTCTCTATCTCTTCCCTTGTAGCCGCACCAATGGCTATGGCATAATAATCATTGATCATCGGATCACCCAATGCATCATCTTTATAGGAAAACTCCAAGGTTGGGCAAAGCAGTCTCTTTCCTTCTTCCATGCCAAGCTTCTTAGCAAAGCTTCCTGCACTGATGTTACGGATAATAACTTCAAGAGGAACGATTTCCACCTTTTTTACAGCTGTTTCTCTATCACTTAATTCTTCAACGAGATGTGTGGGAACTCCTTCTTTCTCCAAAATCTGAAAGAGATGGTTGGACATTTTGTTATTTATAACACCTTTCCCAAGAATAGTTCCTTTTTTAAGGCCATTAAACGCTGTAGCATCGTCCTTATAATCTACAATATAAACATCTTCCACATCGGTTGAATAAACCTTTTTCGCTTTTCCTTCATAGAGCATGTCCAATTTTTTCATTGATTGCCACCTATCCTTTATTAAATTTTTAACCGTCCATGAGTTCCTGATCTTCATAGAAGAATCCAATCTTCCATTCGAACTACCTTATTACTCTTCCTATTATAATGAAAGATTATAAATTGGCAATAGTTTTTTATCGTTTCTGCCAACATATGCGGAAATTTGTCTAATTGCACAAAACACGGGGTAAAACAGTTGCTGTTTACATCACATTGTATTATTTTGTATAATTATTTATTCAGTTTTTGTCCCATTTTTTGCATATTTATTAACTACATTAATAGATAAGATTAGCAAACTTAATAACTGATATTTTATATTTTCAACAAAAAATAAACCTGTCTGCTCTGCATTTTCTATTTGCTTTTATTCCATGGATACTGTAAAATCTATTCGTATTTCTTGTTCATAATGAATTCCAAAATCCCAAACATAAGGACATAATATAATGAAACTGATCGCCGATAAAATATCTTACTTTTTTCACACAGAACCTGTTCTGTGCATTTCCGGAACTCTCGCACTGCTCTCCATGTTTTTTAACCCGCCCGGCAAAATTTATTTCTCTTATATTGATTTTCGTGTTTTATGCCTTTTGTTTTGTCTGATGGCTGTAATTGCGGGGTTTCAAAAGCTTGGTTTATTTCTGGTGTTATCAGAAAGGCTGCTTTATAAGGTGAAAACCACAAGGCAGCTATTCCTGTTACTGGTCATCCTTTGTTTTTTTTCCTCTATGTGGATCACCAATGATGTTGCACTGATCACCTTTGTTCCATTTACCATTATGATATTATCCAGGTCAAATCAGGGCAGGTACATGATCTTTCTCATTGTAATTGAGACAATTGCTGCAAATCTAGGAAGCATGCTGACACCGGTAGGAAATCCGCAGAATCTTTACCTCTATTCCTATTACCGGATCCCCATCGGCCGTTTCCTGCAGATCACCCTGCCAATTACCTTAGTCTCTCTGTTTCTGCTTTGTATGCTTACATTTATAATAAAGCCGGCTCCTTTGGTGATGGATCATGGAAAAAGCTCGGGTGTTCACCTGCAGCTTACTTCACGGCTCTGGCTCTATCTCATATTATTCCTGATTTGTATGGGATGTGTTTTACGATTGATGGATTATCGCTTGATGTTTATTCTTGTATTACTGCTCCTGCTGCTCTTTGAGAAAAGAATTTTTCGGGAAGTTGATTACTATCTGCTCCTGACCTTTGTCTTCTTCTTCCTGTTCATTGGAAATATAGGAAGCATACCACAGATCAGAAATTATCTTGTTCCACTGATTCAGGGAAATGAACTGATCACCTCCCTGGTGCTCAGTCAGGTGATCAGTAATGTTCCGGCTGCCGTATTGCTCTCCTCATTTACAGATAATTATAAAGCACTGATTATCGGAACAGATCTAGGGGGGCTTGGTACACTGGTTGCCTCACTTGCCAGTCTGATTTCCTATAAATTCTACTGTAAACTGGAGAATGCAAAACCGGGAAAATACCTGGGTGTTTTTACTCTGTATAATTCCATATTTCTGTTTATTCTTTGTATGGCAACACTCCGGTTTATTTGATTATTCCTCGTAACCGGCTGACTTATTCTCAGCTTTCACAAGAATATCTTTCAGTTCATCTACGCTGAAATAATACTGTTTACTGCAAAAATGACAGTTAACTTCAATTGGTTCCTGATTATCGATCATTTCCTGAATATCCTTTTTCCCTATGGAGACAATCGCTTTCTCCACGCGCTCTTTGCTGCAGTTACAATAAAAGTTGGCGGGTAATTGATCTGTAATTTCAAGTTCCAGATCACCAAGAATATGATCCAGAATCATCTCCGGTGTCATATCCTGATCCAAAAGTGCCGTAATGCTTGTCAGTTCCCCTATTCTTTTCTCCAGCTGCTCAATGACTTCCTCCGTGGCAAAGGGCATGAGCTGAATAATAAAACCCCCACTGCAGCGAACGGTATTGTCTTTATTCATTAATACCCCCAGAGCAACAGCAGAGGGAACCTGTTCACTGGTGGCGAAATAATAAGTCAAATCCTCTGCAATCTCTCCGGAGACCAGATTCGTTTGACCCACGTAAGGTTCTTTTAAACCCAAATCTTTAATTACCGTCAAGATCCCTGCACCAATCGCCCCGCCTACATCCAGCTTCCCTTTCTCGTTGGCGGGCAGCATTACTTCCGGGTTATAGGCATATCCTTTTACATTTCCTTTCGTATCGGCGGTTACCGTAAGACCCTGCATCGGACCGCTGCCTTTCATCTGAAGGGTGATCAGATCCTTCTCCCCCTTCATCATATATCCCATCATCACACCGGCGGTAAGAAGTCTGCCCAACGCAGCAGTAGCCACCGGACTCGTATTATGAACTGTTCTCGCATATTCTGTCATTTCTTTCGTTGTTACTGCAAATGCTAAAATCTGATGTTGTGCCGCACTTGCACGGATTACATAATCTGTCATATATCCGGCTCCTTTTCATCTCTTCTGAAGTATCATTTCCTATCCTGTATCATTTACCAAATTCAAATTCTTACGCATCCTTCATCCGATGCAGACTTACTTTTCGCTTCTGTCTTACTCCTACCTCCAAGGACTGTTGATGTCTGATCCATGATTGCCAACCATCTTAATTGCGTCTCAGCGGCTTGGCGAAATACTGTTATCTTCTTCTCTTAACCTTCCCCCACATATAGCTTATCCGCCTGATACTTTTCCTTCGCGATAAAGTAAAGCCGCTCACTCTCCTCATTTGGTGCTTCCTCGGTTAAGGCATCATACACAGCAATAAATTCCATTCCCGCCTCAAGTATTAATTCCCGGATCCGTTCCGGATTATAGGCTCTGCGATAATGGACTTCCTCCTCTTTTCTGAATAATGGAGAAGCCTCACCCCCATCTTCAGGAAGAAACAGGGTTAAATGAATCTCATTCATCATTTCATCCGCATCATAGGTGTTTTCCCAGATAAAGCTTCCTTCTTCCCTGTTTTCCGCTATCGTTGAATCTCCCAGTACTTCTTCATACAGATACCGGGTATCCAAATCAAAGATAAAGACCCCGCCAGGATCCAGATAATTATTCACCAGACGTAACACCTGAAGCAGTTCCTCCTCCGAAAGTATATAATTCATGCTGTCACAGACGCTGACCACCGCGTTCACCGTTCCATACAGCTCAAACTCCCTCATGTCCTGGCACAGATACAGAATATTATTCTCTCTGTCCATGTTTTTTTCTCTGGCAATCAACAGCATCTCATCCGATAGATCGATACCAATCATGTCATAATTTTTATCCGCAAGGCGCCTTGTCATACTACCGGTACCGCATCCCAAATCCAGGACGATTCCACGGTCGACCCCCTGTTTCTTTAATAAATGTTCCACATAATCTGCCCATTCATCATAGGGAACATTATCCATAAAAGTATCATACACAAAAGCAAATCCGGTATATGGCTGCATCTTACATGGCTCCTTTCTCTTTGCTAAACCAACACAGACAGCGGCACTGCTATCAATGTCACAACAGGTCCACTGCCTTATGTAATTCCAGTTATTTTATCATAGTTGCAATTGTTTCGCAATTAATATCCCCTGTAATTGCAAAATATAGTATTTTGCTTCTACAAAGCTGATAATCTTTCTGACCGGCCAATAATTTATTAAGTATAAATCAAAAAGATGCTGCGTATTATCTTACCCGCACGGGGATCGATAATGTTACAGCATCTTTTTTTGTTCATTAATTGCCTGATACGAAGTCAACGGTATACCCTCCATTGATGTGAGGGTGTACCGCATTTTGCCAGGGGAATAATCTTTTCCATTCCGTTCACATTACAAGTCTTCGTTATGCGTGTACTCCCACTATATCATCTCAGTAAACATGTCCTTTAATGTGGGATATAGTTTTTTGAAGACATCATATTTCTGGTTATAAAGAGAAACTACGTTTTCATCCTGTTCTGTTGTATCTATAACTTTGATCAGCTTGGCAGCAGCCTCTTCCACGGTATTGTATTTACCGCAGCCTACGGACGCCAGAATAGCCGCACCGAAAGCTGGACCTTCCACCGAATTAATCTTATCCACCTTAACATTTAAAACATTGGCGATGATCTTACACCAAAGAGGACTCTTTGCCCCTCCGCCATTGATTCTGATTCTTTGTATATCCACTCCAAGTGACTTCGTGATTTCGAAGGAATCACGAAGAGCAAATGCCACACCTTCCAACACTGCCTGTGTCATATCGGCACGGGTGGTGTCCATGGTCATTCCAATAAAGGCCCCTCTTGCATCCGGGTTATTGTGAGGTGTTCTCTCTCCCATCAGATACGGCAGGAAAAATACTTTATTCTCGCCAAGTTTCGTAATATCCTTTTGCTCTGTTCCATACTCCCTGGTTCCGATAATTTCATCCATCCACCATTTATTAGAGGCCGCAGCTGATAACATAACTCCCATAAAATGATACTTACCATCGGCATGGCAGAAGGCATGAAGCGCATTGTTATCATCTACCGCAAATTCCCTGGTGGAAATAAATACTACCCCGGAGGTTCCAAGAGATACATTACATTTGCCCTCGCCTACGGTTCCTGTTCCTACTGCAGCAACTGCCTGGTCCCCGCCACCGGCGATTACCTTAACCGTCTGAGGAAT
The DNA here is from genome assembly GCA_023439505.1 of Bacillota bacterium. Lineage (GTDB taxonomy): Bacteria > Bacillota > Clostridia > Lachnospirales > Lachnospiraceae > Mobilitalea. Next base: position 73,279 of record JAEXNR010000043.1, read on the forward strand.
TCCCAGTTCATCGGAAGCGCTCTTGGTCACGGTTCCTACAACGCCATAACTTTCATATACCTTTGCCATCTGGGAAGGCTTCAGCCCACAAAGATCAAGCATCTCCACAGACCATTTTTTATTTTTAACATCAAATAAGAGCATGCCGGAAGCATCGGATACGTCCGTACAATGAACTCCGGAAAGCTTATACGCAATATAATCCTTTGGAAGCATTACCTTTTTAATTCTCTCAAAATTCTCAGGTTCATGCTTTTTTACCCAGAGTAACTTGGGAGCGGTAAAGCCGGTTAATGCCATATTAGCCGTATAGCCGGATATTTTTTCTCTTCCGATCTCATGATTTAAGTAATCACATTCTGCCTGCGTACGTCCATCATTCCACAGGATCGCCGGTCGAATGACATTATCCTTCTCATCCAGAATAACCATTCCATGCATCTGTCCGCTAAAGCTGATGCCATCGATTTCAGATTTGTCGCAATCCTTCGTTAATTCTTTGATCCCATCAACGAGGGCTGTATACCAGTCCTCAGGATTTTGCTCTGACCAGCCTGGCTTTGGAAAATAAATAGGATATTCTCTTGTCACGATACTTTTAATGTCACCTTTTTCGCCCATTAATAATAGTTTTATGGAGGTTGTTCCTAAATCAACACCAATATACAACATTTGTATATCTCCTTTCCTATAGACAATGTTAACTTTGTATTACTGCTAACTCCCAATTCATGGCTATGAATATATTTCAACAAATGATTCCGATGGGGAATGATTGATCAAAATCATTGTGTCTCATTATTGCGTGGGGAGAAAACAGTAATATATTTGTGAATTCTTCCTTACAAAATGTGATTTTGCTCTTTTAAAATATAAATATTTGATGTATAGTTAATTTATTCATTGATTAAACTATATCATGATAAATATATCAATTTCCATCTATAATGTCAAGTAATAATAAAGGACACGCTATTAATTTTACCTGCCGACAATAAAATCATTCATATTTTTTGATATAATAACCGATTTCTGTCCGTAAGCCTCTTTCCAAGGAAACTTATTTATGATAACATAAAAACAATATTTGAAATACGAAAGGTGACTGTGATGATTACAGGTAGCAAAGAACTAATCAGGGATATTAACACCAAATTAGTGTTAGAAACAATTATTAATAATACCGCAATTTCCAGAGCGTCAACAGCCAAATATCTTGGATTGACGAAAGCAACCATCTCGGCCATCGTTCAGGAATTGATTAATAAAAAACTAATTATTGAAATTGGCAGTGATGATACCAATCTGGGAAGAAAGCCAATTTTATTAAGCTTAAATAAAAGGGCGGGTTACTCCATCTGCATCGATATCGGCGTTGATACCATTTCTGCGCTTGTATCGGATTTAGCGGGGGAAGATAACGTGATCAAGCAGATTAAGACCCCAAAAACCACAACGCACCTTGTCCAGATTCTGATTGGTTTAATTGAATCGATGAAACCTGCACAAGAATCTCCATATGGCCTGGTAGGTATTACCTTAGGTATTCACGGTGTAACGGTAAATAACCAGGTTTCTTTTACCCCTTATTATAACCTGTCCGGCATTGATCTGGCGGGGGAACTGGAACAATACCTAAATGTTCCTGTTTACCTGGAAAACGAAGCTAATTTGTCCGTCATCGGTGAGAAGACCTTTCAATATGATTATGCCAATATTGCTAATATCAGTGTGCATTCCGGAATCGGTCTCGGAATTATTATCAATCATCAGTTATATACAGGATACAATGGAAGAGCCGGTGAGTTTGGACATACTATTGTAGAAATCGATGGCAGACAATGCCCCTGTGGCAATCTGGGCTGCCTGGAACAGTATGTATCTGAGCGTACCCTGATGAAAGAATTTGCTGCCAGAAAATCACCTTCAAATGCTGACGCAGAACCTTCTGATTTTTCATTCTTTATGGAATGTTATCAAAATAAAGATGAAGATGCCCTTGCTATCATGAATCAGTTTATTAAATACATGTCTGTGGGAATTAATAACATTCTGAATGCTTATAATCCCGACATTGTAATTATCAACAGTTCCTTTACAATTTATTTTCCCCAGATTATTCAAAAAATCGAGGACTCACTTTCCAGCAGGATGAACAGCTATGTAAAAATTGTTCCCTCCGTCCTTCAGGATACTTCTATTCTACTCGGTGGAATTTGCGTGGCAATTCGAGGATTTCTCGGTATTGAAAAGCTGATGTTAAATTATCTGGATCAAGGCAAATAGAAAAACCAGACCAGTTACCTATCCTACTGGTCTTTTATTTTGTCAGGAATATAATTCATCTAATCTTCTCTTGTTTAACGGAACATCTGCGTCAAATAACATATAATATTGTAAAGCATATAGAATGTCAGGGGAGTCTATGGACCAGAATACCACCCCGCAAAATAGGATATCACAAAACGGTGATGTCCTGCGTATAGAAAATGCTGTCATTGAGGAAGCATTTACCGATACTCATAATACAGGATTTATTCTTATTTCCTATGGAGTCGAAGGACAGAATAATATGACAAACAAGAGCATGATCCGCTTGAATGTGGGAAATAACACAATGATCACCAATCAATTCGGAGAAGCCCTATGTTTGTGTGATTTAAAAGAAGGAATGCTGGTGGATGCGGATTTTTCAGCTGCCATGACAAGAAGTATTCCTCCCCAGTCCAATGCTTTCAAAATCCTGGCCTATACTGAGGTACCTTCTACCGTTATTGTCACAGATCGCGTGGTCAATGTGGATCAGGAAAACGGATTTTTGCTTACCGGTAATCCTTACGATATTTATGATCAAATGATATTTACCGTATCCAATGATACGGTGATCGTGGATCAGACTGGAATGCCCCTGTCCCTTATGGCAATCCAACCCGGACAGCTGGTCCGGGTAGAACATGCCATCTTCCAGACAATGAGTATCCCTCCACAATCACCGGCATTTCGTATTCAGGTTATTTAGAAGAAACTTTTTCACGTAGTACCATTTTAGTCTCTTTTGATTTTGTATGTCACTGCATTAGTTCCGGCAATGGCATACAAAATCCATCTTTTAAAGCATTTCCCTCAGCTGATGTTCAAACACCCATTTGGGACTATACCTTTTTCTGGCCTGGATTTTTGCATGGATGACAGGATTTTGCCACATTGCTTCCAGAATAATCTGCGCATGCTCTTCATAATAATCCATTTCACCAGGATAATAACTTTCCTGTGTCTGATATCCAAAATTGCAGGCATCCCATCGCATAAAATATGCATTCAGGGTTTCCCCTAATTCTTTTAAAGCGGGAACACACTCATTTAATATCAGGAAATTCCCCATCGCTGCTGCTTCCAGTGCAGTTAATCCAAAGGACTCGGAAGCGGAAGGGCATATAAAAAGGTTGGATAAGGAGAATAACTCAAGAATAGCATCCCTGGTCAGTCCCATGGGATATCCCAAGTCATTTAGAAATACCATATCCTCCCGCGAAAGACCCGCACCGATTCCTGCATTTGTAATATATTCCTTATATTGATGCGGGTCTGTATCCATGGCACTGAATTCGCAGAAGATCACTTTTACTTCCTTTTTACTTACTTTCTTTATTGCTCCCGCCAGCATGGCAACCTTCTCAAACTTCTTACCGGTGGTAAATCTGGCCGGATAAATAATCAATACATCCGGTGAGATCAGATCCGTTTTAGAATGTAATTCTTTTACCTGTTCCGTCATTTGCCCGATTAAATCCAGGGTATTGTTAAGTACCCGACATTGATTCATATCCACATGAAACTGCCTTGAAAGAGATTGTAATCCACATTCCGTGGGATAAGTATAGATGGTGTTCCTCATCGGACTATATCTGGCAGAATGGGGCCAGGATATCTTCTGGTCGAACCATGCCTCATCCGGGAGAGAATGTGTAACTGCAATAAAGCGCAGCTTAGGCAGCTTCCTGGCCGCATAATGAACCGCCACATTATGCAGCAAATGCCATCCCTGATAGTGAATATCGTGCATCATACAAACATCCACGTCCTTTAACTTTTCTGCCAGGTCTTCACCTATCACGGCTGCCTCTTCTTCAAATTCCGGGTGAATTGGCAGATCTGGCGCACTGTAATCCCTCCAGTGAATCTGTTTACCCAAATATCTGTTACATACGCCGGACCATTCAATCCTCTGATCCAAATAAATTCCATGTTTCTCAGTTTCGGGCATATCCTCACAAACCAGCATTTTAACTTCTATTCCTGCATCCAGAAGCATTCTGATATGTTCTGCAACCACATTAACCAGGGAATAGATGGTTGCAAGTCCTCCAAACATTGTTAAAATCCCAACCTTCATCTATCTGCCTTCCTGTACACTTACATGTACCTCTCATTCTCCAATAGAGATCAATTTCTTTATAATTAACCATATGCCGGCTCAGCGAAGACTATCCATACATTTACGACTCTTATCTCTAAAAAACTTATTTAACCTCGACACATTTCAACAAACTCAGAATATGATATTTATATAATAATGTACCGAATCTGACTTTATAGGAACAGAATTGGTGCTCAGCTATTTCCTAAAACAACTATTTAATGGAGTGATTATATGAATGCAAGAACAATAACAAAAATGATAACAAAACATCCCCCCCTCTCACAGGCCGCGGAATATAATCTGTTTGTCCAGTGCGATGCATTAATGAAACAAAGTGATATAGGGGGAAGAGCTGCCATAGGCAGTAATGCCGCTTTTGACAACCTTACCATCGGCAAAGAACTATGCTCCCCTGAATGCCCTCCCTTTGGTACGGATCCCTCTCTTGTTACAGGTGGCAATCTCTCCTGGCAAAAGGGTACCAATTTCAGCGGAAACACGATAATGCACTTGATCGGCTTATATCATACAGATGATGTGCACTATCTCAATGCAGACAAAATACAACAGCCGATTCGTGTGCTTCATTTACCTGTATCAATCAGAGATACCTTTCGATATCTGATTTGCGCGTCATTTGAATGGTCAAATTTCTGCGGTCTGGAGAATCTAACCAGATCCTACAACATCAACGGACATATTGTATTAATCGGGCTGAATAGTGTTCTGAATGCCTTCTATCTTTATGAAGATAGAATCGCAGATCCTGAGAATATCCTCGGCACGGGAGGAAATACCATCAGTAAAATACGCAGTATTACCATAATTACTCCACCCGGATCAACCAGCGTCATCAATGTTGCCGGAAGAATCGTGGATATTCGTCTTCTTGACGTATTAAGAAGAACAGACACCCCCAAGTTTATCTCGTTTGCCTTCCACTCCATATCTAAAAATTTTGATTTTGGAGCCAAATTTTGTGCCAAAGATTGTGAAAAAATTCTATGGAATTTTTCCGACGCAGATCGTATTACCATTACGAACAGTTATCTCCCCGGAACCATATTAGCTCCCAGTGCAAACCTTATTGTAAAAGGCAGCACCATTGACGGTAATGTTATCGTAAGAAATATTGAAGCATGTGCAGAGGGACTCAGAAGAACGGAACTTAATAATTGCCTGTTCCGTGGATATCTTCCCAGAGTACGTTGCGGCTATCCGATCCCTCCTTGCCCTCCGCCTGTGACGACCACACGCTGTACCACGACCACGACTCCCTGCACTACTTCAACAAGTTCCTGTACCACATCGACAAGTTCCTGCACTACCTCAACAAGTTCCTGTACCACATCGACAAGTTCCTGTACCACCTCAACAAGTTCCTGCACTACCTCAACAAGTTCCTGCACTACCTCGACTCCTTGTACGACTACCACCCACTGTACTACGACAACAACTCCTTGCACCACAACCCACTGTACTACGACAACAACTCCTTGCACCACGACTCACTGTACTACGACAACGACTCCTTGCACCACAACCCACTGTACTACAACAACGACTCCTTGCACCACAACCCACTGTACTACAACAACGACTCCTTGCACCACAACCACACGGTGTACCACAACCACACGCTGCAGCTCCTCAACGACTACCTGCCCTTATTATCGTTATTATTAATATAAAAGGTGTTGTGAACAATAGGAGGAACACATTGTTACTTTTTTTATCCCCCAAACATGCAGGGAAATAAAAAACAACAATGTGTTCCTCATATTCTGTGACAGATAATTTATCTCTTTCCATATCTCTATGTCTATGTACGGGGCCAAACTAATGCAGCTACATTATTACGCATAAAGTTTTCCAACTCACCAATCGGCCCGGGCGTACTAATATAACATCCCTGAGTCTTCGGTTAATTCATATTTCATGGACGCCTCAAAGAACTGTACATTATTTTTTCCTAGCTCTTTTGCCTTATACATTGCCGTATCGGCATTGCGCATAAGCTCGATCTGTTCTTGTCCGTCAAAAGGAAAGACCGCTACACCAAAGCTTGCACTGGTCTTTATTTCGTTATTCCCAATATAAAACGGATTTAAGAATTCCCTACGAATCTTTTCCAGATCAGCATATACCTCATCCCGATCAATTTTCCGCTCAATAATTAAGGCAAATTCATCGCCACCGATTCTTCCAATGGTATCTTTTATATGGATATGCTTTCTGAATCTGTCCGCCGCCTCTTTGATAAACAAGTCCCCTATATGATGCCCCATAGTGTCATTAATTTTCTTAAAAGAGTCTATATCTATAAAAACGGTATAAAACTTAAGCTCTTCTTCCTTAAATCTATAAATCAGATCACATATTTTATCTACAATAGATTTTCTGTTGGGTAACTCTGTGACCCCATCGTAGTGAGCCAGATAATATAATTTTTCTTCGTTCTTCTTTAATTCGGTGTTCTTTTCATTTAATTCATAATACCTGGAACTGAGCTCCGCGTGGGTAGCGGCAATATTCTGATATATCTGCTCCAGTTCCTCCCTCTGCTTTACTTCCGTCATATACATATTGTTAATACGATGATAATGCGCCTGATTAATTAAGTGAACGACAGGCGCTATCACGATTACGAGCGCAATTAAAATCACCTGAATGATATAATAAATTGTTCCATATTCAAATGGATGTTTTGAAAGCACCAATGAATAATACATTCCTACAAACATAACGGAAGCAGTTACATAGTTCAACATAATTTTTGTCATTCGTATCGATGAAATAATCACATTAAGAAAAGCAATGGTCCATATGGAAGGCCCGAGAAAGTCATAGACCCTTACGGTTACAAAAATTAATACGACAGAAAATAAAATTGAGATCCAATGGGTGATGATTCTCGTTTTAATTTTCATATAGGGTGTTATTAAAAAACATAAGCATAGAAACAACATAAAAGCACTGTCATAGACAGAGCTTTTATTCTCATAATGTAATATGAAGTTTGCAATTGAACCAATTAATAATACCGGGATACCATAATAACAACCAATATAGTTCTCCATCTCCTCTATGGCATTCATATCAGAAGATTCATTTATCATTTTTATGATGGCTGGAATGGTTCTCGGTCTCTTTGTTATCATATCATCACCTCTTGAATTCAATACCCATCAAGCTGCCAATTTTAATACGTTCTTACTTTCTCTATTATCTTCCATCATCACCATTCGGTCAACAAGTTTCTTCAAGAATTGCTTATCAAAATCTTATAATCGTTACTGTTAATCCGATGGCCCCTCAAATTGAATCATCTGAAAGGTAATTGATTAATTCCATCCAGTCATTAATTGTCAGACAGGTTGAATCCGGTGAGATTTTATTCTCGGAATCAATGGCTCCCCTGTACCAAATGGGATAGATTCCGGCCCGAAAAGCTCCCTCCACATCAAAATATGCGTTATCTCCGCAATACCAGACTTCTCTGGCATCCAGATGAGCTTTTCGAAGTGCCAGTTCAAAGATCCTCGGATGAGGTTTTCGGAAGACAAATTCACTGGTTGCAAGAATAAATTCAAATTCATGTTCAGGGAGTAATTCCCTCAATCGTTCCTCCAGCGCCATACCGCTAAAGGAGATATTACTGATTACCCCGCTTCGAATACCTTCTGACCGTAAAAATGCAAGTAACTCCTGAATATGTTCGGTAGGTTTCTTTTGTGCCGCATTGTCCCAAAAGACCCGTTCAATTTCTCCCGGTGTTAAATCAATTTCCAGACCAAAATATTGATAAAGATAATTTTGAAATAAATGATTATGTACTTCCACATGATGAGATTTTCGTACATCCGGATCAAATCTTCCGATCTCCCGGTCCAGGGTTTTAGAAAATTCCTGAACTTCTCTGGCAGAGACCTGATAAGGATTGCTCCTGGCATGCTTTAATACCGCCTTCATACCCTTCAATCCATCAAATCTCTCCTCAAAAATCAGTGTCTGTCCATAATCAAACATTATCATTTTCGGTCTTTTCATTCTAATAACCATGCCCTTTCCAAAGTCAGATCCTATTCCCGGATTGCTTTTCTTCGGCTCTCTTTTTTTCTTTTGGTCATGATCCCGCCGATCCGACCGGACTCCTTAGCAGTCAGTGATTTCCACCCGGTCTCCAAAACCTTATCCAAATAGCCTAATTCCTTTGCAATTTCATATTTCATTTCTTCTTCCGGTTTTAAATTATTAAGATCAATTTCCTTCTCTTTCTTCTTACTCATTGGGCAACTCCCTTTCCTTCCATCCTTCAACCGTTTTGGCTGAATTACTTTTTAGAGTGTACCCATATTCCTGTTTTCTATTCGAACTCCGTGGAATTCCCTCTATGGATTTCCTATTTTGATTGCTTCTTCTGATTTCTTATATGGATTTCCTATTCGAATTTCCTATTGGGATTTCCTTGCCCAGATGAAGGGAATAAATCACCATCTCCTTAACTTTTTTATTCTTTATCTGCTCCAAAGCTTTTTTGTAATAATCCAACTGGGTCAGATACCGTTGAATTAATACGTTCTCATGGGAAATTACATCCGACTTGTAATCCAGTAGTACCAACGCTTCGTCCTCTTCGAAATAAACGTCGATAATTCCCTGAATTAACACCAGTTCCTCACTGTTTATCTCCGGATTAATTTCTCTTGCCGCTATTCCCATAACAAATTGCTGCTCCTTATAAAGCTTGCCCTTCGCCTGTGCTCTTTTCATCCGCGCGGCAATGTTACTCCTTGTGAAGGTGTATAGATAATCCAGATTTAACTTTTTCAGCTCTTCCTGCCTAAATTTCCCGGTTTGAATGATTGCTCTGCATTCTCTTGCAAAATCCTCCGCTCCATCCACCTTCCCCAGATCCAAAAGCTCCAGGAATCGATGGTACAAGGTACCTCTGTCCGTTCCGGTTGGCAGTGTTTCCTCCTGCTTTATGAATTTTGGTATCAGCGCCGGTTCCGGTTGGTGAAGGGGTTGACTTAATTCTTCGTCCACTGCCTGCCCCAGTTTTTTCAGCTCTGAGACGGTCATTTTCACCTTCAGCTTTGCTGTGTTTTCAAAGGGATATACATAATTTAAATTCGTCTGCAGCTCCTCTTTAATCTCCTGATCATAGATTTGATCCGGCGTGATCTTTAGCAATGCTTCTTCCTCAATCTGCTGAAGGATTTGTTTCGTCATCTCCTGTGTGAGAAAATCCTCTTTTCGCAGAATTGATATTCTCATATGATCAAATTCCACTTCCCCTTGCGCTTCTCTGAGTGACTCACAGCCTTCCATCCGGTTGACCATGGCAGGCAATACCCAGTCGAGATAACTCTTTGCCGACAGCAATTCAAAAAAAGTCAGATCCTTTCCCTTAATCTCCTCTGACGATTTTAGATATCCTGACAAGATCAACTTTTCTCTTGCCCTGGTCATTGCAACATATAAAACTCTGAGTTCTTCTCCCAGACTCTCTATCTGAACTTTCTTTTGTATCACTTTCTTAAGTAATGTCGGCACTTTGGTTCGTAATTTACTGTCAATGAATTCCGGACCGACTCCATATTCATTATGTAATACGATTTTCCTTCTCAAGTCCTGGGTGTTAAATTGCTTACTCATTCCAGCTACAATACACACAGGAAACTCCAGCCCCTTACTTTTATGGATGCTCATAATACGTACCGTATTCTCTTGTTCTGAGGAGGTCGCCGCCTCGCCGAAATCGACCTCATATTTGTGCAATTTCTCAATATATCTGATAAAATGGAACAATCCGCTAAAACTGGTTTGTTCAAATCGAACAGCCTGGTTGATAAGCATGTCCAGATTTGCTTTTCTTTGTTTTCCTCCCGGCATAGCACAGGCATAATAGTAATACCCCGTCCTCTCTAGTATCTCCTGGATGAGTTCGTGAATTGGCGTATGATTTATCATGTCTCTGAACTCCTGTAGCATCATAAAAAAGCGGTTTACTTTCGTATAAAGTTCGTCTTCCTTTTTCTCCTGAAGATAGGTTAACATCGCAGAATATAAACCGGTTTCACGATGATTTACTCTTAATAAAGCTAGTTCTGTACTGTTTAGACCTACCATGGGGGAATATAGCACCCCCGCCAAGGGAATATCCTGCCTTGGGTTATCTATGATGCGCAGCATATTTAAAACTGTAATAATCTCTATTGTTTGAAAATAACCTGTACCTGTATCTGCATAGGCCGGAATTCCCTCACTTAGCAGCGTATTTACAAATACTTCAGACCAGTTTGACATACTCCGTAGTAGAATTACAATGTCTTTGTACCCGGCAGGCCTGTGCTGTTGTTTCTTATGATCATAAATCATCAGACCTGTCTCAGGATGGGTAAGTTCCCTGATTCTCTTTACAATTGCCCGGGCCTCCAGTTCTTTCTTTGTATAACCTTCTTCTTCCTGCGAATCGTCGTCGGGTATCTGTTCCTGGAATTCAGACTGCGGCTTATCCCCTTCTTCCGACGCCTCTTTAAGCGCCTCTTCCGTTACCAGCATCAGCTCCACATCGGTCGAAATCCTGCACGATATCTTTCCCTGCTTTTCCCAAGGCACATCTATGTCCCGTGAGCAATTACCAATCTCACCGATAGTCTCATCATCCGGGATAGTCTCATCATCCGGGATAGTCCCACCATCCCTAATTTCCACTTCATATAATTCCCCATATTTTAAGGCGGCGGCCTGATCATAGATGATCCCGCCCACCGGCTCTGTCATAATCTGTTCAAAAATCTTATTAACATAGTCCAGCACTACTTTTCTGCTTCTAAAGTTCCGATCCAGATCAATTCTTTGATAACGGTTGATTTCTTCCTGATCCAGCATATCCTCCGCCAGATAATCATGATATTTTCTCATGAAAAGCTCCGGCATTGCCAGACGAAACTTATAGATACTCTGCTTCACATCTCCTACCATAAACCGATTTGGATGACCGGTTTTTTCTTTGGAAATACTAAGCAGTATGGTCTCTTGAACCAGATTGCTGTCCTGATACTCGTCAATTAATATCTCATCAAAATATTCGCTTAATTCCAGTGCAGCCTGGGTGGGAGAATGTATGCCCTCCTTTTCTTCCACCAGAATTTTAAGTGCGAAATGTTCCAAATCATGAAAATCGAGAAGATTTTTCTCCTCCTTTTTCTTCCCCAGCTCCGATATAAAATCCATGGTTAATTCAAAAAGTACCCCAATTGTTTTTGCAACCTTTTGAAAATCATCGAACATCTCCTCCGGGGACTGAAAGAAGAACTGCCCCTGAAGGTCCTTCAGGCCTTTTTTTATCTGGTCTCTGATTTCTTTAATCCGGTCTTTTTTCAGAGGGGAGACACCCTCTTGTTTTTTTCCTGATAATCTGGCAAAGGTCACTTCCTCCAGATGTCCGCAATATTCCTCATAAGTCTTGGTTACCCTCAATTTTTCCAGAAAATCACGATCCGATATAAGCGCGGCAATATATGCCTCGGGACCGTCAGGCTCTTCGCAAAGATCCAGGGCTTCCTTATTCTTTTGAGATAAATCCGCAACAACCGTCCTGACATATTGAAGCAGTTCCTTCATCCACTCTGTCTCATTCATTGCATCCGGTGATTCCAGGTCAAACATCTTCCATTTTTCTCTTAACCAGGTTTCGGGCCATGGATCACTCATAGAGAACTGATACAGCTGCAAGATCAATTCCTCCACCGGACTATCTGACTTGGAATAGGAATAGCTCTCTATAAACTCATGAAACTCTTCTCTTCCTTCTTCGTACCACCGCTCCAAAACCTCAGCAATGACATCAGATTTTAACAAGGTCATCTCCGATTCCTCTGCTATTTTAAAGGACGGATCCAAATCAATCCGATGAAAATAATTCCGGATCACATTGAGACAAAAGCTATGGATCGTTGTTATATTCGCGCTTTGTAATAAAGAGTTCTGTTTCTGAAGATGTGTGTTGTCCGGCTGTTGCTGTAATTTTTCATCAATGGCTTTGCCGATTCTGTCCCGCATCTCAGCCGCTGCCGCATTGGTAAAGGTTACAACCAAAAGATGGTCGATATCCACAGGATGATCTCCCTCTGAAATCATAGTTATAATACGTTCCACCAATACTGCGGTTTTTCCCGAACCTGCCGCCGCTGAAACAAGAACATTCTTATTTCTTGTATCAATTACCTTCTGCTGTTCCTTTGTCCATCTCATCTTTATTACCCCATATCTTCTCTTTGATTTCCTCGGCCGACTTGCCTGCCAGATTATGATACGTATGACCGGGCAATCTGCTGTCAAATCCGCAGGCCGTCCGATACTCACAGTAATCGCATGCCTTGCGCTCTCCCATACGGTAAGGATTCAGTCTGGTATCTCCGTCTAATATCTGTTTTCCACTCTCGGAAAGATTATGATTGACATAATCCACAAGCGCCATCATCTGATTCTTCGTTGCTGCCATTGATCGTTTTGTCAGGTACCCATCTTTATTCGTCTCAATGGGTATAATCTCGGATTTGACGCTGGCTCTCAAGTTTCCTTCCGCGCCGGACAGATTCTGATCCATAAGTACCAGTACTTCCTTATCCTCATTTGCCAGTCCATTCATCTTCAGGTTTCTTAATATCTCATCCTCAGGCCGGTCGGATTTATCCACAATAGGGTCATCGATATGATAATAGAAGATTCCCGCAGGGATTATTTCCTTCTTGTCATATCGCCTCTTCAAATAGTTCATGGCTGCACCCAGATAAACTGCCAGCTGCTGCTGCAATCCGTAATAGATACTTTCAAAATCAAATACAGTATGACCTGATTTATAATCGACAATTCTAACATAAACTTTATCTTCGGTCTCATATAAATCCATCCGGTCAATCCTTCCCTGCAAGGTCAGAAAGTTCTCCGGTATATGATAAAAAGGCATTTCATACCCCATAGGTTCCAGTATTCCCTGCTTCATCTGACTGCAAAGTGCCCATAATGTCCTTATGGTAATCCTCTCCATCCGTTTCACCAGATATTCATTTCTCCTGGAACTTCTGATGAAGGAATTCTCGTATTGATTAACTGCTTCCTCCACGCAGGAAACTGCCCATTCCTCCCTGATTTCACCCGGGATGCTATGCCAGGTATATTCACTTTCATCCAGTCGTTTGGAAAAGAGGTCAATGGCGTTATGAAAGATATTACCAATATCCGGTACCGCAAGCTTATATTCTTTTCGCTCTTCTAAAGACAAACCATAGGACATAAAATGTGCAAAGGCACATCCCGCATATCGCTCTAATCTGGTTATACTTCCTTTCAGTTCCTGTCCATATAGCAGTTTTGCTGCCTCTTTTGATATGCCCTTTTCCCTGTTTTGATAAAAAGCTCCCTGTATCAGGTGGTTAAGAATTATATTGGTTTCTTCTTTCGACCTGTAATAAAGAAAAAGCTCCTTCCAGAGATAGGTCTGTTCTCTGGTCTGATATTCCCGCAGTCCCTTCGCCAGATAGTCCAGACCATGATCTTTTAGAATATGTTTTGTATCCTCCCCTCCATCTTCCTCGTTCACAATCTGCAGCGCAGGAAACAATTGTTTTAGTTTGCCTATTATAAAAGATGGATTAACCGATTTGCCATCCTCATTTACCCGGTGATAGGTCATATATAATCTGTTTTTGGGTTTGGTCATATTCAGGTAGAGATAAAACTGTTCCGTAAAGGCCATCTGCCGTTTGGTCGGTGCCAGTTCGATATGATGATTACTGAGCAATTCCCGCTCTATATCCGACAGAATCCCGCCACTGCCTATGGTCTTTGGGATAATGCCCTCGTTTACACCAACAAAAAACAAAGCCTTAATATCCTTTAATCTGGTTCGTTCCGTATCACCAACCACTACTTCATCCACACCGGGAGGAATAAGTCCTACTTTCACTTCCATCAGTCCTGTTTCTATGATTTCACCGAATTCCTTTAATGAGCAGTGTTCTCCTCCCAGCAAAAGAACTATCTGATCGTAAAGTTCCATTAACGCAGGATAGACCTGATCATATTCCTTTTCAAGTAATGTCATATGATGTTCCTGAAAATATTGTCTGTATACGCTCAGCTTTTCTTCAGCCTTTTGTCTCATCCCAAGGTCATACAGTGCAGTTGTATACTCTTTGATCGTGTTATTCTGATCCTTCAGTACTTCGCAGAGAGGCAAAAGCTCCTGAAGCAGACCTTCCCTGCAGGCATTCAGCAACTTAAGATCAATGGGCTCCTTTGTCTTATATCCCCTCTGAAAAGGCTCCTTGTAGCGTTTCATTCCTCTGATCCCGGTTGCAAGAACATAATTCTCCAGGATATCCACATCCTCCGGCATCATCTCAGAAAAACCCGTCTTTAGATAACGAAATACACTCTCATAACTAAAGTCCTCCCTGACAATCGCAATTGCTGACCGGATAAATTCTACAAAGGGATTATTCAGGATATCCTTTTTCTGATCAATAAAGCAGGGAATGTTCTCCTGGGAGAAAATTCTCTTCATCACTCGCCCGTATTGCCCCACATCCCCTGTTACAATCGCAATATCATAATAGCGGTAACCTTCCTCCCGAACCAGTCTCTGAATCTCTCTCGCTGCAAACACAACTTCTGCTTCTGAGTTTCTCATACAATGAAGGGTAATATCCTTTGGCTCTTTCCCATGATGCTCATAAGGATAACGAAACAGGTTATGCTCAAGAAAGGCCAGCGCCGGCGCATCTATGAAGCGGTACGGCACTCCGGCAGGATTTCTTTTTTCAGCGTATACAGGCTCCTCTACCGGAATCTGCAAATCCTCCGCAATCTGGCTTAATTTTTGTATGGTTTTCTTACTTAAACTGAACAATTGGTGTTTTGAAAATCCAGACCCGATTTTCTCTCTTGGATCGATAGTTACCGTAACAATTACTTTCGCAGCATATTTCATGATCTTATTTAATAATTGATACTGACAGGGTGTAAATCCGGTAAACCCATCAAAACATATCACTGTATTCCTAATCCACTCTGATTGGTCGATGATGTTATTGAGTAAGATCAGGACTTCTTCTGCCGTGATATATCTTTCTCTGATAAATTCCCCAAAGCCTTCATAAATCGTGTGAATATCCTGTAATTTAGCTTTTAATAACGGTTTGTTCCCCGCGGCATCTAACATCATTCTGAAGTCATCTTCCCGGATATTATACTGATACAGCTCTGATAGCAGGGATTTTAACTCATTGATGAATCCAACCTTCTTCACATTCGAATGAAAAAGGATCAATTCCTTCTTCTTCTCTTCTACTACCCTTCGTAGTACCATGCTTTTTCCTGTATCTTCTAATATGGGATAATCATTCCCGCCTACCTCTTCAAAGATCCGGTAGGCAAAGCGCAGAAAGCTTAGGATATCAATATTCATAACTCCATGATCAGGATGCATGGATACGATATCCTTCTGCGTCTGTAATGTAAATTGCTCCGGTACGATAATAAGAAAGTTCGTATCCGGCTCCTGTTTTGACTGTTTGATCATCTCACGGTACAGCTGATAGGATTTGCCTGACCCGGCACTTCCAAGGAATAGTTGTAAGGACATAAAATTATCCCTCCATGGTTTCGAATTTATCTGCATAATTTGTTATTGTGATTAATAATATATACTAAGATTAAGACAATGAAGCAGTTCATGCTCCGGAGGAAAGAAATGGCAAAGACAAAAATAGTCGTACTCCAATTAAAAGAAATCATATACACTGTGATTTTTGCAGCATTAGGTATTTTGCTGATACTTCTGCTTATATTCATGTTCTGGCCGGATAAGGAGAAGGATGCAACTACCACAAGCGGTAATCTGTATGTACCCGGAAAATATACCTCCTCCATTGAATTAAATGATACGACGATCAACTTAGAGGTATTGGTAGATAAGGATCACATTAATTCGGTTCAGCTAATTAATATAGATGATAGCATGACCACAATGTATCCTCTTGTCAAACCATCATTGGAAGAAATCTCTTCTCAGCTAAGCAATGATGTGCCCATCGATCAATTAAAGCTCTCCAAGGACAGCCAATATACCGAAACCCTCTTAATCGGCGCAATCAAAGATGCGCTTGATAAGGCCGCGATATCAGAAGATTAACCATTCTTACATAGCACCGACAAGACCGTGTCGCTGAGATATCACTTCAGCGGCACGATTTCTTTGTGATACATGATACAGCTTGCCGGAATATTCTATCAGTTATGATTTTAATTTCTAATTTCAGTTATGATTTAATTTCTAATTTCAGTTATGATTTTAATTTCTAATTTCAATTATGATTTACATTTCTTATTTTAGTGCATTATTTAATTCATGAAGATAATACGTTTCATAGGGGGATTGTTCATTTAAAAAGATAATTCCGATAATCCCCGGACCGGTGTGTGCACCGATGGCACAGCCCACAAAATTATCCATGAAATATTCGCATCCATAGGTCTGCGACAATTGTTCTTTCATAGCCTCCATTGTCTGGGCATCATCCCCATGGACAATCCCAATCATCTGGTTTTTTAAATTTGCACCGCGCTCTCCGGCGATCTCGATCAACCTCTTTAAGGACTTGTTTCTTCCTCTTACCTTTTCTATGGATTCCAGCGCTCCAAGATCATTCACCTGGATGACCGGCTTAATATCAAGCAGGCTTCCTGCAATTGCAGAGGTCTTGCTGAGTCTTCCTCCCTTTAGTAAGTACTCCAGTGTATTCACCGTAAAGATATGATCCATATGCTCACAATTCCAACGAATCGCCTCAATAATCTCTTCTTTTGAAGCGCCATTTTTCTGCATCAACAATGCATAATAAGTAGCCAGTCCAAATCCGAGGGAGGCACATTTCGAATCAATAATTGTCAGGTGAAACTCCGGATACTGCTCCAGTAATTCATCTTTTGCAATATTTGCTGCATTATATGTACCTGCAATTCCTGTGGAAAAGCAGATATAGATTACATCGACTTGTTCTTTGGCATAGGGAAGAAAATTCTCGTAAAACATATTGGAATTAATATGATACGTCTTGATATCTTTCCCGCTTCTAAGAATATTGTAAAATGTTTCCGGAAAAATGGTCTTTCCGTCAAAATAATCCTTGTCATCTATTACAACGGGGGTTGGTATTACATGCAGATGATAAGTCTCAATAACCCATTTCGGTATATCAGAAGCTGAATCGGTGATAATTTTAAATTCCATGACTAATTTCCTCCAGTTCTTTCATCCATAATGAAGCTGATGCATCACTTGGCATTCTCAGGTCTCCTCTCGGAGATACCGATACACTGCCCACCTTTGGGCCATCCGGAAGACAGGAACGTTTAAATTGCTGTGAAAAAAATCTCTGATAAAAAACCTTCAGCCATTTTAAGATAGTCTCATCTTCATATGTTCCGGCAAAAGCTACTTTTGCTAAATAATAAATCTTCTTCGGGCTGCTTCCAAAGCGCAGAATATAGTATAAGAAGAAATCATGCAGTTCATACGGACCGACAATATCCTCTGTCTTCTGGGAAATCTCCCCGTCCTTTGGCGGAAGCAGTTCCGGACTCACCGGCGTATCCAAAACATCCTTTAAAACTTCACTAAGGGTCATATTATCTGTTGTGTCTGCAAAATAAGTTACCAGATAACGTACCAGGGTCTTTGGGACAGACGCATTTACGCCGTACATGGACATATGATCTCCATTATAGGTTGCCCATCCCAAAGCTAATTCAGACATATCGCCCGTTCCAACAACAATACCGCCATACTGATTGGCCACATCCATCAGTACCTGGGTCCGCTCTCTGGCCTGCGCATTTTCATAGGTGATATCATGAAGTTTTGGATCGTGCCCTATCTCCTTAAAATGCACCTCTACCGCTTCCTGAATGGGAATTTCCTTTAAGGTCACGCCCAGACAGTCCGCCAGTAAGACTGCATTATGATAAGTTCTGTCTGTGGTTCCATAACAAGGCATCGTAATGGCAATAATGTCCTTTCTGTCTAATCCCAGCATATCATAGGCTTTACAGGTAACAAGTAAAGCCAGCGTTGAATCAAGTCCTCCGGAAAGACCAATTACGGCATGCTTACATTTGATGTGTGACAATCTGGTTTTGAGTCCCATCGCCTGAATATGAATGATATCCTTACATCTTTTTTCTCTGTCCGCCTTAACAGAGGGGACAAATGGAGCCGGATCGACGAATCTCTTTAGTATCAGCTTCCCCTTCTCCTTTTTATAATCATAGGAAACAATCATATAGGGGGTACTGCTTTGCCCAAAATAAGTCAACATCCTCCTGCGTTCACTCACCAGCCTGCCCATATCAAGTTCAGAATAAATCATGCCGCTTTCAAACAACTCTGATTCTGATAATAAGGTTCCATTCTCTGCGATAAGGTTATGCCCTGCATAGATCAAATCAGTGGTAGACTCCCCTTCACCGGCATCACAATAAATATATCCGCAGACAAGCTTTGCCGACTGGCTTTTTACCAATTCCCTGCGATAAATATCCTTCCCGGTGATTTCATCACTTGCTGACAGATTGGCAATTACTGTCGCACCTGCCAGACTATGTGCAATACTTGGTGAACCTGGCACCCATAAATCCTCGCAGATCTCAATTCCAAGAAGAAATTCCGGAAAATTGCCCGGTTGAAACAGAATTCTTGAGCCAAAGTATGTTTCTTCTCCCAAAAAGTTAACCCGTACAGGATCCAGTATTCCTCTTGTAAAATACCTTCCCTCATAAAATTCCGTATAATTCGGAATATTTACTTTCGGAATCAGCCCAAGCACCTTACCGTCAAACAGAACAGCCGCTACATTATATAATTTTCCCGTCAGAGCATACGGGATGCCGATGATTACAACCATATCCTTTCCTGTTGTAACACCAGCGATTTTTTTCACACCTTCCATAGCACCGCGAAGCAATGCTTCCTGTAAAAACAAATCCCCACAGGTATATCCCGTTACACTAAGTTCTGGAAATACCAATAATTTAATATCCTCTTTTTCAGCTCTCTCTATATATTCGATGATTCTTTGCGAATTATAGTCACAATCGGCAACTTTAATTACAGGGGTAGCCGCTGCCACTCTGATAAATCCATACTTCATTTCTGCCTCCCAAACGAACGATGACAACTAATTCCAACCCACGATCAACCGGATCCATGACACAATTGGAATGAATGCCTGTAATCATCCAGTGAAATATTTTATCTTCTTGCTTATTATGATAATTATTATAGAATTCCCGCATAGAAAAAACAAGAAAAATATCGCAAACGCGAAAAAAAGCGGCTTAACGCCGCCTTCATCATTCGTAATACACCCAAAATGCCGTTTCCTGTATTTTGACTCCTAGCCAAGCTAGGTGGGTAACCGCAAATAAGCTTCTGCCTTCCGCTGCAAACGGCGGCCTGACATCTACTTACCAATATTGGAATCCCTTATTATATCATGTAGGTTCAAAATGACAGGAGTATCGAACATCTCAGGAAATATTTAATTTGTAATCTTATTATACCCTATTATCCTCTATTTTTCAAGATTTTTATCATTTTTTTGATTGGTACTTCTTACCTCAGTTACAGCTCGTTCCGCTCACTTCCTTATTAATTCCAAAGTGGGACCCATGCCCGATTCGTTGCATCACATAGCCTCTGGACAATGGGGAGGAAAATGGAATACAAACTCTGTTCCTTCACCCGGCGTTGATGTTACTTCAATATTCCCTTCATGCTTCAATGCAATTTGCTTCGCGATGGCCAGTCCAAGACCGGTTCCGCTGGCATTCTGCCTTAAGTTCGATTTGTAGAATTTTTCAAATATATTTGCTAAATCGGCGGCTTCTATACCGATTCCTTCATCCCGAATTGATACTCTTATTTTGTCCTCTTCCGATAATTTTATGTGTACGATTTTAAATTCCTCTGAAAACTTAATTGCATTATCCAGGATGATCATAAACATCTGTCTTAACCGGTCATAATCGCCCCAAAGCATATAAACAGGCTTATCTTTTGCAACTTCGATGACAATATTTTTCTTTTCCGCAATTGCAGTTGCACTGCGTATAATATCATCAAATACCTGAACCAGATTCACCGGTTCTCTTTGAATCATGAAATCCGGATTTTGCATTTTGGAAAGAACCAATAAGTCCCCGACCAAACGTTCCATACTTTTACATTCAGACAACATTCGGTCATAGTATTGTGTAACAGTGCCCTGATCCGTCACAACACCGTCAACCAGTGTTTCTGTATAGGCACGCAAAACCGTAATCGGGGTTCGTAATTCATGGGATACATTAGCAAAAAAGTCAAGTCTCATCTGATCCAGATTTTTTCTCTGTATATCATTTTCCAACAGTTTTTCCGATAGAACATCCACTGTCTTAGCCAGATCACCTATCTCGTCATTGCGCTTTATCCCTGTTTTACTGTGCAGATTTCCGGCTGCAAGCTCTAATGCTGTTACTCTCATCCTTGAGATAGGAAGTGAAAGCTCCGTGGCAAATACGATGATAATGACAAATGAAATTGCCAGGGCCAATACGCTGCTGATTACAATCAAAGAAAGACTGCTGGATACAATTGCTTTCTGCTCTTCTACCAAAAATTTTGATAATACCGCTCCTACCACCTCATAATTATTACCATAAACGGGATATGCTACGGTAATTGTGGGCAATTCGTTGATGTTATCATAACCCCTGTAGATTTTTTCTCTTCCATGAAAAGCGCTTTTAATAATTTCAGGATATGCTTCAATCGATGAAAGCTCTTCATAGGTGGTTGTCTCCAGACTTTCATCCATGGGATTATCCGCCTCAGGATTGGATATGGTCCAGATATCAATATTGTTAAATTCCTGTAATGTATCCAAATATTCCAGAAAATCTTCCGTTTTACCGCTTTTAATAAAGCCTGTCATTCTTAAACTGATACTTTTCGCCTGTCTTAACAACTCACTTTCATTACTTTTCATCGTATTATCCTGATATAACCTCATAAAGATCAGGCAGATGAGAATTGCAGTTACCAAAAGCATGATTGCATAATTGAGATAAAGCTTAAAAAACAGCCGGTTATAGATACGTACTTTATTATCATTGGCCATATGAATAACCATGCCCTTTCTGTTATTTGTCCTCAATCTCGAATTTGTATCCTACACCCCAGATGGTCTTGATTGTCCAAAATGGATGTTCTATTATGTCCAGTTTTGCTCTGAGTCGCTTTATATGCGAATCGACGGTTCTACTGTCGCCAAAATAATCAAATCCCCATAAGCTGTCCAATAAATTATCCCTGGTAAATACTTTATTGGGGTTGCTGGCAAGCGTCCACATTGTTTCAATTTCCTTCTTTGTTAAGGATATTTTATTACCGCCTATGTACAGGGTAAACTCATCCAGATTTATTTCCAAATTACCTATATTAATAATATTCTCAGAAGCTGATTCTTTTGAAGCTACCTTCGTCATTCTTCTTAAAACAGCTCTTACTCTTGCCATTACTTCTCTTGGACTGAATGGTTTAACAATATAATCATCGGCTCCGATATCAAGCCCCATAATTTTATCAAAATCTTCACCTCGTGCGGTGATCAGGATCACAGGCACATTAGACTTGCTTCTGATCTTTCTGCAAACCTCGTAACCATCTTCCTTTGGCATCATAACATCAAGTAAGACAACCTCCGGATTATACTGATGAAACAATTTTACTGCCTCCTCACCATCGGCAGCAACTACAGGTTCAAAACCTTCCATTCTGGAATACGTCGATAAAATATCTGTAATATCGCGATTATCATCTGCGATCAAAATATACTGCATGATCAACTTCTCCCTTCCGCATTCTCCTTAAAAATCACCATTAACGTCTCTATTATATCTTATAATGGTTGGTGAAAACAAGTAGTAAAACTTATCAATTATTTGTATAAAAAGAGACGATTGGCATATTATAATTATTTATATAATATTTTACATTATGACACTATTCTGACAAAAACAAATGCTATATTAATTACAGAATAGGTAGGATGTGACAAAGGAATTTTAAGTTTTGGAGGAAAAGCCATGAAAAATCGGATTTTTCGCAAATGTTTCTTTACCCTTGGCTTACTTCTTTTCTTTACTTTGCTATTACCATTGAACCCAATGAACGCTTATGCATCTAGTATTGATAAGGAGAAAAGTGCTGATTACAGACTTAATCTAAAGAATGTTACCTTAGTTAAAGGAAAGTCCTTTTCGTTAAAAGTTTATAATGTAACGGAGAGTATGAAGATCAGCTTTAAGTCTAATGACGCGGATACAGCTTCTGTAAGCGATGACGGTGTGGTATCTGCCAATAAAGTTGGTTTTGCAACAATTACAGTCAGTGTTAAGGATGGAACAACAACTACTCCTTTGACCTGTGATGTTACAGTAGGACCTCCCGCTTTTAGTGTTAAGATGACAAAATCCCGAATTATTTTGGGATTGGACAAAAGTGACTCACTAAGGGTGATATTAAAACCCAGCAATACTGCAGAGGTTGCAAGATTCTCCAGCTATGATTCTTCTATCGCATCTGTAAGTATCGGTGGCAGAGTAACAGCCAAAAAATTAGGATTAACTTATTTATTTGCAGAAATTGATGCTGATAACGGTGATGGTACACGTAAGTTCTCTCCTTGTACTGTTATTGTTACCAATCCTGATGATGCTCCTTTGTTAGAGGATTATTTTAACAACCATCCGGAACTGGATAAAATAGCGGAAACATCCCTATCTAAGGCATTGGAAGACTTTTTTAACGGATCTGTCGAAATACCTGCAAAGTCAACCTTAGTTGATACATTCAACAAGTATTTGGATGACAAATTTAATCTGAAATCTTTACAGGGAAATTAAAGAAAATACTATGTGAAACAATAAAGAAAGCGATATCAATCGTACCGTTCTGACCGGTACTTTGATATCGCTTTTATTCATACTTTTGATTAATTCTCATAATCACAGGAGTATTGAATGGCCTTACCTGCTCTGAATGCAAACAAAATCGTTTCAATCGCCTGGGCAGTTATGACACGGTACTGCAGAAAGTACATGAGATTATCCACAAAATCAATATAATCTGATTTCTTTTCATCCAGAATCAGCGTTGAGATATTTTCATTATTTAAACAACGTAACAGATATCCGGTAACAAAACGTTCATTTGCAAAAGTAAGATTATAATCTTCCAGATTATCCTTCACGATCACCAATGGCTTTCTCTTAATCAGCCAGAATGCGGTGTAAGAATAGATCTTTGTCGTACTAATCCGATTAATTCCATGAAATTGCTTTAATCTGTCAATATCCACAAAGTAGTCAATGATCATTTGGCTTAAGGCATTTTTTGATATGATCAGATTTTCTTCATAATGATGTCTCTTAATAAATTCTGTCATATAGTCCCATATGGTGGCATATCTGTTTTTAATTCTCTCTTCTCCGAAGATATTAATTAAATAATTATAGGTTTTACTGTTCATATTGTTGCTGCTATAGCTATAATTGTCCATTGTATGCCACCGCCTTACTTTCTACATAGTCATAATATGACATCGTTTTTAAATACTTTTTATAATCCCGCAGATCGTTGTTCTCAAATTCCAATGTATAGTCTTCATAATTATTGGGAAGCACATGTCTGGAGATTGTTCCATTCTTAAGTGCAGTTAAAAATTCTTCTGCTGCCTGATTTGCTTCCTCACTAAGATATAGTTTCATAGGGCATCCTCCTGCGCATTGATACATGGTTAATACAACTCATTAATATCTCCAACGGATTTCGAAGCCACACTTCTGCTGTGAAGATTGTCCAGCTTGCTGTTGTCCAGCAGCTTATTCTCCGCCATCTCACTTCTTCCAAAGAACATCCCGGGATTATCATCATATTCCTCAGGTACATTAAAGATGGATTCATCGTAATAATCATGCATAAACATACTCAACTCATCTGCTATCTCCGATACCTTACTTAATAGATTCGAAGTGCGGTTTAATACCAGTTTTTTATTACCGGCTTGAAGCTTATAAACAAAATCATGATCATTTTCACTCCAGGCTTCATCAAATAATGTTCGTACCTGTAGTTCAATATACGTTCCATAATAATTTATGATATAGTGATTGCTGCTATAACCCGTGTTATTCTTCTCAAAATCAAAGGTATCCCGACCCTTTAATTCATATATCTTTGTATTGGATTCATAACGATAAAAGATCTTCGGCCGTTCGGCAAGAAATGGTTCTATGGAATCTCCCACATAGTCCTTTGATCTGTTCTTTACATATTTTTCTGTTCCTTTAAAATAGAGGTACCAGATCAGATCATGAATTTCTTCCCATTGATAACGGTGACGAATCAGGATTCTCGTTCCAAGCAAATCCATAATGACCTTACCATAGGTCTCCTTCGTGATATTCGCATAATCCGAATCAATAAAATTGCTGCATTTTTTATGAATTATTTTAATGATGAGACTTTCCGGTGTTTTAATTCGGTAGCGTATGGAGTGCATGGCAGAGGGAGCACCCAATTCCTTAACAAAACTGTGTATGGTTCTTTTTAACGTGCCATCATTAATCTTTGCTTCATAATCTTCATAGATTTCTTTTAAGGTATCCCATAAAGTGGGATCCTTTTTCTCCAGCGCAAGAAATTTTTCTTTAATTCCGTTCTTTTGAAGGAAAATTTCTTTGTTATCCATCATTTATTATCACCCTTTTCTTATGTTACTCGGATTTATTATATCATAGATCATGAAAAACCGATATATATAAACTCACAGTAAAGAGAAATCTTAAACTTCTGTCAATCAATTTTTAAAAAAAAGCTGTTACATCATGATCTTCATTGGTCAGGTCAATAAGTAACAGCTTTTTCTATTTTTATATTTTAGCGATATCCACCAGCGTTAATTTGGTTGGATCCTCATTTTCCATACTGGTTAGCAGTGCAGCCGCTGTGTCCAGGGATGTAAAGCATGTGACACCGGTTTCTATCGATGTCCGGCGGATCAGGAAGCCATCTCTGGTTTTATCCCGTCCATGTGTCGGCGTATTGATCACCAGGTCAATCTTATGCTCCAGGATTAAATCCAGGATATTGGGGCTCTCCTGCTCTATCTTACGAATTCCGATGGCCGGTACCCCACTGTTATTCAGTGCTTCGGCGGTTCCTCCGGTTGCATAGATCTGATATCCAAGGGCCACGAGCCTGCGTCCGAGTTCGATCGCTTCCTCACGGTCTGATTTTTTAACCGTCATGATCATCTTCTTGTATTTTGGCAGGTTTATTCCGGCTCCAAGAAATGCTTTATATAAGGCTTCGTGGAAGGTTTTTGCAATCCCAAGGCATTCACCTGTTGATTTCATCTCCGGTCCAAGGCTGATTTCTGCCCCTCTTAACTTTTCAAAGGAGAATACCGGCATCTTTACCGCAATATATTCTGATTCCGGCCATAAGCCCGGTGTATAACCAAGGCTCTTAATCTTCTCACCCAGGATTACCCTGGTGGCTATGTCAACAATCTGTAAATTGGTAACCTTGCTGATATATGGAACGGTACGGCTGGATCTCGGATTTACTTCTATTACATAAACCATCTCATTAAATACGATAAACTGAATATTGATTAATCCGATAACCTGAAGGGAATTCGCCAGCTTTCGGGTATACTCCACGATATCATCCTTTACCTTCTGGCTGATGGTCTGGGTAGGATATACGGATATGCTGTCTCCCGAATGGATTCCGGCTCTCTCAATGTGTTCCATGATACCCGGAATTAATATATCATCTCCATCACAGACAGCATCTACCTCCACTTCCTTGCCCATCAGGTATTTATCCACCAGGATGGGATGCTCCTGAACGGTAAGATTAATAATTCTCATAAACTCTATGATATCATCATCCGAGATAGCGATCTGCATCCCCTGTCCGCCAAGTACATAAGAAGGGCGTACGAGTACCGGATAGCCCAGTTCATTTGCCGCCGTAAGCGCCTCCTCTGTTGTAAACACGGTTTTACCTGCCGGTCTGGGTATTTCACATTTTTCGAGGATTTTGTCAAACAATTCTCTGTCCTCTGCAGCATCCACGTTCTCGGCAGATGTACCAAGGATCGGAACTCCCATTTTCAACAGTGCTTCTGTTAATTTAATTGCTGTCTGACCGCCAAATTGCACTACCGCTCCGTCCGGCTGCTCCATATCAACGATGTTCTCTACATCTTCGGGCGTTAATGGTTCAAAGTATAGCTTATCTGCTATATCAAAGTCCGTACTTACTGTCTCCGGGTTATTATTGACAATGATAGTTTCACAACCGCATTTTGATAAAGCCCATACACTGTGAACAGAACAATAATCAAATTCTATTCCCTGTCCGATGCGGATCGGTCCGGAACCAAGTACCATGATCTTCTTACGTCCTGTGGTCTTCTCAACCTCATTGATGCTGCCAAAGCAGGAATAGTAATATGGTGTCTCTGCATCAAATTCTGCGGCGCAGGTGTCTACCATCTTAAATGCAGCGATAATCCCGTTACTTTTGCGTAAGCTCTTTACTTCTCCCGGAGTTTTTCCTGCTAACTCTGCGATTACTCTGTCAGGGAAGCTCAGATCCTTAGCTTTCTTTAAGCGTTCTACAGTAAGCGGCTGCTCGGATAATTCCTTTTCCATCTGTACCAAAATCGCAATTTTATCGATGAACCATGCATCAATTTTGGTTATTGCATGAATCTCCTCATAGGAAATTCCTCTTCTGATCGCTTCAGCAATGACAAATAATCTTCTGTCGTCAATTTGATACAGGGCATCATGTACCTCTTCCAGCGTCATGGAAGCATAATTGCCATAGTTCAGACTATAAATATTTTGCTCAAGGGAACGAAGTGCTTTCATCAATGCTGCTTCAAAATTAGTACTGATGGCCATAACTTCACCGGTAGCTTTCATCTGTGTGGTTAACACTCTTTTTGCGGTGATGAATTTATCAAAAGGCCACTTTGGAATTTTAACAACGACGTAATCCAGTGTTGGTTCAAAGCTGGCGAAAGTCTTCTTCGTAACTGCATTTTGAATCTCATCCAGATGATATCCAAGTGCTATTTTGGCCGCAACCTTGGCAATGGGGTACCCTGTTGCCTTAGAAGCCAGGGCGGAAGAACGGCTGACACGAGGATTAACCTCGATTACACAGTACTCAAAGGTATCCGGATGCAGTGCATACTGAACATTGCAGCCGCCGGTAATCCCAAGTTCGGTAATAATATTTAAGGAAGCGGTACGAAGCATCTGGTACTCTTTATCGCCTAAGGTTTGAGAAGGTGCCACAACGATACTGTCACCGGTATGTACACCGACCGGATCAATATTCTCCATATTACATACGGTAATACAATTACCCTGGCTATCGCGCATTACTTCGTATTCAATTTCCTTCCACCCGGCAATACAACGCTCGATGAGGCACTGTCCCACACGGCTTAATCGAAGTCCGTTGGTACAGATATCAATCAGTTCTTCCTCATTGTCAGCAATCCCGCCGCCGCTTCCGCCAAGGGTATAAGCCGGACGCACAACGACCGGATAACCAATGATACCGGCAAAGTCCACGGCTGCTTCTACCGTAGTAACGACTTCGCTCGGCGCACATGGCTCTCCGATCTTTTCCATAGTCTTTTTAAATTCTAAACGATCCTCAGCTTTTCTGATTGTATCTGAGGTTGTTCCGATTAATCTCACATCATTATCTTTCAAAAATCCCGATTCCTCCAGCTCCATGGCAATATTTAAAGCTGCCTGTCCGCCCAATGTCGGGAGTACGCTATCCGGTCTTTCTTCTATGATAATACGTTTTACAAAGTCCGGTGTCAAAGGTTCAATATAAACAATATCTGCAATTTCCTTATCTGTCATGATCGTTGCCGGATTGGAATTAACAAGTACTACGGTGATTCCTTCTTCTTTCAGGGATCGACAAGCCTGGGTTCCTGCATAATCAAATTCTGCTGCCTGCCCTATTATGATAGGACCGGAACCAATTACTAAAACTTTCTTTATATTCTCTATTCTCGGCATTATTCCTGTACCTCCATCATCTGAATAAACTCATCAAAAAGGAACTCACTATCACGCGGTCCTGCACAAGCCTCCGGGTGGAATTGAACTGAAAATACATTCTTTCCAAGGTAATGTAAGCCTTCCACTGTTTTATCGTTAACATTAATAAAGCTGACCTCTGCCAATTCCGGGCGTATACTTTCTTCCTTTACCATATACCCATGATTCTGTGTGGAGATATATACCCGTCCTGACTTTAAGTCCTTCACCGGATGATTTGCACCGCGATGACCGTACTTCATCTTCTGGGTGTCTCCGCCGTTGGCCAGAGCCAGTAACTGATGACCGAGACAAATTGCAAAAATCGGTACCTTACTGTCAAACATCTTCTTTACTTCTTCTATAATTTCTACGCATTCTTTTGGGTCTCCCGGTCCGTTGGAAAGCATAATGCCATCGGGTTGATCCTTTAGTACTTCTTCTGCCTTCGTGAATGCCGGATAGATTGTAACCTCACATCCCCTTTGTGCCAGAGATCTTGCGATATTATTCTTCATCCCATAATCCATCAATGCAACTTTATAAATTTTCTTATTTGTATCTACAGAAGGTACATTAATTTTATTCTCACAGGTTGTCTTTGCCACTACCTTTGCTACGCTATACTGACGGATTTTTTCCAGTATTACTTCCTTATCATAGGCTTCATTGGTGGTGATCATTCCGTTCATGGTGCCCTTGTTTCTTAAGATCTTCACCAATGCTCTGGTGTCGATTCCCGATATTCCGGGAATATCATTACGCTCCAAAAAGCTCTGAATACTTTCTTCATTGCGGAAATTGCTCGGAATTCTTGATAACTCGCGCACAATAAATCCATCCAGCCATGGCTTATGGGATTCCATATCCTCATGACAGATTCCATAATTACCAATTAGCGGATATGTCATGACTACGCTTTGACCGGCATAAGAAGGATCTGTCAGTACTTCCAAATAACCCGTCATTCCGGTGTTAAAAACTATCTCGCTGATAATTTCTTTCTGTGCTCCAATGCTTTCTCCCGTAAAAACATTGCCATCCTCCAGAATTAAGAATGCTTTCATCGTTCCACCTTTTTCCCTTTCTGTGACCTTCATTATCGCAAAAAAAAAGAATACAAAGCCTAAATTCACTGGGGATATACGCAATTCATATCTCCAATTTTGTAAATTTTATTAATGCGGGGTGCATAAATATTCATATTTTTGATTAATTTTTAAGATAATACCATATCTAAACTCAAATTACAAGTGTTTTCACAAATATTTATTGGTTAATTTATCGTATTTTTTCAACAATTATGAAAAGACTCCTGCTAATAAAATATTCTGTTCACATTTTAGATCAAATATCATAACTTGGTAATAAAATAAGTTACCAAAATGAATCGCAGAAACGGAGGTAACTATGAGTCATATGAGTCCACAAGGTATTCCCAGGTATATCGCCGGGAATTACAGAGTATATCCCGCGCAAATGGGAACGCAGTCCCTGGGCCGGTTTCAGGCCAGGTGTACAACTGCAGCATTGACTCCGATTGCAAATGCCACTGTAAGTGTAACAGCACCGAACCAGAATGCTCCAATCGATCAATTAACAACGGATGAATCCGGTCTGACCGAGGTCATCGAATTACCGGCTCCTCCTATCGAGTACAGTATGGAGCCATCCACCTCGCAGCCCTACTACAATTATGACCTCAACATATCAGCTCCGGGTTATGTTAATTCGGTAATTAACAGTATTGAGATTTTCCCGGCTGTTACTTCCCTGCAGGAGCAGGCACTGGTCCCGGTACAGGAACCAGGGGTTACCGGGGGCAATCTGTATGTCGTTCCGCCTCATACCTTATTTGGGGATTATCCTCCCAAGATACCGGAGGCCGAGGTGAAACCCACCGGGGAATCCGGTGAAATTGTGTTAAGCAGTGTTGTTGTTCCTGAATTTGTCGTTGTCCACGACGGACCGCCTACTGATTCCTCCGCACAGAATCATTATCAGCGTTTTCGGGATTATATTAAAAACGTTGCCTCTAGTGAGATCTATTCCACCTGGCCGGAGAATACCATCTATGCCAATATTTTCGCAATCCTTTCCTTTACCCTGAACAGGGTCTATACCGAATGGTACCGCAATCAAGGCTACAGTTTCACAATTACTTCCTCTACGGCATATGATCATAAATGGGTGAACGGAAGAAATATTTATGACAACATCAGCCGAATTGTAGATTCTATCTTTATCAATTATCTGTCAAGGCCCAACATCAGACAACCAATTCTTACCCAATATTGTGACGGTAATCGGGTGTCCTGTCCCAACTGGCTGTCTCAATGGGGCTCTAAAACATTGGGTGACCAGGGACTTAGTGCCATCCAGATTTTGAGAAATTATTATGGTAATTCTATCTTTATCAATACGGCAACGGAAGTATCGGGAGTCCCTTCCTCCTGGCCGGGTGAAAATTTAACTATAGGGTCCAGCGGTGCGCCTGTCAGAACCATTCAGGAACAGCTCAACCGGATTGCCCAGAATTATCCCGCAATTCCTACCGTTGCGGTGGACGGTCAATTCGGTCCACAAACAGCCGAAGCCGTAAGCACCTTCCAGCGGATCTTTGGTCTGCCTGCCAATGGGATCGTTGACTTTCCTACCTGGTATCGGATCTCTGGTATTTATGTTGCCGTGACGCGAATGGCAGAATTATAAGCAGGAAAGGCATGGTGTGTTCATGAATTATTGGTACAATTCCTTTTTAGATAAGAGAGCTGATCGTATTCGGATTTTCCCTGTGGAGCTTGGCACACAGACCACAGGTCGCATGAAAGTCCAGTGTACAACTATGGGGATGGCTCCTGTAGCCGGAGCAAACGTAAGCATCTCCAATTCCGGCAGCCCCGATACCGTCATCGAACAGGTGACTACAGATGCCTCCGGTAATACAGCGGAAATCGAATTACCCTCTCCTCCCATTGATTACAGCCTGGAGCCAACCGCTCAACAGCCGTATTCGGAATATAATCTTACTATCAGTGCTCCGGGGTTTATCCCGGTCGTAATATCAAATTCTCAGATTTTACCCAGGGTTACGGCCCTGCAAAGTACTAGTCTCAATCAGAGCAGTGCCGGACAGACAGGGGTAGCCTATGTTATTCCGCCCCATACGTTATATGGGGACTATCCGCCGAAGATTGCAGAAGCAGAAATTAAGCCTACGGATGTATCCGGCGAGATTGTATTATCCCAGGTGGTCATTCCGGAATACGTTGTAGTACACGACGGACCTCCCACAGATTCCTCCGCCCAAAATCACTATGTAAGATTTCGCGACTACATTAAAAATGTAGCTTCCAGTGAGATCTATGCGACCTGGCCGGAAACTACCCTTCAAGCCAACATCCTTGCAATTATGTCCTTTACCCTGAATCGAGTTTTTACTGAATGGTATCGAAATCAGGGCTACAGTTTCACCGTTACCTCTTCTACTGCCTTTGACCATAAGTGGATGGACGGACGTAATATCTACGATAATATCGGGCTGGTTGTTGATTCGTTGTTTACCAATTACCTCTCCAGACCAAATGTAAAGCAACCAATTCTCACCCAGTACTGTGACGGGAATAAAGTACAATGTCCCAACTGGATGACCCAGTGGGGTTCCAAAGATCTGGGTGACAAGGGAGTGGATGCTCTGGGAATTCTACGCCATTTCTATGGTGCTTCCATTTACATCAATACCGCGACAGAAGTATCCGGTGTTCCTTCCTCCTGGCCCGGTTCCAACCTCACCATCGGTTCCAGTGGTGCGGCGGTAAGAACGATTCAGGAGCAATTGAATAAAATTTCAGATACCTATACGCTGATTCCAAAGGTGGCTGTGGATGGGAATTTTAATCAGGCGACTGCTGATGCCGTGAGTGCCTTCCAGGGCATCTTTGACCTTCCCCGGACCGGTATTGTTGATTTTCCTACCTGGTATCGTATTTCAGGAATCTATGTCGCGGTATCAAGGATCGGAGAATAGTAAGAAAGCGTTTCATCAGATGATATCGGTCTGAGAAACGCTTTTTAAATAAATGAAATAATTATATCTACCAGGGAAAGGTATATCCCTCTCTGTGATCAAGGGTATCAAACTCATACCCTTTCTCTTTGAGCAGCTTAATAATATCCGGAAGCATCTGTACCGTCAGATCATTAATACTGGAGTCATGCATTAATATAATGGGATAATCCTGTCTGGACAGGTCCTTCTTAATATTCTTCATAATAGATGAATAGGTAGGCTTTCCGACAGAATCATTGGCACTGACATTCCAGTCAAAGCAGGTGAAACCGCGCCGCTCCATCTCAGACATCAGTGCATCCTTAATCTTCTTACTGTACCCATTGTTGCTTCCCCAGGGGAAGCGATAGATATGTACCCGATCTCCGGTGATATCATAAATCTGCTGATAGACCATATTAAAGTCCTCCAGAAACCGCTCCACAGAGCAATAAATCTCATTGCACATATGGGAATAGGTATGGATTCCTATGGTATGACCCTCATTCACCATTCGGATCAGACAATTTTCCTCTTCTTTCTTAATGGAACTTCCGACGATAAAAAAGGTGGCTCTCACATCCATACTTTCCAGTGTATCCAGGACTTTATAGGTATTTTCACTGGGACCGTCGTCAAAGGTCAGATAGGCTATCCTTTTACCCTTGGCCTTCTCCGGCTCTTGATATACCGTATACAAATCCGGAAACATCTTGGTGTAGTCCAGCTGGTCAGCACTCGTCTGACTATTGGTACTATCCTGTGTTTCCTTCATGGCAGGAGATGTCACAGCCTGTAATAGTTCTTCCTTTTCCTTCTCTTGCATTTGTATATTAATATTACATAAGATTACTATCAGAACGGCTATGCCTAACATGATTATCTTCTTCACTTCTATTACCTTCAAACATATTATTACCTATCATATGCGAAGAAGGGGTAATAAATTATCTGTCCAACGAAATCTATAAAAATATTTGTCACATTATCACTAATTTTCCGCTGCTATCTGCTTCACTGTCGTTAATGCGTTCCGAAGCGGCGGCAGACTGAGCAGGACAACAGTTAATACAGCCTCCGGCACGATATAAGTGGCATTATACCCAAGGGAATAGACAATGGCATTAAGGCTTTTCGCATTGACGGAGAAGAAAATAATACCGGAAAGGACATGGCATAGATATCTTCCGATTACTCCCAGAATATACCCTTTTACGATACCATACTTTTGATTTCTGAACACACCGGCCAATCCGAGTAACCCAAAGGCAATGGGATAATCAAGCAATAACTGCACCGGATGCACTACATAAGGTTCTAAGATAAAATCCAGGAAACCATATGCCACGCCGGTTACAATACCTGCCCTTGTTCCATACAAATAACCGATCAGACTGATGAAAAACATACGAAACAACGTAATGGACCCTCCGTAAGGCAGTTTAAATACAGCATAAAAATTTGTAATTACTGCCAGAGTCAGTGCAACTGCGGCAATCGCAAGCTGCTGTACCCCCATCTTCTTCCTGGTACTTCCGCCGATAACCAGCATAGCAATCAGTAAAGCTGCCACCAAAATAACAAGTGCGATGGTACCTGCGGTGGATGGTACATACGTTATGGTTCCGGCACCATCATCCTGTGAAACGACAAATAAATCAAATAAATTCTGAAACATAAAAAACCTCCTTATGATTGCATAGGAGGGACCACTTGTATTGCTTCCTTACGCCGGCATTAACCGGATCAAGTAGTGAGGGTCAGTATACAAAAATACGTATACCTCTCAGCCATGGCTCCCCTAGCTTATAAAAAATATGTAATTTGTGTAACGGCTATATCATAATCTAATTTATAAAAACTGTCAATATAAAATTAATCTTTTCTTAAGCTCTGTGCCTTATTTTTGACTTGGTTTTTTCATAGAATACGTATAGTTTAATCGGAAGGTGAAGGTGATTTATCCATGAAGCACAAAAGTTCTTTCCTCCTGTCTCTATTTTCTGTCATCCTCCTGTCTCTGCTTATCCTTAGTGCCTGTTCAAAAGAGGAGGCGATTCAGGCGTTCCACGGAAAGGATGCCCCGGAAGATCTTCCGGAGATGGCGCAGCTGTCAGAACAGCCTGCTGTCCCTTCCCTGTCCGAACAAGTTAACATAACTTCTACCCCTCCTCCCCAAAGTCCCGGAAAGCACAGCAAAACCGTAAAGGCTTCGAAGAAGTCTGTGAAGAAAATGATTGCCATAGATGCCGGACATCAAAAAAAAGGTAATAATGAAAAGGAACCCATTGGTCCCGGTTCAAAAACCAGGAAAGCAAAGGTCAGTTCCGGCACCCAGGGTGTATCAACCAAAGTCCCCGAATATGAATTGAATCTTGTGATATCCAAACTTGTAAAAGAGGAATTAAGTAACAGGGGTTATGAGGTTTATATGATTCGGGAGAAGAATGATGTTAACTTAAGTAATAAGGAAAGAGCGGATTTGGCAAATAAGAGTAATGCGGATGTCTTTATCAGAATTCATGCCGACAGTTCCACCGACTCCTCCATTACCGGTGCCAGCACCCTCTACCCTTCCCCCGACAATCCCTATGTCTCGCAGCTGAGTAAGAAGAGCAAAGAACTGTCCACCGCTATCATCGATGCCTTATGCGATAAGACAGGTGCCAAAAACAGGGGGGCTATACCTAGGGACGATATGAGCGGCATTAACTGGTGTACGATCCCTGTCAGCATCATTGAGATGGGTTTTATGTCAAATCCTAAGGAAGATAAACTGATGGAGACGACAGAATATCAGAAAAAAATTGCCCATGGTATCTGTGATGGAATCGATTCCTATTTTAAGAACCTGGAAAAGTAAAAATAATATTCCCTGGTGCTTTTTATAATCTTCTCAAACAGGCAATCGGGTAATAATAAAACTTCCGGCTATTAAGCTGCAAAGGTTGGCGGTAAAGGCATAAAGTAACGTCCGGAGCTTTTTATGTTCCTTTATTAACCTGGGGAATGCGATCATTTCAATGGCAAATACAAACACTTCTCCCAAAATGAGTGCAAAGATTAAATATACGGACAGGAATAAGGTTTCCTGACTCAACCAGATATTTAACCCTCCCTGGGTAATCAGATTAATGAGTACAAAAACAACCCAGCTTCTCTTTTGTCTATAGCCAAAGAGCCAGAACACGATGCCTTCTATTAACAGGGTAAGCAGTATACGCATTGATACTAAAATCAGGGTCCGAAATGGATATGTACCGGAAACCATCGTTTGATGTGTCAAATCCAAGGTATAGATATTCTGATAACGATACAAAGGGGGTTCAATAATCGATTGAAAACTCTCACCGTTTGCAGTAATTTTGAAGGTATAGGTATCGTCCCTCTTTAAGTCCCGCGAATAAAAAGAATAATAACCCTCCCATGCAATCTTTCTTACCTTTGCTTTGATCAACTCCTGGCCGGTAACCAGTTCCATACAAAAGTCAGCCGGAGGCTGTTGAACAAGTATTGTAATTGACGGCGGCTCGGCAGAATTTGCATCTGCAGTTACAGATAAGCCCGATATAAAAAAGAAACATATCATAAAAACGGTTAAATATACTCTTTTGGAATTCTTCATTTTTCCCCCTCTTGTATTGATTATTTGATAACGCTCCCTGATTCTCTTTCGCCGACCAATCGTATCCTATTCCTTATTAGATAATATCATCTGCTTTAAGATCGTCGATTTCTTTTCAGTTATTGAATATGCT
This sequence comes from Bacillota bacterium, assembly GCA_023439505.1. Taxonomy (GTDB): domain Bacteria; phylum Bacillota; class Clostridia; order Lachnospirales; family Lachnospiraceae; genus Mobilitalea. Next base: position 109,769 of record JAEXNR010000043.1, read on the forward strand.
GTCCCCGTCTTCCCCTCATACATGAGCAATCCTTTTAAGGTATCCTCCCTCAACCACAGATAAACAACCTTTATACTCTCGGTGTCCCCATGCAGTTCCAAGATAAAATCTGGTGGAGCAACATCCACTTTCCCGTCTATTTTATCCGATGTCTTAATGATAGAGACTACTTCTCTCAACTCTTTTTTATCAGATATTGTCATCAGAGGAATCTGTGTTTCTTTCTCAAAATCTCTCGCGGCGTACACATCAATTTTTTGATTACCGGCTCCCGCGATGATGTATCCGATAACAAGAAGCAGAGCAATACAGGATACTACTCCCAATGCAAAAACTATTCTTCTCCTCACTTATTATACCCCCCTTTTAGAATGGTTTCTATGTTCCATTGTATAACAACTGAGCTTACAAATCTAGTATGATATCTCTTAAATAAATGGACTATATATTCATCCTATGATATACTCTATATATAAAACTTTGGAGGAATATATCATGGGAAGAAAAGCTATATCAATCGAACTAACAACAGCAGATA
>JAEXNR010000047.1 GCA_023439505.1 Bacillota bacterium
AAGAACATGGACTTTCATTTAAAACTGAGGAGATAGTGTGAAAGAAAGTAGAGGACAGCCATAAATGGGCGAACTTCAATAAGCTGTCTAAAGTAGGCAACTTTTTGAGAACTTATAGAATTAAAGTAGATCAGATCAGGAAGCTAAAGGTTCATCTGGAGGAAGTAATCCTTCCAGCTGTAATAGTTTCTTGGCTTGTTTGATAGCCTTAGCTTTTTGCTTTTCGACAAGAGCTTCAGGCATATCGATTTTGTATAAATCGCTCGGATTCCATGTTTCACCAGTAGACAGCATCTGGTAGATAGCGGTGAGAATCATACGAGCAATAGCGATAATGGCTCTTTTCTTACCACGGCGCTTAACAAGAGATTCATATTTCTTTTTGTAGTAAGGAGATTTGTCAGATTTTACGGCTGCATGAGCACATTGCACTAATGCAGGTTTGAGGTAGACTCCGGCACGTGTAATCCTAACAGATTTCTTCTTACCAGCAGATTCATTGCTGCCTGGAGTTAATCCAGCCCAGCAACAAAGCCGTTTTGAATTCGAGAACTGAGACATATCAATACCTATTTCGGAGATGATAGTGATTGCACTATCACGTTTAACACCCGGAATGGTACAGAGAAACTGGATAGCATTTTCAAAGTCAGTATTAGAAGAAATTAATAAATCGATCTGAGAATCTATATCTTGAATCGCAGCTGTGATATAATCCATATGTGCGCGGACGAGGCGCATGCGATATTTTTGGGCATCAGTCATCTGATATCCTTCAATGGATTCAATAACAGCAGATTCTTTTTCCTTCAGTTTTTTAAGGAGTTTAGATGCGATTTCTTCGTGGTTGATTGAATTGCCAGACTGTTCAAGAAGGGAATCTATAATGGATGTGGATGACTTCCCAAAGATATCGGATACAACAGAGTCTAATGCGACATTGCATACAGTGAGCGCATTCTGAAACCGATTCTTTTCACTGGAACGACAGCCAACTAACTTGTACCGATAGCGAGTGTATTCTCTTAGAATACGTATCGGTTTACAAGGAATGTAACTGCCAGGAACCAGTCCAAGTCGAAACAGATCTCCAATCCATTTGGAGTCTTTTGCATCATCTTTATTCCCTTTTACGGCTTTCACCCATTTAGGGTTGGCAATTGTGACATTGATCTCTTCTTCAAGAAGATTAAAGACAGGAACCCAGTACTTACCGGTAGATTCCATACAGATGTCGCGGCATTCATTTTCAATCAACCACTGTTTGAATTCAAGAATAGAATTGTTAAAAGTAGAAAAGCGTTTCTTCTGATAGGTAGGTTCAACACCAGAAGTTGTTTTAATGATTGTGGCAACGAGAAATGATTTATGAACATCGACACCACAACAGGTTTGGTAGATAACTTTCATAGTCAAGCTCCTTTCAAAGTAAAGTAAGAAGCCATTGACTGTTCTGCCACACAATTTAACCAAGGCGTTAAAACAATTCTTAGTGTACGGTCTTATAGAGCCACTTATTTGTGCTTGAACAGGCAGAACTTACACTGATTAATATGCTGTCTAAAACGAGAAAGAATTTACAACTCCTCCTCCCGTGCTTTGTAGTGTAGCTTCTTAAAGCTATTATTTCACGTAAGTTAAGGATTGTGAATACTTTCATTACTATTTGTGCCGCCGCTTGGCGGCGGAATGGAGATTAATATGATGAAAGATAAATTTACCAGATGGGGTGCACTGTTTCAACATTATTTGAAGCGTGACTGGAAGAAGATAATGATCTGGATCTTAGGACTTGGATTTTTTTCCGGGGGGTTTGTTCCGGCTTTCGTTGAGATTGGCAAGGGACAGGGATTAGCGGGAATGTATGAAACGCTTAAAAATCCTGCCATGATCTCCATGGTTGGCCCGACACCGGTCGATACAGCGGCAGAATATACCTTGGGTGCCATGTATGCGCATGAAATGTTACTGTTCTGCGGATTATTTGCGATGATTATGACGGCATTGCATGTGATCAGTCATACGCGCAGGGAAGAAGAGCAGGGACTTACCGAATTGGTACGTTCCTTTTACGTAGGGCGACAAGCCAACTCTTTTGCAGTAATTATGGAAATCGTATTCATTAACGTAGGATTGGCAGTCTTTACAGGAAGCATTATGACAAGCTTTGGTGCTGATACCATTACAGCCGGTGGATCTATGCTGTTTGGAGCATCAATAGGAATAGCAGGCATTTTGGGCGGTGTCATAGCGCTTGTTCTGGCACAAATTATGCCGACGTCCTCAGGCGCTGCCGGTTCATCCATGGGAGTTATAGGATTCCTTTATATTATGCGTGGCGGAACAGATATTTCCAACGTAGAGTTATCAATGATAAATCCCATGGGTTGGACGTATTTAACGTATCCATTTACCAGAAATAATTGGGTTCCACTGATTTTCGGTGCAATTTTTTGTATGATTACTGTGACCATTGCCTTTGCCCTTGAAGGCAGGCGCGACATGGGGGCGGGATATCTATTGATAAGAGAGGGAAGGGAAACAGCAAAAAAATCTTTATTGTCTGTACCCGGGCTGTTTATGAAGCTTAATAATGGGGTTATCATTGGTTGGTTGATTGCATTTGTGGTTATGGGAGTGGCTTATGGCTCCATTTATGGTGATATGCAGGCCTTCATCGGAAGCAATGAATTAATGAGTCAGATGTTTACATTAGCGGGAATATCAATTGAGAAGTCATTTACCGGAATTATTCTGATGGTTATGATCTTCATGGTTACTTTTTTACCAATTGTCATCGTTAATAAGCTTTTTTCGGAAGAATCACGCATGCATCTTAGTCAGATCTATGCAACCAGGGTGACGCGGATGCAGCTGTATTGGGTAAGTATCATAATTGCCACGGTTGCCGGTCTGGCGGGTATTTTACTTGCATCGGGCAGTCTTGGTGGTACAGCGATCCTGGCGATGGGGGATGATAGCACGATGCACTTGGGAGATTTTATTGCAGCAGGTTATAATTATCTTCCTTCTGTACTTTTCTTTATCGGACTTGCGGCATTGGCTTTAGGCTGGGTACCCAGACTGGGGAAAGTGATTTATGGTTATCTGGGGTATTCCTTTGCATTAAACTACTTCAGCGGGATTCTGAATTTACCGGATTGGTTTCTAAAAACTGCCGTGCAAAGCTGGACACCAAGGATGCCGTTGGACGAGTTTGATATCGTGGTTTTTGTCATGATGACAGTGATCAGCATTGCGCTGATGATGATCGGTTATATTGGATATCGGAGAAGAGATATGATTGAAACAAACGGATAAAATGTCAGGAAGCCCCCTTAATCGTATTTATGCAGCATGTTCTTTTCATATTACTTATTGTTATACTTGAAAATACCTGTAAAGCTATATATCATATGAATATAACGTCAGGACTCTATTGCAAAGAAGTTATGGATATCCGCGAGGAAACGGCAGCCGGTCATTCCATACGGAAAGCCGGATATCAGCAGGTTAAACGTTCGTATTTGTAACAAAAAACAACGGGTAATCTGTTGATCATTGTATATGATTGCGTTTTCGACAGCAGGATGATTGAAGTGGAGTATGTGGTATGTCTAGACAGGATGAAAGTGGGGTGTGCTATGAATTTACATGACAAAGTAAGTACGGGCTTAATGGGGTTGGATCAGGTAATTGATCACCTTCGGATGGGGGATAATGTAGTTTGGCAGGCAGATTCCGTTTCAGATTATAAGAAAATGGTTGGTCATTTTGTAAACAGGGCGAAAGTTGAGGGCAGACGACTGGTGTATATCCGCTTTGGCAGTCATGAGCCGTTACTGGAAGACAAACCGGATATCAAGACATATCGCATTGATGCATGTAAAGGGTTTGAGAGTTTTACAACAGAACTATATCACCTGATTAAACAGGAGGGCAGGAGGGTTTTATATGTTTTTGATTGTCTGTCTGATTTACTGAAATACTGGCATTCGGATTTGATGATAGGCAATTTTTTTAAGGCCACCTGCCCCTATCTGTATGAGTTGGATACGATAGCATATTTTGCAATCATACGAAATCTCCATACCTATCACACAATCGCAGGTATTCGTGAGACAACGCAGTTATTGCTTGATCTGTACCGGGTAGAAAATAAGACTTATATTCACCCGCTTAAGGTATGGCAGCGCTACTCACCTACCATGTTTTTTCCGCATTTAATTCAGAATCAGGAGGCAATCTGTATTACAGCCAGTACGGATGCCTCCGAATTGTTTACCAACATTCAACGTCAGGAAAATCGGCTGGATTATTGGAATATCATTTTTAACAAAGCCAAAAGATTGCTGAATTTTCCGCAAAAGCAGCAGGAAAAGGCGAAGAAGCGTTTCATGTATATGCTGATTGGAAGCGATTCCAGAATGTTTGAGTTGTGTGAACGTTATTTCTCTTTAAAGGACATTCTGATGATTGCATCCAGAGAAGTCGGGACCGGATTTATTGGAGGAAAGAGCGTTGGAATGCTTTTGGCCAGACAGATTCTTGAGATAGAGGGAAATCATCAATTTACGCCCCTATTGGAACCCCATGATTCTTTTTATATCGGGGCGGATGTTTTTTACACATATATTGTCCAAAATGGTTGGTGGAGACTTCGTTCAAAGCAAAAAACAAAGGAAGGATATTATAAGTATGCGCCTGAGTTGAAGGAGAAGCTCTTACATGGAGAGTTTTCAAGGGACATTCAGGAGCAGTTTGTTCAAATGCTGGAGTATTTTGGTCAATCACCTATTATCGTGCGTTCCAGCTCTTTGCTTGAGGATAATTTCGGGAATGCCTTTGCGGGGAAATATGAAAGCGTATTCTGTGTAAATCAAGGCACACCGGAGGATCGGTATGAGGCTTTTGCACAGGCTATTCGTACGGTGTATGCAAGTACAATGAATGAGGAGGCCCTTGATTACAGGATGAATAGAGGACTCTTTGAACAAGATGAACAAATGGCGATTTTGGTGCAGCGTGTTTCAGGTGATCAGTATGGGGATTCCTTTTTCCCCCACATAGCCGGAGTTGGAAATTCTTCTAATCTTTATGTTTGGGAGGAAGGGATTGATATGAATGCGGGGATGCTTCGTCTGGTGCTTGGACTTGGTACAAGAGCGGTTAACAGGACGGATGGCGATTATGCGAAGGTGGTATGTTTGGATGATCCTTTGCGGATTCCTCCCGTGAATTATGAAGATCAGTATAAGTTTTCCCAGCATCGTCTGGATATTCTTTCTCTTACAGAGAATGAACTGATAAGCAGAGAGTTGGATGAAATTGCATCCCTTGATTTAAAAACGGATCAACAGTTATTCCTAAAGCCGGATTATGCCACAGCGGCCCATTTACGTGAGATGGGATATCGGGATAGGAACGCACCTTTTCGATTAGAGTTTCATAAATTGTTTTCCGATACCCGGTTCATCCCTGTCATGAGAGAGATGCTGGCATTGTTGTCGAAGGTTTATGATTACCCTGTTGATATAGAATTCACTGTGAATTTTAACAAAGATAATCTGTTCAAAGTAAATCTCCTCCAGTGTCGTCCACTGCAAACCAAAGGCTTGGGCGGATCTGTTATCATACCCGAACTAACGAAGGAAGATGAATGCTTTTTCTTTGGGAAGGGAAACTTTATGGGAGGAAGCGTACGACTGCCTCTTGACTATATAGTTTTTATTCCGGTGCATACTTATTTGGAGCAAAACGAGCAGGGAAAATATGCAGTAGCCAGACAAATTGGTCTGATCAATAAAGAATTGAAGGGGAAAAACGTGATGCTGGCAGGTCCCGGAAGATGGGGCAGTACGACACCGTCCTTAGGAGTGCCCGTACATTATACGGAACTTTGCAATATGACGGTCATTTGTGAGTATTCATCGAATCAGGCGGGATTTATGCCGGAGTTATCCTATGGAAGTCATTTTTTTCAGGATATTGTTGAGGCAGGGATTTTTTATGTAGCTATTTTTGATGACCATAAAGATGTCATATTTAATCCGGACCGAATTCTGAAAGAAGAGAATTTATTAACCTCCTTATTTCCCCAAAGCAAGCAATATGCAGATGTAATTCATATCGCGAAACCCTTGGGTATGGAGGTTTTTGCTGATATCATGACGCAAAAGCTGCTATGCAGATAGGAACACATTAATGGGATTCCCGGAAGAAAATACAGTAAAATTTAAATCCCTACTTGTATTTTTATACTGTATCAAGTATAATTACGATAAATCTTTTTTGATTTGTCCAAATAAATCATAAGGGCGTACAAAGGCGTATGCTTCATGAGGCATGTTACATAACATACCTCAGCTTTGCTGTTGCAAAGTTTTGAACTTAATAGAAATGAAACGCGCATTTGATACGTAGAATTTATAGTTTGTCATTACATGACACTTTTATTTTATCGCATCAAATGTTTTTTTATGCAGTTTTACGGTATTAAGGGAATGAAATCGGATTAATAGGAAGGCTCATGAAGGAATCGGGCAGTTCCTGTTTAATAAATAAATTATAACAAAGGAGATTTTCGTCATGAAAATACTGGGAAGTATAATGGATCAGGTTATAAAAAGAAATCCGAATGAACCTGAATTTCATCAGGCAGTCAGGGAGGTTTTGGAATCTTTGGAACCGGTAGCACAAAGAAATCCGCATTGGGTTGAGGCGGGAATATTTGACAGAATTGTTGAACCTGAAAGGCAGATCATATTCAGAGTGCCATGGGTGGATGATAAAGGCAAGGTACAGGTAAATAGAGGATTTAGAATTCAGTTTAATAGTGCAATCGGGCCTTATAAGGGAGGGTTAAGACTTCATCCTTCTGTAAATGCCAGTATTCTAAAATTCCTTGGATTTGAGCAGATTTTCAAAAATTCATTAACCGGTCTTCCCATCGGAGGAGGAAAGGGAGGCAGTGACTTTGATCCAAAGGGAAAATCAGATGGTGAGGTTATGCGCTTTTGCCAGAGCTTTATGACTGAGTTACAAAGACATATTGGAGAAAACACTGACATTCCGGCAGGAGATATCGGAACCGGTGCGAGAGAGATTGGTTTTATGTATGGACAATACAAAAGACTCAGAAATGATTTCACCGGAGTATTAACAGGCAAGGGATTGACCTGGGGAGGCAGTTTGGCTAGAACGGAAGCTACGGGGTATGGTCTATGCTACTTTATGGATGAGGCGCTGAAGGATAAAGGAAAGTCCTTTGAGGGAACAACGGTTGTTATCTCAGGTTCTGGAAATGTAGCGATATATGCAACTGAAAAAGTATATCAATTGGGTGGTAAAGTAGTTGCATTAAGTGATTCCAATGGTTATATTTATGATCCCGACGGAATTAAATTAGATACCGTAAAACGAATTAAAGAGGTGGAAAGAAAACGGATCAGTGAATATGTGAAATATCATCCGGAAGCAATATATACAGAAGGGTGTTCCGGCATCTGGACCATCAAGTGTGACATTGCACTTCCAAGCGCTACCCAGAATGAATTAGATGAGCAGGCTGCGAAAATGCTTGTTGCCAATGGATGTTATGCGGTAGGAGAAGGTGCCAACATGCCGACAACGCCACAGGCGATCGAAGTATTCTTGAAAAATAAAGTGATATTCGGACCTGCAAAGGCTGCCAATGCCGGCGGAGTTGCAACTTCCGCCCTTGAAATGTCTCAGAATAGTATGAGATATTCCTGGACCTTCGAAGAAGTTGACTCGAAACTGAATGATATCATGGTTAATATATATAAAAATGCAAGTGAGGCTGCAAGGGATTACGGATGTGAGGATAATCTGGTTGTGGGCGCAAATATTGCTGGATTCTTAAAGGTTGCCAATGCAATGTATGCTCAGGGGGTAGCGTACTAATAACCATGCCCGCTGCGTTACGCTATAAGTTTTTTTAAAAGGCAAAGTACTCCGTACCATATTGCGGAATACTTTGCTTTTTTATAGTTTTCCGGTTTAAATATGACACTATGCTGTCAAGTTATAATTGATATAATTGTATTACTCATAAAACGGACGATGATAGTTTGGCTTCGGAATATGAGGTTAGTGGTGACCATGTGGATATGCGGGAACATTGTAATCATATAAACTGAAAGGTTGGACATAATGAAATGTTATCAGAAAAATTTTATGAAGTATTAGAGAATGAGGGTATCGTTACGATTGTAACCTGGGGAAAAGGAGAACCTCACATTGTAAATGAATGGAATTCTTATTTGGTGGTAACAGAGGATGAAAGAATATTAATTCCGGCAGGCATCATGCGTAAAACAGAGAAAAATATCAACTTCAACAACAAATTAAAACTGGCAGCAGGCAGTAAAAATGTGAAAGGATATGATAATTATCAGGGAACCTGTTTTATTGTGGAAGGTACGGCAAAATTTCTTACCTCCGGACCTGAATTCGATTTGATGAAAGAGAAATTCGAATTTCTAACAAGAGTACTAGAGATTACGATTGAATCTGTCAATCAGATGTTATAAGGAAAGGGAAGTTGCTTCGCACATTGATAACAAATTGGAAAAGGATGTGAATCTTATGGAAGATATGAATTTTAACAAGATTATGGAACGAAGTAATTCTATAAGGAAAGGTTATCATAAATTGGAGAACCAGCTTCATGGGAAAGAATGGTCAGTGGAAGAAGATGCGCTGGCCTTTCTGACAGACGCCGGACTGGTGGGGCGTTTGGTAATGTCTCAGCAGGGGCGCTGGCCCAAGGGAGGTAATACGGTATCCGAATTGGAGCATAAGCTCAGCGAATGTATATGGTGGCTGATTGTACTGGCAGATCGTATGGAGATAGATATGGAAACGTCATTGGATAACTTTCTGTCCGGACTGGAAACTCTAGTACAATAGATTCTATGATTCAGGCATATTTAGTGTGCGATTAATCGAATACTATTGTACCGGAGTTTTGTTACATTCTGCATTGCATTGTAATAATGCTGAGTATATCATTTTATCGGCAAAGGGCCTCTGCTACCAGTGTGGCATTTTCAAAATCCGCTTCTTGTGGATTCCAAAGGCATCTTGCTTGCGTATCCACAACCAGGAATCCGGCTTCTGTCAACCGCTGCCTCAGAACATTTGTTCCCTCTCCGCTCCATCCGTAACATCCGAATACAGCCGCTTTTTTCTCCTTGTATTTTAGTTCTTTCAGGAAATCAAGCCATCCGCCTACTGAAGAAAGGATGTTACCGCCCACAGTAGGGGAACCCAGGGCAATTGCTTTTGACTTGAACACCTCTGTCATAATATCATTTTTATTTACCTTTGAAATATTGAATATTTTCACTCTTGTCTGGGGTGATATCCTGGCAATCTCAGCACTGATCTTATGAGCAAGCTGCTTCGTTCCATCCCACATGGTATCATAAACGACGGTAATCTGATCCTCCTGATAATTCTGAGACCATTCATAGTATTTTTCTACTATCTGCATCGGATTTTCTCTCCAAATGGAGCCATGGCTGGTGGCAATGATATCAATGGGCAGGTTGAGTCCCTTGATTTCTTCAATTTTCTTTTTCACGAGGGGAGAAAAAGGCGTCAGAATGTTGGCATAATATTTGATTGCCTCTTCCCAAAGCCGGCACTGGTCGGACTTGTCATTAAATAATTCTTCTATTGCATAGTGTTGTCCGAAGGCATCATTGGAAAATAGTATATTGTCGCCTGAAAGATAAGTAGCCATACTGTCGGGCCAGTGGAGCATTCTCATTTCAACAAATACCAGCTTCTTACCGTTACCGATGTCAATAGAATCCCCTGTTTTTACCACCCGGTAATTCCATTCCGGATGATGATACTGTCCGGTAAGAGATTTTACACCATTAGCAGTACAGTAAATCGGAGTGCCGGGGATTTTCTCTATTAAAGCGGGAAGGGAACCGCTGTGGTCTACTTCCCCATGATTGGCAATTATGAAGTCGATTTTCTTTAAATCGATCTCTTTTTCCAGATTGTCGATAAATTGTGTGGAATGGGGTTTCCAAACGGTATCAATAAGAGCGGTTTTTTCCTCCTGAATTAAATAGGCATTTTGGCTGGAGCCATGGTTAATGGTATAGTCTGATCCGTGAAAGAATTCCAATTCCCAGTCTATGATACCCAACCATGAAACATTATTTTTTATCTGTTTCTTCATGTGTAGTTCCTCCTTCATATTTTAAAGAATTTAGAGATTTTGATGGTTACATTCAACATCTTGCAGCTGGAATCTGATCCTTATTCCATTTATGATCCTTCATTTAATATTATTTATACATGTCATAAGCGGTTACGATCACTGCGTTTGAGGTCAGTATAACAAAGAAGTTGATTTTAAATGTGATTTTTATGTTTGCATAAGAAGCTGACTGGATATATCAGAAGTATAATGCAGGAATTTCCAGCTGTATGTTGCTATGGCTACAACAATAATAGGATTTGTTTTGTATGATTGATTCATCATCAGATACAGGATCAGGAGGATGCTTTCGATAAAGCGGACGCTATCCATATGAGAGGAGAAAAATCATGAATCAGAATCAATATATTGATCAGCACAGAAACATTAAGGAAGAGATCAGAATTTTACGGGAGTTATTAGATGAGAATTTTTTGGAGAACGCATCAAAAATTGCGTTACATATTAACACACTGGCAGGGAAAATCAAAATTCATCTCATGTCAGAGGATAAGTATTTATATCCCGAGTTGCAGGAGCATTCGGACATCAAGGTCAGACATCTGGCCACGAGTTATCAGAGGGAGATGGGAATGCTGGCCCAATACTTTGCGGAGTTTAAGGAATTATATAATACACAAAGCAAAATCAGAAGGAACCAGGAGAATTGTCCCAAAGACCTGAAAGCCATCTTAAATATGATTGAAAAAAGAATAGAGAAAGAAGAGGGCGGATTGTATCAAATCGAAGCTATAAAATTACATTTTAATTGAACCAGGGAAAAAGAAATGTTAAAATAATTATAAGGCAAATGTAATTGTGTAATAGATTTTTCAAACTGTAACATACCGCAGCAAACAGGATGAGCGGCAAATGGCAGCACGTATCGGTGTACTGACCTTATAGAAGGAGCAGCCTCGAATGAAGCGTAAGAGATTATTAAGGAAGATATTAAAAATAATATTTTGGTTATCCTTCATGCCATATTTGTTTTTAATCGGATATTCTTTGTATTTTGCTTTGTTCGGGTATGATTCCTATACCTGGATTATGCACCAATATATAGAAACCTTATATGGATGGGATGCTTTTAGAGAAGTTTTTATCTGGACAGCTTTCGGTCTGTGTTTCCTTCCGGTTTTGCCGATTTGTTTTTTCTATCAGGTGGCATTTGGTATAATTCATAATCGATTTAAGCTGTAATATTGTCAAACGGTCATAGCTATAGAATAAGGAATGTGGATGAAACAGGGTTCGGACAGGTTGGTCAGTATATATAAAGTTATCATTAGAGAAGGAGGATTATAATAAATGGACGAAAAAAACTGTGATATCATTCATCCTAATGGTGTTAAAGAGAAAAAGATGGAAGTGATAGATGGCTATACAATCAAATACCATGCGAATGGGAAGACACCCTGGTCAAAAGGTAAAATTGCGGACGGTCAGCCTGAAGGTTATTGGGAATGGTATCGACCAGACGGTACGATGAAGCGATCAGGGTATTTTGATAAGGGTGAACCGGTAGGTGAATGGATCACGTATGATAACAAAGGTGAAAAATATAAGATAACCCATCGAGGGAATAAGACCTGATTTGAAGTATTGTATTAAGATGAATGTGGCCGCATAACAATGATATCATCAGAGAAGAAAAGCAGATATGGAGAAATTATGAAAGGTTAACCCGCTGATCATGACGATTTGTCCATCAGAATAGAGTGTGTATTTTACAATATACTGAGACGAAATGGAAAAAGCATACGCGGCTACGGGGCATGAGATATGGATTTGGGTCATATAATGTTAAAAACGATAGAATGGATACATCAATGATGATATATACAGTGCAGGCGGGTGATACGATAGAATCGATTGCATCTGCTTTTGGGGTATCAGAGACAAGACTTGTTCTTGACAATGGAATAACAAATCCTATCGATCTGGTAATCGGACAAACAATTGTGATTACTTATCCGGCACAGATCCATGTAGTAAAAGAAGGAGATACCCTGGAGCAGATCGCCTTAGATCAGGGTGTTCCGATCATGCAATTGTTTCAATTCAATCCTTATCTCTGGGATAGAGACTATATTTATCCGGGGGAAGAGTTGATTATTCGATATGATACTACGAACGTAATAACAACAAACGGGTATGCATTTCCCTATATTAATCGGCGTACTTTGTATAAAGCATTGCCCAATCTGACCTATCTTTCTATTTTAAACTACAGAACATTAAGGAGAGGTGATATAGAATCTTATTATGATGATACTGAGCTGATTGAGACTGTAAAACGATTCGGGGTCATGCCATTAATGCTTGTAACTGGTGTGAGCTTTCAGGGAGAGCGTGACCCGGAAATGATTTATGAGATTCTGATCAGTCCGGAGTATCAGGTAAGACATGCACAAAGTATGGCCAATATCATAAGGGAAAGAGGTTATTACGGCGTTAATATAACGATTACTTACTTGAACGAAACAAATCAGGAGCTTTATTTGAATTATCTGAGACGGGTGGCAGCTTATCTTCATAACGAGAACTTTCTTGTTTTTATCACCATAGATCCCAATTTTGCTATGGAAGGCAATCAGAATATATTTGAAAGAGTGGATTATTCACAGTATAGTGATTTAGTTGATGGAATTTATATCATGAGATTTTTCTGGGGAACACAATATGGACCGCCTGCACCTGTCAGTTCGGTAGAAGACATTTCCCAGCTTGTGAATTATATGGTACGGATGACACAGCCGGAAAAGATGAGTGTGGGCTTTCCTTTATTGGGTTATGACTGGGCGCTTCCTTATATCCAGGGCTATACCAGAGCAAGTTCCATTACGTTAATCAACGCGTTAAATCTGGCACGGACCATGGGAGCTGTCATCTATTTTGATGACGTATCAAAGACACCTTATTTCAATTATGTTATGGATGAGTCGGGAAGAAACTTAGGGCACATCGTATGGTTTGTGGATGCCAGATCAATCAGTGCAATTCTGGATCTGGTTCTTAGCAGCGGGTTAAACGGCACCGGGCTATGGAATATCATGAGTTTTAATCCACAGCTCTGGCTGATCATAAATTCAACTTGTGTAATTGAAAAGTTGATGATTGAGAACAGCTAAATTATGAGGTGATTCATGCGCTGCATAATGTCACAGATTTATCGATACTTTATATAAACACTTTATGCAAAACAACCGAATCTATATTTGACAAAATTCCAAATCTACCATATTATGTTAATTAAATCTACCATAAAAAATCTTTAGATTGCAACAGAGTCAAAGATTGATATTAAGGAGTATGAATGGAAGTTAATTGCCTGTTAAAAGATAAACTGCCGGCACCAATGGATGGAGGCTTCCATATGAAGGACTACTGGATTTGGTGCGGTTCGGTGATCAAGGGAGAAGATAGTCGGTATCATATGTTCGCATCACGTTGGTCCAAGGAGTACAGCATGCATCCGGGATGGATATTTCAGTCAGAGATTGTTAGAGCGGTTGCGGACAAACCCGAAGGTCCTTATACCTATGCGGAGACTGTTCTGCCTCAGAGAGGCGCACAATATTGGGATGGTCGTGTTACCCATAATCCATTTATTACCAAGTGTGAGGATACCTATATTCTTTATTATATGGGAACGACATTTCCCTTTCACAAATTAACAGCACAGAATACCAGAACTGAAGACGAGAAATATCTTGTTGCACAATCTAACAAGAGGATCGGAATAGCTACTTCAAAGAGTATTTTCGGCCCGTGGATAAGAAGAAGCACTCCGGTTCTTAATGTACGTCCGGATCACTTTGACAGCTTTCTGACATCGAACCCGGCACCATATCTGGCGGAAGATGGCTCGGTTCATCTTGTATATAAGGCAAGGAGTTATGTAAATAATGCCATGGGTAAAATGCTGTTGGGCGCGGCGTATGCAAAGCATTATGAGGGACCGTATGATATCAGGGGGAATCAGCCTCTTTTTTCAATGGTCGGGGATTCTTCGGAGCATGGTTTGATTGAAGACCCTTTTATATGGAGGGAGCATTCAAATTTCTATATGATAGCAAAAGATATGACAGGGATAATCTGCGGAGAGAAGTATGCCGGTCTTCTGGCCAGTTCATCAGATGGCTTGGATTGGAAGTTACATCATGGTATTAAAACCTATTCAAGAAGCATTTTGTGGAATGATGGTAAAATAAGAGAAATGGGTTCTTTTGAAAGACCTTTTATCCTATTTGAAGATCAGAAGCCACGCTATTTATTTGCAGCAACTTCCGATGGTACGGATGGTTTCGGCAATGCCGCGAATACATGGAATATGGTAATTCCGCTCGCCCAATAGACAGGGGAGCTCTATCATCTAATCACTCTGATTAGAACTCGATTATTCAGTATAAATTTTATCATGATACATCATCGCATACCAAAATTCTATGACTTCACATGAGCATAATTTCCCGATACAATAAAATATATTCTGTCCATTTGAGTTTTTGACATAGTGGACAGAATGCAGACAAAAGACAAACAATCTTTGTTCAAATAACAGCCGGAATTCGAATATCGTATACCTTTTTGAAATTATGTTGTATATAATTTACAGTTATTTCGTGCTATAATTCCCATGTAATAGCAAATAATACAAAAACTGGGAGGTTAAGTATGAAAAGAAAAGTAGTTTCAGTATTTGTAACAATGATAATGGCAGCGGCATTACTGCTATCGGGGTGTAGCAGCAAAGAGAAGCAGGCTGCGGATACCACTTCGGGCAAAGAACCAACCACGAAAGTGAGTGACGATTCGAACACTGGTAAAGAGCCGACAGCCCAGCCGGCGAAAGACATTACATTACATATTTTCTCCAACCTGCCTGACAGAAAGAATGGACAGGGACTTGTAGAGCAGAAGATTATAGACGACTATATGGCTGATAATCCGGGAGTTAAGATTGAAGTGGAAGCACTGGATGAGGAAGCTTATAAAACAAAATTCAAAGCATATGCAATGGATGGCATGCCGGATGTGGTTAGTATCTGGGGACAGCCTTCCTTCCTGAATGAAGTATTGGAGGCAGGCGTTCTTGCAGAGCTGAAGGAATCTGATTATGATACTTATGGTTTTGTACCGGGATCATTGGAAGGCTTCAAAAAAGATGGAAAATTATACGGATTACCAAGAAATACGGATATCATGGCGTTCTATTACAACAAGAAGATCTTTGACGATAACGGATGGCAGGTTCCGGCAACCTATGATGACCTGCTTGCCCTTGCAGACAAAGCAAAGTCGGCTGGTCTGATCCCTGTAGCAATGGATGGCGGAGACGGATGGCCTCTTGCAATCTATTTAACAGATCTTTTGGTCCGGGTAAATGGAACTGTCGGCTCGATCGAGGATAACGCGATTAAAAACGGTGATTTCTCAGACGCTGTCTTTACAAAGGCGACTCAGATTTTAGCGGATACTGCTAAGGCAGGTTTATTCCAGAATGGATTTGACTCACAGGATTATGGAACAGCAATGAATTTATTTACCAATGGTCAGGCAGCTATGTTCTATATGGGCAGTTGGGAATCTTCAATGGCATTAAACCAGGATATTCCGGAAGAAGTCAGAACCAATATCAGAGCATTTACAATGCCTCCGATTGAAGGAGGAAAAGGCAGCCAGACAGATATCGCGGCATGGAACGGCGGCGGATATGCTGTAGCTGCTAATTCAGAAGTGAAAGATGAAGCAATTAAATTTTTAAATTATATGTATCAACCGGATAAATTATCCAAATATGGATGGGAGAATGGTGTTGGTATGTCCGCTCAGGATCAGACCGCATATATGACAGGTAATGAGACGGAACTCCAAAAGATATTTACAGATATTTTAAAGAATGCAACCAGTGTTTCCGGTACAACAATTAATGATCGTGGCAGCTCTGCATTTAAGACAGAAATCGAAAGTGACATTCAGCTGGTAACGACAGGTACGGAAACGGTGCAGGATTTCTTAACGAATATAGGTAAAGCATGTAAATAGCAAATACAGAAAGACTCAGTAAGATCATGTAGAAAATCACAGGGACGCCCTGCAATCAGTTAATTAATGGCGTCCCTGGTTTTTGAAGGAGAAATTACATGAAGAAATTGTATCGCAATAAGCTTGTCATTTTCAGTCTGATTATACCTGGAATTCTACTTTTTATCTTCGCAATACTGGCGCCCATTTGTTTGAGTATCTATTATGGCTTAACGGATTATTCCGGAATGGGCACAGCAAGAATTGTGGGACTGGATAATTATAAGAACTTAATTCATGACAACACTTTTTGGAGATCATTGGAAAACTCTATGCTGTTGGCCATCGGGTTCATCTGTATTCAGCATCCTCTGGCAATTGTGGTGGCAGCGGTTCTGGATAAACTGCAGGGAAGAGCCGAAGGCTTCTACCGGGCTGTATATTTTATTCCCAACGTTATCTCTGTAGCGGTCATCGCATATTTATGGAAGTTCATTTATAATCCTGATTTTGGTTTGTTGAATAATATACTTAAGGCCATAGGCTATCAGGGCCAGATTAACTGGTTTCGCTCGGATATTGCCATATGGTCCGTTTTGGTTGTACTCATCTGGCATGGATTTGGATGGGGAATGTTAATCTATTATACGGGTATTAAGAATATCGACCCGGTGCTTTATGAGGCAGCCGCAATTGATGGTGCAAATAAGAAGACCACCTTCATCAGAATTACATTACCTTTGATGAAATCTGTCATACAGATCAACGTTACACTAGCTATTATTTCAGCATTAAAGCAGATGGAGACGGTATATCTGTTAACCAACGGCGGACCCGGAGACAGCACCCAGTTTGCCGCCAATTATTTATACCAGCAGGCGTTCAAGGCATTTAAATATGGTTACGGTAATGCCATTGGTGTTGTTTTTATTATCATTTGTCTTATCGTTACGGTATCCCTTAACAAGATCTTTGCAGAAAGACGAATCAAACAGGAGGGATAAGTTATGGAATTGGAAAAAAAGAAGAGTATTTTTGGAAGAATTGTATTATGGATCGTATTAAGCGTTGTAGCAGTGGTTCAGATATTTCCGCTGATCTGGCTGGTGGATTTCTCATTGGCAAGTAGTAATGAGATGTTTACCAAAGGTTTATTGATCATACCAAATAAAATACAATGGGGAAATTATGCAAAGGCATTTGTCGACGGACATTTTTTACTGTATTTGAAAAATAGTTTTCTAATCAATTCTTTGGCTGTTATTCTTGTCCTGATTGTATCTATTATGGCGGCATTTGCCTGTCAGAGAATGGAGTGGAAATTAAGCGGACTTGTAAAAACGCTCTTATTAATGGGAATGATGATCCCGATACACGCTACGCTGCTGCCTAATTATAAAATATATCACATGCTACATTTAACAGATAAGATTTGGGCCCTGCTGATTCCATATGTAGCATTCTCCCTGCCACAGGCGCTTTTTTTAATGACCGGCTTTATACAGTCCATTCCACTGGAACTGGAAGAAGCCGCGGTTATGGATGGATGTGGTATTTATCGCATAATTTATATGGTAATTGTTCCTTTATTAAAGCCGTCTGTTGCTACGGTATCTATTATGACCTTTTTAAATAACTGGAATGAGTTTATGATGGCCAGTACCTATTTGAGTTCGCCAAGATGGAAGACACTTCCATTTTCTGTGTTGGAATTTACAGGCCAATATTCTTCCAATTATGCAGTACAGTTTGCTGTTATGGCATTAACGGCAGCTCCTGCAGTAATCGTGTATATCATTTTAAATAGAAATATTATTAAGGGAGTTGCAATGGGTGCAGTAAAAGGCTAGAAGGTGCCAGGAATTTGGAATCTGGGATGATTACGTACGAAAAGCTGCAACGGGGATGGGTGGTAAGGATGAAAAAGTGGATTAATCAATTAAGCATAAAGAAGAAACTGATTTTTTATTGCTATCTGATCATCACCCCTATTCTAATCATGATCAGTGTTTTCCTGGTCATTCGTAATTATGGGAATTCCCAAAAACTGCAGACAGAAACCAATCTTCAAAGCGTTCAGAACCTGAGCGATAGTATGGAAGTGCTGCAAAAGGATATGATGGATCTATGTACCTATATCTCGATTAATAATGATATCAGGAAAATATTATCCTCCGATGATCCGGATTCCCTGAATAAGATCTCAAAACTCTGGGTGAGGGATGCACCGATTCAGATTATTCAGGACATGATAGCACTGAAAGGTTACATTAAAACCATAGCGCTTTATCCGGAGAATGGTGTGGCACCTTATCTAAGATGTATTGATGCCAGCTCATATATCATGGATATTAACATTGTCAGAAATACCGCTAATTATCAGGAAGCGGTTAAGAAGAAGGGAAAAGTACTATGGCTTCGGGCGCCAAAGGAGGAGAACGATATCTATCAGGCCAACCGAACGGATAAAATTGTACTACACCGGATGATTTATGATTTATCTAAGAAAAATATACTTGGCTATCTGGTCATTGGAGCGGATGCGGATAAATTCACAAACTTTTGTAAAAATGCCATGGATAGAAGTGATGAGGGAATTCTGGTACTTAGCCAGGAAGGCAGTGAATTAATTCGTTATGGAGAGATTAATGAGAACATCTCCAAATACCTGAGTTCCAGAGAGTATTTGTCCATGCACAGCAAAGACAGCACCAAACAGTTTAGTTATGGGGAGTTTATGATCTTCAGTTCCAGGGATAAAAAAACCGGTATGCAGGTATTTAAAATCCTGCGAAAGAGTGATATAAATATCCAGGTATATGATATTGCCTTTGGACCCTTAGTCTTATTAATGGGATTTTTAGCAGGATTATTCCCAATCCTTATCCTTGTTTCTAATATTGTCTCAAAACCTCTCAAATCCCTTTGTATCGCGATGGAGAACTTTAAGAAGGGGGATTTTAGTCAGCAGGTGGAAGTCAATACAGGGGATGAGGTTGGAATTGCAGCAGCATGCTTTAATTTAATGGTAACAGATATCAAACATCTGATTGATAATAACTACGGTATGGCATTAAAGGAAAAGGAAAGTGAATTAATGGCGCTTCAGGCCCAAATCAATCCCCACTTTCTTTATAATACGCTGGATTCTCTTTACTGGCAGGCACAGGAAGCCGGAAATGAGGAGATTGGGGCCAATATTCTGGCACTGTCTCAGTTGTTTCGATTGGTATTGGGTCAGGGAAAAGGAATTATTACGGTGGAACAGGAAAAGGAGTTAATTTCAAAATATCTGCATATTCAAAAAATGCGATTTGAAAATCGCTTCAAGTTTGAGATACAGATGGAGGAAGATATTCTGGATGCGTATATTCCTAAATTAATCCTGCAGCCCTTTGTTGAGAATGCAATTGTACATGGATTGGAGAAAATGGGAAAACCATGTCAATTAACTATTTTGGGTAAAAGTGCTGGAAACTATATTGAATTTACCATACAAGACACGGGGGTCGGTATGAGTAACGAGCAGCTGGATGCTATCTGGAGTACGGGGGAATCAAACCAATACACGAGACAGCGCATTAGTGGTTATGCAATTCAAAATGTTAAGGAACGGCTTGAACTTAAATATCATGGGGCATTCAGTTTGAGAATTGAGAGTCAATTAGGGAAAGGGACAGATATTTATTTAAAAGTTCCTTTGGAAAAGAGGGAGATCAGATAGCGTGTCGATTAAATTACTCATAGCAGATGATGAAGATGCGATCAGAAATGGGATTGCACGATATGTTCAAAATCATTCGGAGCGGTTTGAAAAAATTTATCTTGCAAAGAATGGGCAGGAAGCCATATATCTAATCTTTAAGCATAAACCGGATATCATGCTGTTAGATGTCCAGATGCCTCTAAAGAGTGGAATTGAAGTTATGCAGGAAACCGCCAGGGCGGAGATCACACCTGCAACGATAATCCTGAGTGGATATGATGATTTTAAGTACGCGCAGCAGGCAATCAGATACGGTGCAAAAGATTACCTGTTAAAACCCAGTGGATCTTCAGAAATTATGCAGAAATTAAATGATCTGGCAGATGAAGTGTCCGGCACACGACAGAGGAAGCTGGCATCAGAGGGTAAAAACAAACATCACGTAGTGGAACGGGCCAAAGAATATATCGATGAACATTATTATGAGGAAATTACATTAAATCAAGTGGCAGAGAAGGTAGGAATCACTTCCGGGTATCTTTCCACGTTATTTTCACAAAATTTAAACTGCGGATTTATTGATTACCTGAATGAAGTACGTATTAATTATGCCTGTACCTATTTACAGCAGGATTATCTTAAAACTTATGAAATTGCTTATAAAGTTGGTTTTCATAATGAAAAATATTTTTCACGGGTCTTTAAAAGAATGAAAAATATGTCTCCTTATGAATTTAGAAAATCAGGAATGGATTGCTAAATATTCGATTAATCGTTGTAAGAGGGTATTCCAAAAATCATGAAAATGGTATGCGGGGTCCCTTTTTTATGTGATCAGAGATCTATAAAGGAGTTACATTCATCCAATCTGAATGACAAATACATTACCGGAAATGTTAAAAATATCATTATGAAGGACAGAAAATTGACATGGTTTTATGATATGATGACATTAGACATGCTTGAGATTCATTATAAAATCAGTTATGATACAATTTATAGCTGTAAAATATAATATTTGGAATGCTCTAAAGCATAATTAATGGAGGACAACTTGTGAAGGATGTACGCACTTTGGAGAACACGGATCAGGAGAATACACTACATATTGATCAAATACAAAAAGAATATAAAAGGATAGATAGCGACTGGCTTTTACTTCATTATAAGATTAGTACCTGGATGGTAATATTTGCTTTGATGGTAGAGTTTATTATGGGGGTCATTATGATGAATTCGGATATGCTCTCAAGTTCTGTGCCAGTATTTATTTGGAAATATATGATTCTTCCCAGTACCCTGAATTTTATTTGCATTTTCATTGATACGCTGATCATAAAGTCAGTACGAATTGCCCAGAACATAAAAATCTATACAATTTCTCTGAACATGGTTATTATTTGTTTTATCCTGTTTACTGCACATAATACATTTACTGCCACCTATTACATCTTTACCGTAGCAATTATGCTGACTGCGATATACGCCAGCTATTATGTGACCTGCATAACGGCAGTGTCAAGTATTGTTGTTATGGTTATTTCTGAATTGTTTATTCAGTGGGATGTGGATAAGATCAGTATCTTTCAGAGTACACTTCGGCTGGGGGACTTTCTTATTTCGCTTTTTATTCTCATTGCCTTCTCCATCGTCTGCATGGTCTTAATCTCCTACGAAAGAAAGAAAAATGAAGCAAGCATACAGATGGAGATTGAACGGACCCATCTTAAGCAGAGTCTTCAGGTAGATGAATTAACCGGAATTTTTAATCGAAAAGCATTACTTAATGCAATGAAAGATATGGAATGCAACAACACAGAGGATTATTATATTCTTGCAATCATTGATATTGATCATTTTAAACGAATCAATGACAATTGGGGACACCATCTTGGGGATCGGTGCTTAAGTGAATTTGCAAGAATACTGAAAGAAAATTGTACCAAGGCGACGCCATATCGTTTTGGAGGTGACGAATTTTGCTTATTGTTTCAAAATGCACACATGGAGGAAGCGATGGCAACCTGTGAACAGATGAAAGCGAAGTTAAACGGATTGAAATTTAATGAGTGCCCGGAACTAAAGCTGACAGCCAGCTTTGGCTTAGCAGCATACGCAAGCAATATGGATTCCACCAGATTATTGGTCCATGCGGATCATGCCTTGTATCAGGCGAAAGAAACGCGTAATTCTGTCTGTGTATTTCAAAAACCGGGAAAGACAATGTAAGAGGAAAGAACTAAGGGAAGGATGGACTTTTTAAGATAGACAGGGAAAAGGGGCTGTTTCAAATTAACGAAGATCTTACGAACTTTGGCTGATTTGAAACAGCCCCTTTGTGTTATTTGGATGAAACGAATACGATGTGTAAGATTCTATAACATTCTCAATAAATTATTCGTATTTCTATTTTAACACCCATCGCTTATAATCAGAATTGTAAAGGTTCAGAACCAATACATAAAATGATTTGCGCAAATCATGGATGAAATAGGAGGAAATATATGAAAAAGCTAAAATTGATGATAGCTTTGGGTTTATCTATGAGTTTATGTTTTGGTCTCGTTGGATGCTCCGACAAAGAATCAAATTCTGTCGGCAAAGAGAAGTCCACAGATAAAACGGATTCTGCTAGTTCAGGAAATACAGATAAAACGGAAAAAATTACAATAACGATTGCAACGAACTGGGGGGAAGGGGATTCTAAATATGACTACTTCTATCCGGCATTTCAAAAGTTTCAGGAAGAGAATAAGGATACCCTGGATCTCAAACTGGTAACCTACAGTACAGAAGACTATAAGACGAAGATTAAAGTTGAGACAGCATCGAATGACCTTCCGGATGTATTTACCTACTGGGGTGGTGCTATGATGAATGATATGATTAGCGCAGGATTATTAGAGGATGCAGATGTTTATTTTAATGACAGCCAGGAAGTAAAACGTGAGGATTTTAATTCCTCTTCCTTTGGTTATTATACAGCAGCTGATGGTAAGACTTATGGTGTCCCCATTGAATCCACCAGGGGCGTTTTTCTGGCAAATAAGGATTTGTTTGACCAGTATGATCTTTCCTATCCAAAGAACTATGAGGATTTAAAAGCAGTATCTAAAGTACTGAATGATAATGGAATTATTCCTATTGCAATCGGCAGCAGCGGTGGAACACCTTCTGAATTCTTTTACAGTGAATTATATAATCAGTATGCCGGAGGTTCGGACGAAATTAAAGATTTGACAAAGTCCAGAAAATTTGCCACCGATAATGCGGTGAAAGTGGCTGCTGATATTCAGACAATGATAGCGGATAAGATGTTTCCTGCCGATACGGTGGCCAATGGCGGCTGGGCAGCAAGCCTGCAGTTATATACCGATAAAAAAGCTGCAATGACCTATACATATCCTTGGATGTTTGAATCTATTCCTGAGGAGATACAAACGGCCAGTGAAATTATTCCGGTTCCGATGATGCCCGATGCTGCCGTTGATCCCGCTACAATGATGACCGGCTTTACTGTTTACGGCTTTGCAATTAATAAGAACGCCTATGAAGATCAAGCAAAACATGATGCAATGGTCAAAGTATGTGATTTCCTTGCTTCTGATGGATTATCAATAGAATTAACTAAGAGTGGCATGATTCCTGCCAAAGATATTGAGGTGGATTTGACTGCTCAGAAAGTGATCTATCAGAAGATGATGAAATTTAGTGAGGGAAAGACACTGACACAGGTTCACTATACAACGATGCCTGAAGCTTCTGCGATCACAATGATGGATTCCAGCCTGGATGAGTTATTTATTAATGTTATCACACCACAGGAATTTACAACCAAGATTCAAGCTGTACTTGATAAATAACAAGGCATTCATATTATGTGAAAAAGGGGCTGTTGTAACGAACAGCCCCTTCTCTTAAGAAAGGAATAATAAAGTGAAAAGGAAATTACGTAAACTACAGCTGCCAGTCTTATTTATGGCACCCGTATTTTTTATATATACCGTATTTATCGTTATACCGATGCTGATGTCTTTATATTACAGCGCAACCAAATGGAACGGGGTTACAGATAAAGTATTTACCGGACTGTCCAATTACCGGATATTATTCTCAAATGCAGACTTCTGGCTTGTGTTTATGAACACAATGAAACTGGTGGTAGTAACTATGGCAGTTCAGATTCCCATGGGGCTTTTGTTAGCGTATTTGCTTTATAGTAAGACGAAAGGAATGAAGATTTACCGGACGATTTATTTTCTCCCGGTGGTGATTGCGCCGGTAGCAATCGGCTTGATGTTTACTTTATTTTACAATAGTGAAATCGGAATATTCAATCACATCCTGAAGGTAATCGGACTGTGCGCGTGGCAAAGGAACTGGTTATCGGATCCGAATACCTTACTTTATGCGGTTATGGCCCCTCAGGTCTGGCAATACATCGGCTTGTATGTCACTATTTTTTTAGGAGCATTGCAATCCATTTCTGAGGAACTAATTGAAAGTGCAATGATTGACGGTGCAAATCAATGGAATACATTTTTCCATGTGGTTCTTCCGCAGATTATGGAATTCACTTTTATCTGTATTCTATTGAGTGTAACTGGTTCTCTCAAATCCTTTGATCATTCCTGGATCATCACGGGAGGGGGACCGGGAGTGCGTTCTGCTTACCTGGGGGTATTCATGTATAAAACTTCCTTTGTAAACTCTGATTTTGGTATGGGCAGCGCGATTACAATCAGTATTATCGTAACCTCATTAATTATCACCTTGATATTTAATAAACTGGTGAAAATGAGAAGCGACAATTAAGGAGAAGAACATGATAAAATTTATGAAAAGACCATTTAAAAATAAAGTGGCGATCATTTTAAAATATTTCGTTTTAACCACGACAGCGATGATTTCGTTATACCCTTTTATTTGGGTTTTGATCTCGTCATTGAAAGATAATAATGAGATCTATAGTAATTCTTTTGGCTTTCCCAAGGTAATACAGTGGGGGAATTATGTTCAAGCCTGGAAGGGGGCAAAGGTTGGAACCAGCTTTTTTAACAGTTTATTTGTCAGTCTTGCGTCCGTTGCCATATTAATTGTTATCACTGCCATGGGAAGTTATATACTGACCAGAGTGCAAAAGAGTACATTATTGTCGGTGTATCTTTCGCTGGGAATTATGATACCGATCCATGCAATGTTGATTCCTTCCGTAATCATATTTAAACATCTGCATCTTCAGGATACACGGATCAGCCTGATTCTTGTATATATTGCAACGAATATCTCTTTCAGCTTATATATTATGAAAGGCTTCATGGATAAGATCCCGATGGAACTGGATGAAGCAGCAACAATAGACGGTTGCAGCAAGGCAGGAATCTTTTTTCGAATTATTTTTCCCATTGCAAAACCCGGTATTGCTACCATTGCCACGCTGGCATTTTTAAACTGCTGGAACGATCTCTTATTGGGACTTGTTATGATATCAGATCCCGTGAAGAGGACGCTGTCATTGGGTATTTCAGCATTAAAAGGTTCCTATGTGACGCAATATGGGCTGCTTTGCTCCGGATTTGCTATTTCAATTATTCCCGTGGCAATCATGTATCTGATTTTTCAAAAGCAGGTGGTACAGGGGATGACGGCCGGTGCAGTAAAGGGATAATTAATCTTTTAAAAGTATTTAAGGTAGGGCTGCCTGGAACGAGGTTGTAAGGAAGTATGGAGGGGTAAACATGATAAGTTTTACAAAGAACGGTATTGATATCAATGGGATAGAGAAGCCATTATACAGCGGTGCCGTCCATTATTGGAGAATAAAAAGAGACAACTGGAGCAAGATTTTAGATGAGATCTGTAATATGGGATTTGAAATCGTTGAAACCTATATTCCCTGGTCAGTACATGAATATGAAGAAGGAAGCTATGATTTTGGTGAAATAGAGGAGAATAAAGATCTGGATGGATTCTTAACTCTGTGTGAAAAGAAGGGGTTATCGGTGATTGTAAGACCGGGTCCTCATATTAATGCGGAGTTGACGCTGTTTGGATACCCGAAGTGGATACTGCAAGATGAAGAGATACAAGCGAAGAATCCTTGGGGAACTACGGTTGTTTATCCCTATGTCACTGGACAATTTCCAATTCCGTCCTACGCCAGCGATAAATTATATGTAAAAACGGAAGAATACTTTAGAATAATAACACCAATATTAAAAAGGCATATCGGAGAGAATGGATGTATTATTGCGATTCAGGCAGATAATGAAACATGTAATTTCTTTCGGGACCGACCTTATATTATGGATTATTCGGCCGCATCCATTCACCAATATCACAACTATCTGAAAGAAAAATATAAAACGATAGAAAAACTGAATATGATATATGGTTCTGATTATGCTGTTTTTGATCATATCATTGCTCCCAGTGGTTTTTGTGGAGAGGCGAAGGAGGATTTACCCTATTATTTTGACTGGGTGGAATATAAAGAATATCAAATTTTATTTTCGTTGGAGAGAATGCTGAAGATTTTGAAGAATCTGAACCTTTCTATACCGGTGTTTCATAACTGTGCTTATCAAAACTATACACCGATTTCGGTGCAGCGGGATGAGGCACTGGATGGATTAAGTATAGCGGGGATGGATGCTTATCAGGAACCCGGGGATACAGCTATGCTTCAGGAGAGGATCAGATATCTTGCCGGAAGCAGCAAATTAGCTTTTGTCCCGGAATTTGGTTCCGGCTCCTGGTTTGACAGAGAGTGTCTTCTGACTCCTGAAGAAGAGGAGTATGGTTATCTATATTCCTTTATGAATGGGTTAAAAGCAATTAACTTTTATATGCTGGTGGAACGGGATCGCTGGACCGGATGTCCGATTACCGTCAACGGAAGAAGACGGGATAATTATTATGAGATGTTTCAGAAAATGATACATATGTTAAAAGAGACAGAGATCCATCTATATCAGAGAAAACCAGTTATTCTGGTTATGAAGAACTATGATATGGGGCGATTTAAGGCATTATATTCTTTGATGGATCTAAATATGCTTTCTTCAAACTGCTTTATTAAGGGTCCGGATATACCGGCTGAATTATTTAAGCCGGAGGTTGATTTGGGACTTTATTTGGATCAGGGGAAAGGCCATTATGCAGAAGAGGACTGGGTCAGCCAGGTTTCAAAAGCTTTGAATGAACAACATTATGATTTTAACTATTCCGATCAATATCTATCATATGAGAAATGGCTGGAATACGATGTGATCTTTGCTTCTACCTATGATTTTATGGATGAAGGTATGCAAAATAAGTTGATAAGCTTTGCAAACCAGAAGGGGAAGAGACTGATCATCGGACCATGTATTCCGTATCTGGATCGTAATTTCAAAAAATGTACGATTCTGCAAGATGAAATAATCAGGGAGGGCAGGAAGTCTTCCATTACATTGGTGCAAAATCCCGACCAGTTTGCGTATGATCTGATGGAGTCAGCGTCAGAATACAGTTATCAGGAAGAAAACATCGAAATATCGGTTCACAAGCATCCTAAGGAGAGCAAACATTTACTGTTTATAGCAAATCATGCGAAGGAGAGGAAAATTGTAGAGCTGAGATATCAGAAAATCCGAAGCTTTTCTGAGGTTTGGAATGCGAAGGGAATTAAGAAGCAGAGAATGCTGGCAGCGGAAATACCACCCTTTGCGATCAGCATATGGAGTGTCTTAATGGAGGAGGAAACAGATGATAAGCAGTAAAATACATATGGGGCATTTGAATCCAAGCCAATGGACGAATCTTGGTGCGGTTTTATCCTGCCTTCCCCTAGAGCGGGAGGTCCTTCATATATTAAATACAGGGAGTGGCGGGTATCAGGGGATAACTTCTCGTCATGTGAGGTTAGGGCTGGAGGAATTTATTTATGAGAATGAGATTCAGATAGAGGAAATCCTGTTAAGATATGATACAATAGAAGAGATCAGGATTTATACTCTGGCTGGTTTGGCCAGGTATTATAAGAACGTTCAGGAAAGAAGTATCTATCAACTCGATATTGATACCTATATGAGCTACGTATATCGACTGCAGGAAGAGACGGAAGGAATAAAAATTTATTGTAGGAACGATAGAAAAAGGTGTTATCTGGAGTATTTGAAAGATCTCGTGGAGCCGGTCATGGCAGGCGGAGCATTGTTGTTATGGATTACAAGAGAAGGAACCCATTACTTTGACTGTATTCTGGAGTTTCGTAATGGGGACATGGTCAGCATAACAACATCTGATCGGTATGAGAAGGTAAGCCTGGATTATTCTGAAGTGTGTACAAGACTGAGAGAAGAATATCCTATGAATCTAAGAAATATCACCATGGAGTTTCATGAATTTAAACAGAAGATGAACGACATAGTGTAACAAAATAGTTAATAGCAGTAATCCAATGTGAAAGGAGGCTGGGAGATGTTTCTTCCTGAACGAATCAAGAATCTGAAGCGAATGAAGCGTACCTCACTCCGATTTCGGGTTACCGTGGCAATTATATTTATGTCAATTGTGCCGGGACTTGCCCTTACCTTTCTCTTTTATCATAATATGGAGGATTTTTATAAAGAAAAAATTCAAATCTATCAAAAGAATCTGTTGGATCAGATGACGTCTCAGATGGATAATATTATGGATCAAAGTAAGGTGGCATCAAATCAGGTCCTGGGACTTGCAGTGACATCCTTTGACAATAGCGCTGACCTGAATCTTTATCAAAAATTAATACGAAAGAGAGAGATTGAGACTCAGTTAAGTAATATCAGGCTTGCCAATGAGTCAATTGATAATATTTATCTGATCGGATTTAATCAAGATTATTACACCTCCAATTACGATTGGAACCGGGAGAAGTTTCTGGAATTGCCCTGGACTAAGATTGATATCAATCAAGAGGGGCGTTCCATTACTATTCCAACACATAAAGCAGATTACAAGTATCTCAATCCCAGCAAATATGCTTCAGATGTAATTAGTCTTGTTACTTATTTAAATCGTGTGAACGAGAATAGTCTGATAGGATTTGCACAGATTGATATTAATTACAATACGATTGCTAAAGCAATGTCTGTGATGAAAATGAGTGAAACTGACTTTGCCTATATTATTGATGCAGACGAAAATATTATTTACAGCCCTGACAAAGAGCTGATTGGGAAGACAGGGAAAAATCAGACCATTCGATCAGCTAAAATAGAAGGCACTGAATGGAGCATTATTCAGGTGAACAGTGATACTATGCTAAAAGGAGAATTGACGAAAGCACGTAATATCTGGTTCTTCTTTTGTGTTATATGTCTGCTTGCCGCTATTTTACTTGCGATCAGCCTTTCCCATGGGATAACCAAACCTGTCCTTAAGATCATTAAGAGTATGAAGAAAGTGAGCAGCGGTAATTTTAATACAAAGGTAGAGATCATAGAGGATAAAGATTTGGCCGTCCTTGCTGACAGCTTTAATCTTATGGTATCTGAGGTTGAAAAGCTGATGAAGGAAAATGTTCAGAAGGAAAATGAGAGAATTACAATGGAGCTAACGGCATTGAATGCTCAGATCAACTCCCACTTTCTTTATAATACACTGAATACAATTAAATGGATGGCGATCCGTCAGGGCGCCACAGAGATTGTCAGGATGATCGTGGCCTTGGTAAATATGTTGGAATACAGCTGCAAAAATACGGATAAACCGGTTTTGATTTCAGAGGAAATTAAGTTTATTGAGGACTATGTTTTTGTACAGCAGGTCCGCTGTAATAATAATGCCAGTGTTATATTTGCTCTGGATGAGAATTTGAGAAGCTGTAAGATACTAAAGATGCTGTTGCAGCCAATTGTTGAGAACGCTATGCTTCATGGATTTTCGGATCGTAATGAGGGGAATGAGATTAAAATCAGTGCAAGAAAGGGCAAAGGGAAAATTCAAATTACGATTAGCGACAATGGCAAGGGCTTTGCTTATGACTCTATGGATAAGCTGACAGGGGTTGGGCTTCACAATATTCAGGAGAGGCTTCGGCTGAATTATGGTGAAGACTATCATATCATATTGGAAAGTAAAGTTGATTCAGGTACGTGTGTGGTTGTGGAGATACCGATTATAGAAGAGGTGAAGGATATCAATGCAGAAAATATTAATTGTTGACGATGAAGCATATTCCAGAGAGGCCATTGCTGATACCATAGACTGGGATAAATACGAGATGAATGTGATCTGTGCCTCCAACGGCAAAGAAGCGCTTAAGATTCTCATGGCAGATACAATCGATGTGATGCTGACGGATATCAGGATGCCTGAGATGAGCGGGCTTGAATTGCTCGCACAAGTCCGCGATCTTGGAATTGATATGGAAGTAATCATTTTAAGCAGTTACAATGAATTTGATTTGGTCAGACAGGCGATGAAACTGGGAACCTGCGACTATCTTTTTAAACCCACGATGCTTCAGCAGGATATCGTTGAATCCGTGCTAAAAGCTGCCGAAAAACAGAAAGAGAAAAGACAAGGACCGGATAAGAGAGAAACGGAGAAGAAAATAAATGATTACGACAGATCGAAGAAAAAAGAGGAATTTTTATACGATATAGTAAGCGGCAGAAAAATGGAAGATGAAACACTTCAAATCTGCATGGAGAATTATCAGATTCCGTCCGACATGGAAGAAGTGCTGGTGATCGTATTTAAAATACTGAAATACGCAGCTAGTTTATCTGAGATATTCGAAAATGACAGGTATCTTATGAAAATATCTATTTGCAATGTCATTAATGAATCGCTTGAACAGGTACAAAATTATGAACTGATCTGCCCTAACATTAACGAAATCACAGTATTAACCTGGAATCATAACAAGGGTGAGGAAAAGAAGTTTTTATTTCAAATTGATGAAGCAATCAGAAAATTAACAGAATTTCTGGAGAGACATTATCGAATTGATTTAGCAGCAGGAATCAGCAATCCGGGTAAATCTATCTACGAGACGTCAAAACTCTATAGAGAAGCAGTATTTGAAGCTGAGAAAAAGAACTTGGATCAGGTAAAGATTCATTATGCAAGTGACTTTAGCGGCAGCATATTGCTTAAGAAGGAAATGGAAGCCTCTCTGGAATATATCAGGGAGAATCTTTGTGATAAAAATCTGTCTTTGCAGACGGTATCGGATCATATCGGTGTCAGCAAGAACTATTACAGTAAGGAATTTAAAGAGGCAACGGGGGTAAATTTTATTGACTATATCACCAGATTACGGGTGGAGAAAGCCAGGAATCTGTATATCTATACTGATTTAAAAATATATGAGATAGCTGAGAAGGTAGGTTATTCAGACTGGCATTATCTCTATAGTGTGTATAAGAAAATACTGGGTCATTCAATGTCACATGAGAAACGATACGAGCAGATGAGATAGGAACAGCCAAAGATGAA
This sequence comes from Bacillota bacterium, assembly GCA_023439505.1. GTDB lineage: Bacteria > Bacillota > Clostridia > Lachnospirales > Lachnospiraceae > Mobilitalea. The sequence continues at coordinate 31,452 of JAEXNR010000047.1, forward strand.
ATGGAGATATCCGGATATCTCCATTTCGTGGTATAGGAAACGACCCTATCCTGACTGCTGCTAATGATTGGCCAGTTTGTTGTCTCCCGCATATTTATCTGCAAGGGGGATCAGGTTACCGCCAACTAAATTACCTAACGAAATGATAATTATGTAAAGGAGTGCTTTTGTACTCCAGACATTAGCCATTGTAAAATAAAACATATCAGCAATGCTATGTTCATAACCGGATAAAATGAATACCATAATGGGAAGAATCAAAGCGAGATGCTTTCCGACACTGTCTTTGATATTTAAAAAGCCCAATACGGCAATACACATGAGGATGCCGCACATTACTGCCATAATAAAGGTACTGAACAAGGTGTCGGATAACTTTAATCCTACAATTTCCCGGGTATGTTCCACCAGCTTTACCAACCGGGTATGTCTCATGACATAACCACTTCCGACGGTTCCCACAAAGTTACCGAGATAAACAATCAGCACAGTAAGCAAATAAGCCGGACGTTCATTTATAATATAACATACCTTTCCCGTATAGAGATTAAGTCCAAAACTATATATGGTAAATAAGCCAATGGTAAATAATAGAGAGCCGGCAATATGATTATCCAGAGTTAAGTAAATAATTCCACCCATACTGATTGCGACACCGGCCATGATTGCCCTGATAAATAGTTTCATTCGCGTATACATCCTTTTCTGATAGATCTAGTTAATAATTTGCCTGATTCGTGTCGAAGAAAATCCTGACCATTCATCATTATAACATAGGTTAGTAATAAATCAAGGCAAATGATTCCCAACCGGAGCAGCTAACGCTTCGCTGCATCACGTAGCAGTACATAAGGTGTTCTAAAATACAGAACCAAAGTACTGACGGATGCAACTACTCCTTTTCGGAATTATTTATCGAAATCAATGTGTTCGTTATTAAATGAAGAGTGAACAGTAACTTTTTACAAGGATTTCCGGATATAATTTTCCTGAGGATATGGATTATGGAATTAAATTATGATAAGATAAGTAATGTTTGGTGATGCTGCAATTGTTATGAAAGTCATAGGAATGACTGGAAAGATGAGGCGACGATCCAATAAAGGTTAAGATTGTCATGTTTGGATACACATGAGGAAGAAGAGGTAATTTGAATGAAACTGATGATAATAAGACATGCAGATCCGGACTATTCCATTGATTCTCTTACAAATAAGGGATGGAGAGAGGCAGAACTGCTATCAGATAGAATTGTTGACATGGAGGTAAGCTCGTTCTATGTATCGCCGCTGGGAAGGGCGAAGGACACGGCTTCCATAACACTGAAGAAGTTAAACAGGCAGGCGGTTGAACTGCCTTGGCTGAGAGAATTTAGGGCCCCTATTATCGATGAGGTTACCAAAGAAGAACGTATTCCCTGGGATATGCTTCCGGCAGATTGGACCGGAGTGAAAGAATATTATGACAAAGATTATTGGCATACAGTACCGGTGATGCAAGCGGGGCGTGTCATAGAGGAAGCGGATTATGTTGCGACGGGATTGGACGAAATCCTCAGGAAACATGGATATGAGCGGGAGGGTTCAATATATCGTGCAGTCAAACCAAATAATGACACCATCGTGTTGTTCTGTCATTTTGGTGTAACCTGCGTTATGCTTTCACATCTGCTTGGAATCTCACCCGTAGTGTTGTGGCATGGATTTTGCTCGGCACCTACCTCAGTGACCACCCTGATTACGGAAGAGAGAAGAAAGGGAATAGCCTATTTCCGTATGAATTCCTTCGGAGATGTTTCGCATTTGTATGCGGTTGGAGAACCGCCGGCATTTGCTGCAAGATTCTGTGAAACCTATGATAATGAGAAAGAACGTCATGACTGAGAATGTAAGAGAGAAGAAAAAACTGGTAATTGGTATTTTAGCCCATGTGGATGCCGGGAAGACAACGCTTGCGGAGAGTATGCTGTATCTCTCGGGAAGTATCAGAAAATTAGGTAGAGTAGATCATAAGGATGCGTTTCTGGATACCTTTGAGTTGGAGAGGGAAAGAGGGATCACTATTTTTTCAAAGCAGGCAGTCCTTACTTTTGAAAACCTGGAGATCTCTTTATTGGATACACCGGGACATGTTGATTTCTCCACAGAAATGGAACGGACCTTACAGGTACTGGATTACGCTATTCTGGTAATCAGTGGGAGCGATGGAATACAAGGGCATACAGAAACATTATGGAGATTATTGGCCCGATATCAAATTCCCACATTCCTCTTTATCAACAAGATGGATATGGAGGGAACGGAGCGAAGCCGGTTAATTCGCCAGATCAAGACAAGACTGAATGACGGATGCATTGAGTTTGGTGAGGAGGACTCGTCCGGCCATTTTATGGAAGCGGTTGCCATGAGTGATGAGACGTTACTGGATCATTATATTGCACATGAAATCATAGAGACAAAAGATATTGCAAGAATGATTGCAAAACGCAACATTTTTCCCTGTTATTTTGGCTCGGCGCTAAAACTGTTTGGCGTGGAGGAATTGCTTGCAGGAATTGCAGAATATACACAGCATATTCCTTATCCGGAAGAATTCGGGGCGAAGGTTTATAAGATTGCGAGAGATGAGCAGGGTAATCGGTTGACCTATATGAAGATTACCGGAGGGAGTCTCAGAGTAAAGAAAGTGCTGACGAACGCTAATCAAAGGACGGGGGACCAACAGGGGATCTGGGAGGAAAAGATAGACCAGATACGAATTTATTCAGGCGCCAGATACGATGCAAGCGAGGAGGTGTTCGCGGGCTGTGTATGTGCAGTCACCGGATTGAGCAGCACATATCCCGGGGAAGGTCTGGGGACAGAGGCTGTTTCTGATATTCCGTTTCTGGAGCCGGTATTAAATTATCAGATTATTCTGCCGCCGGAATGCGATCCTCATTCAATGCTGTCTAAATTACGTCAATTGGAAGAGGAAGATCCCCTTCTTCATATTATGTGGTCGGATCAATTAAAGGAAATTCATGTGAAGTTAATGGGAGAGGTTCAGGTAGAAATACTAAAGAGCCTTATTTTGCAGCGGTTTGGTATTCCTGTTCAGTTTGGCACAGGCAATATTGTATATAAAGAGACCATTCTGGAGCCGGTGGTGGGCTTGGGACACTTTGAACCCCTGCGGCATTATGCTGAAGTACACCTTCTAATGGAGCCGGGGGACCAGGGGAGTGGTCTGGTGGTTTCCAGTAATTGCAGTGAAGATGAATTGGATCGTAACTGGCAGCGGCTGATTTTGACCCATCTGGAAGAAAAGGAACATGTGGGGGTACTAACCGGTGCACCCATTACCGATATGAAGATAACCCTTATTGCAGGGCGAGCCCATCAGAAGCATACAGAGGGCGGAGACTTCAGGCAGGCTACTTATCGTGCCGTAAGACAGGGGCTGCAGCAAGCCAGGTGCGCCCTTTTGGAACCCTTTTATAGTTTCAGACTGGAGATACCTTCTGAAGTTGTTGGAAGAGCAATGTCTGATATTCAGAGAATGAACGGAACCTTCGGACCCCCTGAGATGCAAGAGGACAAGACGATACTGACCGGCAGTGCACCTGTCTCAACCATGCGTAGTTATCAGATGGAAGTTACAGCATATACAAGAGGAAGGGGCAGGCTGATCTGTACCTTGAAGGGGTTTGAACCCTGCCACAATGCGGATGAGGTGATTTCTCAGATAGGGTACGATAGGGATGGAGATTATGATAATCCGTCAGGCTCTGTATTTTGTTCTCATGGAGCAGGATTTGTGGTCGCATGGGATCAAGTGCAAGCTTATATGCATGGGAACAATGGGTGGCAGCCGCCTCAAATGGAAGTATCCGGTGAGAGAAGCTTATCCTTTAAACAGACCTTAGTCAGGGAACAGACAGAAGTATCCATAGTAAAAAACCCGAAACAATATGGCGGTTCTCTACAGGAGGACCAGGAGCTGGAGCAGATATTCGTTCGCACCTTTGGTCCATTAAAGCAAAAAAAAGGCTATTCGCCCGGTGGACTGGGGTATGAGACAAAACCTAAAATGGAAAGTTCACAGAGGAAACAACTGTCACAGCTGCCGCCGAAGATTGAGCGGAAGGAATATCTGCTGGTAGACGGATATAATATTATCTTCTCCTGGGAAGAACTACAGGAGCTGGCAAAAGAGAGCATGGATGCCGCAAGAATTAAACTGATGGATATTCTCAGTAATTATCAGGGATTTAAAAAGTGCATACTAATTCTGGTATTTGATGCGTATAAAGTAAAGGGCGGAGTCGGCTCTGTGGTGGATTACCATAACATTCATGTGGTATATACCAGAGAGGCGGAAACAGCTGACCAATATATTGAAAAGGTAACACGGGATATGAGGGGGAAACATCAGGTCACTGTTGCTACCTCAGATGCCTTGGAACAAATGATTATTCTGGGAAATGGGGCACTCAGATGTTCTGCCAATGACCTGAAAGAGGAAATTCTCAGGGTTCGCGAGCTGATCCGCAGAGATTATCTGGACAAACCATCCACAGGAAAAGCTTATCTGAAAGAGCAGTTTCATGAGGATATCCTGGAATTTTTACGAAAGGATAACCCTTCTATCTCTTGAACATTCACGATAATTTGTGATCCCGCATATGCTTCATTCCCCATATAAATGTGGCGCTATGATTTCGATAAACAATTACGTGAAGGAGGATATGCATCCGTCAGTACTTGGGTTCTGTATTTTAGAGCCTTATGTACTGCTGCGTAATGTAATGAAGCGAGAGCGGATCCGCTTCAAAATCATTAGTCGAAATTATATTCGTGGCCTCGAATGGGGAGGGAACAATAATGATATCCCATATTATACATAAAATTTATATGAAATTAACGTTCCCTTTACAATATATTTTGTGGTATAATATACTAGCGTGTGTAAATATCGCATATTATGTTGAATCAAAGGAGATCAGACGTGGATTTTTTTAATTTGTTAACAATGATAGGTGGGTTGGCCTTATTCTTATACGGAATGAGTGCCATGGGTCATGGATTAGAACAATTATCAGGTGGAAAACTAGAAAAATTATTGGAGAAACTGACGTCTAATCCAATTAAGGCGGTACTTTTGGGAACATGTGTCACTGCGGTGATCCAGTCATCATCTGCAACGACGGTTATGGTAGTAGGTTTTGTTAATTCAGGTATTATGAAATTAACGCAGGCAGTGGGAATCATTATGGGAGCGAACATCGGTACTACCGTTACTTCCTGGATTTTAAGCCTGACGGGGATTGAAAGCAGTAACTTTTATATCAGACTTCTAAAGCCATCAACCTTTTCTCCGGTATTGGCAATTATCGGTGTTGTACTCTTATTATTCTTTAAGAGCGAGAGAAAGAAAAATATTGGCACTATTATGATTGGTTTTGCGATACTTATGTTTGGTATGGAGAGTATGAGTGATGCAGTAAAACCTTTAGCAGATGTGCCGGAATTTACTGATATTTTAACCATGTTCTCAAATCCGCTGTTAGGTATGCTGGCCGGTGCCCTTCTTACAGCGATTATACAGAGCTCATCCGCATCCGTTGGTATCCTTCAAGCATTATGTATGACAGGCTCGTTAAGTTTTGGGACAGCAATTCCAATTATTATGGGACAGAACATCGGAACCTGTATTACCGCGATCCTTTCCTCCATTGGTGCGAATAAGAATGCGAAGAGAGCAGCATTAATCCATTTGTATTTTAATTTGATCGGAACTGTATTATTTATGGTGTTGTTCTATTCCTTAAATGCAGTATTAAAATTTTCATTCTTAAATAGTTCTGTTAATCCGGCACAGATCGCGATTGTTCATAGTACATTCAATATCTCTGCAACGTTTGTCCTGCTGCCATTTTCTAAATTGCTGGTGAAGCTTGCAACCATCTCGTTACCGGAAGAAAAACTGGATCCGACAGAATCGATTAAAAGCGATTTTCAACTATTGGATAGTCGTTTTTTGGATAAAACATCATTTGCTACAGAACAATGTAAAAGTGTGGCAGTTAATATGGCGCAACTGACAAAGATTTCGTTATTCAAGGCGTTGTCCCTATTGGAAAAGTATGATGTGGAGCTGGTAAATGAAGTCAGGGAAATGGAAAGTAAAGTGGACAAGTATGAGGACGAATTAGGATCTTATCTAATTAAATTAAGCAGTAAGAATTTGTCGGAGAAGGATTCCAGAACAATATCCATCCTGCTGCATTGTATTGGTGATTTTGAGCGTATCTCTGATCATTCGATTAATATTATGGAGGCAGCCAGGGAGATGCATGATAAGAAGCTGAAGTTCTCGGATGAAGCTTCTGCTGAAATCACCATATTTACTCAAGCGATCAGAGAGATCGTTACTACTTCACTGGAAGCATTTGAGAAGGAAAATATCTCACTTGCCTCAAAAGTGGAACCGTTAGAGGAAGTAATAGATTATCTGAATGAGAGTCTGAAGAAGCGGCATATCAAGCGTCTTCGATCAGGACGCTGTACCATTGAGCTGGGATTTGTATTATCCGATATCATCAATAATTATGAAAGAATATCCGATCATTGTTCCAATATAGCGGTCTGGATACTTCACGCGAAGGAAATTGGATTTGATACCCATGAATATCTGGATAAGTTGAAACATGGAGATAATCAGGAATTCAGAAATCAATACGCAGGCTTTAAAGAAAAATATCGTTTACCAAGTCAGGCATAACAGTCCGATATCGAGGGTTTAGTGTGAATTATGAAGAACTAATTCACACGTTGAATTATGAAGAACTAATTCACACGTTGAATTTATGCGTGCGAGCAAGTAGCACGCGTGGACACGGCATTGGCAGCATGGAGGATTAATATAAAACGATCACAAAAAGCCACGTCCGCTGGAAAGCATAGTATGCTCCATACACCGGACGTGGTTTTTCATTATACCATTGCTTTAGCATTTGACGCCTTGATTTGTGTCTTCCGTTCTTTCTTTAGAAAAAGAGCGGGAACTAATCCGATTAAAGTCAAAGCAGAAGCAATCATAAAAATGTCATCCAGACCTTTTACAAAGGAAGAGGATTGGATCTGAGCAGTTTGTGAAGAAATGTCTGTACCTGCGGCAATCAAAGTAGCAGTGATTATTTGTGCATGATGAGAGATACGATCGGTAAGAATACTGGTTAGCGCTGCGATTCCAAGGGAGCCGGAAACTCTGGATATGATATTTGATATAGCAGATGCATCCCCCACTTCGGTACTTGAAGCAGAATCCAGTGAAGCTGCCTGGGCGGATACTGCTGCAAAGGACATACTGATCCCCCGTAGTATCATCCAGTAAATAATAGTAGTATTACTGGTTGTAACATCAATGCTGTGCAAAAGATAAGTGGTTAATGCAAGGCTGACGATACCAAAAATGGCAAGTGGTTTAGGACCGGCTTTATCATATAACTTACCGATGACAGGCATCAACAGACCGGAAACCAGTGCGCCGGGGAGCATGATAAGTCCTGTGTCAAGTGCGCCCAGACCCTTAATGGTCTGAAGAAAAAGAGGGACAAAGAAAATTCCTGAAAAGAGGCCAACGGTAGTGATTAGCGTTGTTATATTTGCGGCGGTAAAATTACGGTGTCGAAAGATTCTGATATTTAATAACGGATAGCTCAATCTTAACTCGATTATGACAAAGGTAATGAAAGATGCTAAACTAACCAGTAATAAAAGAAGGGTATTTTGTGAAGTCCAACCCCAGTCGCTGCCCTTACTTAGCGCTAAGAGCAAACTGAATAACATGATAACGGCAGTAACGGCTCCACCCAGATCCAGTTTTTTTACCTTCGACTTCTCGAAATCAGGGAGGAAGAGGAAAGAAAGGATGATCCCTATGATACCAATGGGGATATTAATGGTAAAGATCCATTTCCAGCCTACGTATTCCACCAAATAGCCGCCGATGGTAGGACCCAGAGCCGGCGCAATTAAAAGAGCAACACCAACTACACCCATGGCGATTCCAAAGCTTTCTGGCGGTACAATTTTTTTTACCATTGTCATCATACAGGGCATTAAAAGTCCGCCGCCCAGGGCTTGAATTACTCGGGCTACGATGAGGGAACTAACACTCCAGCTGATCGTACAAAGGAAAGAACCAAAAGTAAACATAATTAATGCAAAGAGATATACCTTCTTATAACCGAATTTGTCCCCTGCCCAACCGCTAAAGGGGATAACAACACCAAGAGCCAGCATATATACGGTTACCACCCATTCAATTTGGCCTGCTGTGGTGTGATATACTTGAATCATTGTGGAGATTGCAACATTTACGATACTGGAATCCAGTATGGACATAAAGCCGCCGATTAGTGCCACTAATATGGGGAGAACCCATTTTTTGTCAGTTTGTGTCATTTTCTTATTCCTTTCTTTTTGTGAAATATCAGGTCCTTGTGTTCTGCTGTAGATGGCTCTGTAGCGTCTTAAGATCCCCGAGGAGATGTTCCAGGAATGCCGGAGGAAGAGAATCAAATAAGGAATATAATTCTGCGTCAGCCTTATGAAGGAGAGTCTCTATCATATCACTTAGTTCCGGAGTGCCCTGAATTAGAATGCACCTTCTGTCATTTTTATCATGAATTCTGATGAGATACCCTTTATTCTCTAATCTGTCAAAAAGACTGGTTAATGTGCTGGCCGGCACACCCATATTTGATGTGAGCTCAGTTGATTTACAGAGTCCCTTTTTATTGATTTTCCAGAGAATGATCAGTTCTGTCACCGAAATACCATGATCCTTAACAAGAGGTGACATCTTTCGCAGGATCTGAGTATTAACCTGCGTGAGCAGTTCTACTAATTCAAACAAGTAATCACCTCCCTGCTTTTCCTGCTTGATGATACGAAATGGAATATTACGATAATAAATATTACGAAATCGTAATAAATGATATCACCCATAACTGTAAACGTCAAGAATCATCTTAACGAAGATGAGACGGGACTTCTGATGAAACGTAAGCGATTTTCACAAAAAGAAAGTAGCTTTAATGATGTTCTTTACAAGTCATCCCCTTTACTTCCAGTTTAAATACTGCGGTTGCGTTCAAAGCCGCATCCGGGAAGTCCCAGTGCTCCTGGCTGGAATAATGTGCCATGATAGATAGTAAAGCCTCGCGTTTTTCCTCCCTGTCGGTTATAATACTTATGGGTCCTTCACCAATGACACTCTGGTAACGGAAAGAATATTCGCAGGCAATATCATGTTCATTTACCTTGTGATTTGTGTCCAACTCAAACCCTGCATAGCCAAGTTCTGTGATCAAATCGATTTTTTTCCCTTTCGTTGCTCCATGGAAATAGAAGACTTGCTTTTCTCCCCTGTCATCATAACCAAAATTTAACGGTACAATATAGACACCATTTCCATCCCGAAATCCGAGACGACAGCAATCGCAGGCCATGATAATCTCTCTGATTAATTCAGCATCAGTTACCTCTTTTTCTTTTCTTCTCATAATTTTAACTCCTCCATTCTTTCAGACGTCGTAATCAGACGTCGACATAGTCACTGGTTCACTCTTTACAAAAGGATAAGGCATAATCATGCATTTGTCAGTTCTTAAGGTTTGTAATTGATAACCTTATGTACTGTTACATAATACTGCCAAGTGCGGGTGGCTCAGCTTTGAAACTTGGAATTGTGTTTCTTCCTATAGTATGATACATTGAAAATGGTTCCGGGTAAAGCTCCGCTATAAAGAATAAGATGGTACCAATTTGGGGTTTTATCTGAATGGATGCGGTGGTATCATGGTTTCATATTACAAAAAGAGGTGTTGTATGATTGTTATTGATCAGGATTGTGAGAAATCGTTAAGTGAGCAAATATATGCCTGTATTGTGCAGGAAATTATCACAGGGAATAGAAGAGCAGGGGAGAAGCTCCCGGCTACAAGAAGATTAGCGGTGGAATTGTGTGTCAGTAGGAATACGGTCAATGCGGCTTATCAGCAGCTTATGGTAGAAGGATATGTTGAGGCCAGAGGTGGCAGCGGATATCTTGTAAATGAGGTGCCGATAGAGGTTTCATCCCCAAAGGAGCAGCACTATCTGACACCTGTTAAAAAAGTGGGGAAGAGCATACAAGAGTATGATTATGCGTTTGAATATGGGGCAATTGACAATGAGTGTTTTCCTTTTCGGGAATGGAGGAAAAGCATGGCGCATGCACTTGATCAAATAGAGCTTAGCCCTAGAAACGTATATCCTGATCGTCAGGGAGATTTGTCCCTTAGAAGTGAACTGTCCCGGTATCTGTATCAATCCCGCGGCGTGACCTGTGATGTTTCTCAGATTATTATAACAGCCGGACATCAGTACTCAATGGAGATTTTGGCCAATGTTTTTCAGAATTCGGGAAAGATCTTTGCCATGGAAAATCCAGGGTACGATGGGATACGTACGGTTTTTTCCAATCATAAATATTATATTTTACCTGTTCCGGTTGAAAGGGACGGGATCTGTATGGATGTACTTCAAACCATACGGCCTGATTTACTATATTTAACACCGTCACATCAATTCCCTCTGGGATGTGTGCTGCCGGTGGCGAAACGAAAGAAAATCCTGCAGTGGGCGTATGAGAACAACACCTATATCATAGAAGATGATTATGACAGTGAGTTAAGATATTATACCAACCCACTGCCTTCCATGCATTCCCTGGATTATTATAACAGGACCATTTATGCGGGCTCCTTTTCAAAATCGTTGTCTCCGTCCCTGAGAACGGCCTATCTTGTATTACCGAAGCATTTGATGAGTGTTTATCATCATTATTATCAACGGTATAATTCTTATGTATCCCATATGATACAGCTGGCAATTTCGGATTTTATGTCTTCAGGCAGATATGAGCGGCATCTGAATCGGATCCGAATGATATACCGTAAAAAACAGGAGAGTTTTTTGAATGCAGTGGAGGATATTTTTGGAACAAAGGCAGAATGTATCGGAGATAAGGCGGGAATGCATATCCTTTTGGAAGTGAGGGCAAATTTATCTCAGGAAGAACTGCAGCGCAGGGCAAAAAAAATAGGAATCATGGTATATCCAACCAGACAATATTATATGACAGAGAATTCCTGCCCTGAGAACCAGCTTCTTCTTGGCTTTTCCAGCATACCGGATCATAAATTCCGTGAATTGCTAACCGCATTACATAACGTATGGTTCACAACATAAAAAGGTGCTTTCTATCCTCTGTTTTTGAGGGGATGGAAAGCACCTTCATGTTTGTTACACATCGTTATGCAAGAATTGCTTTATCATTGGCAAATTCTTCACCGGATACGACCTCAAATTGATGCATCAGATCTGCCACCGTTAGCTTTTTCTTATCTTCTCCCTTAATATCCAGGATAATCCTGCCTTCATGCATCATAATCAGACGGTTTCCATGGGCAATAGCGTCCTTCATATTATGGGTAACCATAAGTGCTGTCAGGTGATTTTCCGCAATCATCTGATCGGTAACACGGAGTACTTTCTCCGCTGTCTTAGGATCCAAAGCTGCAGTGTGTTCATCCAGAAGCAGAAGCTTTGGCTGCTGCAGTGTTGCCATTAATAAGGTTAGTGCCTGACGCTGGCCACCGGAGAGAAGGCCTACTTTAGAGGACATGCGACTTTCCAGACCAAGATCCAGAATTTTTAATAATTCATGATATCTTGACTTCTCCTTCCTTGTTATACCCCAGCCCAGGGTTCGGCTTTTACCGCGGCGGGCTGCCAGAGCCAGGTTCTCCTGAATCTCCATGGTTGCAGCGGTACCGGTCATAGGATCCTGAAACACACGTCCAAGGTAAGCGGCTCTTCTATGCTCCGGCATACCGGTGATATTCTGATCATCCAGCAGAATGGCACCCTGATCCACCGGCCAAACACCGGCAATGGCATTTAGTGTAGTAGACTTTCCGGCACCGTTGCCACCGATGATGGTACAGAAATCACCGTCATCCAGGTGAAGGTTTACGCCGTTTAAAGCAATCTTCTCAACATTTGTACCAGGATTAAACGTCTTATGAATATCGATGATATTTAACATGGATCAAACCTCCTTATCGTTCTTTACCCTCAGTGTGGATAAAGAAGCCTTGGCGGTACGGCCAAAGGAACTTTTTCGTTTGCCCTGCAGATAGGGTACTGCAAGGAAAATAGCCACAATGATAGCGGTGAACAGTTTCAGGTCGTTGGAATTTAACTTTAACCAGAGTACGATACCAACAACAATGTAGTAGATTACCCCACCCAACACGACAAAGATCAGGCGGAAGGCAAAATTCATACGTTTTCTAAGAAGAGCATCACCAAATACTTCTCCGATAATGACTGCCGCAAGTCCGATTACGATGGAACCACGTCCCATATTAATATCAGAAAATCCCTGATACTGTGCCATAAGACCTCCAGCCAGACATACAATACCATTGGAGAGGGCTAAAGCAAGAACTTTCGTAAAATTAATATTAATCCCATTTGCTTTGCTCATAGCCGGGTTACATCCGGTTGCGCGGATAGAGCTGCCCTGCTCGGTTCCGAAATACCAGTATAATACGGCGATAAGAGCAGCGGCAAAGATTGAGGCAACAAGAATCGCTCTGGAAGTGTGCATCAGCGATATGATCAGATTATATTTTTGGACACTGAGGGCTTTATTTGCAGCCATTCCCATGATATGAAGATTTACGGAATACAGTGCGATCTGCGTTAAGATACCGGCAAGAATTGGCGGTATTCCCAATGAAGTATGCAATAATCCGGTGATGAGACCTGCAACAAGCCCGGCACACACTGCAAACAGTAATGCTACGGGAATAGGGAATCCTGCCAGCGTCAGCATAACGGTCACAGCACCGCCGGTTGCGAAGGAACCGTCTACCGTCAGATCTGCAAAATCCAGAAGACGGAACGTAACATAGACACCGAGGGCCATAATTCCCCAGATAATACCCTGAGCTATGCAGCCTGGAAGGGCATTGAGTAGATTTAGTGGGTTGAGGGTAGCAAAATAATCCATTCTTTTTCCTCCTTTTTCATTTCAATTTAGATAATTATATAAATAATTACGATAGGATATAAAAACAGCATTAAGGGGTGCCGGTAAATGCAAGGCACCCCTTTAATCATAAGGTCGACTTTAACTTAACTTATTCAGCCGCAATTGCTTCATAGGTATCGGGTATGGTTACACCAAGTTTTGCAGCACGATCTGACATGTATTTGTAAGAAACATTGGGTGCATACTTCACTTCCATCTTGGTAATATCGGCACCGTTAACCAGGATATCATATGCCATCTCGCCTGTGGTATATCCTAAATCATAATAGCTGATGGAAAGAGTTGCAACGCCACAGCCCTTACAGATTCCCTCTTCACCGGTAACGATAGGAACTCCTGCGGGTTCAGCCACGTTATTGATCGCTTCTGTACAGGATGCTGCGGTATTATCGGTAGGAATAAAAATTATATCACTATTTGCGCAGGCATTCTGGGTTACGGAAGCAACATCATTCGTATCAGCAAAGGTGTATTCGGTACAGGTATAGCCCATATCCTTCAGGTATCCCATGATGACGGAAGACTGATACTTGGAATTGGATTCACCGGAGCAGTAAAGGATGCCAATGTTCTTAACATCAGGAAACAGCTCTTTGATCATATCTGCCTGTTTGTCTAAGGGAGCAAGATCAGAAGTACCGGAAACATTATATCCGGTTACGCCGGACCAATTGTCGATATCAAGAGCTGTACCGTAATCGGTAACGGAAGTACCAAGTACAGGAATCGTACTGGTGGAAGACGCAGCCGCCTGTAAAGCAGAAGTTGCATTGGCCATGATTAAATCATATTTGCTGGAAACAAATTGATTACTGATGGTAGCGCAGGTTGCGGAATCACCGGCAGCATTTTGCTCATCAAAGATTACCTTATCACCGAGTTTCTCGGTAAGGGCATCACGGAATCCTTTTGTAGCAGCGTCTAATGCAGGATGCTGAACTAACTGACAGATACCCACATAATAGGTCTTAGCATCATCTGTTGGCTGCGCGGTGTCGGTATCGGTATCAGTATCAGCTGGGGCCTGTGTTGCCTCGCTATCCGATGTAGACGGTTCTTCTGTCGATGGTGTGCTTTTGCTTCCGCAGGAAACAAGACCAAATACCATCGTAATTGACAGAATAAGTACAAGAATTTTTTTCATCATAGTAGTCCTCCTCAATAAAAGTACAGATAATTTAACACTTCATAGTGTTAAATTCTATGCATGTATTATAACATTTGAGAGCAGAAAGTCAATGGTTTCATTACATTTTTGCGAAAGTTGATTTTAAGATTTTATCTGACCAAAATTACCGGATTCCGCTGATTTCAGAGAATAAAACGGAATAGGATTGATTGACGCGGTATAAAATGACATTAATTGTAATATTTACCTTGCAAAAAAAAGTAAATCATTGTACAATATAAACTATTAAGGAAACAAATGGAATTTAACCTCATATTTATTAAGTATAACGTTAAACTCTATTGATTTGATCTC
>JAEXNR010000046.1 GCA_023439505.1 Bacillota bacterium
GGGTAGGACTGTTTTGACCGGGCATCATCGGAGAACCATTCTGTCGTGGCATCATGGGGGTAGGACTGTTTTGACCGGGCATCATCGGAGAACCATTCTGTCGTGGCATCATGGGGGTGGGTTGACCGGACATACCGCCTGGCATGCTGCCGGGTATATTGGGAGATGTCTGAGAGGGCACGGGTGTTCTGGGATTAACGGGGGGTGTGTTCATTGGAGTACCGTTTTGCCTTGGTATTGCCGGAGCAGGCTGCCCGGGCATATTGGGGGATGAAGGTGCAGGTGTCTGTGTACTTGGAGGTGTCGTGGGAGTACCTGGCGTCGTAATATTCGTATTTGGTGTGGATCTATTTGTATTTGGGGTAGGAGAGGGATTTGTAGGAGATACCATTGTATGATTAAGTAATTTTTTGTCAGTTTTGTTGACATCAGAATTAGGAGTATCACCTTTTCCTGTCTTGCAAGTGTAATTTGGAACCCGATATTGATTTCCGCCACTATTACTTGTTACCTTATTGCTGCTTTTCCCTGTTTCACCATCGGATTTCGGAGTGTTCGATGCGTTTGCCATTTTATTACTCCTGAACTTTTTATAATTAATATATGCAGAAGGCATTTGGATGTGAAATTGAATCCAAAAGTAATATTTCAAAAAAATTAATAATTATTTGGTTGTACTAAACGTGAAAAGTAAGTAAAATATAGTTTGAACATAATGTCAGAAAAAAACTGGTTGATAATAAAATGGAAGAATGGAATCATGACATGGATTATAACATAAACAATACATTTGAAAACATATTAAATGAGAGATTAATAGCGATTGTGATCAGCAATTCTACTGATAAGGAGAGAATGGCAAAGATTAAGATACGGCCGGTTCTGTTAAAGGGAGGGCTTTATTATCAGGCATCAGAATTTATCGGGAATCAGGTGTTTCATAACAACTATTTAAAAGAAGAGCTGATTCATAAATTGCCTGACTGGTTTGAAGGTCTGTTTCGACAGGCCCAGATTAGCACGAAAGAGAGTCAGATTGTGATTTTAGTAAGTAAAAAGGGGAATGCTACCATTAAGGTGAAACCGACTGGTCAATATGATAAGGGACAACATGAGGCTGAGATCCCATCTGATGAGACAGAAGCCTTTCGGCATAATAAGCAAAAACAGTACATTCTGACAGAGGGGGTTGCCCTGGGTTTTCTTGTTGATCTTGGTGTTATGACCAAAGAGGGGGTCCTGGTGAAAGCCAAATCAGATAAATTCAGGCAGATTAACCGGTTTCTGGAGTATGTGGAAGACATTCTTCCATTCCTGGAGAAAGAAAAGGATTTGACAATCCTTGATTTTGGCTGCGGAAAATCATATTTGACCTTTGCGATGTATTATTATCTGCGGATTCTGAAAGGGTACCATATTCATATCATCGGGCTGGATTTGAAAAAGGATGTTATTGCAAACTGTAATGCATTAAGCAGAAAATATGGGTATGAACATCTTGAATTTATACAGGGTGATATTGCCTCCTATGAGGATAAAAAAGCAGTCGACATGGTAGTTACATTACACGCCTGTGATACGGCTACGGACCATGCCTTATATAAGGCGGTGACTTGGGGGGCGAAGGTGATCTTATCCGTTCCATGCTGTCAGCATGAATTAAACGGGCAGATGTATCAGGAAGTTCTGCAGCCGGTATTAAAATATGGAATTGTGAAAGAGCGGATGGCAGCATTGATTACGGATGCACTCAGGGCCCAGCTTCTGGAGACACAGGGATATCGGGTTCAGCTCCTGGAATTTATTGATATGGAGCATACACCCAAAAACATTTTAATTCGGGCAGTAAAGAGAACAAAACAAGAGGAAGTTAATGCGGATGAAAATTTAACAAAGTGTATGGAATTTCTGGGAGTTTCTCCCTGCCTTAAGATGTTGTTAGAAGAAAAGATGGAAGAAGAAGGAAGAAAATGTTAAAATACATTTATCGAATCATTATATTAGTGGTAATATTTATTGCTTCCTTATATTATTTCAGCAGGGATATTAAGGTAGTTGTGTTTGATGATCATGTGAAAACAACCGTAATGGAAAATGCTACATTTCCTTTGGTGTCAATCAAAACGGGAATCGATAAGATAAACCTGCTGCATGGTTACAGTAGTAATTTAGATGCCAATATGTTAAGAGAAGCGGTTACACCGATTAGCACGGATCAGACATTTGAGGTAAGTATCAATCAGGAGTCCTATGACATAAAGAAATTAAATTATGAAGTTCGTGATTTGGATGATAATCGTCTGTTGGAGACTAACTCCATCAGTGTCTTTCATAAAGAAAATGAGGATATTACAGCAAAAATCAAACTGGATACCGAGCTGGTACAGGGAAGAGAGTATGCGGTGAAACTAACTTTAATATCCAGTGAAAGTAAAAAAATATTCTATTACCATACCATAAAAGTTTATGATGATTCTCATTTATCGGATAAGCTGAATTTTATTCTGGAGTTTCAGAAGGCCCTAAGAAATAAGAATACCGCCGAAAATATGGTAAAATATCTGGAGCCGAAAAGCGATGCGGACAACTCTTCCTTTGCCAAAGTAAATATTCATTCCAGTTTTGATTTAGTAAGTTGGGGAGAACTGAATCCCGAATTTATAACGGATATGATACCAACGGTGAAAGAAATTGATAAAGAAACGGCTTGCGTCGAATTGAATTATTTTGTGAAGGCTCAGATAGCAGGAGCACTGGAAACCTTCCGGGTCAAAGAGTATTATCGGGTGAGGTATACGCCGGACCGTATGTATTTATTGAACTTTGATCGAAATATGGAGGCAATATTCGATGTTAATCTTGCCAGTACGATAAAGAACGAACTAAAGCTTGGAATCACATCAAATTATCATGTACCTTTTTTGGCAAGTGCCGATCAGAAAAAACTGGTTTTTGTCCGTAACAGGGAATTATGGTTTTATGATCTGGATGAGAATCAGATGACCAGGGTATTCTCTTTTTGTCAGGAGAAAACGGATTATGTGAGGGATCAATATGAGCAGCATGATATTCAAATACTGAATATGGATGCGGAGGGTAATGTTGATTTCCTGGTTTACGGATATATGAATCGGGGACAATATGAGGGCAGGGTAGCGATTATATTATACCGTTATTATCGATCGGATAACAGAATAGAAGAAAAGGTCTACATTCCCATTGATGAATCCTTTCAGACACTGAAAGAAAATATGGGTGATTTTGCGTATGTGAATGCGAAAGAGGTGTTTTACCTATATATCAATCAGTATATCTATTCCTATAATCTTATTACCGGAGAATTAAACGAGATTGCCGGAGATATTCCAAGAGAACGTCTGGTTTTTCTTAAGGATATCAACTATATTGCCTGGCAGGAGAGTGCCGATCCAAAGCTATCGAAAAGCATTTGCATTATGAATTTGGAAACAGGGGGTCAACAGACTATCCGGGCCGAAGAAGGATACAATATCATTCTAATGGATATGATAGATTCCAATATCATATATGGTTTTGCTAAGGAGGGAGATATCACAACACTGATAGACGGAAGAAAAATTGTTCCGTTAAGTGAGGTCATTATCTCTTCCGTGGATAAACAGATATTAAAGAGCTATAAAAGAAATGGATATTATGTTTCCGCGGTGAAGGTAAATGAGAATGTTGTAGAGCTGACACGGGTACAAAAGACAGAGGAAGAGGGCCGGATGACTTATGTGCCGGCATCAGATGATTTTATTATGAACAAGATTAAAGATGATAATCCGGTGATTTATGTTACGATAAGGGTGCCGGACCAGGCGTTGAGTGAAGCGTATCTTTCCTTGCCTCAGGGTTTTGTCCTGACAAAAATTCCAAAAGTGAATAAAACACTTAATACAGTAATCTCCAAGGATCCTACCGTGCGCTTACCTCAGACATTTGCAATGACAAATGTCTATTATCCTTATATGCTAAACGGTGTTCAAGGGGCTTATCAGGAGGCTTTTGATGCCATTGCCATCGCGAAGAACGGGATCGGCAGCGTATTAAACGGTAAGAATCAAATAGTATGGGAGAGAGGTAACAAATCCTCTAAATATACGATTACGCAGTTTGAAGCAATGAATTCAGGAACAGGGACGGAAACGAATAAGATTGAGCAGTGCATTCAGTGGGTGCTTGCTTATCAGGGAGTCAATATTTCTACGGATAAGCTCTCTGTTAAAGAGACATCCGCTTACGCTGTATTAGAGAAGTATTCTAAATATGAGCCGGTCCGTTTAACAGGAACAGCACTGGAAGATGTCTTATATTATGTATCAAATGGCAGACCGGTGATCGGGATATTAAATAATAAAGAGGCGGTTGTAATCTACGGATATGATACCTTCAATATTCTGATTATGGATCCGGCCAAAAAGGAGAAAACCATTATGGGACTCCAGGACAGCACCAATTTATTCAAGAATGCAGGGAATGTATTCTTGTCTTATCTGGGATAGATTTCTACGGGTGTATCAATTATCAGCACATTTGGGAAAGGAAGTATTCGTATGGATGAAAGAATTAAACTGTTAGCACACAACCTTGTAAGTTATTCAATGAAGGTAAAGGAAGGCGATAAGGTATATGTTCATTACATCGGTGAGGCAACACAGGATCTGGCAAGACAAATTGTAAAAGAAGTATATGCAGCAGGAGGAATTCCCTTTCCTCATTATACTGATACGAGGCTGCAAAGAGAGGTCCTTTTATCATGCACGGAAGAGCAGATGAAATTAATGGCCAAATTTGATGCGTCGGAGATGGATCAGATGGACTGTTATGTTGCCATTAGAGGAGCGGATAATGTGGCTGAATTGGCCGATGTTCCGAGTGATAAGATGAAGATTTATGAGGCACTTTATCAGACTCCTGTGCATCATGATATCAGAGTCAGAAAAACAAGATGGGTTGTTCTTCGATATCCCAATGCAGCTATGTCTCAGTTGGCCGGCACCAGTATAGAAGCTTTTGAGGATTTTTATTTCAGGGTTTGTAATCTTGATTATGAAAAAATGGGAAAAGCCATGCTTCATTTGAAAGATCTCATGATGCGCACAAATCAGGTGAGAATTGCCGGACCCGGTACCGATTTGCGCTTTTCCATCAAAGGAATTCCGGCAGTCCCTTGTGATGGGATCTGCAATATACCCGACGGTGAAGTTTATACCGCACCGGTAAGAGAATCAGTAAACGGTACACTAAGATATAATACACCATCTGTTTATCAAGGCTTTACCTTTGAGAACATAGCATTTCGTTTTGAAAACGGCAAAATCGTGGAAGCGACGGCCAATGATACGAAGAGAATCAATCAGGTTCTTGATACAGATGAGGGGGCAAGATATATCGGAGAATTTGCCATTGGTGTAAACCCCTATATCACAGCACCGATGAAAGATATTTTATTTGATGAGAAAATTATGGGATCCTTTCATTTTACGCCAGGAAATTGCTATGAAGAAGAGGCACCCAATGGAAACCATTCGGCGATTCATTGGGACCTGGTATGTATTCAGACCCCGGAATATGGCGGTGGAGAAATCTATTTCGACGATGTCCTGATTCGTAAAGATGGATGTTTTGTTGTAAAAGAGTTAGAATGTCTTAATCCTGAGAATTTAATATAATAAAGGAGGAATTACGAGCATGAAGCTTCTGACAGTTGCAATCCCCTGTTATAATTCAGCAGAATATATGAGCCATGCAATTGAGACACTGCTATCAGGCGGAGATGAGATGGAGATCATTATAGTAAATGATGGCTCAACGGATAACACACAGAAGATTGCAGAAGAGTTTCAAGTAAAGTATCCCAACATCATACGCGTCATCAATCAGGAAAACGGGGGACATGGGGAGGCCGTTAACACGGGACTTGCCTATGCCACAGGCTTATACTTTAAAGTCGTGGACAGCGATGACTGGGTAAACGAAAAGGCTTTGGAACAGGTGAAGGAAACCCTGAAAAATTTAATCGCAGATGGAAAGAGCCCGGATCTCTTTCTGGCAAACTATGTCTATGAAAAGGTGGACGCTAAGAAGAAAAAGGTGATCAATTATAATTGGGCACTTCCAAAGGAGCAGATCTTTACCTGGGATGATATGATGCATTTCAAGCAGAGCCAGAATATCTTGATGCATTCCACCATTTATCGTACTAAATTACTCAAGGCTTGTGGAATTCAGTTACCGAAACATACCTTCTATGTGGATAATATTTTTGTTTATCAACCGCTGCCTTATGTGAAAACGTTATATTATATGGATGTGAATCTGTATCGCTATTTTATTGGAAGATCCGATCAATCTGTGAATGAGCAGGTGATGATCAGAAGAATTGATCAACAGCTTAAAATTACAAAAATTATGATTGAATCTCATAACTTATCTCAGGTTAAGAGTAACAAGCTGAGAAATTACATGGTAAAATATCTGTCTATGATGATGACAGTAAGTTCTGTATTTTTGATTAAGGAAGGCAGCGAGGAAAGCCTTGCTAAGAAACAGGATTTATGGGATTATCTGAAAAATTATGATAAAAGACTCTATAAGAAAATCAGATCCCAGATATTGGGGAGATCAATGAACCTCCCCGGGAAGTTTGGAAGAAGAATTGTAGAGGTCGGTTATAATATTTCAAAGAAAATCTATGGTTTTAATTAGACTATGGTGTTAAAGTAATAGGAAGCTCCACCCTGATAGATCCTTCTTACGAAATTAACCGGGCAATGAAACTTACTGAAATTTCTGCCCGGCCATAAAGAAAACAGGATACCAGCATAAAACAAGAAAATCTGCCTGAAGATCGGGCAGATTTTTGATTCTTATAAGGTGGATTCTGATTTTACAAAAAACAGTTAAGAAACCTTTGACAATTCCTGACGGCGTTTCTTGACAAGCTTTGCTTCTTTTCCCCAGGCAGGGACATAGACGATAAGATACATGGGAATAGCAAGGAGTACTCCCCCAAATACATCCATAATAGAGTGCTGCTTTAAAAAGACGGTGGACATACAAATCAGAATCGTCAAAAGAAGCGTAACTCTTTGCAGCCACTTCTTATTACAGAGGCGTTCACTTTTATGAATTGCAATCATTGCACCAATGGAGTTAAATACATGAATGCTTGGAAATACGTTGGTTGATGTATCAAACTTATATAATCTTGCAATAATATCCGTAAATAGATTGCTTCTGCCAAGCGTATTAAAATCTACCCGAAGATTATGACCATTTGGCCAGAGGGTATAAATGATCAAACATATGGTCATGCCGGTAAACAAGAATGCACAGCATTTGTAAAAATCCTGTTTTGAGGTAATAAAAAAATAAGCTACCGTAATAAAAATATAAAAGAACCACAGGATATAAGGAATAATAAATAACTCATTGAATGGAATAAAATCATCCAATCTTGAGTGAATCAGATTGAATTTTGTCGTAACATGCTTCTCCAACCACGAAAACCATATCATATATACAAAAAAATAAGAGAGTATCCAGCCATGTTTGTATTTCACCAATAATTTCTGAACAGCATTCTGCTTCTTCATCTTTGCACAACCTTTCTGATATTATACCAATTATAACATCTTGTTTCTATGCATTGAAGATTATAACACATAAATGAGACGATAACAATAGAATGTAAATGAACTTTAATTCAAGATATGTGATATTTTTCCGGTTTATTCGTACCATATTAACTGAAAAGTAATATTTGTTACAATAAATCAGGGGTTGGGCAAGATGATTGATACTAGAAAAATATAGACAGGAAATGGATTGATAACTATAATAAACGTAACGAACGTGTATGAATTAAAAATGCAAAAGCTAGCCTGAGTGGAGGAAAACAATGAAAAGAATATTTTTGGTAGTTCTGGACAGTGTTGGCGTGGGTGAACTACCCGATGCGAAAGACTATAATGATGAAGGCAGCGATACCCTGTACGCTGCATCCGGGAGCCCCTATTTTCATATGCCGAATATGGGAAGGCTGGGATTGTTTGATATGGATGGTGTGAGAGAACGGTTTGGGAATGCCACCGGAGAAAATCACTTTGAAGGAGCGGTTGCCAGACTGGCAGAATGTTCAAAAGGAAAAGATACAACGACAGGACACTGGGAAATTGCTGGCATTATATCAGAGAAGCCATTTCCTACCTTTCCCGGCGGATTCCCCGGAGAATTTATACAGGAGTTTGAAGAGAAGACGGGGAGAAAGACACTTTGTAATATGCCCTATTCGGGAACGGATGTGATCCGGGATTATGGCAAAGAGCATGTAGAGACAGGGGCATTGATTGTCTACACTTCTGCTGACAGTGTATTCCAAATTGCAGCGCATGAGGAAGTGGTGCCGGTAGAGGAGTTATATCGGTATTGCGAAATTGCCAGAACATTATTGGTGGGAGATCTTGCCGTAGGCAGGGTAATTGCACGTCCGTTTACAGGAACTGCTCCGGGGTATCAAAGAACTGCTAACCGGCATGATTTCTCCCTTGTTCCCTCACTTACCATGCTGGATCAGATAAAGGGGGAGGGACTGGATGTACTTGCAATTGGCAAGATCCACGATATTTTTGCCGGAAAAGGAATTACAGAAAGTGTAAGGACCCATAGCAATGAAGAAGGAATTGAGGCATTAATTGAGAGCACAGGCCGTGAATTTCATGGGATTTGCTTTGTTAATCTTGTAGATTTTGATATGCTGTATGGACATCGCAATGATGTGGACGGATATGCGAAGGCTCTAAGTTATTTTGACAGCCGGCTGCCCGAAATTTTAAAAGGGCTGGGCGCAGAAGATGTTTTGATGATCACCGCTGACCACGGCTGCGATCCGTCTACGCCCTCCACAGATCATTCAAGAGAATATATTCCACTGGTAATGTTTGGAGACCCAATTCGTAAGGGAGTTAATCTGGGTACAAGACAAACTTATGCCGATATTGCCGCCACGGTACTGGATTATTTTAAGATCCCCTGTAAGACGGAAGGAACGTCATTTTTGAAGGAGCTGATGCGGTGATGGAGCATCCCATTCCTCCTGTTTATCATCAGAATTCGAAGATACTGATATTGGGAACATTTCCTTCCGTGAAATCAAGAGAAGGTCAATTCTTCTACCACCATCCCCAAAATCGGTTCTGGAGCGTAATGAGCAGCATATTGGGAGACGAGAGACCCATAACCATCGCGGACAAGAAGGACATGCTCCTTCGCAATCAGATTGCAGTATGGGATGTAATAAAGAGCTGTGATATCAGCGGATCTTCAGATAGCAGTATAAAAAATGTGGTACCGAATGATCTTTTAGAAATTTTAAAACAGTCTGAGATCAAGGGGATCATGGCCAATGGCGGAAGGGCTTATGACCTTTATATGAAGTACAGCTATCCAATGACAGGAAGAGAGATCATAAAGCTGCCCTCCACCAGTCCGGCCAATGCAGCCTTTTCTTTGGAACGGCTGATTGAAATCTGGGCGGATTCCCTGCGCGGGTATTTATAAGAGGAATAAGAGAGTCGGTTCTGAGATATCCTTATTCATGAAGTGAAATCATGGAGTAAAGATCGTAAAGCAAGGATTGTGGAGTAATAATTGTGAAGACAAAGAGGCTATGGTTGACCATAGCCTCTTTGTCACGCAAATGATAAATTTACATAAATATACATAAACAAAACACAAATTTAACTTATTTAACCTAGATTTAACATAAATTTAGCGAAATCCGGTAGGAAAGAACACCATTTATTCTATAAACTTAAGCTTATAAGAAAAGTTTACAGGGGGATTTTTATGAAGAGTATTAAAACAAAACTGATTATTTCATTTTCTGCACTAATTCTAATTGCATCGTTGATTATCGGTCTGATATCCATAGGAGTAGGTTATCGGGCGTTTCAAAAGGATGCACAGAATTCTTTGCTTAGTTTGACCGGCGAGAGTGCAAAATTGACACAAAGCAGAATGGCAGAATTAATCACTATGATGGATATGATAGCCAAGGACAGTGATATTATAAATATGGGTTGGGAGGCTGATGTCAACATTCTGAAGAGAGAATTAGGGAAGACAAGCTTTATTGATATCGGTTATATTCTTCCAAATGGTTATACCTATTTTACAGATGGTACGGTAAGATTACAAAGTGACCGGGATTATGTGCAAAAGGCCCTTAAAGGAGAAGCAAATATATCAGATATTGTAATCAGCCGCGTTTCCCGAAAACCGGAACTTAATGTAGCAGTCCCTATTAAAAAGGGGGATGAGGTTATCGGAGCTCTTGTGGGCAGAAAAGAAGCGGATGCGTTGACTGCGATAATCAAAGATACCGGATACGGGGAAAATGGATATGCCTATATGATCAATGCAGAAGGAACGATGATTGCCCACCCTGAGACAGAGCTGGTGGTAAAGCGGTATAACCCCATAGATGCCAAGGATAAGTCAAAGGATCAACAGGAGTTAGCGGTGGCCTTTCAAAGAATTATTAAGGAGAAAACAGGTATTGTAAATTACAATTATCAGGGACAGGAGCTATATGCAGGTTTTACCCCGGTGAAAGGGACAAGTTGGTCATTTGTTACAATTGCTGTAAAGAGCGAAATATTTGCTGCAATTCCTAAGATGGTACAGACGATTATTACCGTAATGATATTAGTGCTTTTGGGATCCATTGGCCTGGTATTTTTACTGGATGCATCCATTACAAGACCTTTAATCAAGATTGCAAGAGAATCAGAGAAAATATCCGAACTCAATATCTCAATGAATATCCCTGAGAAATTTCTGAATCAAAAGGATGAGATCGGTATCTTATCCAGAGCCTTTCAGAAGCTGATTGTTAGTTTAAGAGAAATTACAAGGGAAATCACAGACTCTGCCATCCTGGTGGCGGCCACATCCCAGGAATTAACTGCCACGTCCCAGCAGTCGGCAACCATCGCTGATGAGATATCAAAAACCGTAGAAGAAATTGCTCAGGGAGCGTCTGACCAGGCACATAGCACGCAGGCCGGTTCTAAGCATGCGGCACATCTTGGCAGGCTGATTGAGATAAATAACGAGCATATGGTGGAGCTTAACAAAGATTCTCAGGTGGTAAGAACGGCCGTTGAGGAGGGTTTGAAAGAAGTGGGTCATTTATCTGCTATTGCAAAAGAAAATGAGGCTGCAACCCGGGAAATATGTGATATTATCTTAAGGACACAGAGCAGTTCCAACCAGATCGGGGAGGCATCCAGGGTAATTGCTTCTATGGCGGAACAGATTAATTTATTATCGTTGAATGCCGCAATTGAAGCTGCAAGGGCCGGTGAGGCGGGCAAAGGATTTGCTGTTGTGGCCCACGAGATCAAACGGATGGCAGATCAGTCCGGCGAATCAACAAAATTTATCGATAAGATTATTAAAGAGCTTCAGATAAATATTATAAAGGCAGTGGAAAGCATGGATCGAATTACGGTTACTTCTGACGATCAGAAGAAGAGTGTGGCTGCTACCATTGACAAATATCAATCCATTGCCAAGGAAACGGAAAAATCCGAGAAGGCCATACAAATTTTAAATCAGTCAGAAAAAGATATGGATGATGCCAAAGAAGAAATTATTCTTATGCTGGAGTCGCTCTCAGCAATCGCACAGCAGAATGCAGCAGGAAGTCAGCAGGCCACATCCTCCATGGAAGAGCAGACTGCATCCGTCCAGGAAATTGCCGGAGCAAGTGAAAAGCTATCGGAATTATCAAATCAGCTTCAGGATATCGTTTTACGGTTTCAGCATAATTAGAGGCAACAATTTCCCTGTTACGCGGGAATTTGATAAAATATGTGCTTAAAACCGGCAGGTATGAACTGAATAAATTGTATTTTTTTATATTCTTAAAATAAATATCTCATGAAATGTATAATCTTTCCCATTTTACAAACAATATGATTAGTAATTAATAATAACTTAATGCTTGAAATCAATTAACGTAAAATGGAGGACGATCACGTATGAAAGCAACTGGAATTGTAAGAAGAATAGATGACCTGGGACGTGTAGTTGTGCCGAAGGAAATTAGGCGTACTTTAAGAATCAGAGAAGGAGATCCACTGGAGATATTCACGGACAGAGAAGGAGAAATCATTTTAAAAAAATATTCTCCGATTGGTGAACTGGGGCAATTTGCAAAACAATATGCGGATTCTCTGACTCAGACTACGGGACATATTATAGCAATTACAGATAAAGACCAATTTATTGCGGTTGCGGGACCGGCAAAGAAGGACTTAGTAACAAAAGGAATCAGCCATGAACTCGAAGAAGCCATTAATGAAAGAGAGAGCATCATTGCATCAAAGGAAGATAAGAATTTTATCAAAATTATAAATGACGATGACGGTGAATATAGTTATCAGGTGATTTTCCCGATCATAAGCGAAGGAGATGCTATCGGCTCGGTAATTATATTAACAAAGGAAGCGAAAATTAAATTTGGTGATATGGAATCAAAGCTTGCCAGCACAGCTGCTGCATTTTTAGGAAGACAGATGGAACAATAAAAAGTTGATTTGACAGCACAATGTTACAGCAGTATGCACCCCGATAGTCAGGCACTATGTTATCATAGAGGTTTACTAGGGGTGCTTTTTACTGGGATATGGCTGCACCGGATTTCTTACAGAAGCACGCTTGTAATATTCCCTGACATTGTTATAATAGGGGTATGATAGTAAAATCTGCTAAGGAGAGAGGAAATGTCAAAATACAGCTTTGAAGCGTTTATGGATATCATTCGAAAACTCAGAAGTGAGGATGGCTGTCCCTGGGACAGAGAACAGACTCATGAGAGTCTGAAATCATGTTTGCTGGAAGAATGTTATGAAACTGTGGAAGCAATCAATAACCAGGATAACGAAAACCTTTGTGAAGAATTGGGCGATGTGCTGCTTCAGGTAGCGCTTCATAGTGCCATTGCAGAGGAACTGGAAGAATTTACGGTGGAAGATGTCATTTCTGTTGTGTCCGAAAAAATGATAAGAAGACACCCTCATGTATTTGGCAATGTTACGGTTTCTAGTGCCAGTGATGTTGTTGATAACTGGGAAGTGATAAAAGGACAGGAGAAAAAAGAAAATAGCCTGAAAGATGAAATTGAAAGAATACCCAGGGCTCTGCCTGCAACGATCAGAGCGCAAAAAGTTCAGAAGAAAGCAGCCAAATCCGGTATGGACTTTACAGACCATAAACAAGTGATGGAGAAGGTGCATGAAGAGCTGAAAGAATTACAGGAAGCAATTGATGAGAGAGATCAAAACAGGATAGACGAAGAATTCGGAGATGTCCTGTTTTCGATGGTGAATTTGTCCCGGTTTTTACATTTAAATGCAGAAAATTCCTTGACAAATTCAACTAATAAGTTTATAAATAGATTTGTAGATGTTTTAGCATTATCCGAGAGCAAGGGACAGAATCTATGCGAATTAACCCTCGCAGAGCAGGATGCTTTGTGGCGGAAAGTGAAACAATCATCCGATTAATGAAAAAATATAATGAATACGTTAGAGGAGGAGTAAATCCATGAACAAAGCAGAATTAGTTGCAGCAATCGCAGAAAAAACAGAATTTTCTAAAAAAGATGCAGAGAAGGCTTTAAAGGCTTTCACTGATGTAGTTACAGAGGAATTAGTAAAGGGAGATAAAGTACAATTAGTTGGTTTCGGAACATTTGAAGTTTCAGAAAGACCCGCAAGAACCGGTAGAAATCCATTAACCAAGGAGCCAATTGATATAGCTGCATCTAAAGCACCTAAGTTCAAAGCTGGTAAGGCTTTAAAGGATATTATAAACGCGTAGTTTTATTGATTAGAAAGACTGTTTTAAATTCCGGATCTCTATGGGGTGTAGGGTTTTTAAAACAGTCTTTTTTTATGCAGAAGGAACGTAAGGGAATGCCATGAGTATATAGGGCTTGAGGATTATAATATACTAAAGGACGGTAGCATAAATTGAAGATAGGAATATTTGATTCGGGAATCGGGGGACTTACCGTACTTCATCAGGCAAGGATTACATTACCCGAAGAAGAATTTATATATTATGCGGATTCGGATCATGTACCGTATGGAACGAAAACCAAAGATGAAATTGCCGGCTATGTGTTTGAGGCAGTGGATTTTTTTATAAAAAGGAATGTAAGTGCGATTATCATTGCCTGCAATACGGCTACCAGTGTAGTGATCGAAGATTTACGAAATAGTTATTCTATTCCGATTCTGGGTATGGAGCCGGCTGTCAAACCTGCTGTGAAAAAGTGCAATCAGAAAAGAGTAATGGTATGTGCTACGCCGTTAACAATCAGAGAAGAGAAGCTTAAGAATCTGCTGCGGCAGGTGGATGAAGACCATGTGGTGGATTTGCTGGCATTACCTGAGCTTGTCAGATATGCAGAACTGGAATTGTTTGAATCGAATAATTCGGAGGAGTATTTAAGACAGGCACTGATGCCCTTTCAACTGGAGGAATATTCGGCGGTCATTCTGGGATGTACACATTTTAATTACTTTAAGGACACCTTTCGCAGGATTTTTCCAATACAGGCGGAATTTATCGACGGGAGTGAGGGTACGGTGAATCATCTGAAAAATATCCTCTCAGGAAACGAAGGCATGGCAAAGGCAAAGCCATCCGTCGAATACTATATTTCAGGAAGAAAAGTAATCAAGGATGAGACCTTAAAAAAGTTCGAACGGCTGCAGGAGCGACTGGAGAGAATGAGGCAGATTATGTAATGGAGAGGTACCCTGAGGGTATGAACAATAGCAGAAAGGTTAATTTATGAGATTAGATAAATTTTTGAAAGTATCAAGATTAATAAAACGCAGAACCATCGCAAATGAAGCATGTGATGCAGGGAGAGTTTCCGTGAACCAAAAACCGGCGAAGGCTTCTACTGAAGTTAAAATCGGAGATGTGATAGAAATCGGTTTTGGTACGAAGGTGGTAAAAGTGGAAGTTGTGAATGTGCAGGAAACCACAAAGAAGGATGATGCAAAGGAACTGATTAAGTATCTTTGAGGTTGTGCAATTCCTTTGACAGATTCCTCGATTTAAAAATTGCAGCGTCATGAAGTGGCAAGTCTTCTCATATACTTAACAAGGTATATCTTGGTCTATTCTAAAAGTAGATACCGAAAGGTATAGGATTGAGGAGGCTTTTTTGATGGAAGAAAAACAGCAACAAATTCTTAAGGGGCACAAATTAAATATCAATGCGAGAAAAACGGCGGCAATTACCGGTGTTAATGATGTTTTGTCTTTTGATGCGGGAGAAGTTCTCTTACAGACAGAGCAGGGAATACTTATGATACGTGGCGGAGAACTGCATGTTAACCGCCTTTCCCTGGAGAAGGGCGAAGTGGACATTGACGGCAGAATCGACAGCTTAACATATTCTGATACGGCGAATTATGGGAAATCCGGAGAATCACTGTTTGGCAGGCTTTTTAAGTAGGAGGCCTGTATGAATAAAGCGATTAATATAGAGCTGCAGTTTTTTATGATCTCCATTTTATGGGGAGCCATTTTGCTGTTTGCTTATGACCTGATCAGAATATTACGAAGGGTAATAAAGCATAATGGTTTCTTTCTGGCACTGGAAGACCTGATTTTCTGGGTAGTATCCAGTGTATTTATCTTTGCCATGATGTATAAAGAAAATAATGGAATCATCAGAGGATTTTCCGTTGCAGGTATGGGAATCGGGATGGTTCTGTACCATTATATTTTAAGTGACTGGTTTGTAGGATTTGTTACAAAATTAATCAATTTATTATTGTGGCCGATTCGCCGTGTTTTAAAGAAGATAGAGCGAATCGTTCATTTCTTGTACGTCAGAGTGAAGAAACTGGAAAATAATCTATTGTTACGATTGAAAAAAAATGTGAAATCTATTAAAATGTTAATGGAGGAACGAAAACATAAAAAAGAGCAAAAGCATAAGAAACAAAGAGAGATCAAGGCTGCAAGAAAGAAATTAAAGCAGCAAAAACAGCAAGAACAGCAAAAACAGCAAAAGAAGCCGTCAATAAAGCCGAAAGAGGAGCAAAGGACAGCTGCTACAAAGAAAAACAGACAAACATCAGGTTCAAAAAACAGAGAATGAGTAACCGCAATTTTTTGAGGAGAGTGACAGGTATGAGAAGAAGATCTAAAAAGGGGACAGGGATAGGTATCATATCCTTTGTGGTGTTATTGCTATTTGCCATTGTTACATACAAGAGATTGGATTTGAATAAAGAATATAAAGAGAACAAGACAGAGATTACCAAGCTGGAAGATCAGATTCAGGATCAGAATGATCGCAAGAATGATTTAGAAAATAAGAAGGCCTATGTTCAGACAAAGCAATATATTGAAGATACAGCCAGAGACAAGCTGGGGTTGGTTAATAAGGATGATGTTATTTTTAAGCCTGAAGATACGGAAGAATAATTTGAGAACAGTTTGGATATGATTTTTATTAAATTATGATTGACAAGTATTAAGAAAGCAGATATAATTGTCTTCGTTGCCGATTTAGATCATCCTCGACAAAATATTTACGGCGAAGTAGCTCAGTTGGCGAGAGCACGCGGTTCATACCCGCGGTGTCGGCGGTTCAAATCCGTCCTTCGCTATTCAAAAAGGTTCTGACGAAGTCAGAACCTTTTTTGCGTCGTGTGCATGGATTGGTGTAAGCCGGACCATCCTGGGACGAACATTTCCGCAAGTAATAGAATTCTGCCGTTATCATGCCTCTCCAGGGGTAAGGATAAAACAGGTTATTATCTTCTTAAAGCAACTGAACTCCCTATATTCGATGATATCATCTTTTCAATGGAATTATTGTCAAAAAGTTTTCAGTGAATGGGACTTCTTTTTGACAAAGATTTTAATTTGCTCTGCCTATAATTACAACACGATCTTAGGAACGACCGAAGAACAAATCAGGAGGAGCATATTAAAATGGAAGTTGATAGAAAAAGGGCTGTTTTAATTCATGGGATAGGAGTGCTGATTGCCAGAGCGGTTTTCTTTCAGATGAACCCACTGGCCATCGGATACTTTACCGCTGCCTATCTGGACGGGGCCGGCGGAGGTTTTGCGCTATTTGCTATCTTATTGGGAGCAGCCACCGTTATGGCGCCGGTAAAGATCTGGAAGCTGCTGCTTACCATGTTTACTACTTTGATAATTATGGAAATACCCGGTATTAAGAAAAGGAAAATACCGCATTTCATCTCTTATGCCATACCCTCGTTTCTTCTGGGTCTGTATTCTATGGTGGAAGCCACATCAGGAGGACTGGCAGGCAGTGAACTGTTACTGACCGGATTGGAAGTCATCATTGCCTATGTATCTGCAGGGATGTTTAAAAGCGGTATTCATTATATCCTGGGTGTCAACAAAGGAGTTAAAATGAATAATGAACAAATGGTCAGCATGGCAGTGATCATCGCGGTCATCATCTATGCCGTTCCCCAGCTGTCCATTCCTCATATAGCACCGTTAGAAACGGCAGTGTTCTTTACTATCTTATTTTTCACTTATAAATACGGTGTGGGCCAGGGAACGGTTACAGGTGCTGTCTGCGGCCTGGCTCTTAATTTAAGAGGGGCAGCAATGTCGGATGCAGGGCTGCTTACGATGATGGGAATTATTCCGGCTGTTTTTAGAGGCCTTGGACGGTTCCCGACAGCAGCAATCTATATGGCTACGGCAGCCTTAATGGGGCTGGTATATCGGGGCAATGCTTTCTCTGGTCAGGAAATAGGTGCGTTATTATCTGCAGTGGTATTGTTTTTATTGCTTCCCCCAAGGCTGACAGAACGCTCAGATGATGAGGAAGCACAGCAGTCGGGGTTGACTGCGTCCAATCATCTGAAAAAGATAGCAAAGTCAAAGATGCAGACATTCTCCGAATCGTTTTTGAAATTATCAAGAACACTGGACACGATTACAGAGAAACAGATGAAGATCAGACAACAGGAGATTAATCGTATCTTTGAAGATATTTCCGACAAATTGTGCAAGAATTGCAGCAACTGCAGTGAATGCTGGGAGAAGAATTTCCAGCAGACCTATGAAGCGGCATGCAATATGTTTGATGTGGCCGAAAAAAACGGCGTGGTTACCAGAGAAGATATCCCCCTGCATTTTCTTACGGAATGCTGTTATTCTGAGCAATTTGTCGATGAAACAAATCATGAATTCGAAATCGCTAAATTAAATCATATCTGGTATAACCGTATCGCTGAGAATAGAGGTGTGATCTCTGACCAGCTTCGGGAGGTGTCAAGCGTAATCAAAGAAATGACCGGAGCGATTTATGAATCAGCTCTTGTGCTCAATGAGATGGAAGACAGGGTTGCCCGTCATCTGAAATCACAATCCATTCAGGCGAAAGATATCACGATTATCGAACGCAGTGATAAAAGAAAGGAAATCTATCTGAATGCATCCTTAAGAAGGGGAAAATGTATCACGACCAGGGAAGCGGCGAGTATGATCGGAGATGCCATGGGAATTAAGATGAAACCTTCAGAAGTCTGTAAAATGGTGATTACAAAGGAGTATGATCATTACACCTTTATGGAGGACACAAAGTTTAAGGTGCTGACCGGAGTGGCAAGGGCAATGAAGGAGAATGTATCCGGGGATAGTTTCTCTGTTCTTAAGATGGAGAATGGGGAGGTGATGTTAGCTTTATCCGATGGAATGGGGACGGGAGTACAAGCCGGAGAGGAGAGCGAGACGGTTCTGGCGCTTCTTGAACAGATGATGGAGGCTGGATTTAAGCCGGAAGCGGCGATTAAGCTGATTAATTCCAGCTTGGTGCTCAATACGGACAGACAGATGTTTTCTACTATTGATTTGAGCATGATCAATTTGTTCACAGGAGTATGCGAATTTGTGAAGATCGGGGCAGCAGCGGCTTTTATTAAGCGGGACAACTGGGTGGAGACTATTAGTTCCACCACGCTTCCGATTGGAGTATTTGGCGATGTGGATTACGATATGGTAACGAAGAAACTATATGAGGGGGACATGGTCATCATGGTTACAGACGGGATCCTGGACAGTGTCGTCGAAGAGGAGAAGGAAGCTTTTCTTGAAAACTTCATAATGGAGATCAAAAGTAATAATCCCCAGGAAATAGCCAATAAAATACTGGAAAATGCTTTGTCCCAAAGTAATTTTATTCCCAGGGATGATATGACGGTGATAACAGCCGGAATATGGCAAAAATAAGGCGAAAATGAAAAAATTCGTTGAAATGTCCTGCTAAAAAGGGTAGAATACAATTGACATTTTTGAAAAGGACAATGACATGCTTTATAGAGTAAAGGACTATATCAGACAAAACAATATGATAGAGCAAGGGGATCGGATCGTGGTGGGAGTATCAGGAGGGGCGGATTCTATCTGCCTTTTGGATCTTCTGCAGGAGATCTGTGGTTCTTATCAGGCAGAGCTGCTGGTCGTGCATGTAAATCATGGCATACGGGGAGAACAAGCCGATCAGGACGAACAATTTGTTAAGAATATTTGCGAAGAGCAGGGAATTCCCTTTCACAGATTTTACTATAATGTCAGAGAGATTGCGCAGACAGAAGGACTTACGGAAGAAGAGACGGGAAGAAATGTCCGCTATAAATCCTTTTTGGAAATATGCGGACAATTTAAGTGTAATAAGATCGCAATTGCACATAATAGAAACGATAATGCCGAAACCATATTGTTTCATATGTTTCGCGGAAGCGGATCAAAAGGTCTCGCGGGAATTGATCCTGTCCGTGAGGTGACAGCAGGAGTGCACACAGTAAAGATCATACGTCCGCTTCTTGAAATGCAGCGATGGGAAATAGAAGCGTATCTTAGAGAACGTCAAATCACTTACCGGACAGATGCGACTAACCTGACAGAAGACTATGCCAGAAATAAAATCCGAAGAAGAATCTTATCTTATGCCCAGCAAGAAATTAATACTAATACAATACAGCATATTACGGATGCAGCATATCATATTAGAGAGATGGATTTATTTATTGAGAAACAGGTAAAGGAGCGGTTTTTAGAGCTGGTTATGCAGAGGGAGGATTGCTATTTCTTCTCGGTATGCCGGATGCGGCAGGAGGAGATGATAATCCAGAAGGGTATTTTGCGTCTTATTCTCGCCCGTCTGGCAGGGGGGCTCAAGGATCTTGAGTCAAAGCATGTGGAACAAATCCTGTCCTTATATGAGAAGCAGGTGGGAAGATATCTGAATCTGCCTTATGGTATCATTGCGAAAAGAGATTATGAAAATATTCTGATTTATCTGAAAGGAGAGGACCCTTTTGAGCTACAGGAGAAGGAAGATCAGAAACCGATTCTCTTAACCATACCGGGGAAACATTACTTATCCCGCATAGGAAAGGTATTGATTGCAGAAATCATCTATGAAAAAATTGAAACTATTCCGAAAAACAGTTGTACGAAATGGTTTGATTATGATAAAATAGAGAATGCTGTTGTAATAAGAACCCGAAGAGCCGGTGATTATATTCAGATTAATCAATCCGGCGGAAGGAAGAAATTAAAGGATTATTTTATTGATCAGAAAGTTCCTGTGAAGGAGCGGTCGAATCGACTCTTACTAACCGATGGCAGCCACGTTATATGGATTCTGGGAGAGGAGAGCCGGATTAGTGAGAGATATAAGGTAGATGATTCTACGGATAAGATACTTTTGATGAAATTGATCGATATGGAGGAAATTTAAAGTGGCAGAAAAGGTAAAGGAATTAATCACAGAGGCACAAGTGAATGAGCGCATAAGAGAACTGGCAGAAGAAATCAGTAGAGATTATGAGGGAAAAAGCATATTGCTTCTCTGTATATTAAAGGGAAGTGTATTCTTTTGCTGTGATCTTGCAAAAAGGATGACAATACCGGTGACCTTGGATTTTATGTCGGTATCAAGCTATGGAAATGAGACGGTAAGTTCAGGAAGAGTAAGAATTCTAAAAGACCTGGATGAGTCAATTCAGGGAAAGAATGTATTGATTGTAGAGGATATTATTGATTCCGGCAGGACGCTGGCATATTTAAAGGATTTATTGGAAAGCAGAGCCCCGCAGAGTATGGCGATCTGTACGCTGTTAGATAAACCGGAGCGAAGGGTAACAGATGTGGACGTGAAATATGTCGGATTCGAGATACCGGATAAATTTGTAGTCGGATATGGACTGGATTATGATCAAAATTATAGAAATTTGCCTTATGTTGGTGTTATAGAATAACTTACTCTCATATAAGGTTAATATAGAGAAAAGCGATTAAGGAGGTTGTTCAGTGAGAAAACAGATAAAAGGATATGGGTTTTATATCATCATCATATGTATAGTGGGTTTGGCAGTTTTTCTCTCCAATACAATAGAATATAATAACCCCGATGCCTATACGATGCAGCGTTTTACCAGTGACGTTGAGAATAATAAGATTCAGTATCTAGAAATATATCAGAATCAGGAGCCTCCGACGGGAGAAGTGAAGGTAACCTTTACCGATGATAAAAAAGACAGCTTTTATGTTTCTGATGTAAGAGAAATAGAGGATATAGCAAAAAGTGCGAATCTGGCCTATGAGATGCACAATATTTCCAAACCAAGCTGGTTTTTAACAACAGTACTCCCTTATGTACTGCTATTTGTAATTATTCTTGTATTTTTCTCCTTCCTTACCAATCAGGCTTCTGTAGGAGGGGGTAACAGCAAAGTGATGAACTTTGGTAAAAGCCGCGCTAAGATGACTACAGATGAGAATAAGAATACGACCTTTAAAAATGTTGCCGGTCTGGATGAAGAAAAGGAAGAACTGAAGGAAATTGTAGATTTCTTAAAAAGTCCCAAAAAATATATTGCAGTAGGTGCCAGAATTCCCAAGGGAGTCCTTTTGGTCGGACCTCCGGGAACAGGTAAAACCCTTCTTGCCAAGGCAGTGGCAGGAGAGGCAGGCGTGCCGTTCTTTTCTATCTCCGGTTCCGACTTCGTGGAGATGTTTGTTGGTGTCGGTGCCTCCAGAGTAAGGGATTTATTCGAAGAAGCAAAGAAAAATTCACCATGTATTGTCTTTATTGATGAAATAGATGCCGTGGCAAGAAGAAGAGGAACCGGTATGGGCGGCGGACATGATGAAAGAGAACAGACATTAAATCAATTATTGGTTGAAATGGATGGTTTTGGAGTGAATGAGGGAATCATCGTTATGGCTGCAACCAATCGTGTGGATATTCTGGATCCTGCAATCTTAAGACCGGGTCGCTTTGACCGCAAGGTGACCGTCGGACGGCCGGACGTAAAAGGAAGAGAAGAAATTCTTCAGGTGCATGCGAAGGGTAAGCCACTAGGCGATGATGTGGACTTAAAACAGGTTGCCCAGACAACCGCAGGATTTACCGGTGCGGATCTGGAGAACCTCTTAAATGAAGCTGCAATCGGTGCGGCTAGAGATAACCGGAGTTTCTTAAACGGCGAAGATATTAAGAAAGCCTTTATCAAGGTTGGCATTGGTACAGAGAAGAAGAGCAAGGTCATCACTGAAAAAGAGAAAAAAATCACGGCATACCATGAAGCGGGGCATGCGATTTTGTTCCATGTTTTACCTGATGTTGGACCTGTTTACACCATATCCATTATTCCTACAGGGAATGGCGCCGCAGGATTTACCATGCCGCTTCCGGAGAAGGATGAGATGTTCCATACCAAGGGCAGAATGAAACAGGAGATTATTGTTGATCTGGGAGGAAGAGCGGCAGAAGAGCTGATTCTGGAGGATATCACCACCGGTGCTTCTCAGGACATCAAGGTTGCTACAAAGACGGCGAGAGCAATGATCACCAGATACGGATTTTCTGATGCAGTCGGTATGGTGAATTATGATAATGACGATGACGAAGTGTTTATCGGAAGAGATCTGGCACATACAAGAAGCTACAGTGAGAATGTTGCCAATAAGATCGATGAAGAGGTAAGATCCATCATAGATGAGTGTTATAGCGAGGCAAAGAGGATACTGGTGGAGAATAAAAATATTCTGGAGAAATGTGCTGCGTTATTAATCCAAAAGGAAAGAATCAGCAGGGAAGAATTCGAAGAATTGTTTGATGACAAAACAACAGAGGGTGCATTGATATAAATAGACAGATTGATATAGGGCAGTCGGAAAAAGCAAAATTCAGCTTGTGCATTATAACGAAAAAATTAGTAGAAATTTGTAATGTTTGTGCACACTTATAATCGATACCATGCTATACTATCAATGTAAACCCCAATACATTATATAGTTTTTGCTACACCCCCATAAGTAACAAAAATACCTTCTCCAAAAAGGACAGCTGATCACTGTCCTTTTTACGTTGTATTAATTTGAACCTTTTGATATGAAAAAAAGAACTGTCATTCATCGATGGACAGTTCTTTCTTTTTCTTATGCATGTAAAAATCGGCAGGTCTGTATTCTTAATTCCATGCGATTTACAACGATATAATCGAAGGATGTTGTGTAAATACTGTTTAAAAGAAGATGGAATCATTCTATCACCCGGAAAGGAATCGTTGGACATGTTATTGCTTTATAATCGATTTTTACAATATACGTTATTATTTTTTGTCGGCGGTTTTTCCTATGGAGGAATTGAAATCCTGTTTCGAGGGCATTCCCATATCTCCATGTTTATCGCCGGCGGCATCTGTTTTATTTTGATCGGCCTTCTGAATGAGAGCTATTTTGTGCATATGTCACTGATCAGTCAGATGGTGATATCGGCAGGTATCATCACCGGGGTAGAATTTGTAACCGGTTTGATTGTTAATGTGTGGCTTGGCCTTAACGTATGGGACTATTCATCTGAACCCTATAATATTTTGGGACAGGTTTGTCTGCTATATACGAACCTCTGGTTTTTGTTATCCCTTTTTGCCATTTTACTGGATGATTATCTAAGATATCTGATCCTAAAAGAAGAAAAGCCGCATTACCGAATCTTCTAAGGAATCAGGACACAATATTTATTTAACAGAAGGTAAGGATGATAAGATAGCTTGGAGGTACGCAGACCTTCATCACCCACGTCCTCCTCGCGGTTGATATATTTGATATCTTCTGTGACGGTATGCTGTGCGAATTCTTTTACAATCATCTGGTAAGCGCCATGGAAATTGCGGTCTGCCTTTTCAATATGGCAATATAAGGTATCGTTAATAACCTCTCCCACAGACATGGCTACAATCTGATCATTAACTTCTAAAAAACCCCCGGGAAGCCGAAACTTCTCCAGGAAGGGCATCAACTCAAGTGCTCTTCTTAATTCCTCCTGCGCAAGAGATTCCTCTTTCACATGGTTGGCCTGATAATCAAACAAAAATGCGGTGACCCGGTCCAGATTGTCAGGGGTAATCGTCTGATACTTATAGTCAGGATAAAGGGATTTAAACTTATTGATATGATTTCTCTGACCGCTGTAACGTCTTCCTGCCATTTGGGATAAATCCTCCGACAGGTACAAATAGTCCGCCCAGTCACGGCTTGGTGCACCGGGTATTTTGCCCTGATACTGGTCAGTAAGAATAGGCAGAGCTTCATCCGGTACGGTGCAAAACCATAGGGGAATGTTTTGGTGCAAACAGTATTCTTTCAAATTATCCATTGCTTTCGGCAAAGATCCGCTTCCTACCGGAAGGGTAAATGAGGTTCTGTTTAAAAACTTAACCTTATAATAAATCATATCATCAACAATGGCGAAACTTGTTTCATAAAAATCACGCCACATATACATAGCACCAATGGTATAATCACTGGTTCGACTGACTTTATATTTGAAAAAATCCGCTGCCCTTAAAATATTGGTGTCATTAATTTGTTCAAAACTCAGCATAAGATCCTCCTGTAACAACTTAAGTTAAAGTTCACTATATCACATCAATTGATGTCTGTCTATATATTTGACTAAGAACAGAATACACATAAACATAGTATTTGTAATTATTATGTCGCTACCCTGATTACTTCTCACGCCTCATTCAAGCCATTGTACCTCATTATTATGTGGGGAGTGACAGTAACCTATCCAGCATCGTGAAGATAGTTAGATAAAATTTTATGTAGAAGTATAGGATCGATTTATGGTAAAATCATATTAGGATGGACAAAGTGGGTTAACAATATCTCAGTAACAAAGTAAGAGAGGACTTTAATTCGTATGAAACTTTTATTGACAGCTTTGAATGCAAAATACATTCACTCCAATCTGGCACTGCATTACTTAAAAGCTTTTGCCGGTAAATACAGGGAATCGATCGGGATAAAAGAATATACCATTAATCATAGTATGCCGGAAATCCTTAAGGGTATCTATAAAGAACGGGCAGATATTGTGGCCTTCTCCTGCTATATCTGGAATATTGAAATGATTCTTCAGGTTGCGGCAGAACTAAAAAAGGTATCACCCGATATCATCATATGGTTTGGCGGGCCGGAGGTTTCTTATGATTATGACAGAAATCTGAGAGAATATCCCTTCCTTGATGGTGTTATGATCGGAGAAGGAGAGGAAACATTCCTGGAGCTTTCCACTTATTATATGGAAGGTGGCAAAGAGCTGGATCAGATTGCCGGGATTGCCTACAAGCAAAGTGCGAAGCGTGAGAAAGATAGAGAGAAAGAAGACTCCACGATTACCAAAACATTAAATAGAAGGCTGATCTCGTTGGATGAGATTCCTTTTCCATATGATGACTTTGAGTATTTTCAAAACAAGATTATCTATTATGAAAGCAGCAGAGGCTGTCCGTTTTCCTGCAGCTATTGTCTTTCCTCCATAGAGCGGCAGGTGCGCCTTAGAAGTCTGGAACTGGTGACAAGGGAACTGCAGATATTTCTGGAGCGGAAGGTAGCACAGGTAAAATTCGTAGACAGAACATTTAACTGCAACAAGAATCATGCCATGCAGATCTGGAACTATATTAAAATGCATGATAATGGAGTTACCAATTTTCACTTTGAACTATCGGCGGACTTGCTGGGAGAGGAGGAACTGGAATTTCTATCCACCCTTAGACCCGGACAGGTGCAGCTTGAAATCGGCGTTCAGTCAACCAATCCAGAGACAATCAAGGCAATCCGCCGGAAAATGAATTTTGCTCAATTAAGGAGAAATGTTGAGAAGATTAATGCCGGAGGGAACATTCATCAGCATCTGGATCTGATCGCAGGACTTCCCATGGAGAATTATGAATCCTTTGGCAGATCTTTTCAAGAGGTATATGCACTGAAGCCGGAGCAGCTTCAGCTTGGTTTTCTAAAGATACTAAAGGGTTCTCTGATGGAAGAGGAGGCGAAGAACTATGGAATCCTTTATCAGAATAAATCTCCTTATGAAGTGCTTTCAACGAACTGGCTGAGTTTTGATGAGATATTACAGATTAAAGGGATTTGTGAGATGGTGGAAGTATATTATAACAGTGGTCAGTTCCATTACTCCATACAGTATCTGGAGCATCATTTTCCCACAGGATTTGCTTTATATGAGGCGCTGAATCATTATTATGAACAGCATAATCTTTATCAGGCGGCGCATAACAGAATCAAAAGGTTTGAAATTTTACTGGATTTCTTTTGCGAAACAGTGTTACAATTAAACAGTAGTGAGCTGGAAGCAGATAGATTGTCACTGTTTAAGGAAATCCTGCTGCTGGATTATTGTATCAGAGAAGATATCAAAAAGAGACCGGGTTTTGCAAATGCTGCCGTTGAATACAAAAAATTGATTGACCAGTTCGATGCCGCAGGAATAAGCCGTAAAAATTCGCATATAGAACATTTCAGTTTCGACGTACTGCTATCCAGCAAAACTGGAAGAGCGGTACGAAAGGAGCAGAATATATTATTTGATTACAGCAGGAGAGATCCGTTAAACAAAGCGGCCAACATGGTAATTGCAGAGATTTAAAAGGCTTTTATCCGGAGCTTATAACAGAAAGGATATTCATGGCTAAGATAAGAACATCGAAAAAAGAAAGAGAGAGAATCGGGCGGATCATTCAGGCGCTGAACAAGGAATATCAGATGGAATACCGGTGCTTTTTAAACTATGAGACGCCTTGGCAGCTGTTAATTGCTACAATACTTAGTGCCCAGTGTACTGATGAAAGAGTGAATATTGTAACAAAGGATTTGTTCAGTAAGTATCCGGATCTGGAGTCTTTTGCCAATGCTGATCCTGCTGAGCTGGAAAAAGATATTCATTCCACCGGTTTTTATAAAAATAAAGCGAAGAATATTATCGCTTGTACCCGACGCCTCCTATATGAATATGATGGAAAGGTACCGGATCGTATAGATGATCTGACCAGCCTTGCCGGTGTTGGTAGAAAAACTGCAAATGTAATACGGGGAAATATTTATCATGAACCAAGCATTGTTGTGGATACCCATGTAAAGCGTATATCGAATCGTCTGGGATTTACAAGTCAGGAAGATCCGGAGAAAATAGAGTATGAATTAATGGAACTTCTGCCCAAAGATCAGTGGATTTTATATAATATACAGATTATAACGCTTGGCAGAACCATCTGTACTGCCCGCAATCCAAAATGCAGCGAGTGTTTTCTTCAAATGGACTGCAAGTATCTGAAGGACTTAGAAAAGAAAGGAACAGTAACGAAAAAAATAAATGAAAAAAATAAATGAAGAAAATATATAATTAGACCTTGAAGGTTTCGTAAAAATGTCATAGAATAAAGGCTGCACTTGAAAATTGATTCAATTCTGATTGTATATTTGGGATAACAAAAAAATCATACGGATATAATAAGGTATTGATTAAGAATTTTTAGTCCTTAACAAATCGGCGGTAAGGGCTTCTTTATTCAATACAGTGGTACTTGCCAACGTAGCGATTAATTCGTTGATTTTATCTGCATTTCCCATAGCCAGGTAAACAGAGGCCAGCAAACGATAGGTATTACCAACATCCGTATGACTGGAGACAGCAAACTCCAGGATGCAGGCAGCCTGTGAAAACTGACCCAGTGAGAAGTAAAGTTCACCCCATTGGTTTAAGGTACGAACCAATAAGATATAGTTGTTATCGAATTCAGAGAGAACTTTCATATTTTGTGCCCCGTATTTTAATTTCAATTCGGTATTTGTAATACCGGTTAAATTCAGAATTTTTTGGTGGGACAAGGACAGAATCTTGTCTCTGCAGGAGTTAATGGCAAAATCCCTGTGATCCTCCATAGGCAAAGTTAACAGGGGAACGGCAATGTAATCCAGATTAGAAATATCAGCCCGGCGTGTAAGATTTGCTTTATGTTCTGTTTCCCAGAAGATATCCTTGCGAGAATTTTCTATTCGCTTTGTTCTTCTTATCTCATATTGTAGCCAAAGGCAAAACAGGATAACGATACCGACCATACCAGGGATTCTCATAGACTTTACAACCTTTCTTCCTTCTATATAAATGTGGCAGAAGCATCATCTGCCGAGAAGGAGTGACTAACATATTTTTTATTATTATTAAAAAGAGGTGAATAAAATGAATTTTCATAACAGTAAGTTTAAAAGAATTGTGTCAACCGTTATTATCGTTCTGGTTATTTTAGGAATGGTGGTACCTACAGTTCTGAGTTTGTTTTACTAAATATACATAAATTTAGCCGAGTTGTCAATGAACGAAAGATTATCTTGATAAATCCATGGTTTATGTTACAATAGGAAGAAGTTACATAAAAATACAGCAGATAATTTACGTGAATATAGACAGAATCATTGAAAAGGAGGATGAATCATGTATCAGAAAAAATTTATCTTACCCGCAATCATCATACTTTTTGTTTCCTTATTATGGTTTGGAAATACCAATTATGCATCTGCCCAGGAGGCTGATAACACCATTTGTAAAGGTGTGTTTATAGATACCGTCGATGTAAGCGGTATGACAAGGAAGCAGGCACAAGAGGCGGTAGATAATTTTATAAAGGGATTACAGGAAAAAGGAATAGCAATTACCGTAGGCGATGATGTGGTATACGCGAAAGTTGGGGATTTAGATTATACCTATGAACCCAATGATGATATTGACCAGGCGCTTTCCCTGGGGACAGCCGGTAATTTGATTAAGAGATATAAGGATTTAAAGGACATTGAACAGGGAAAGGTTGTCTTCCCGTTATCCTTTAAAATAAATGAAGAAAAATTGGAAAAGCTGGTGAAAAAAAAGGCCGGCGCGTATAATATCAAGCCGGTAAATGCTAAATTTGCAAAAAAAGACGGTGCTTTTGTATTCACAGATGAAGTAGTTGGTAGTAAAGTGA
Organism: Bacillota bacterium; assembly: GCA_023439505.1. Taxonomy (GTDB): domain Bacteria; phylum Bacillota; class Clostridia; order Lachnospirales; family Lachnospiraceae; genus Mobilitalea. The sequence goes on from JAEXNR010000046.1 coordinate 29,457, forward strand.
ATGTTGATCAGACTGCGGAAGCGATTAAGAATGTTCTGTTGAATAACTGGAGCAGAACCGATATTGTTGTGAATGGTGTGATGGAGGATGATCTGCCAAAATACAGCAGAAAAGATCTGGAACAATGTACTGCATTATTGGGTTCTTATTCCACGGTATATACTGATTCTGCCGAAGGAAGAGCAGCCAATCTTGCCAATGGCGCCAGATTAATTAATAATACCCTTCTCTACCCGGGAGATGAATTCTCAGGATATGAACATTTAAATCCCTTTACTGAGTCAAATGGATATTATGTTGCAGGTGCATATCTGGACGGCAAAGTTATCGATAGTGTGGGCGGAGGTGCCTGTCAGGTAACAACCACCCTTTACAATGCAGTATTGTTTGCCGAGTTGGAGGTTGTACAGCGTCAACCTCATTCTATGATTATCGGTTATGTTGATTTATCAAGGGATGCGGCCATAGCAGGAACTTATAAGGATCTCAAATTTAAGAATAATACAAAAAGCCCTGTATTAATTGAAGCGTACACGGTTGGACGAAAGATAACCTTTAATATCTGGGGGCATGAAACAAGAGCTACAGATAACAGAACGATAGAATATGTTACAAAGGTAATCTCTAAGACAGATCCACCAAAGGACGTTATTACAAAGGACCCCACACAGCCAACGACCTATCGCAGGGTAACCCAGTCTGCTCATGTCGGTTACAGGGCAGAATTATATAAGGTTGTTTATGAAAATGGGAAAGAAGTCAGCAGAACGCTGGTAAATAAGAGCAGTTATAATGCCGCACCTGCTTATGTGACCGTAGGTACGAAGGAAGTAAAAAAGGAAGATGATAAGCCAAAGCCAACAGATAAGCCCAAGGCGCCCAGCAAACCAAAGACCAATACGGACAAGCCTAAATCCGGGGAAGATGAGACAGCCGCTGATAACAATGATATTGAAGACCAGTCATTAAATCAGAATCGGTCCAATCCGGAGGACCAGGTGCAGGGAGATTTTTATTGGGATCAGGATATACTGGATTGATGGTACATTTAATTTTTGGAGAATAAAATGAATATTGGAAAAATACCGGAGACGGCATTAAAAAGATCTGTATTAAAACAGATCAAGCATCGGCGGGAAGAAGTTCTGGTTGGACCGGGAGTGGGAGAAGACTGCAGCATACTTTCAATCGCAGAGGATGAAGTGTTAGTTCTTTCTACTGATCCTATCACCGGCACGGTGAATGAGATTGGAACATTAGCCGTTCATATCACGGCCAATGATATCGCATCCAACGGGGCAGAGGTTATTGGTCTGATGCTGACCATTTTGTTGCCGGAACAAACAGAGGAAGCAAATCTGCGTCAAATGATGGCAGATATTGAAGCGCAATGCAGTAAACTGAACATTGAGATTATCGGCGGACATACAGAAGTCACCAGGGCGGTACAACAACCGATTGTTACTGTGACCGGAGTAGGGAAACTGAAACGATCCAGAATGATTAAAACAGCAGGTGCCAGGCCCGGGCAGGAAATTGTTATGACAAAATGGGCAGGACTTGAAGGGACTGCCATTATCGCTGCAGATAAGGAAAAGGAATTGTTAAGTCGGTATTCCCATAGTTTCATTGAAGAAGCCAGGAAAATGATAGATTATCTTTCTGTGATACCGGAATCAAAGATAGCCTCAGAATTCGGCGTGACATCCATGCATGATGTTACGGAAGGCGGCGTCTTCGGGGCATTATGGGAGATTGGAGCGGCCTCCGGCGTCGGTCTGGAAGTCGACTTAAAGAAGATATTATTAAGACAGGAAACGGTTGAAATCTGTGAATTTTATGACTTAAATCCATATCTGCTGATTTCCAGCGGTTGTATGTTAATGATAACGGACAGGGGGAATAAGCTGGTGGACTTGTTAAAAGGAGCAGGAATACCAGCAGCTGTGATCGGATATATAACAGACGGGAATGACAGAATTGTTATCAATGAAGAAGAACGAAGATTTCTGGAACCACCGAAAAGTGATGAACTGTATAAGGTCATTTAAATAATTGAGACATAAAAATGACATGGTTTTTCAGGGGAAGAGAGGGATTTGAATGAGAGAAAAAGTCCTGGCAGCAATTGATAAGAACAGTAAATTATCAGCTGCAGATTTAGCAGTGATGCTTGGTTCGACGCAGGAAGAAATAACAGCCATCCTAAAAGAACTTGAGGAAGAAACTATTATCTGTGGATATCCCACTTTAATTAATTGGGATAAGGTAAATTGCGAAAGAGTGACAGCGCTGATTGAAGTGAAGGTTACGCCTCAGAGAGGATTAGGTTTTGATAAAATTGCAGAGCGGATTTATCAATTTGATGAGGTGCAATCACTCTATCTTATGTCCGGCGGTTTTGATTTAACCGTGATCATAGAGGGAAAGACAATGAGAGAGGTTGCCAGCTTTGTATCTGAGAAATTGGCTCCTATGGAAGCTGTTCTAAGTACTGCGACCCATTTTGTGCTAAAAAAGTATAAGGAGCATGGACTCCCGCTTGTTCAGAAGAAACAAGATGAAAGGATGCTGATTACCCCTTGAGAAATCCATTGTCGAGAACAGTAACACAATTACCCCCTTCGGGGATTAGAAAGTTTTTTGATATCGTCAGTGAAATGAAAGACGCGATCTCACTTGGTGTGGGCGAACCGGATTTTGATACACCCTGGCATATCAGAGAAGAAGGTATTTACTCTCTGGAGAAGGGGAAAACCTTCTATACTTCGAATGCAGGTCTGGTTGAATTAAAGAAAGAAATCTGTAATTATCTGAAGAGAAGATTTGATCTTGAATATCAGTATGATAAAGAAACCATTGTTACGGTAGGCGGAAGTGAAGCAATTGATATCGCACTTCGTGCCATGATCGAGCAGGGGGATGAGGTATTGATCCCACAGCCATCTTACGTGTCCTACTATCCCTGTACCATACTGGCAGGAGGAGTTCCTGTCGTTATTGAACTTCAGGGTGAAAATGACTTTAAGTTAACCGGGAAACAATTATTAAATGCCATTACGGAGAAAACAAAGGTTTTAATACTGCCCTATCCAAACAATCCGACGGGCTCTGTTATGGATTATCATGATTTAAAAGAAATCGTGGATATTATTATCCAAAGGGACATTTTTGTAATCTCTGATGAGATTTATTCGGAATTAAGCTATGGAGAAAAGCATGTCTCGATTGCATCATTTCCCGGACTGAAAGAAAGAACTATTGTGATTAACGGCTTTTCAAAATCATATGCCATGACGGGATGGAGATTAGGTTATGCGGTAGGTCCGGCTATGATCATAGAGCAAATGATTAAAATTCACCAATTTGCCATTATGTGTGCACCTACCACAAGTCAGTATGCCGGTCTTGAAGCTGTTAAAAATGGGGATGCCGATGTGGAGATGATGAGAGATGCATATGATAAGCGGCGCAGATACCTGGTACATGCACTAAGAAACATGGGATTAGAATGCTTTGAACCTTTTGGTGCTTTTTATGTCTTTCCTTGTATTAAAAGTCTGGGAATGACATCAGAGGAATTCGCAACGAATCTATTGAAGGAAGAGAAGGTTGCCGTTGTTCCGGGAACAGCGTTTGGTGATTGCGGAGAAGGGTATCTGAGAATATCCTATGCCTACTCTATTGATAACTTAAAGATTGCCATTGAAAGAATGGAGCGGTTTGTTAAAAAATACAGAAAATAAAGATTTATTGTTTGAATTAGTTGAATTTTTGGATGTACATGTGATAAAATGGGGATAGGATACATAGGAGGTAAACGAAATGGCCACAGTGAATGTAGATCACATTAATCCGTTCTTAATGGCATCCGCTAAGATATTAAAAGATATGTGTATGATTGATGCTAAAGTTGAGAGACCAATTATTAAAAATCCGGTATTTCTGGAAAATACCATGGTTATCTTTATTGGTTTTACCGGAGCAATGAAAGGCCAGGTAATGATCGCCTTGGAACATAGAGTAGCCTGTGATATCGCATCAAAGATGATTATGATGCCGATTACAGAAATGGATGACTTCTCAAGAAGCGCGATCAGTGAGCTTGGTAATATGATACTCGGAAATACAGCAACTATTTTCTCGACAAAAGGAATCGCGATAGATATCACACCGCCAACGGTAGGTAATGGTACGATGACCATTACAAACAGCTTTGCAACAAATATTTGTGTACCGATGACCTATGATACAGATAAAGTAATTGAAATTCATATCGCAATTAAAGGTGATTAATTCACCTTTTTTCTTTGTCCTATTCTATGCAAATTGATGATATAAAGTGAGGAAACATGATGAATATCGTTTTATTGGAACCCGAAATACCTGCAAATACCGGTAACATAGGACGAACCTGTGTGGCAACGGGGACGAAGCTGCATCTGATAGAACCTATGGGTTTTCGACTGAATGAGAAAGAGATTAAACGAGCCGGTCTGGATTACTGGAGCAAACTGGATATCGAGGTTTATGATAACTACCAGGATTTCTTGAATAAGAACCCCAACGCTAAGATTTATATGGCAACAACAAAGGCACAAAAATCCTATACGCATGTGGCATATGAGCCCGACTGCTATATTATGTTTGGAAAGGAGAGTGCCGGTATTCCGGAGGATCTCTTATTGCGGAATAAGGAGAACTCCATTCGTATCCCTATGGTTGGTGAAATCAGATCATTAAATCTGGGTAATTCGGTGGCTATTGTTCTCTATGAGGCGCTTCGCCAGAATAACTTTGAGGGGATGAAGCTGGAAGGGCAGCTCCATCATCATCACTGGGATGAATAGGACCGCTACTCAGCAGTTTTTGTCAGGGAGAAGATGAATTCTGTTCCGACTCCTTCTGTGCTGATTACATTGATATTTTCGTTATGGGCCTGGATGATTTCCTTTGTTATGGAAAGTCCAAGGCCTGTTCCTTTTTTATCTTTGCCCCTGGAAGTGTCAGTTTTATAAAAGCGATCCCAGACCTTTTTAATGGAATCCTTTGGTATTCCGATGCCGTAATCCTTAACGGACACGAATACTTTGTCCCCTTTCTCTTCGGTTGAAACCTTAATTTTTGAATTGGTATTGCTAAACTTAATTGCATTGTCGATCAGGTTATAAAGTACCTGCTGAATCTTTCCCATGTCGGCATTCACATAGATGGTTCTGGAAGAAAAGATCAGGTTTAATGTGATCTTCTTATCACGGCATGCCCCTTCAAAGCTTTCTGACGTCTTCTTAATAATGTGATTTATATCAAAGCAAACAATATCCAGAAAGGTTCCATGGGATTCAAAGCTGTTTAATTCCAGAAGGCTGGAAGTCAGCTTATTAAGTCGTTCGGTCTCAAATAATATAATTTTCAAATACTTATCCTGTGCTTCATGAGGGATGGTACCATCCAGGATAGCTTCTGCATAACCTTTAATCGAAGTTAGCGGCGAACGAAAGTCATGAGAAATGTTGGCGACAAACTTCTTCTGGTAATCATCGAGCTTACTTAACTCTCCGGCCATGTAGGAGAGAGCGGCACCCAGCTCCCTATATTCGCCCGGTCCTTTTATATGCAGGGGATAGTTATAATTACCGGAACTGTAGGCCATAGCAGCTTTTGAAATCTTCTTTAAAGGAACAGAAGTAATATGATTGATGGACAGGAATAAAATTAACAGGATCGGCAGGAAAATCAGAAAGCAAATATTAACGATATCCAGATAGAGTGTGGTGTTTTCTTCAATACTGCTTAAGGAGGCCATCAAAACAATATGCCCTCTTGTCTGATAATCATAGGAGATGGATTGAATTACACAGATATAAGGCTCACTTAAGATTCCTTTAAAATAAGTAAAGTCACTGTAATTCTTATCCAGGAATGCTGGGTCGATATCGTTTAAATTAACATTAAGGGCGGTCTCAACGTCTGCAGAGTCAGCAATTACAATCCCGTCAGGATTTACAATCCAAACGCGAATGTTTAAAAATGTATGAATGGACTTAAGCTGAGCGGATAAGGAATTCAACGTCATTGCTTCGCTGTAAAAGCTGGTCAGGTATTCCGTTCTTATTAGATTAGCCTCTTGATTCAGCAATTCAAATTTACGCTGTTTCAGATGACGCTCCAGAAGGTGCATGCCATATGTATTTAGAAGGAAAAATATAATCAATGCAGAAAAGAGAAAATATACAATTAATCTGGACCATATGGTCTTCTTCATGACATGCACCCGCCTGTTTCTCATTATTATTTCTTACTTACCATTTCTTCGCGTTCTTCACCTCAAATTTATAACCGATGCCCCAAACAGTAGCGAGACCCCAGTCATTATGATCCTTGATTTTCTCCCGTAACCGCTTGATATGGACATCCACGGTCCTGGTGTCGCCAAAATATTCATACCCCCAGATATGATCCAAAAGCTGCTCTCTGGTAAAAACCTGATTGGGGTTGGAGGCTAAAAAGTATAATAGTTCCAGTTCCTTTGGCGGCATCTCAATATTCTCGGAATAATATTGAACCGAATAATTACTCAAATTGATGACAAGATCCGTATAAGAGACATAGTCTCCGCTGGGTGCCGGGGTATCTTCTTCCGCTGCACTGCCGGGATGAAAGCGCCTTAAGACGGCTCTTACTCTGGCCACCAGCTCCTTGGAATCAAAAGGCTTAATGACATAATCATCCGCTCCCAGCTCAAGGCCGAGTACCTTATCAAATATTTCACCCTTTGCAGATAACATAATGATGGGAACTTTGGAAGTTTTTCGTATTTCACGGCAAACCTCATAACCATCGATTCCCGGCAGCATGAGATCCAACAATACCAAATTAGGATGATAGGAATGAAACTGCTGGATGGCGGCTTCCCCATCATGAACGATCAGGGTATCAAAGCATTCCTTGGTCAGATACAGGGAGATAAGTTCCGCGATATTTACATCATCGTCCACAATTAAGATTTTTTGCTTCGCTATCATGAAGTACTCCTTTCAGAATTAGATGATTCCTTATTGAAACTCTACGATTGTCACACCGTGGTCCCCTTCTCCAAAACCGCCGACACGGTAGGATTTCACATATTTTGTTTTCTTAAGATGCGCATGTACCGCATTTTTTAATGCCCCGGTTCCTCTTCCGTGAATAATGGTTACCTGCGGAAGATGGGCAAGATATGCATCATCAAGATATTTATCTAATTCGGGAAGTGCTTCATCAACGGTCTTACCGATTAAATTGATTTCAGGATGTATGGTACTGGATTTACTCATTTTGATTTTGCCTGACTGGGTTCGGGTCAGTCCGGGTGCCTGAACAGAGTCATCTTCCGTTGGTTCCAGATCCCTTATATTAACCTGGGAGCGCAGGATGCCCATCTGGACATATAAATCACCTTTGGCATTGGGTAAAGTACTTACTGTCCCCTTTAACCCAAGGCTTACCACAAGAACCGTATCTCCGATTTTTAAATTCTTAAGATTGACTTTTTTCGTTTGTTTATTCCGATCCTTTTGGGAGGAACGGTCGCCTGTCTTGATATGCTCCCGGATGGCACTGCGTTCTGATTCCATATCCTTAATATCTCCACCCTCCAGGAGCCACTTGTTGTATTTGCGGATGCTCTGATCTGCAAAATCTTTGGCTCCCTGCAGGATCAAGGCAGCTTCCTCTCTGGCCTCCTTCAGAATACGTTCCCGGTTAGAATCAATGGTCTCATTCTTTCTTGCCAGATTCCTCTTTAACTGTTCTATTTCGTTCTTATAAATTGAGATCTGTTCCTGTTCCTTCTCGATGGTAATACGATTTGCTTCCAGATCACTGATCAGATCTTCAAAACTCTTTTCCTGCTTCCCGATCTGTTCCTTCGCAGAGTCAATGATATAATCCGGAAGACCAAGCTTGGAGGAAATGGCAAAAGCATTGCTCTTTCCCGGAATTCCGATGAGGAGCCGATAAGTGGGACGCAATGTCTCAACATCAAACTCACAGGACGCATTGATCACACCATCCGTGGACAGGGCATAGATCTTAAGTTCACTGTAATGCGTGGTAGCCATGGTCCGGATATTCTTCTGATGCAGATGTGAAAGAATGGATATGGCCAAAGCAGCACCTTCCGTGGGATCAGTTCCCGCTCCTAACTCGTCAAATAGTACAAGAGACTTCTCATCTGCTTTATCCAGGATGGATACAATGTTGGTCATATGAGAAGAAAAGGTACTAAGACTTTGCTCGATACTTTGCTCGTCGCCGATATCCGCATACACATCCTCAAAAACGGACAATTCTGAGCCATCAAAGGCAGGGATATGAAGGCCTGCCTGTCCCATGAGGGTCAGAAGTCCAACGGTTTTTAAGGATACGGTTTTACCGCCGGTATTGGGACCGGTAATAATAAGCATATGAAAGTCTTGGCCAAGCATAATGTCGATGGGAACCACTTTCCTGGCGTCAATTAAAGGATGACGGCCCTTCTTTATATGAAGAAATCCATTGGAATTAAATACCGGCTCTGAGCCCCTCATTTGCTTTGACAGAGCAGCTCTGGCAAAGATGTAATCCAGTTGGATCAGCGTGTTGAAATTATAAGCAAGACTTTCCTGGTATCCGGCAGCCTGGCAGCTCAGATCGGCAAGGACCTTCTCGATCTCCTCCTGTTCTTTGATGGAGAGTTCCTTCAATTCATTATTCAGCCGGACGATTGCAACAGGTTCAATGAACAGAGTGGAGCCGGTAGAGGATTGATCATGGATCATGCCCTGAAACTGACTCTTGAATTCTGCACGCACCGGCAGACAGTATCTGCCGTTTCGCATGGTAATAATATTCTCCTGAAGCATAGTGCGGGAGGAATTCAGGATGGAAGAGAGCTCACTGTGAATCCGGTCATTGGTAGTGCGTATGGTACGGCGCACACTCTTAAGGCCCGGACTTGCATCATCTGCGAGTTCTTCTTCTGAAATAATACAGCGCTTAATTTCATTGTTAAAGGGAGTTAAAGGCTCTAAACCTGCGAAATAAGGTGTCAGGGAATCCTCCGTCTGTGTCTCGTCTTCCTTCCCCGTATATCCGCTGTAAGCCTTTAGACGCAGCGTTGCATCCAGATCGGAACTAATGTGGAGAAGTTCAACGATGCTTAAGGAAGCTCCCATTTTAAGACGAAGCAGGGAGGGGCGGATATCATGGATACCGCTAAAGGAGACACTTCCCTTTCTTAATATTCTGGACAATCCGTCAGAAGTCTCCCTTAAAAGTTGTTTGATGGTATCCAGATCTGATTGGGGAAGAACCTTTTTACACAACTCCTTCCCGCCGCTTGTACCGGCATGGCTGCATAATATATCTATAATTTTATTGAATTCCAATGTTTTTAGTGCTTTTTCGTTCACGAACGATACCTGGCCTTTCCGAGATATCCCGGTATTCTGTATGTCATAAAATGCCGGAAGGATTTAATGTTATATTTAAAATTTTGTTTTTAACTTGGTCAAGCATATGTTATAATGCATTTTAACACATTATTTTTTTATACTTTGGGATACTGTATCTATTTTACCTTAAATTGTATGAAATTAAAACACCTAAATCAAAAAATCACACAGAAATATAAGGCATTTTCAGCATAAAACGGGCACTTTTGTTTACAAAATATTCATAAAAAATTCATATGTAGATGATAAAATAGGACTTATGTATCACAAATGGTTATGGACTCAGGACGAGAAAATTTTGCTTCTGTAAGGAGAAATAAAATGTCTGAAGATAATCAACAAGAGAAAGATTTTAAATTCATACAAGAGCAAGTAATCGAAAAGAAACATAAAAGAGCAAAGAAAAGGATTGGTTCTTTCTGTATTACAGTTCTCATGGCAATTTTATTTGGATTAACAGCTGCATTTACCTTTGCTTACGCAGAGCCGGGGTTCTTTAAATTCTTACATAAAGAAAAAGAAGATAACAGAACACCTGTGATTTTTCCTACTGTGATTCCGGACGAGCCGGGACCTAATGTGGATCCGGAGGATGGGAAGAACACAAAACCTGAGCCGGAGGTAACTTCCGGTGAAGAACCGGATGAACCGGCAAATCCGGTTATCGTTCAGAAATTGGATGCGGATATCAATGATTATATCAGTATCTTTAATAATATTAAGAAGGTGTCAGCAGAAGCGGAGAAGTCCATACTGACCGTGTCCAGCATTATTCAGGGGAAGGACCTGTTTGGTAATCCTGTGGATAAGAAAATGGAGACTTCCGGGATTATCATAGCAGACAACAATGAGGACTTGTTAATTCTGGTCAGCTATGACAGAGTAAAGAATGCGAACAGTATATGGATTGAAGCCGGTGCCAATCAGTTAATTGAGGCAAGGCTGCATGACTATGATAGTGATATTAATCTTGCGGTGCTGGCTGTAAAACTCGGAAGTATCCCAACTTATATCAGAGACAATTATAGTGTGTGGAATCTGGGGGGCAGTTATTCCATTATGGTTGGCAGCCCGGTGATTGCCATCGGAAGTCCCAACGGATATCCCAATTCTATGGATATAGGAATTATTACAAGTAAGGGAAGTACAATCAGTATTACGGACAATAGCCTTGATCTGTTTAATACCAGTTTGAATGATAACAGCAACGGAGACGGAGTAATTGTAAACCTGCAAGGTAAAATTATCGGAGTGATCACCCGGAATCTAAAGGATAACAAGAATAAGAATATCAATACGGTAATCGGAATTACAAAACTTCAATCCGTTATCGAGAAAATGGCGAATCAAAATCCAAGATTGTTATTTGGTGTTAAGGCAGAGGATATGACGGAAGGAGCCAGGAAAGAACATAAGGTGGACACAGGGATTTATGTAAATGAAGTCCTGACAAATTCTCCTGCGTTCTCGGCAGGAATTAAAAGCGGAGATATTATATTACAGCTGGACGACCAGCAGATTGTCAATGTCAGTGATTTTAATAAAGTGATATCAAGCGGTGAGAAGGATCAGAAAATAGATGTTTTACTGCAAAGAGCCACATCCTCCGGTGAGAAAGAGATTACAGTGACCGTAACACTGGCAGCAAAAGAGCAATAAGGGATAAAGATAAGGACTGTTTGGGATTATTTCATCTAACTGGAATGCCTGGACAGTCTTTTTTTTATGCCATTTTTATAGAAATCAATGGGTTTCATTATTATATGGGGAGTGAACAGAAACCCTGGAAAGTATACTTTTTAAAAATGAATGATTTACTTCTTTATATATCCGGAAGTGTAGGGTATAATACTAAAGTATGTAAGATGGTTGTACAGTAATCATTCAGATAGGGTCGAACAAGAGATTTTGAAGAATATCTTATTAAGATATAGGTTTTTCAATTAGATCACAGTTAGAGGCTTGGAGAAAAAGAAAGGGTAAGAAAACATGAAATTTATTCAGGAGTTAAGAGAAGGCGAGTTACTTAAAAATGAAATATATCTGTGTAAATCAAAGCAGATTTGTACCGGTAAAAACGGAAAAAATTATGTGTCTTTGATTTTACAGGACAAGACCGGTACCATTGATGCAAAGATATGGGAGTTTAGCAATGAAATTGAGCAATATGAAGCGATGGATTTCGTACATATTGATGCCAGGGTAAACAGCTACCAGGATGCACTTCAGCTGAATGTGAGCAGAATATATAAGGGCAGGGAAGGGGAATACAATCCTACTGATTATTTTCCTGTATCAACGAAGGACATCGAGAAGATGTACACGGAGATCAAGGGTTATGTCAATGCCTTGACAGAGCCTAATCTAAAGGCTTTGGCTGAGTGCTTTTTCCTACAGGACAGTGAGTTCATTAAGAAGTTTAAAAATCACTCCGCAGCCAAAAGTGTACATCACAGCTTTATGGGAGGTTTGCTGGAACATACCCTGGGTGTGGTAAAGCTTTGTCATTATTATGCCGGAGCATACCCGACGCTTCATAAAGACCTGCTAATTACAGCAGCACTCTTCCATGATATTGGGAAAATGGATGAGATCTCTGTCTTTCCGGAAAATGATTATACGGATGATGGTCAGCTCCTGGGGCATATCTTTATCGGAGCTAATCTGGTAAGTGCCCAGATTAAAGCAATGCCAAAATTCCCGCAAAAACTGGCCAACGAATTGATCCATTGTATCCTGGCACATCACGGAGAATTGGAATATGGATCTCCGAAAAAGCCGGCCACCATAGAGGCTATGGCACTTCATCTGGCGGATAATACCGATGCCAAGCTGCAGACCATTACGGAGCTTCTTGGTACAGGGGATCCCAAGGTGGAATGGATGGGTTATCAAAGACTGTTTGAATCCAATATTAAGCGAAGCACGAAGGGAAAAGAATAGAGTATTCATGGTATGCAGGTGATGATAAAGAAGAATGATCAGTTGATTATAACAATTGAAGATATCGGTTCGGATGGAGAAGGAATCGGCAAATATGAAGGCTATACTCTGTTTGTAAAGGATACTGTCGTAGGAGACCGGGTAAAGGTTAAGGTTATGAAAACGGGGAAGTCCTATGGATATGCCAGAACAGAAGAATTAATAGAACCCTCACAGCATCGGGTAACGCCACTGTGTCCGATTGCTTCCCAGTGCGGGGGCTGTCAGATTCAGCATATGGATTACAGGAAACAGCTGGAATATAAGGAGAACAAGGTTAAAAACTGCCTGAAACGCATCGGCGGCTTCCAGGATTTTGTTATGGAGCCAATCTGTGGGATGCAAGAGCCTTATTATTACCGCAACAAGTCTCAATTTCCTGTGGGAAGGAAAAAGGACGGGAGCATTGCCATCGGTTTCTATGCCGGACGTACCCATTCCATTATTGATACAGAACACTGTTATATCGGAGCCAAGGTAAATGACGATATCATCAGGTTTCTCCGGGAATTTATCACTAAGAATAAGATTGAGCCTTATGAGGAGGAAAACCATAAGGGGTTAATTCGTCATATCCTGATCAGAGTAGGGTACAGTACGGGAGAAGTGATGGTTTGTCTTGTGCTGAATGGAAGAAAAATTCCTCAGCAAAAAGAACTGATCCGGGGGCTGCAGCATATTCAGGGAATGAAAAGCATCTGCATCAATGTAAATACTTCCAAAACCAATGTTATTCTGGGGGAAGGGATTATCCCGATATGGGGAGAGCCTTATATTACCGATACCATTGGTGATGTGAGATACAGAATATCACCCTTATCCTTTTATCAGGTTAATCCGGTTCAGACAAGGAAATTATATGATATTGTATTAGAATACGCCGATTTGCAGGGAGATGAAGTTGTCTGGGACTTATACTGCGGTATCGGTACCATCTCACTGTATCTTGCAGGGAAGGCGAAGGAAGTATATGGGGTGGAGATTATTCCCCAGGCAATTGAAGATGCTAAAACCAACGCCGGATTAAACGGGATTACGAATGCCAGATTTTTTGTCGGGGCAGCAGAAGAGGTGCTGCCGGACCAGTACGAGAAAAATAAAGTACGTGCTGATGTTATTATCGTGGACCCACCCAGAAAGGGCTGTGACCAGACCCTCCTTGATACAATTCTATTGATGAAGCCCAAAAAGGTGGTGTATGTTTCCTGCGATCCTGCCACCCTTGCCAGGGACTTAAAGTATCTGTGTGAGAGGGAATATGAATTGGTTAAGGTCAGAGCGGTGGACCAGTTTGCACATAGTGTACATGTTGAGACGTGCGTTTTATTAACTCGAAAAAGTAGAGTGGATGTTCACGAAGAATAAAGTTGGTATATGAATAAAATAGTTGGTGCGTAAGTAAAAAAGGTGGTACGTAAATAAAAAAGTCAGTACATTGTGCAATTGTATAAATATACGCTTAAAAAGTAGAATATACATCGACTATCAGATGAATATTCTTCTTTTTATACGTCTTATTCTAATAATTTATTTATGTAATTATAATTGTGATGATGGTATTCGTATGCAATTTTAAGCATTACGCAAAACCAATGGTAGAGTTAATTTGATTATTGCAATAATCAAGGTAAAAGGCTCCAGAGCATATCATGAGCAATGAGATTCATATATTGGAGTTGCTTATCACTTACCGCAATTAAAATAACTATCCTTGCATTTTGAAGGATAGTTATTTTTTCGATAAAAACAAGTGAGTAATATTATTATTTTATTTATGATTTGAAATCCTCAAAAATGTATGTTCTTATAAAGGATTATCCTGTTGAATTAGGCATTTGTTATTAACTCTTTTCAGATGGCAAAAGAAGGAATAATGTGGTAAAATATACATGTTGATAATAAATAACGGTACATAGAGGTGAAGCATGGATTTTGAAATTGAATTTAAGTTTATTGATATAAAAGATATAAATAAAATTCAGAGAATTGAGAAAGTGGAAGATAGCACTTTCGGGGCTGCCCAAATGGTGGAATGCAAGCATGATATAACTGATGAATATTGTAAGGATATAATGAACTGTGTTATGCCATTATTGGATTCGGGGTGCGCATCGAAATACATAGGTTGTACAGATAGAATCGGACATTATGAATTTGAAGTATCAAATACTGATGTTAAATATGCAGCGATATTTCAGCAGGACACATATGAGTGGAATATGCAACTAACAGTTGGTATTGGATATAAAACTGATAAGAGTGAACTTCCAGATGGGTACGATAATTTTCTGGAAAAGTTAAAACTTTGCATCAAAAATAGTATGATACGAGATTGGTATAAATGTATTTGGATAAGTGATAGTCAGTCCTTAGCTTTGGCAAAAGAAGTGTACTCGGAAATATATATAGCAGAAAACGAACTTCGTGCATTTATAAGCAAGGTAATGATTGAAAATTTTGGGGCTGAATGGTATGACAAACCTGAATTTTCTAAATTAAGTGCAAGCATTGAGCAGAACACTAAAAATGTGAAGCGGAACGTTCCGAGTTTTGCTAATATTGATGTTAATCTTTATACAATAACGCTAGAAGGATTAATGGATACTGTGACAGCAGATATTTATACAGATTCGATGCTAGATAGCCCAGAAATCCAAAAAGCAATTAAAAGTAAAATATTTGCGACAACACAATTAGATAAGATGCAATCTGTATTGGATTATCTGAGAAGTAGGTATATTAAAAAATATAACGTTTGGAAGAAGTTTTTTCAGCCATTTATTAGTGATTCAGAAAAATGGCAAGATGCATTGACTATTTTTGTAGCGAACAGAAATCATGTTGCTCATAACAAGTTGCTTGATTTCTCTGCAAAAGAGAAAATGATACATGATACTGCAGAATTTAGAGGTTATATCAAAGAGGCGGTTAGAAAGTTTGATAGTGAAAATCGTTCCGAAGAGGTGGAAGAAACTTTACAGGCTATTGAAGATCAGAGAGAGTATGAACGGGAGGCACAATTAGAAATAATCGAATCTGAAGCTGGAATAGAGATACGGGATAAAAAGAAAATTTTAGAATTATTGCAGGAGACGGTTAGAGATATTTACACAGATATTTGTAGTAAATTGTATTTTGATGAATGGTTGGATATTAACGAGATAAGTACTTTACAAAACGATACAGATGAACAATTGTTGTTTACAATAAATCATGAAACGAGTGCAATTTTAAAGATTTACGGACTTGTCGATATTGATGATTCAGAAGGGGCTACAAGTTCATTGAGAATAAGTGTAGTTGGTGATAATGAAGATATCGCTGTGGAAAGTGTTGAGTATGTTAACGGAAAAGCGGAATACAATTTTGAGCAGACCAGTTATATGCCTGTAGTAAAAGATTCATTTGATGATGGCAATAAGGAAGTAGTAAAAGAAATAATAGATAATTTTTTACGAAGGATAATGGAAGCTTACCAAACAAATAACTATAATCAAGAAAAAATGGCAGAGGAAGATTGGCTAGCAGATGTTGCAGATGCGTTGGAAGAAAGGTGAATTAGTATGGGTAATACATTTCCTAAAGATATAATGGATTGCATGAAAGGTTGCATTTTATCTATATTTTGGCCGAAGAAAGACATTGTTGATTTTATGGGGAAAGTTGGATGCACGTCCAGAGAATTGATAGCAGAAAGTGAATATAAAGAATTGCACAGAGCCGAGATAATAGATAGAATTTTTGCTAATCTGGAAAAAAGAAGTGATTCGGGTATAGGACAGTTTCGATGTATGTTGAAGGAATTAACTGAATGGGATTATTTCAATTCGTATTATTTTGAAAAAATAAATAAATTGGATGAGAGTGTAGCTAAAAGAAATATTGCTCATTTGAAACAACTTCAAGAGATTAGGGATCATAAAATAAAGCAGGAAAGGCTGCGACAAGAAGAACAGGAAAGAAAGAAAAAAAATATAAACCTTAGCCCACATTATTCATCGTGATATGAAAAAAAGATTTCCGCCACGAATTATCCTAATCAGTCTGATCGCCATCAAAAAGGCTGCTTTTCCAATAAAAATGGGCAGACTTCACCTGTCATATTCAATAAAGCTATCAGATTATCAAGGTGCTACCATTGTTATTCCAACTTTACAGTGAGATTTTTGATGTTCCTTAAAGTTTCCAGATATTCATTCGGATAAGGACAGCTACTGCAGAGTTTGAATGTTATATATCTTGCTGAGTGGATAATCCTTGCGGCTATCTTTATCAGCTTTAAACGAAGGGTATCGATCCGCAGCTTTCTCATTTTTGCGGGTAAAACCAGTCGTCGGAACCAATTGAATAAGTTGTATGCCAAGACAGATATCTGAAGTTTATTGGAATTTGTTATCATACTACGACTACTCATGGCACCCATGTGAAACCCAGACTTTGATTCTTTGATGAAGTTTTCCATGGTTCCACGATTGCAGTAGAAGTGAATAACATCTTCCACCTTACTTTCCATGTTTGTGACAATGAAAGTATACAAATAGGTCATCTGCCCATATGGTTTTTCAACCTTAACAGCAACTCTCCTTGGATAAAGCCAACTGTCAGCTTTGTAGAAGAATTCGCCATAGACCACAGCATAATCAACCTGATTATCTTTTGTGAGTTCATAAAGTTCCGTGAAATAATCAGAAGCGGCATCCCTTAGAAGTCTGCTTTCCTTCAGGCGAATTGCATAGGTAACTCCATTAGATTCTAATTTTTCGTAAAACATGACATCTGCAAACCCGCTGTCACCACGAAGATAGATATCAGTAAATGGATAATCCTCTTGAAATTCAAGAAGTAATGGGGATATAAAATCTTTTGCGTTTTTGGAAGTATAAACATTTCCTGGACGGAGTTCTGCTTTTAAAAGATCTCCAGTCAGACCATCATAAGCTAAGAGAGGATGGTACCCATAGTCACTATAATGCTGATTGTAATCATTTCCTTCTTGGCTACCATAAGTGGCAAACAGCGTGGAATCAATATCAATTAAAATCTGTTCTGGCCTCTTGATCGAGTAAATACGTTTACGAAGAATCTGCTGAATCTGCTCGAACTGCATAAGAGTGATATCATCGCAGCGATTGATAAAGCGTGACAAAGTCGGTTGTGAAGCTAGTTCATTCTTACCTAATATGGCATTGAATACAGGGTCATGAGTTAATTCGTCAGCATCGTCATCCTGAAAATAAGCAGCTATTGTTTGGTAAATCTTCTGCATCATGTTATCTTTATCGGTATGAAAACGGAAAGAGGCTTTATCGTTGGTTTTAAACGTTGACTGTATTAGCTTATCAAAACCGATTTTACGGGCAAATTCATTGACCGGAATTAGCCCAGCATCGGAGGATAAATCTCCTCCGTTGAAATTTATTTTAATTTTATTATTGCTTTCCAAATGAAGTTCATCTAAACTATGCATAAGGGCTTCTCCTTTGTATGTTTGTTATTGTGGTGATTTCATTATACAAAAGATGAGGCTCTTTTTCTATTCAGTTCGTTCACTTTTTAAGTGAAAAGCAATAACAGTTAAAATCCAGTAATTATGCAGTGCACCGCATCGTTAGAAATAACTAGGTGAATAATCTAGGCTTAGTATAAATGAATTGAAAGATATTTTCTTGAATTTATTTAGTTGCAAAGATCAAGATGGGAATGAAATAAATAGTCAGAAACGAGGATACTTATTTGAGGAATTTCTTAAAAAATTATTTTTGAATGAAAGGATAGAAGTTACTGATCCATTTAAAATAACAGGGGAACAAATAGATGGCTCAATAAAATATGATGGCGAGCATTACATAATAGAAGCTAAGTGGCATGATAAATGGAGTGCATCTGACAGTCTCTATCAGTTTGCTGCAAAAGTAGAAGGAAAGATGTATGGGAGAGGAGTGTTTATTTCTATAAATGGTTTTTCGCCTGATTCCGTACAAGCATTGACAACAGGAAAGGCACTAAAGACTGTTTTGGTAGACGGAGGAGATTTAGTGCCAATTACAGAAGAAATGTACACACTTAAAGAAATGCTTGATAATAAAATTAAAGCTGCCCAAACAATGGGAAGAATATATGTAGATGCAACTAATTTATCAAATAAAGTTGCTCAGCAGTGAAGTGCGGTAAAGCATTTATTCCACCTCTAATTATGTAGAGAGGAAATATATTTTACTGGGTGGGGTAATGGATTGAAGTACCTTTTGATAAAAGTGAATGGAGATTAAAAATGGATGTTAAGGAAAAATTGCGCAGATTATCTTTTTTGAAAAATCAAATGATGAAAGAAGGACCAGATAATATAAATGACGTTGAACCTACTGTTTGTCAAATTTTTAATGATGTTTTGGGTATTGGAAGTGAGTATACAAATAAGGCTAATAAAATACATGGAGGCTTCATAGTCCCATCGTCGGCTAAAGTAATGTATGGTCAGGCACCTGAGAGCCAGTATTATAAAGAAAAATTTGAAATGTACATGAAATTGATTTCACAAGCGGAGGCATATATTTCTGTAGACTCCTTTGAAACTTCTTTTATTGATGCAGAACAAAAATCAAATGATATTTCTCAAACTCCTCACATTTTTCTATCGTATTGTTGGGATGATACCGATCGAGCAAACATAATTGATGTCTATTTAGGGGAAAGGGGAATAAAAGTTACTCGTGATATAAGAGGTGTTGATAACTGGCAAAGTTTAAAAGATTTTATGCAAACTATACGGGATAACGATTTTGCGGTACTGCTTATTAGTGATGCATACTTGAAATCGACAAATTGTATGTATGAAGTTCTTGAGATTATGAAGGAGAAAAAATATCATACAAGGATTTTTCCGGCGGTTGTGGATTCTATAATTTATTCAACCGATAAGCAAGTAGAATACGTGCGTTATTGGGAAAATAGAGTGAAAATATTAAAAGGAAATTTGTCGTCGTTGGAGTACACAAATGGATTGGCACTAGGTCATGAATTGAAAAAAGCAGAAGATATTTCTCGCGCTATTGCAGAATTCTTGGTAACTGTATCGGATATGAAAAATCCAGCGATAGACGATATTAATGAATCCATTTATGAGAAATTAAACAAACTGTAGTAGGATAACACTTTAGAAGGGGTAAAGCTTACCCCTCACCGTTATGAATTCTGAAAAGTTATGTCATGTAGTATAAGAGAACTTTTGCTACATGTGGTGATGTGATGTCTGTTATATAAAGATTGTAAAACGAGAAGCGACACTCCCAGTTCTAGATTAAGTTATATCTATTAAATTAAATATCTATGCCAGGTGGTTGCATCCTGGCTTACAAAAAGATTGGTATAGCTGGATTAGTTGCAGGATAACCAGTCCTTTTTATTTTCTAAGATTAAATAATCATATATCCTTAAGGAGTTGGCAGCTGATTGGAGGATTTATATCTAAATTTTTCTCTTACAAAGAAAGTCTGGAGTTACATCGGTAACCTGGGCTTATTTTTACAAAGGCAATTAACGTAGACAAATATTGTGTTGAATTATGTAAGAATAGTTTTGTAATTAGCTGGCATTTGTTTTATAATGGAAGAAAAATGGTTTTCACAGATTTTAAAATCAAAAAATGGCTTTCTGTATTGAGATATATTTTAAGCAGAATGAAAAATGCTATTTAACAGTAAGAAGAAATAGGAGCATGGCAAAATATACACAAATGAGGGGTGAGGGGTCTTGGTACATAGATTCTCCGGACGGAAAGAGGCCATTGAATTAGTAAAAGAATAGAAATCGGAAGAATTATTAAATTTAGCTTGCCAAGTGAGTAAAATCTTCTTATCATAATAGCGTGTATGTGCAATGCGTAAGGCATGAAGATCCGTGTACATTGCATACCAATCCGGGACACGGGAGTGATGAGAAGAAACAAACTGTGGTAGGGGCTGTTTCTTCTCTTTTTTAGTTACAGAGATACTATAAAAGAAATAGAGATTTTGGTCAAGATGGCAGGATATATAGAGGACTGGCCGTGGTTGGATATACCGGATTTTACGGAAGAATACGAGAAACTTAATCCGGAAGGGGCATACTTAGGAGTCTGTGTCCGGTATACAGAACGAAGGGACATGGATATCAGGATATATCCAGACGGAAAGATAATAGTAAGGGCACCACTGGATGCTGATACTTTAGACATAGCTAAATTTATTCGGGAAGAAGAAAACTGGATCAGGAAATCATTTAGTGAACTTCAAAATGAGGCTGATAAAAATGTGCAGTAAAAACCACACAATGTAAGAACTCAATCAGAATAAATCAGATAGTAAAATGTCGTATTAGTGTTGCCGGAGACAATGAGAATTTGACGCATGACAGTAGTTATGGCTTTATCAGAAAATTCTCCTCTATGCTTAGCCATTATATGAGATTTATATTAGACATCAAATAGTAAAATATTTGAATTTCCAAAACCAAAGCAAAGAAATGTTGGGAGATGATATGGGGAACATGGATGCTAATCGTGTAAATTTGTTTGATTTTATTGGATTTCCAGACCGCCTAAAACGAAATGAAGCACTACAAATTTGTGATATAAGTAAAATCCGGTTATTATCAGTAGAAGATAATCATTTACGCTTTTTTGATATTTTTTTCGAACAGTATAATGTATGGAGTAATCATATCAATAATTTTAGTAGCCATTTATGGTTACATTTTTTGTTAATGTATCATCAGTATTCCCAAAACCCATTAAATATTATTGACATAGGTAAGTTCCAGTCACCTGAAGGTGCACACAAAATATTTTTTGATACATTTGCGGAAGATGTCGCACTATATTTGATTTCTTATTTTGATAAACATTTAGAAATGTTTAATGACTTATATGATTTGAAACAATTATCTGGAAAGAAATCCAACCTCTCTCGGAGAAGAATAATTAATGAAATGGAAAATGTCGAAGTACTTAAAGAATTAGCCAAGGAATATCGGCGTGTTGAACAGTCAGGGCCATTCTGTCAAATTGTAACTATTCGTAATAATTTCGTACACAACAAATCGTTATCTTACTATGGAATGGAAGTAACAAAAATGGAACATGGTGTATATGCAAGTGGCAACAGCAACGGTATTTCTACAAACTCAACATATAATTCAGTATGTGAATTACTAAAAAGTTATGAGCAATTATGTACGCAGGTAAATGCTTTTATTAAAGTAAGAATAGAGATGTTCAAACAAGAAAGTATATAGTTGTATAAGTAAAATTATAACGCTTACAATTAAAACTTTATCACTATACATACAGAAAAAGGTACATTCTTTCATAAAATCTTGTAAATGGATAGAAAAAATGTAGAATGATAGTAATATAAAATAATTAGGTTTGGTGAGATTATGCGAATTTTACCGCTTCAAAATAGATGGTTAAGCTGAAGCGCTTCCGGTAGCACCCTTAAATTAAGAAAAAAGAGCTACTAATAAAAATTTATGAAGGTGACATTAATATGGCTAAGACTGAAGCAGAAACAAGAAAGGAACTAATTGATTCAAAACTCTTTGCAGCGGGTTGGGACGTAAATAACCATACTCAAGTTTTGCAAGAGTTTGATATTTCTGTGCCCTTACCAGATGGAGTAGCAGAGGCCCGAACCCCTTATCAATGTCATCAATACAGTGATTATGTTCTGTTGGGAAGAGATGGGAAACCGTTGGCTGTTGTAGAAGCTAAAAAGAGTTCCAAAGACGCTGCAATCGGCCGTGAACAGGCAAAACAGTATTGTAACAACATTCAAAAACAATTTGGAGGTATGCTTCCTTTCTGTTTTTATACTAACGGCCTTGAAATATACTTCTGGGACATAGGTAATTACCCGCCACGAAAAGTAGTAGGTTTTCCAACCAGAGATGATTTAGAACGATTCCAATATATTAGAGAAAGTAGAAAAGAGCTTGTTGATGAGCTCATAAACACTGACATTGCAGGAAGAGATTATCAAATTCGTGCAATACGTGCAGTGATGGAGGGAATTGAAAAGAAGCAACGAAGCTTCCTTCTGGTGATGGCCACGGGTACCGGGAAAACAAGAACCTGCATTGCACTTGTTGATGCGCTCATGCGTGCAGGTCATGCAGAACGTGTATTATTTCTGGTAGATCGAATTGCTTTAAGAGAACAGGGATTATATGCTTTCAAAGAACATTTGCCAAATGAACCTCGCTGGCCTAAGGTAGGTGAAAAGCTCATTGCCAAAGATCGCCGTATATATATTTCAACCTATCCCACCATGCTCAATATTATTAGAGAAGAAGGCAACAATATTTCTCCGCATTTCTTCGATTTGATTGTGATTGATGAAAGTCATCGCTCCATATATAACACTTATAGTGAAGTGCTTAATTACTTCAAGGCCATAAGTCTTGGACTTACAGCAACTCCGACAGATATCATTGATCACAACACTTTTAAACTATTTAACTGTGATGATGGCATCCCGACATTTGCTTATACTTATGAAGAGGCAGTTAATAACATTCCCCCCTATTTGTGCAATTTTCAAGTGATGAAAATACATACAAGGTTTCAGGAGGAAGGAATCAGCAAGCGAACAATATCTCTGGAAGACCAAAAACGATTAATCCTTGAAGGAAAAGAGATTGAAGAGATCAATTTTCAAGGCACTGAGCTGGAGAACACAGTTATCAATAAGGGGACCAATGCGCTTATTGTCAAAGAGTTCATGGAAGAGTCGATTAAAGACGCCAACGGTGTTTTGCCCGGTAAAACGATATTCTTCTGTTCTTCCATGTCGCATGCAAGACGACTCGAGCAAATATTTGATTCCCTTTACCCTGAATACAATGGCGAACTGGCTAAGGTGCTTGTTTCAGACGATCCACGGGTTTATGGAAAGGGTGGGCTGTTAGATCAGTTTACCAATAATGATATGCCTCGCATAGCCCTCAGTGTTGACATGCTAGATACGGGAATCGATATTAGGGAATTGGTCAATCTTGTTTTTGCTAAGCCGGTCTATTCTTATACCAAGTTTTGGCAGATGATTGGCCGTGGCACGCGACTTTTAGAATCAAATAAAATTAAGCCTTGGTGTACAGAAAAAGACAGGTTCCTAATCCTAGATTGCTGGGACAACTTTGATTATTTTAAACTCAGTCCTAAAGGCAAAGAAGTGACTTCTCAAATTCCGCTCCCAGTGCGTTTTTTCGGCATCCGGCTTGATAAAATCGAAAAAGCAATTGATATGCAAAATGAAACTATTGCACAAAAGGAGATTAATAAGCTTCGAAAACAGATTCAGGAACTCCCACAAAACTCGGTGGTTATACTGGAGGCAGCCATAGTCTTACAAAAGATTGAGGACGACAATTTCTGGACAAAATTGACTCATGAAAAGATAGAATTCTTACGGGATAATATAAAACCGCTCTTCAGAACGATATCACAAACAGATTTTAAGTCCATGCGATTCCAGAAAGATCTGCTTGAAACATCATTGGCGAAATTGGCTGAAGAATTAGACAAATTTGAAATACTTAAAGATAATATTGTTGAGGTGATTGGTGAACTTCCGCTATCAATCAATACGATTGCCAGGGAAAAGGCTATTATTAAGCTCGCTCAAACAAATAATTACTGGGCAATGGCAACAGACGAAACATTCGATGAACTTGCAGAAAGATTATCTCCACTTATGAAATACCGGGATAGTGATGTTAAACCACATGGGCCTGCACAGTTTGATTTTACCGATTTTCTAAACACTAAAGAAATGGTAGAGTTCGGGCTGGAACATTCAACAGTGAGTGTATCGAAGTACCGTGAAATGGTTGAAGAACTCATCATGGAACTGACAAAAAGTAATCCTATTTTGCATAAAATCAAAGAGGGAAAAGAGATTAGTGATGATGAGGCACAAGAGCTTGCCAAGCTGCTGCACGATGAGCACCCACATATCACTGAAGATTTGCTGAGAAATGTGTATAAAAATCGAAAAGCAAAGTTCATTCAGTTTATTAGACATATTCTAGGTCTTGAAGTTCTGGAAAGTTACCCTGAAACGGTCACCAGAGCCTTTGAGCAGTTTATCCAAGACCATACGAATCTAAGCACGAAGCAACTGGATTTTTTAAATCTGCTTAAAGCGTTTGTTTTAGAAAAAGAAACTGTGCATAAACGGGACCTTATAGAATCTCCCTTTACGGTATTACATCCCCAGGGAATCCGTGGCTTGTTTACCCCTGCGGAAATCAATGAAATCCTAGAATTAACAAAGAAGGTGGCATAATATGTTACAGAATAATGCAGTACTCAAAAGTAAGATTAATCAACTATGGGACAAATTTTGGAGCGGCGGTATATCTAATCCTCTTACAGCTATTGAGCAAATTACATACCTGCTCTTTATAAAACGGCTGGATGATCTTGATCTTAAAAGAAAAGCGGATGCAGAATTTACTGGGGAAACTTACACTTCTAAATTTAGTGGATATTGGATACCGCCAGAGCATGTTTTTAAGCTTGATGAGAAAATTTCAAAAGAAGAAGCTGAAAAGATCAAAGAAGAAAAGGAAAAACCATTCAGAGTAGATAAGCAGACTCTTCGCTGGAGTCATTTCAAACGAATGTCGGCAGAAGATATGCTTAATCATGTGCAGATGAAAGTATTTCCTTTCTTGAAATCACTCAATGGGGATGAATCATCCTTTACCCATCATATGAAGAATGCGGTCTTTATTATCCCGAAGCCTGCATTGTTGGTAGAAGCAATGTCTACCATTGAAGAGATATTTTCGGAGATTGAGAAAGATGCCATCGAGGGAGGACAAGCGTTTCAGGACATTCAGGGGGATGTATATGAAATGCTCCTTTCTGAGATCGCCTCAGCCGGAAAAAATGGACAATTCAGAACACCACGACATATCATCAAACTTATTGCCGAACTGGTGGAACCACAATTAGGTAATAGAATTGCTGATCCTGCATGCGGAACCGGTGGTTTTCTTCTCGGAGCGTATCAATATTTGGTGACTCAGCTTGATAAAAATAAGAAAGATCTCAAACCTGACGAAGATGGTTTCATTCGTAATTCGGTGAGCGGGCTTTTAACTAGAGAAGTGAGTGATATTCTTAACGACAGCTTGTATGGTTATGATATTGATGTTACTATGGTGCGTTTGGGTCTGATGAATCTGATGATGCATGGTGTAGATACTCCGCACATAGATTACAAAGACACCTTGAGCAAAGGATCTACAGAGTCAAACCAATATCATATTATTATGGCTAATCCACCCTTTACAGGCAGTATTGACAAAGGGGATATAAACGAAGCACTCAAATTAGGGACTACTAAAACCGAACTTCTCTTTGTTGAGAATATTTATAATCTACTTAAAATGGGCGGAACTGCAGGTGTGATAGTGCCACAAGGGGTTCTATTTGGTAGCGGTAATGCATTTGTTGAAGCTAGAAAAATACTCATTGAAAAATGTGAACTCAAAGCAGTTATTACGATGCCAAGCGGAGTATTTAAACCCTACGCTGGAGTTAGTACTGCCATTTTGATCTTTACAAAGGGTGGCGAAACCCAGAACGTATGGTTCTATGATATGCAAAGCGATGGTTACAGCTTGGACGACAAACGGACAAAACTTGAAGGCTACGGGGATTTACAGGATATTGTAATGCAGTATCAGAAGAGGGATCAGATTAAAGAAAGTGACCGCAAGGATAAGTTTTTTCTTGTACCTAAGAATGAAATTGTAGCAGAAAAATATGATCTTTCCATAAGTAAATACAAAGAAGATATATTTGAAGAGGTTGTGTATGAGAAGCCTGGCGTGATTCTATCCAAGCTCAAGAATATTGAGAGTGAGATTAATATGGGGTTGACTGAACTTGAGGTGATGTTGGGATGAATTATGAACTCCTTGGTAATATTATAGATGTTTCAAAGGGTAAAAAACACAAAACTGTAGCATCTCCCAGTTTAAATGCGAAGAGAATTATTGGAATTAATGACCTTAGAAATGATAATACAATTGTTTTTACAGATGATACTAATGGGATTGAAGCTTGCGAGAAAGACATTCTTATTGCTTGGGACGGGGCAAACGCAGGCACTATTGGGTACGGTAAAAAGGGATTTATAGGAAGCACAATATCGAGATTGCGTATAAAAAACCGCAAAGAATATAGTGAAATCTTCCTTGGGAAACTGCTACAGTCTAAATTTGAATATCTCAGAGCGACAGCCACAGGGGCAACAATTCCGCATATAAATCGTGCAGCTTTAGACCTTATTAAAGTTCCACATTTCGATCTGCCCCACCAAATCCGTATTGCAGCTGTTCTCACCCGGTTGGAAGCTCTGATTGTAAAACGCAAAGAGAGTATAGAGGCTTTGGATGAACTCTTGAAGAGTACTTTTGTAGAGATGTTTTTGGACGCATCAATTAATGAAAATGAATTTGCAATATCTCCATTGTCAGCGTTCATCATTCACTTAACGAGTGGAGGACGCGGATGGTCCCAATATTATGCAAGTTCCGGGGATAGATTTATTCGGTCATTGGATGTGCAAATGAACAAAATAACAAAAGAAGATGTTGTTTATGTAAATCCTCCCAAAGGAAAAGAGTCTGATAGGACAAGGGTCAGTGCCGGGGATGTTTTATTGACAATTACAGGCTCGTGCATAGGAAGAGTCGCTTATGTCCCAGATAACTTTGGGGTTGCTTATGTTAGTCAACATGTTGCAATAATTCGTACTCAAGGGATAAATCCGGTATATTTATCATTTTACTTATCTATGCCTAATTTTGGACAAAAACTTATAAGAAAACAGCAATACGGACAAACAAAGCCAGGTTTGAATTTAAAGCAAATAGAGTCGTTTCCAATCTTAGATGCTCCACATACATTGCAAGATAAATTCGCCACTATTGTCAAGAAAATCGAATGTCTTAAATCAATATACGAACAAGACCTTACTGAACTGGAAAACCTCTATGGTTCCCTAAGTCAGCGTGCATTTAAAGGAGAATTGGATTTGAGTAAAGTTCCTATGGAAAAAGAAAAAGAAATTAAAGAGCATCATGGAGAAATTGAATTTACACCACCAATGGATAATAAACTATCTGCATTAAAATTATACTCAGAAGCTGAATTGAAAAAAGTTATTCAATCCCTGAAAGGGGAGCCTTTTAGTTTTGACTCACTCATGACTGTGATTGAAAAGGCTTCATTTGAGATGATGCCAGAATATGAAGAAGTAAAAAAGCAAATATATAAAATGCTCGAAGGTGCAAATCCATTTTTGTCACAAACTTTTGACAAGGTTAAACGAGAGATAGTGTTGAGGGTTAATCCATGAAACTTTTACGCTTGAAAATAACAGATCCTAATGGCTTTAGAAGTCTGCAACCAGATTTTGAGATTCATTTTCTTCGTGAAAGGGACTATTCTGAGGCGAACGCATTTAATCCTTACATATTAGCTGGACCAAATGGCAGTGGTAAGTCCAATTTACTGGAACTGTTAGCAGCTATTTTTTATCATATCGAATGTATGTATCTGGATTACAGACCGGTATCATTTGAGTATGATGAATTGGAAAATCTCCAAGGATTTCGAAGCGAAAGTGCTACACCTAACAGTTTTGAGCTGGAATATTGTATTCCTGCTCCTGCCACATTAAATATGTCAAAGACCAAAGAATATGCACATATTAAAATTATTAAAGAGAAGGACAAGTCGCCTTTAATTTATTGGGTTAATAGAGGCTTATTCAATGCTGATGCAGATCAGATGCTAAATAGTACAGAACAGAGTCTTACAAGTAATGAAGCAAAAGAATTGTTGCCAGACTTTGTTTTGGGTTATTCCTCAGGTGAAAATGAAATATTGAGTTTACCATTCTTCAAAATGCGTTTTATACATTATGATGAGTACAAAGATTATCTTATAAGTCAAAAACCTTATTCAAGTATACCGGAGGGTAGGCTTACATATCTGAATAGTGAATTCAGTCAAGCTATTTTATTAAGCAATCTTCTCCTTCAAGACAAGGATTTATTAGAACCGTTTAGAGATGAAGTAGGCGTTGAAGACATTAAGACTTTCCGAATCATCATAAAAAAGTATATCAAGCTGGATGAAAAACAAATTACTGAAGATCCAAAGGATACCGTCAATTTTCAAAAGAGTATCACCGAGACAGTCGAAGACGAATTGGGTGAAAAACAGTACCGCCTTGACATTACACAAAACCTGAAAACAATCATTCAGAAATTAAAAAATTGCTCTACTTGCAGTTACTATGATACTGAAGCTGATGAACTGTATCTTGATTATTGGGTTAACGAAGAGACCAAAGAAGCATTTGCGCATAATTTTTATTCAGCCATTGAGCTTTTTCAGGCTTTCCAGATTCTGCTTACTCTCAATCTTTATACTGTTAATGAGAAACTAAAAAAGGAGCTGTATCAATCTACAAGCCTATATGTGAATGAAACTGTTCCAACGCTCCCCTCAGACGAACGGGTAATGAGATTCAAGGATTTGTGGATACAAAAGAGTGGGGTGGATGAAAACATACTCAGTAAATCACTTTCTGATGGGGAACATCAATTTCTCCATTCCTTAGGTTTATGTCTGCTATATAAGGATAAAAAGTGTTTATTTCTTCTTGATGAACCAGAGACCCATTTCAATCCTGACTGGCGGGCAAAGTTTATTTCAAAGATTAGAGAATGCTTTGTTCGGGAGAAGGAACCTACAATGAGAGAAATGTTGGTTACAACACATACTCCATTTTTAATATCAGATAGTAAGAAAGACTATGTACTGATCTTTAATAAAAATGTTGAGAGTAAAAGGGTAGAAGTTTTTCGGCCGGATTATAATACACTTGGTGCCTCAATTAATAAAATTACAATGAAATCCTTTGGCAAAACAGCGACAATTGGTGGGTATGCGGAAAAACAACTTAATGAAATTAAAGAACGGTTTGAAAATGGAGCTCCAAGGCAAGAGATAATCGATGAAGTTAATAATTTGCTCGGAGATTCAGTGGAGAAGGTACTGTTTATAAAAAAAGTAATTGATAGTATGGAGGCGGAATAATGCTATTCTCATATCAATACATCAATCATTCTATGGAAAAAATGCAGGAGTTTGTTGACTTCATTTTTTATGAAGTATGGTGTGAAGCACCCATAAACGAGTATGACGCTGAAGTATTATTTAGCACTAATGCTGAACTACTTGGGATTATTCGGGATTTCCATAATACTGAGCCAAAGGGTGCAGAGTTTTTCACTAGAGGTATCCAAGAGGTGTTTTTGATTTTTAAAACATTAAATACTGAAGAAATTAAGCAATTGAAAACTTGGTATCGGTCAAATAATAGCATTGAAGATTTATGCAAAAATAATCCGAATGTCACACCAACAACTTACGATGATGTAAGCCGTATGAATTCAAAATTAGGTGCTGCCCTTAAAGCATTTTTTGAGGGATTATACTCGCAGAATTTTCTTACTCTTAAAGTATTATCAGACATTATTGGTTTGATAGACGAACACTATATAGAATTTGTAAAAATCAATAGAATTGGGAAATGTCCTTTTTGTGGGTTATATCCTATTGACGGTGAATATGTACATACAAGAGAAGCTTATGATCATTATTTGCCGAAAAGCAAATATCCTTTTTCATCAATAAATTTTAAGAACTTGGCCCCAATTTGTAATAAATGCAATAGTGGTAATAAGGGTTCAAAGGATCCGCTTCAAGATGCTAATGGAAGTCGCCGTAAAGCTTTTTATTCTTACAGTTCGGTTCCATACTCTATAGAAATAGGACTAATTCTCAGCTCTAATGACATTGACAATTTAACTCCACAAGATATAACCATTACTTTTGGACCAGATAATTTATCAGTGGAACTTCAGACATGGACAGAACTTTTTGGAATCGAAGATCGATATAAGGAAACATGTTGTAGTGCAGATGCTAAAGAGTGGGTAACTCAAATATTAGATGAAAGTCAATTATTTGGATATACATCAAGCGAATTTCTAAAGATCAGACTTGAAGTTGCCCAACGATACCCACATTCAAATATGAATTTTTTACGCAAACCATTTTTGGAGGCATGTGAAGCACAGCATATTTTCGCATAAAAGTGATATTTTCATTATTCAATCATATCACTATTTAGGCTTAGATGACCGGGCACTGGATATAGCATATTTGCTATTAATGAATTTTGGAGTTTATAGATAAGGAAGGTAGTCATTCTATGATTTGTAATAAGAAAATGCAAGAACTGTTAAAACAAATAAACCAAAATGACTTACCAATAGTAAAGAACTTGTCTATATGGGTAAAGAAAAACGATATAGGAGAGACATTTTGGGGTGTGGGAAATTTCTGTGGATGTGTCGGAAGGAAACCAACATCTGTCCAAGGTAAAAAACTAACTGACTTAGAGTGGGATGGTAATGAAATCAATATTAATAGGTGGGATGCTGATAAAAGCAATATAAAAACACCGTGTATACTAATAGATGTTGTGAGTGAAGCTTTATCGATAGTTATGGAATTGAAATCTCATTTAGAAAAAGAATATGCTGATACGTGTTTTGATATTGTATTGTCTGTATCCGAAGGAGTTGCAGATGTTTCACCATCTGCAACAATTAGATTTTATGCTGTTAGAGATTCATACAGCTATATTTATCAAGATGCTAATAATCTTGAAGAATTCAATCAGCCCATATTAATTGAGCTGGTTAATTATTAAATTGATTTAATTCATAAAATAGATTATCTTATCAATCTTTGAAATTGCATTTTTTATATTTGCATTGTAGATTTAATTGGAGGATTTTATGGTAAGCGATAAATATAAAGTTTGGATAGAAGCAGAGGAGTGGGCAGTTGGCGAGTGGGATATTCATAATGGTAATACAGATGTTATAGTTGAATTTGTTAATGAAAAAAGATGGATAGCATCTTTCTTTATATAACAGGAAATTCCTTCGAATTTCCTGTTATATAAAAAGCCCTGCGGGCTAATGATGCGCAGCTACGCGCGCGGAACAAAAGCTGTGCTCTTATAAGTATTTGAACGCGAGAGTGTGCAAAGCACACTTTTGTTCCCTACAGCAATATTAGTAAACTTGTAGAAAAGAACAAATGCACAGGTGAATGTTTAAATGGAAAATACTTTTGGTCATCAGATATGATACTTGTAGATGAAGTTAGTAGGGAAAGAATACAGGAAGTTATACAGTTTTTAATTAATGAGGATGAATTTGAGTGTATTTTTAAAATAATCAATGATTAGTAAATGCCTCATATCGTTACGAGATTGCTGGTAATTGGAGAGTAATTAGAAATGAAGTAACATTAATAGGCAAGGCTTTTTCGGAGGGAATGAATGACCATAGAATTTGAAATGACGCTTGAAGAATTGATGAATAAAATTGAAAATGGTGTAAAATATTTTAGTAGAATAGATTTTGGAGATGGTGAAATAGAGAATACAAATTTCGATAATATTATTTTTGATGAATGCATTATGTCTGTAAAATTTATTGAAACTACATTGAGAAATTCAAAATTCATAAATTCAAATATAAAGACAAGCATTTTTTATAAATCTGATTTAACAAATATGATTATTGAAGATTGCTCTGTAGAAAGTGTATCTTTCAAAGATTCAATATTAGATGGAGTTATTTTTAATAATAATCATGCTTATGCTAAAACGCAAAACCAAAATGAATTATATTTATTTGTGAATAGATAATGATAGTACATATAACGACAGTTTGAGTTGCAATCTTACCGAGCAACAATCGGATTGTAGTACAATTGTACTGACTGAATATTTATACATATTAGTTATTGCATGTACCAACTTTATTGTTATAGTATATTTGAATCAAAGAATTTATTCGAAAATCTATGTACCATCTTTTTTGTTTACAATTCAAAACTTTGATGCACAAAATAGGCGGTTTGATGCAATTTTTATGTACCAACTTTTTTATACAGGAACAATAGGCTCTAAAGGGCTTGAAATCAAAGGTTTTCAGACTTTCGGTAATAATAACCGATTGCTGGGAACCTTGTTTTTTATTCTCAGGGTGAGGCTTGGAATATAAAATATAAGTTATGGTTGAGACTACAGAACTGCTTTTTGCCTTGCGAGACAAGGGAATTGCTGTTTTAAGAATAGATTGAGACTATAAAATTGATGTAAATAAAGCATAGTAAAGTTGGATGTGAGCAGAATTACTGAAATACTACCATGTTTCTTATTGATGATTTAATTTTACAACAAAAAGAAAGAGGATTCCTTATATTTTGGGCATTTTCCGAAAGTTGCTTATAAAGAGAGTTATGAATCTGAGACTCTGTGGATAAATCTGTGGAAACTCAAGTTGAAGAACACTTGTTCTGAAGACATGTATCTGATATAATATTGATATATATAAGAAGTTTAATATAGAATAAAAATATTGGCGTAAATGACCTGGGTAAAAATTTGTTGTGATGGAAGAACATGGAGATACAAGGGGGATTTTGATGGAGAATAAAACTGCAATTTTGATTTACCAAATGGAAGATGGTAAAACTAAAATTGATGTGAGACTCGAAAATGAAACGGTTTGGATGACTCAAAAGGCTATTGCTGAGCTCTATCAAAAAGGGGTAAATACTATATATGAACATATTAAAAATATATACGCTGAAGGAGAATTGAATGAGAATCAAACTATTCGGTAAAACCGAATAGTTCAAAACGAAGGTAATAGGCAGGTTGAGAGGTTAGTTAGATTTTATAACTTGGAAAT
Source organism: Bacillota bacterium (assembly GCA_023439505.1). Lineage (GTDB taxonomy): Bacteria > Bacillota > Clostridia > Lachnospirales > Lachnospiraceae > Mobilitalea. Next base: position 62,825 of record JAEXNR010000046.1, read on the forward strand.
GATAATTGCCATAGGCTATAGAGTCCGCTCGAATCGAGGTACACAATTTAGACGGTGGGCTACTGAACGTTTGAACGAATATCTTGTAAAAGGCTTCACTATGGATGATGAACGTCTAAAGAATATGCGGAATTTTGGTGATGATTATTTTGATGAATTACTAACTATCTAGAAGACCATGGATGGACTCATATAAAATAAGAGAGTTAGTGTTTTAGCTGTAATTAAATAATTGGAAAATTATTGTAAACCTTACATGGAGGGATAACAAATGTCTGCTTTTGATAACAAATGGGTACAACAAATTCTTGCTCTTCAACAGGATGATGGCTCTTGGGGGAATTTTCATACACTGAGCCAACCGACGAAGCAGCAGCCTATGACTACAGAACAAGCTCTCAGACGGCTTAGAATTCTCGGATTAACAAAAGGCGATGAATCGATAGCACGTACACTTGCCTATATGGAACACAATCTTATGCAACCATACCCTACTGTCTTTCATGAGAAAAAGCACGATTCCAAAACATATGGTGATTTAATGCTTGCGGCATGGATACGGCTGTTTGACCCCGACAATATTACCGCACTCTCTATTGCAAAAAAATGGGCGTACATCATCACTTGCGCGTTTCAAAGCGGTGAATATTCTCATGCAGAATATGTTAAAGCTTATGAATCTGAATTTACAAAGCTAAATCCGAAAGCGGGTTGTTTGGCTGATTTTGTTGTGTTTTATCAACTTGCTCTGCTGCCGGGGCTTTTAAACCATGAAATCGAAGCCTCAATGCTTGACTATGTGCTTGTGCACCAACGAGGTATTGTTTACATATATGAAAGCCGTTTGGATATACTGCCTGAGCAATTTACTTCACGAAAAGCCAACCGCTATTTAGCTGCAATGGAGTTGTTATCTGATTATTCACTTGCACCTGAAAAATTGGGCTTTGTGGTGGATTGGTTAAAAAGCCAGCAGGACGAAAATGGATTATGGGATATGAGTTCTACAGTTAAAGACGGTATTTACTTTCCAGTGTCTGATTCGTGGCTTAAAATTGAAAACAGAAAGAGAGATTGTACTTCCAGGGTGATACGACTTATAGACAAATTAGAAGTCACAAAAAGAACCAAACAATTGTTAAAGTAGAATAGTAGTAAATGGTGTGGATATGTTCACTAAAACCTCAAAATCATTGATATGTTTCCACAAACCTCGAAAATGTTGATAAACGGTTGACATTTTCCCATGGACGCAGACATCAATAATGACCACTCGAGCCATGTTGAGATTTGCGTCGAACTTTGTCGCGTGAAATAACAATGGTAATGTATGTTATATTCTCTTTATGGTATTATAAAAAAAGTGGCTACTAAAAATTAATTTCAAAGTAGTTGATATTACTTGAAAATAGTGGTTTGAAGATCTACCGATTTCTTTATTTTGTTCCTTTAGCTGCTTCCTAAGGGAAATTAATTCTTCAGTTAGTGACATTGAACTGTCTGGACTCCTGGTTTACGAGTACCTGTTGAATAAACAAGGTGTCTTCTACTTGTACAGATATAGGCATATCAATGATTGAAGCTGCGAAATCACCTGTATCAAAAGTGAATAATTTCTTTTCCTTAGATGGCATCTTTATTGAACGTTCAATGCATGTGGAAGCATTGGTATTATGTCTAAAATGGGAGACTGTGAAGAAAGCGGCGGAAATACAAGGTTTTAAAGAAGATATAATAGAAAAGTTAATATTTCGACTTAATCTTACCCCCTCGGGATGTGTTCGTGGAAACATACTGAGGGGGTGTTTTTAGAGCGAGGTTGAGTTGACAGATTAGATAACGGTATTTTGCATAAGGGTGAGTTAATAAAAATTGGAGTAATTATTGGATTTGATTTTTCAACCAAAGTGTTACAATTTTGCTTGACCAGCTCAGTTTTTACATTTCGTGCCGTATCTATGACATTTCATGTATAACACAGAATTTTAGTCGTACTTTATATTATTATGATGGAGATAGATATAAAAAATTTAATAAAGGGGAGTACATAATGAAAACATTCATTAAGGTAGCTGTTGTTGTCGTTTTATCAATAATGTTTTGCACAACTTCAGCTTTCGCAGCAACAGTTAAAGCTACCTATGTAGTAATGGAATCAACAGTAAATGACGATATTTATAGCTCAACAAAAATGAATACATTTAATATTGGTGAGGATACCTGTGTTTTGTTTGGCGACTTAGCATACATATTAGATGGCACACTTTCTACTTTTGATATTACATCCGGTTCTTCTGAAAAAGTAATTAAGATCATTACACAACGACAATATACCGCCAAAACGTTAACACCTAAGTTAGATATGAAAGAGAAAGCGAAAAAAAATGTAGCCATTGCAAAAGCAACCGTATATATCAATGGTAATAAAAAAAAGCTTACAACCTACACAATTGATGGCAATATGTATTTTAAATTAAAAGACTTAGCCGAAGTATTCAAATTTAGTTTCAAGGTTAATAATAACAAATTAACAATCAAAACAAGCGACAAAGCATTGTTCAATGGTCTACCCTATTATTTGACACAAACTGTTAGTGCTGACGGCAAAACTACATCAACGGATGCTTCGATAAAGAAACAATTTGGTAATCCACTTCCGGTATTTACATTTAAAAATGACGGTACTTATACTGTTGTGCGAAGTGGCAAAACCTTTCAAGGCAAAATAACGAACAATAAAGGGAATATATTTGAAATAAATACGATTGGTGACCCCAAAGCCAAGTCAGGAACTAAATATCTTGTTTATATCGTTGGGGACACTTACAAAATTTCAAAGAATGCGAACAGTGCATATTCAGGTGGGTACCTCTTAACATCAAGCTTGAAAACGGTTGACCTAACTTCAGGCGCGCAAACTCCAACGAGTGACCAAGCAGTTACATATCCTCCTGGCACAAGCCCGGACGAGATTAACAAGGTTATTTCAGATTACTTAAAAGAGAATGGCATAACAATTCCTACCGATCCACCGAAGCAATAAACGAGCTGAGATCTGAAAAACAATGTAAAAAAAATATATAAAGAAATGGAGAGTTTTATGAAGAGAATCATTGCAATAGCTTTATCGGTTTTTATAGCTGTAGGTATGATACCTGCAACAACTGCTCAAGCGGCAACAAGCTACAACAGCAAGGACGTAACATGGTTAGGCAATTCATCCGATTATAAACAAACAATTAACGCAATGTTTGACCATGGGTTAAGACTGGTTAGTATCTTTTATTCGGACTATAACTACAAGGTTGGGTTGGTGAATGAAAAAGGCAACTTCGTAGTTCCACCTATTTACGATAGCATCCATCCCCAGTACTACAATCATGATGTACTTCCAAACGATGATAGTAGCATTATGCCTATGGCTGCGGAGTTAATCTTTATTGATGGATATGTACAAGCTACTCGTGATGGCAAAATGGGACTTTTAGATACTAGTGGGGAAGAAGTCATTCCGTGCAAGTATGATGCGGTAGGTCTGCCAGTTGAGGGTATGTGTCGTGTTATCTTAAAGGGCAAATTAGGCTATTGGAACCTAGAAAGAAAAAAAGAAGTTGTTGCGCCAAAGTACATTCTTGAAAAACCAAGCGACATAACTGCGGCTGGAGCCCCACGATCGATCATCCCGCTCACGGATGCTCAAGCCTTGGTGAACCCTTCCACTACGTATTCAGCCAATGGGAAACAGCTTCGCCTTCCTGCGTGGTTTGATTTTAAAGATGGGTATGCACTGGTTCCTATGAGCAAAGAGGATAGAAACGGGCTTGTAAAAGCGCAAATCATTGACAAAAACGGTAAAGAAATACTCAGTGGCGGACCATATACATACCATACTTACGGGATGGATATAGATAGTGTGAATAGAATCAACCCTCACTATATGGGTTATTATGGAAATTACGACGAAAGCAGTTGGTATCTATCTAATGATAGTGCGAATGGTTACCCGCAATTCGGGCAGTACTTGGATTATACAACAATTTCAAAAAAATCGATGACTCATAAGAATGAGTATACACCTATAACGGAAACTACAGGTGTGAAGTACGTTTCCGGTGTTGTTGGGCCAAAAGGCGTAATAATTAAAGCGCAATATCACGGTGAAGTTGGATTTGAAGGTGTAGCGGGTGCAAATTTGAAGATATACCCCGACTTGAATATATTTATCACGAATTGTTCTCCTGATGCATGTTTTGAAGTTCATCCTCAAGCGGATATGTTATCTGGAACGTTTAACCTTACAACTGGGAGAAAAATCATACCTGATCGGGGACAATATGACCCTATTCATCATTTCATGTGGGGGAGGCATTTTGGATATAGAGCTGGCTCATTCATTTATTATGCAGACGGAACGCTAAAGGAATATCCAAATGGAGAGTTAGGTTATATAGATCTAAATACAGGTTGCGACAAAGGTTATTTACAGATAATTGACTACTCGAAGGGAAGGGGACTAATAAACGTTACGACAGGTAAGCAGTATTATTTCAAGAACTTGAATGGTGACGCTTATGGGGCCATTAGCAATGACGGAAACGTTTTAGTGAAAAAAAACGGTAAATGGGGTGTTGTTCGAATTCGTGACGGAAAAATGATTGCTCCATTTATCTATGACTCAATTGGGGGTCACTACGAAGAGAGTATCGTGAATACAACGTGGGGACTAGCAAAAAACGCTTATACTCGTGTTTCTTCTAAAGGAAAATGGGGATTGATTAACACAAAAGGTGTTGAGATTTTACCATGCAAATATGCCGAAATTCGTATTGGATCCAAATATGTTGTTGTAACGGATGCCGCAGGAAAAGTTGGTTATTTTAGTACGGAAACGAATAAGTTTGTCGTGCCGGTTCAAGAAGGGGTGCCTGGTGATGATAAGGAGTTTGCAGTACTTGGTGCCGCTCATGCCATTGATGGACGTTTAATCCAGAAAGATGGCCAAATGGTGGACTCTAAGGCTGGTAATCCAGGGTGGGCTTATCCCGGTTTGTTCGAGACTAACACTGAAATAGACTCCCAATTGAAGGAAGGATACGACTATGCTTGTGTAGGACCGGAAGGTAAATTTGTACTTCCTTCTCCAAAAGACTGGTCAGGTATCTCCAGTTATACAATTGTCGTTGGAGATGGAAAGATAGGATATATTAATTGCATATTCCTTGATTGGGTTGGTAAATCAAAATCTCCTGAAATTCAAGCGCAGTTGGCTGATATTGAAGCGAAAAAGGATGCAGAAAAGAATAAGGTTCCTATTACTTATAACGTAGTTCAAAATCCAACAAAACTGACGTATAAATATGGAGACACATTTCAAATAGATGGACTTGAAGTGGAAAGTGTGGACGCAAATGGCACACGAGTAAAAATAGACAACTCCAGAATAATGATAATGTTTGTGAATGGTGATGATAGGACTAAAATATGGTCAGCCGAGTGGGGTGGTACTGGAATAAATTACACGATCCCACTGAAAAAAGGCACGAATGTTCTGAAGGTTATGGTTGACAAAAAAGACTCTGGAGCTACTATAAATATGGAACTTATAAATTAGTTGAAAATTCAGCCGCAAAAATGAGAATCTATTTTAACTATTTATCGTGGCTAAAATGTAACTGTTCCCCAATCATTATGATTGATATTACAAGAGGAATTTATTCTTTGACAGTTATGCAAAACACCTCCGCCGATGATAGCTTCTTAATCACTGGCGGAGGTGTTTTCTAAAGATATGTTCTTATTTTATCAGATCCGGATATAAATCCTTTGCCAGATTTTCTACTCCGTCGAAAATCTGATAACTATATCCCCAGAACTGATTATAATCAATGACAAAGATTCTTTTGTTTTGGATTGCAGAAACACTCTGGATTGCTTCAATCTGGTATATTTGCTTAATTAGCTCATTGGGGTCCGGGCCGCCATTGTAATAAGCTACAAGGAAAATATCTGGATTTGAGGCAATAAGCTGCTCCTGATTAATTTCACCGGTTGCATCTTTAAAGGCATTGTCTATTTTCATCAGGTTAAGAGCATCATTTTGAAAGGTATCGTTGCTGCCGGCATAAATCGAGATAGCACCGTCAGTAATATTAGCATAGGCATAGGTTAAAGGTTCTTCTATACCGGCAAGGTTTTCTGTCAGCTTGCGAACCCGTTCTCTTAAACTGTCTGAGAATTCCTGAGCTTTGACCGAAACATTAAATATCTGGCCGATTTCATTGATGTCTTTATAAAGATCCTCTAAAGTCGCACCCTGCTTGCAGGTGTTCAGTACATAAGTGTTTATATTCAGATTATTCAAATCCGCTGTGGTACCAACACCCCAGTCGGCGTCGCTAAATAAATCCCCACGACCAATAATTAAGTCGGGCTCTGCTCCTAGTGTGATTTCCTTACCTACATAATCATTAGATAAAACGGGGATTTTTGAGAATTCTTCAGCAATATCCTCCGGAGTTGTACCATATACTCCGGCAACGCCAGCCAGCTTATCGGTAAGTCCCAGACGAACAAATAGTTCGCCAACAGGCTGGGTCGTTGCCACTACGCGGGAAGGAACTGCCTCAAAGATCTGATCCTTTTCTTCCCAGGTACCGTCTTTAATTGTATAATTGCTCATGGTGAGCGGATATACCGCTTCAGAATCTTCGGAAACTCCGGTTTCTGCTGATGCGCTTTCTTCCTGCGCAGTATCCCCCTTACTTTGTGTGTCTGCTTCAGTAGAATTGGAACCGGAGGTTTTAGAACAGCCGCTTAAAAATACGATGGAAAGTATAAATAGACTAAGTGTTACTGTTAATTTTTTCTTAATTGCCTTCATTGTAGTCATGATCTCCTTTAATGTATATCATATGCTATCCGAAGATTGGAAAATATAAATCCCGGAAGTTAGTTAATGCTAACTCAATTTAATATACGGATATCCAGTTGTGATGTCAATAGAATTAGGCTAACTATTTACTAATTGAGAAAAAGAGTCAATATGCTTGCGATAACGGGTAGGATGGTTGACAGTTATTTTTTCCTATGCTATATTACCTTGAGTTAGTAATGGCTAACAGGAGAAGCCGGGTTGCTCTGTTCATAATAATCATGAAAATAGTTACATAAATTCTTTGGCTTAGGAGATGACATATGAAAATTGACAGGAATACAAAGCAATTTGAGAAAAAGGGAATTCTGAATAATACAACTTTTATTGCACTGATAGCAGGCTTATGTTTGTTTACGATAATCTCCCTGGGATTTTCCGTATCCATAGGTCAGGTCAAGATACCGATCGTACAAACATTTCGTATTCTCTTATATCATATTACCGGCTGGCAGATTGGTCCCCTTAATGATTTAACTGTCGGTTCAATCAAGGATATTATCTGGCAGATACGACTTCCCAGAGCCTTAATGTCAATGTTTATTGGTGCGGGTTTGGCAATGTGCGGTGTTGTCATGCAAGCAGCGGTACAAAATCCTTTGGCGGATCCTTACATACTGGGCATTTCATCGGGAGGTTCTCTGGGAGCCACCTTTGCTATTTTGATTGGCTTTAGTATACCTGGATTCCTGGGACAGGCGGGGGTGGCCCTTTGGGCTTTTACAGGTGCTTTTTGTGCTTCCCTGCTGGTTCTTGCCTTGGCGGGAATCGGGGGAAAGATGACTTCTGCAAAGCTGGTTTTAGCTGGGATGGTAATTAACGCCCTCTGCAATGCTTTTGCAAACTTTATTGTATATTTTGGTGCGAATGCAGAAGGAATTAAAACCGTAACTTTCTGGACGATGGGAAGCCTGGCTTCGGCAACCTGGAATAAGGTGCCCTTGGTGGGATTCTGCATAGTACTGGCAGCCCTGTTTTTTTTAACCCAGAAGAGGATTTTAAATACCATGCTTTTAGGGGATGAATCTGCAATTACTCTCGGCGTTAACCTAAATCGATATCGCCGTATTTATATGTTAATCGCTTCTCTGATCACAGGAATCATGGTAGCAAGCTGCGGGATGATTGGGTTTGTGGGATTGATTATTCCCCACCTTGTAAGGGGGATGACGGGAGCGGATCATAAGCGGCTAATGCCTGCAGCCCTGTTAACCGGAGCCGTATTTATGATCTGGACAGACATTATTGCACGTACAATTATTCCCAAGAGCGAGCTCCCCATCGGAATTATAACGGCTATGATAGGAGCGCCTATGTTTATGTATATGCTTGTTAAAAAAGGATATGGTTTTGGCAGCAGATAGAGTACTTATTAAAGGAAAGGAAGCAATATATGGAACTGAAAGCAGACAATATTTGGGTGGCCTTATCTGATACGGATATTGTAAAAGATATTTCCATAAAGGTGAAGGATAAGCAGTTTGTAGGCCTGATAGGGCCCAATGGATGCGGAAAATCCACTCTTTTAAAAAGTATATATAAGGTAATTAAGCCTCAAAAGGGCAGAGTATTTCTAAATGAGCTGGATGTATTAAATTCCGGCCCCAAAGCGGTATCCAAAGTATTGGGAGTGGTTTCCCAGTTCAATGAAATGAGCTTTGACTTTAGTGTTAAGGAAATGGTGCTTATGGGGCGAACACCGCATAAAGGACTGATGGAAGCAGACACGGAGAAGGATTACGAAATAGTCATAGATGCCCTGGACAAGGTCAGTATGTCAGAGTATGAGGAGCGCAGTTATGCTTCTCTTTCGGGAGGAGAGAAGCAGAGGGTAATACTGGCAAGGGCCATTGCACAGCAGCCGGAGTTTCTGATATTGGATGAACCCACCAACCATCTGGATATTAAATACCAGCTCCAGATTTTGTCGGTGGTAAAGAATATGAAGATAGGAACGCTGGCAGCATTACATGATCTAGCGCTGGCGGCTCATTATTGCGATTTTCTGTATGTGGTCAAAAAAGGAAGGGTAGCCGCCAGTGGCACACCTGAAAATATTTTGACCAAGCAGTTAATTTCAGATATCTATGAAGTGGATTGTGAGATTTATCAAAATCCAGTTACCGGGGGACTTAGCATCGCATATTTAGCTTAATACAAATAGAACAAATACAGAGGCTTTTTATCGTTTGGGTGATACCCCAAAGAGTTAAAAAGCCTCTGTCGGTGATGTGATCGCTGCGGCACAGAGATAGTAGGGCAGGCGGTGGGGCGGAAATGCTATTGTCATAATCTTAGGCGGATAATTAATTGATTTTAAAAAAGCTTCTTATCGCCTAAAATGTTGATTCCTAATTCTTTTGCAAGACTATTTTGCTTAAACGGATTCACCTTTTGAACAACTCCATCACGTCTAAAAAATGAGCCGGTGTTTTTAAACCAAAATGTTATACCGGCGTTTTCGCATTGTTTGCGTATCTCCAGAACCCACTCATAATCGCATACCCGTGCTTCACGGCCTGTTTCGCCTCCAACGCTTACGTGTTCAATACTACCTAAATACTTACTTAAATCAATTGCGCCAAGTAAAGGAGCACAAGCAACAAAACGCCTTTTAATTGGGTATGACAAAAATATGGGAAGTCGATAGTCCGCAATTTCTTGATTTTCAACAGTACAACCTATGTTTACGTTATCATATCCATCACCCCAATCAGCGGGCAGGGATACGTTGAAACGGTCAATACGTTTGGTCAAAATTAAGAAGTCAAGATCCGGGCGGCTTTTTATCATAGCCCATGCATCAGTACGCCATTCATCTGCCTCGGCAATAAAGAAATCAGTAGCAAAACATGTAGCCACAATTTTGCCACTGGATATATTAGGTACGCCTTTCGCTGATTTAGCGATCGGCTTATTAAATTCTTCTGTCTTAAAAATGGTATTTTGTCCATATCGTTTAGAGAATGGGCCATAAAAATAACAATATGTGCAACCATCGCTCACTTTATAGCAACCTGTCCATGGTTCCCAATTCATGTTTTCCCTCCCGGTAACTCTTTTTACAAAAAGCACTAGCAAATTTGCGGGGAACATGGTTCTTTCCGCCTTTTCTTTATGCGAAACCCCTGTCCTAAAAAACATCTTGCTACACTTGCCATATTTTCGGCCGCTTCAACTATAAATTTATCATAGTCATAAAATCTTATAATTTGCTGTCCCCACGGATATTCTTTCGCCTTGTGAGTAAATTCAATTCTATCTGTGTTACGGCTTTTATCTTACCATACTACTTCCATTTTAACATTTATTATTCAAACGCAAATGATAGTTTCATTTTACCAAATAGAAAATATTAAAGCAAGGATATAATTAATCCCATGCTTTTAACCGATAGGTTCTTAAGGTGTCATTATGGCATATTCCTGGCAATATTTTTAAGAATAGATCAATTTTCTGCGTTGCCTTTACCATGTTACCTCTTTCAATAGCGTTTAGGATCCAGAATATTGTGCTTTTGTTGAGGATGGCTGCCTATATGTTTATCATCATGCTGCTGGGTCACTAAGGAAGCAGTACCCTGGGTACGCAAGGTATTGAAGGATTATGGAATGAGTTTGTAAATTAGCAAAGAAATTAAAAGCATAAACATGTCGAAAAATTAATAATATAATAAAATTTTAAAAAAAGATGGTGAAAAAGCCATCTTTTTTGGTTTTTGTGAGAGTTTGTAGAGAGGCATTTGATACACTGACTCTATGAGTATCTATGGGGTAATAGGAAGGGGGCGTAAAAGTGCGGAAGGTCATGCTGATGGATGACGAGAGGAGGGTGTCTTGATGAGCTTTCCAAAATTCTGTCCGACTGGGAAGAAATAGAATTCGCAGGTACATAATCAAAAGGAGCAGAAGCACTGAAATCTACCGTCAGAGATGACCCTGACATTATTTTCATTGATATTGAGTTTCGAGACATATCCGGGCTTGATTATTGGAACAATTAATGCTTTTTTGGGTAATCACGAACCCACGGACTGTAAATTCTGCAAAAAGGAGCCTTTTAATACGGCAGATTTCCAAGACTTATGCAGTCTGATTGGCACCACCCACCCTCTACAGAGGAAACGGGAGTATAATCTTTGCATTGCCTGATTTGGGAAGCCTCAACAGGAAGCATTTTCCCCGCATTTGAAGCCTCATGAAATGAGTGTGGAAAGGCTCAGGGAATATTTTACAAAATAAGGAGATTAACATGAAGATAATGAAAAAAAAGATATTGTGGCTGCTTTTATTAATTGCAATAATGGTAGGCATACCTTGGACTCCGGCTTTTGCGGGTACATTAAAAACATATAACTTTACCACCCTGCCAATCAGTTTGATACAAGGTAACAATACGTTTATTAAAGATGATTTGACGATTGATATTTATATAACAAGTGCCAATTACTATGCCACTGTTAATAACGGGTTTCTAGTATTCGAACCAGCGAATCTTACTGGGAACCCTGCATTGTCGATAACGATCAAAAAAACAGATGGTTCCAAGTTTTCTCCCCAATCAATCGGGTGGAGGGTGGATAGTAGCGACAATTCAACATGCAGCTTATATGCAGGTGAAACAAAAGTACGGCAGCTTACTAATCAAAGTATAATCAATCGAAGCATAGTGGGTCTTTCGACCTACGGTAAGGTTGACAGAATTGAACTTTATGCAAGAAATATTTGGACTTTAGAGATCGGAAACCTGACAATCCAGGAAGAGGATCCGGTTGCTACACCGACAGCAAATCCTGCATCAGGCGTAGTTGCACAGAGTACATTGGTGTTCTTAAGCTGCAGTACAGAAGAGTCATCCATCTATTACACAACAGACGGAACCAATCCAACAGAAGAGAGCACTCTATATACAACACCAATCAGCATAGAGAGTGCAATCAATTTGAAGGCCATAGCTGTCAAAGAGGGAATGGCAGACAGTGCGATTATGAGTGAAAGCTATACAATTGCTGAAATGGATCCATTTACAATCGATTTCAATCCCAACGGTGGAAGTGCAGTAATTCCGATTACCCAGGCCAGCGATACAACAATTGATACAGCTCCGGTAAGCAACAAGACAGGGTATACGCTGGAGGGCTGGTACACGGATGAGGAACTCACGAACAAAGCGGTATTCCCGTATACAATCACAGCAGATGCTACCTTGTATGCGAATTGGACGATTAATGCATATGGGATCAGTTTCAACACCAACGGTGGAAGCGCAGTCGATACTGTGACACAGGACTACAACACAATAATTAATACAGCCCCTGTAAGCACAAAGACAGGGTACAGGCTGGAGGGCTGGTACACCGAGGAAGAAATCGCCAATAAAGTAACCTTCCCGTATACAATTACAGCAGATGCTACCCTGTATGCGAATTGGATAAGTATCCATATAATCAGCTTTAATACAAATGGCGGAAGTGCAGTAGAGTCAATGATTTGGAACCATGGTACAGTAATGCATACGGCTCCGGAAAGCACTAAGACAGGGTACATGCTAGAAGGCTGGTACATAGAGGAAGGACTCATTAATAAGATAACATTCCCATGCCCGATTATAGCAGATATCACACTGCACGCGAAGTGGACAGTCAATGAATATGCAGTCAGCTTCAACACCAACGGTGGAAGCACAGTCGATACTGTGACCCAGAACTACAACACAGCAATCGCGACAGCTCCTGTAAGCACAAAGACAGGCTACACGCTGGAAGGTTGGTACACAGAGGAAGGACTCACCAATAAGGTAACCTTCCCGTATACAATTACAGCAGGTGCAACTCTATATGCCAAGTGGACAGTGAATGAATATGCAGTCAGCTTCAACACCGACGGTGGAAGTGCAGTAACTCCGATTACCCAGGATTACAGCACAGCAATCACTACGGCTCCAGTAAGCACAAAAACAGGGTACACGCTGGAAGGATGGTACACAGAGGAAGAACTCACCAATAAGGTAACCTTCCCGTATACAATTACAGCAGGTGCAACTCTATATGCCAAGTGGACAGTCAATGAATATGCAGTCAGCTTCAACACCAATGGTGGAAGCACAGTCGATACTGTAACCCAGGGCTATAACACAATAATCGCTACAACCCCTGTAAGCACAAAGACAGGTTACACGCTGGAAGGCTGGTACACAGAGGAAGGACTCGCCAATAAGGTAACCTTCCCGTATACGATCACAGCAGGTGCAACCCTGTATGCCAAGTGGACAGTCAATGAATATGCAGTCAGCTTCAACACCAACGGTGGAAGCACAGTCGATACTGTGACCCAGGATTACAGCACAGCAATCACTACGGCTCCAGTAAGCACAAAAACAGGGTACACGCTGGAAGGCTGGTACACAGAGGAAGAACTCACCAATAAGGTAACCTTCCCGTACACAATTACAGCAGATGTAACCTTGTATGCCAAGTGGGCGATTAACGAATATGCAGTCAGCTTCAACACCAATGGTGGAAGTGCAGTCGATACTGTGACCCAGGATTACAACGCAGCAATCACTACAGCCCCTGTAAGTACAAAGACAGGGTACACGATGGAAGGCTGGTACACAGAGGAAGAACTCACCAATAAGGTAACCTTCCCGTATACAATCACAGCAGGTGCAACCTTGTATGCCAAGTGGACAATCAATGAATATGCAGTCAGCATCAACACCAACGGTGGAAGTGCAGTCGATACTG
>JAEXNR010000017.1 GCA_023439505.1 Bacillota bacterium
GCCAACAGGATTTATGGAATATGACAGAGTTGTAAGTCATGCCGAGCAACCGAAGGAACGATTAAAGCATTTTAATGAATTCCATCAACCCCTATCCATGGACGAAAGAAAACGTCAGGGTGCGCGCTGTATGGAATGTGGTGTACCATTTTGCCAGTCTGGATTAATTATTGGGGGAATGGCATCCGGGTGTCCGGTGAATAATTTGATACCGGAATGGAATGATGCGGTATTCAGAGGAAATATGAAGCAGGCCCTGGCCCGCTTAATGAAAACCAATAACTTCCCCGAATTTACCGGAAGAGTGTGTCCGGCTCCCTGTGAGGCAGCTTGTACCTGCGGTCTTAACGGCGATTCGGTATCCATTAAAGAAAATGAATATACAATTATAGAACATGGATTTGAACAGGGCTACTTTACCGCCAATCCCCCGAGTCACAGAACCGGGAAACGGGTTGCGGTAATCGGTTCCGGTCCTTCCGGACTTGCTGCGGCTGATCAGCTTAATAAGAGGGGTCACAGCGTGGATGTGTTTGAACGCTCTGATCGTGTCGGCGGGTTGATGATGTACGGAATTCCGAACATGAAGCTGGAAAAGCAGATTATCGAACGCAGAATAAATATCATGAAGGAAGAAGGCATTACCTTTATTACCAACGCCAATGTTGGTGGGGATTATGAAGCTTCTAAGCTCTTTGAAGAATATGACAGCATCATTCTGACCTGCGGTGCCTCCAACCCAAGAGATATTAAGGCCCCCGGAAGAGAAGCGAAGGGAATTTACTTTGCGGTAGATTATTTAAAATCTGCTACCAAGGATCTTCTGGATGCAGATACAACCTATGTATCTGAAATCAAGGACTTCACCATCTCCGCGAAAGGCAAAAAGGTTATGGTAATCGGCGGCGGTGATACAGGCAATGACTGTGTCGGAACCTCCATCAGACAAGGTGCTGAATCCGTCATTCAATTGGAGATGATGCCCAAGGCTCCGGAGGAAAGAGCAGAGAACAATCCATGGCCGGAGTGGCCGAAGGTCTGCAAGACAGATTACGGTCAGGAAGAAGCCATAGATATGTTTGGTCAGGACCCGAGAGTATATCAGACTACGGTAAAAGAGTTTATCGCGGATGAGAAAGGCAATGTCTGCAAAGCGAAAATCGTTCGTCTGGAAAGTAAATTTGACGAAGCAGCAAAGCGTTATATGATGGCAGAGGTTGCAGGCAGTGAGTATGAGGTGGAAGTAGACCTTGTTCTGATCGCAGCAGGTTTCCTCGGAACTCAGTCTTATGTGGCAGAAGCCTTCGGCGTGGAACTGGATGGCAGAACCAATGTTAAGACAGAAGCCGGAAAATATCAGACGAATGTGGAAAAGGTATTTGTAGCAGGTGATATGCACCGCGGACAGTCATTGGTTGTTTGGGCAATCAGAGAAGGCCGTGAGGTGGCAAAGGCTGTGGATACAAAACTGATGGGTTATAGTAATCTGGCTTAAGCTGTTGTAATTAAGATTGATTGATGAAATGAAATAGGATTTAAAATATGCTCTATATCTGAATAAGCGATATAAAATGAGAAATCGGGGATTAGATCTTGGATGCTCAGGATATGTTGGTTAGGAAGGATATAGAGCTTTTTTAGTGTCATTTTCTGAAAATATAGTAGGATAAGTATTTGGCACATAGTGGACTATAAGTTATTTTGGATTTTGTAAGTGAACATCATTCATCTGAATGATAAATAACCGGCTTCTATTCTTAGTGAATAATTTATACTTTGGAAACTAGTTGGCAAAGTATAATCAGGATAATGATAGAGACTTTTTATATAGTAAAATATAATAATATATCATTGACATACTTTTTTTTTATGATATTATAGGGAAGGTGCGTTATTGACATCAGGTATTATCTGTTATTCTATTGTAAGGTATTGTCTGTAAAGGTTGGTTATCAAATCTGATTATGTCCGGATTTAAAATCAAGTAACATGAATTTGTTAGAGCTGTTGGCAGAAAGAATTTAACAGATACCCCTGACAGGGCATAAATAATGTTAAAATATTATTAATAACGATAATTATTATCAATATTATATTGACAATTTTATTATGTTGTCTTATGATAATGGTGAAATGGGAAGGAAAATACCTTTCTGTTACGGAAGAACTCGTAAAGTAATCGATTGGGGATTTATATCGCATTTCATTACCGGTGATCCGCCAGCGATTTGAGCGTATGAAGATGAATTTTCGTTTCAAAAGTTTTACTTTAAAACTTATGATACCTATATGAAATATTATAATAAGCTTGCGGATATGTTTTAAGAAATATTCATAAATTATCTTCATACAGTTGTTGCAGGGTAAGAACTAATTTTATATATTTAGAATGGAGGAATACAATGAAACAGGAATGGTATGATTTTAACGCAGGAAGCTGGATGAATGATATTAATGTCAGAAGCTTTATACAACATAATTACACGCCATATGAAGGGGATGATTCCTTCCTTGTTGGACCCACACAGCGAACGCTTGCGTTGTGGGATAAGACGATGGAGCTGATGAAGGAAGAGAACCGGAAGGGGATTATAGATGCTGAGACATCAAAGCCTTCTACAATTACTACCTTTGGTCCGGGATACCTGGATCAGGAGAAAGAAGTAATCGTAGGATTCCAGACAGATAAGCCGTTAAAGAGGGGAATTATGCCCAATGGAGGCATCAGAGTGGTAAAGGGAGCGCTGGAGGCATATGGCTATACCCTGGATAAAACTGCGGAAGAAATATATACTCAAAATAGAAAAACACATAATGACGGTGTATTTGATGCCTATACCGATGCGATGAAAAAGGCAAGACATACGGGAATTATCACCGGTCTGCCCGATGCATACGGCAGAGGAAGAATTATCGGTGACTACCGCAGAGTTGCGTTATATGGTGTGGATGCCCTCATCGACGAGAAGGTAAGCCAGAAGAAATTACTGGAGATACCGATATTGGAGTCTCCTGATATTCAGCTGAGAGAAGAAATCTCAGAACAGATTAAAGCATTAAAGCAGTTGAAAGAGATGGCAGCGGCGTATGGCTTTGACATCAGCAATCCTGCCAAGGATTCCTTTGAAGCGACACAGTGGACTTATTTTGCTTACCTTGGTGCAATTAAGGAACAGGACGGCGCGGCTATGAGTCTTGGAAGAGTATCCACATTCCTCGATATTTATTATGAAAGAGATTTGAAGAATGGACGCATTACGGAAGAAGCCCTTCAGGAACTCATGGATCAGTTTGTTATGAAACTTAGAATGGTTCGTTTCTTAAGAACCCCTTCTTACAACGATTTATTCTCCGGTGATCCTACCTGGGTAACCGAAGCAATCGGTGGTATGGGTGTTGACGGAAGAACTCTTGTAACCAAGAGCAGCTATCGTATCCTTCATACCCTCTACAATCTGGGTCCGGCACCGGAACCAAATCTGACCGTGTTATGGTCTACTTCCTTACCGGAGCCGTTTAAGCATTTTTGCTCTAAGGTTTCCATTGATACCAGCTCCATTCAGTATGAGAGTGACGATATTATGAGAGATGTGTGGGGGGATGATTATGGGATTGCATGTTGCGTATCTGCAATGAGAATCGGAAAGCAGATGCAGTTCTTTGGTGCCCGTGCCAACCTTGCAAAGGCGCTTTTGTATGCAATTAACGGCGGAAGAGATGAGAAATCCGGCGAGCAGGTTGCACCAATGTTTGCACCCGTCACTTCAGAATATTTAGATTATGATGAGGTTATGGCGAAGTTTGACCAGACCATGGATTGGCTCTCCGAGCTCTACATTAATACATTAAATGTCATTCACTATATGCATGATAAATATAATTATGAGAAGCTGCAGATGGCACTTCACGATATTTCGATTCTTCGTACGGAAGCCTGCGGTATCGCCGGACTTTCCGTAGTGGCAGACTCCTTATCAGCTATCAAACACACGAAAGTTAAGGTGATTCGCAACGAAACCGGTCTGGCGGTTGATTACGAGATTGAGGGTGAATATCCTGCATTTGGTAATAATGATGACCGTGTGGATCAGATTGCCGTTGAATTGGTAGAGCGCTTTATGAACAAACTACGTAAGGTTAAAACCTATCGGAATGCCAAACAAACCCTTTCCGTACTCACCATTACGTCCAATGTGGTATATGGTAAGAAAACCGGAAGTACACCGGATGGACGTAAGGCGGGAGAACCATTTGCCCCCGGCGCTAATCCGATGCATGGAAGAGATAAGAAAGGCGCCGCAGCCTCTATGGCTTCCGTAGCCAAATTACCGTACAGACATGCGGAAGACGGTATTTCCTATACCTTCTCCATCGTTCCCAAAGCGCTTGGTAAGACGAGTGAGGAAAGAATTCATAATTTATCCG
The DNA here is from genome assembly GCA_023439505.1 of Bacillota bacterium. Classification (GTDB taxonomy): domain Bacteria; phylum Bacillota; class Clostridia; order Lachnospirales; family Lachnospiraceae; genus Mobilitalea. Next base: position 4,426 of record JAEXNR010000017.1, read on the forward strand.
GTATGCTGGACGGTTATTTCTATGAAAAAGGTCATCATATTAATGTCAATGTATTTGACAGGGAAACCTTAATGGATGCAATGGATCATCCGGAGAAATATCCGCAGTTAACAATTCGTGTATCCGGGTATGCGGTTAACTTTGTTAAGTTAAACAGAGAGCAGCAATTGGATGTTATTCATCGTACCTTCCATGAGAGGTAAGATGCAGAAACACTTAACACGAAGGGGTGTGATTATATGGACAAAATAGGCCGAATACATTCTTTGGAAAGTTTTGGTACGGTAGATGGTCCCGGGATAAGATTTGTAGTATTTATGCAGGGGTGTCCGTTACGCTGTCAATTTTGTCATAATCCCGATACCTGGGACACCATGAAAGGCATGGAATACACGCCCGAGCAATTGGTCAGTGAAATCGTAAAATATAAATCCTATATGGGATTTTCCGGTGGCGGAGTTACCTTTACCGGCGGAGAGCCCATGATGCAGGCAGAATTTGTTGCAGAAGCTGCCAGATTATGCAGCGCACAGGGGATCAATGTTGCCCTGGACACCTCCGGATACATCAATAATAGTGCGGTGGAAGATGTTTTATCCTATACGGATTTGGTTCTGCTCGATATTAAGAACTATGACCCAAAGGTTTATGAACATGTAACCGGGGTCTCCCTCGCCCCTACGCTTTCCTTTCTGGATGAGCTGAAGGAGAAGAAGATTGATACATGGATTCGATATGTTTTGGTGCCCGGTCTGACAGATAATCTGGAAAGTATCACCGGACTATCTGCTCATCTGGATCACTATCCGAATGTGAAGAAGATCGAAATTCTGGCATTTCATAAGATGGGTGAATACAAATGGAAAGAGCTGGGGCTTAAGTATCAGCTGAGTGATACAAAAGAGCCTGACAAGGAACTGATCAAGAAGGTTAAAGCAATTTTTGAAAGCAATGGCAAGATAGTTTCTGCAAGTGTATAGCAGAGTAGTAAGAGATTTGAGCATCCCCCATGACAGTGGTTGTATATGAATGGCTGTCATGGGGGATTTTTGTAAATAATAAGTAAATAAATGTTCGATTCGGGTTTATGGTAGAAGAATCATATCAAAAAAACGAACAATTATTCCTGTTTATTTGACAAAATGTACGCTTGGAGATATTATATGAACATAAACGAACAGCATGACTAGAAAAACAAACAAAATGGCACATTAATAACGAAACTTATTGAATTTACCATAAATCAGGGATAAGGAGAGAAGACAATGCTTCCGGCAGAACGCCATTTAAAAATAATAGAATTAATCAGCAAGAACGGTTCTGTTCAGGTGGAAGACCTGGCCAGTTTGTTAGATGTCAGTCTCATGACCATCCGCAGAGACTTGGAAAAATTAAGGCTGGAAGGCAGGATTGACCGATGTCATGGCGGGGCTATTATTAAAAGAGAGGTTCCATATACAGAAAAACGGTCCCACGAAACACAGGAAAAAAAATTGATCGCAGAAAAGAGCCTTGAATTTATAAAGAAGGGCAATGCGATTTATCTGGACGCTGGAACCACTACGTATGAGATTGCCAGTGCAATAAAGGATATCCCGGCGCTGACCGTGGTAACCAACGATATGGAAATAGCCAATTTATTGTTACACTCCAATGTTAACCTGATGATCTGCGGCGGAACGATTCAAAAGTCAACGGGAAGCATGGTTGGTGCGCTGGCTAATGAGATGATGGAAAACATGAGAGTGGATGTGGCATTCCTCGGAGCTATGTCCATCGATGATCAGTATCATGTTTTGACGCCCACCTTAGATAAAGCGATCATGAAACGAACCATCTGTAGAAACGCCAAGGAAAAATACCTTGTGGTGGACAGTAAGAAATTCGGAAGGCAAGCTCTAATGAAGATTAATGATCTGTCTGATTATACGGGAGTAATAACAACCAGGAAATTTAATGCAGAAGAAACAAAACGGCTGAGGGATATGAGAATTACAATTATTCCGGCCTGAAGGAGGGTGAATGAGATGGTACAGTGTGTGGTAATTGCTGATGATCTGACCGGTGCAAATGCTACCGGGGTTCTGATTAAGAAATTAGATTACAACACGTATACCGTGATGAATACAGAGAGACTGGAACTGAGCAAGCTCTCAGAAAGTGATTGCATTGTATATCCTACGGACAGCAGAGCAGTCGAGCCTCAGATTGCATATAACCGGGTCTATAATGTGGCCAGGCTTCTGGCAGAGGAACATGTGAAAGTTTATTCCAAACGAATTGACAGTACATTAAGAGGGAATCTTGGAAGGGAAACCGATGCTCTTCTGGACGTACTTGGCAATGATACGATTGCAATGGTGGTTCCGTGTTTTCCTGAGGCAAAGAGGATCCTCGTCGGGGGATATCTGCTGGTAGGCAACATACCGCTTCATAAGACAGAAGCGGCAACGGATCCGAAGACGCCGGTGCATACCTCTATGGCTGTCGCGTTGTTTGAGAAACAATCCCAATATCCGGTCGCCTCCCTTTATATCAGTGATCTTATGAAGGGGAAAGAACATCTTGCAGATAAGATTAGAGAATATAAGGATATGGGGATCAGGACCATTATTTTTGACAGTATCTCGCAGGAGGATATGGATCTGATCGCGGACAGCATTATGGAAAGCGGGGTCAGATTTATCTGTGTAGATCCCGGCAGCTTTACCGCAACCGTTGCGAGAAAGCTGATCATTCCAAACAAGCATACAAGAAAATATAAGATTCTGGCAACAGTAGGAAGTGTCAATCCAGTAGCGGGAATGCAGGTGGAAGAGCTGCTGCTGGCGCAGAAGGTTCTTAACGTATATGTGGATACGAAAGAATTACTGGAAGGAGAGCAAAGAAGAAGAGCAGAGATTAACAGAGTTGCGGCTATGATTTTAAATCATTGTGAAGCATATGAGATATGTTCGGTTGTAGGAAATGGCATTATGCCGGAAAATCGCCTGGTTTTCTCTGATTATGCAAATAGAAATCAGTGCTCTCTGGATGAGGTCAGCAATTTGATCAACGATGCATTTGCAGAAATTACTTATCAGATATTGAAAGCAAATACTTCTTTTCAAGGCTTATATACCAGCGGAGGCGATATTACGGTAGCGGTCAGTAAGAGATTTCATACCGCCGGAATCCGCTTATTAGATGAGGTGCTTCCCCTTGCAGCCTACGGAGAATTTATCGCCGGTGAGTTCGAGGGTCTGAAGGTAATAACCAAAGGAGGCATGGTAGGGGACAGGAATGCGATGAATACCTGTATGCACTATCTGAAAGAGAGGCTTTATATTTAATGAACCTGATTTGAAAGAATTTCAAATACAATAATTGATCACTTGAATTGATCACTTGAAAGGAGCGGTAAATGATGAAACCGTTGATAGCAATCCCTATGGGAGATCCGGCCGGCATCGGTCCGGAAATTGTAGTCAAGGCATTAATGAAAAATGAAGTCTTTGAAGCTGCGCGATGTGTGGTGGTAGGAGATAAGAAAATTATGGAAGACGCAGTCCGTTTTACAAATACAAAAGCAAAGGTAAATTGTATCGGGCATCCGCAGGAAGGAGATTATCGGGAGGGTATCATCAACCTGATTGATCTGGATAACGTGGACATGTCTGAATTTGTATTAGGACAGATCAGCGGAATGTGCGGAAAGGCCGCATACGAGTATATCGCCAAAAGTATTGAACTTGCCAATGAAGGAGAGGTCTCGGCTGTTTCCACCACGCCGATCAACAAGGAATCCTTAAAGGCGGGCAGGATTGATTTTATTGGACATACGGAGATATTCGGAGCACTTACCGGCACGAAAGATCCGCTTACGATGTTTGAGGTACACGGAATGAGAGTGTTTTTCCTCACAAGACATGTATCGTTGCGAAAAGCCTGTGATTTGGTAACCAAAGATAGAATAAAAGATTATGTCAAACGATGTAAGGAGGTGTTAGTGAAATTAGGAGTTACCGAGGGGACGATGGCAATCGCCGGTCTTAATCCTCACAGCGGAGAGCATGGCCTCTTTGGTGATGAGGAGGTGGAATATGTAACTCCCGCAGTTAATGAGCTGCAGGCAGAAGGCTATGATGTGGTTGGACCCATCGGAGCGGACTCTGTGTTCCACCTGGCATTGCAGGGGAGATATAACAGTGTCTTGTCTTTATACCATGATCAGGGTCATATCGCTACAAAGACGCTGGATTTTGAGAGAACCATTGCAATCACCGGAGGAATGCCCATTCTTCGTACCTCTGTAGACCATGGAACCGCTATGGATATCGCAGGACAGGGAATTGCGAGTGAAATCAGTATGGTGGAAGCTATATTATTGGGGGCAAAGTATTCCGGTAATTTTATCAGGTAACACAAACAGTAATGAAAAAGACTATTTAAAAGGGGACTTACTTGATACGGACTGGATGGCATCAGCGTCATATTCCATCCAAGTCGTATGTAACTTGAAAGGAGAAGGATTATGGAAGGTGTATCAGGAGCACAAATGCTGATCGGACTGGGAATCGGCTTACTTGTATTAATTTTATTAATTCTGAAGACAAAGATTCATGTATTTCTGGCATTAATTATTTCGGCTGTAATTATCGGTATTGTGGGAGGATTAGAACCGGTTGCCACATTGGATGCAATTACGGCAGGTTTTGGCGGTACCCTTGGTAATATTGGTATTATCATTGGATTTGGTATTATGATGGGGCAAATGTTTGAGATTTCCGGAGCTGCAGAACGTATGGCAAGAACATTCCTTAAGATCTTTGGAAAAGGCAGGGAGGAAATGGCGCTATCGCTGACTGGATTCTTGGTGTCTATTCCGATCTTTTGTGATTCCGGTTTTGTCATCTTATCACCGCTGGCAAAGGCCCTGTCCCGCAGAACAAAGAAGTCCATCGTAGGTTTATCGGTAGCATTGGCCGGCGGACTTGTAATTACCCATTCCTTAATTCCACCCACACCGGGTCCGCTGGGTGTAGCCGGAACCTTCGGGGTGGATGTGGGCAGATTTATTCTGCTGGGAATTGTCATTGCACTCCCAATGGCTGCAGTTACAATGATATACGGCAGATATCTAGGCAAAAAAATCTATCAGTTACCCGCTGAGGAAGGAAGCGACTGGATCAGACCCCCTTACCAAAAGCCCATCTATGATGTGGTGTCAGATGAAGCGGAACGTAAACTTCCTTCGGCATTCCTGGCATTTTTACCGATCATACTGCCTATTATTTTAATCTTATTAAATACTGTGTTATCTGCTTTGAAACTGACTACGGGCTTTTACGGAATCTTGATTTTCCTTGGCAAACCCATCATTGCAGTTGCACTTGGATTGATTGTTTCAATTTATACCCTGACCGGAAATAGAAACAGAAAAGATGTTATTAAAGAATTGGAAGACAGTATGAAATCTGCCGGTATCATTATTCTTGTAACAGGCGGTGGTGGTGCACTTGGCCAGGTGTTAAAAACAGCCGGTGTCGGCGATTATATTGCGCAAGGGATCGCTTCTACTGCCATTCCTGTCATCCTGCTGCCATTTATTATTGCAACTTTAGTTCGATTTGTACAAGGTTCAGGTACCGTTGCCATGATTACAGCGGCAGGTATCACAGCACCAATCGTTGAAGCTGCCGGTGGTAATATGTTATTAGGTGCCTTTGCAGCATGTATCGGATCCCTTTTCTTCTCTTACTTTAATGATAGCTTTTACTGGGTGGTAAACCGTCTGAGCGGTATCACAGAGACAAAGGAGCAGGTTCGTGTATGGTCCTTTACCACAACGCTGGCATGGGCCACCGGGCTGGTGGAGTTATTGATTTTAAATATCTTTATGTAATGGATCAGGGCTGTCCCCCGGCAGAAACATCCGTTACATACCGGATGACGGTAAAGAGACTTAAATTAAAATCATTATAATGAAAATAAATTGTAACAGGAGCTGTTGCAAAACGAGATATCTCCGGCAGAATGATACATCTGCTGTGAAATTTCGTTTTGCAGCAGCTTTATTATGAAAAAAACTGACTTCCTTCTATAGAATCGCTGGCATGTCCGGAATTCTTATTGTAAAATGAAAGAACAATCACAAACGGAGAATAAGGCAAATGAAAATTTTTTTAATCAGACACGGAGAAACCAATTGGAATGTAGAAGGAAGATTTCAGGGAAGGGAAGATATTCCGTTGAACGGGCATGGAATCCAACAGGCGCAATTATGCGGTGAGGCGCTAAGAGGAATTCCATTTGAAATGATAATAACAAGTCCCCTCATCAGAGCAAGGGAAACGGCACGTATCATCGCGGTCAAAGCAAATATTCCTGTGATGAGCGAAGAGGGCCTGATTGAAAGAGAATATGGTAAGATATCAGGATTAAATCAGGAGGAGCGGGAGTTATTTTATCAGTCCGGACGAGATAGCGAGATGGAACCCTGGGGTGAGTTAAGCAACCGTATGCTCTCATGTATCAAAGAATATGCCCTGAGATTTTATCCCGGAAATATCATTATGATTTCCCATGGTGCTGCAATTAATTCTACAATATCCATATTAACAGAGGGCGAAGCGGGGACAGGCAAGACCAGATTAAAGAATACCTGTATCAATATCATCAGCTTTAACGGACATTCTATGGAGCTGGAGCAATACAATAAAACCTGGGAAGAGTTTCTGCAGACAAAGGATTCCTATATCAGAAAATAACAGTGATCAACCATGCAAAGCGGTTGAGACCGGAGCTTTTTCCCGCGGTAATAAGATTGGTCTAAGCTGTCAGCAGGGTCTCAGTTGTTGGACGCAAAAAAGAATATTATTTGTCGGAATAAATATTTATAAAACCCAAAATACCGTATTGACTTTATATGGAAATAGGAATATGATACTGGTGTAATCTTCCTGGTTCCAAAAAAATACTAAAACCAAAATAAAAAATTGCTCTGACAATGAAGTCAAGGAATGTATGTTCTTTGACTTTTTTGATTCATAACAAGTAATCGTTTTTTAATGAATCAAGTCTTGACGATGTGGCCAAAACTTACGGGTTTTGACCACTTTTTTTTGCGCTCAGATAAAGTAAGCATAGACGATGGAATCGTAAAACGTTCCATTTCTATATAAATAACGATAAAAAAAGTGAGGAGGTGTAAGTATGAGTTGCCAGAGGGTTGTAATATCAAAAGAGAGAAAAAAGAAGAAAATTATCCTTCTTTTTCTCTATCTGGGTACAACGATTATTATGTTTTTAGGAGCATATTTCAGTGCCTTTAGTGTATTGAATCATATCAATATCAGGGTACTTGAAGCCTCTGTTCCCGGAATTGTTTTTGGCTTATTGGTGTTGTATCTCGGCTTAAGGTATTTTTTTATGGTATCGGATTTCAAAACGGATTTTTATCAGAGCAATGCCAGATTTTCATGGAGTAATTTCAAGAAAGAAAAAAAGGATAGAAAGATTCATAAATCAAAAATTATAAACTAATCAAGTGGAGGTCTTGTTTATGAAAAAGTCATGGAAGGTAATAGGTTTCATCGCTTTTGTAATTGCACTGGGGGTCGGATTGGCAGTCGCATTAAATCTGCCGGGCGGATCAGATCCAACAGGCGCATCCTATTATGCCGCAACAGGTTCGGAGACGTTGGGTGATGTAGCTGTGCAGGCAAATAAGGCATATTATGGTGCTAATTTTGTGTGGGTATTAATCACAGGTTTCATGGTATTTTTCTTTCAGTGCGGATTTGCGATGGTCGAGACGGGATTTTGCCGCGGTAAAAATGCAGCGCATACCATTACCATGAATTTTATGGTGTTCCTGGTTGGAGCAATCGGATATTTTCTATGTGGCTTTGCCTTCCAATTCGGCGGCTACGGTTCCGTAGGAGGACTTGGCAGCGGCGGCGGAGCATTAAATGCCATGGTGAGTATTCCGGGTCTGGGTGGTATCATCGGATACAAAGGCTTCTTTTTATCCGGTTTTGGAATATACGATCCGGGAATTTTTGCTTTGTTCTTTTTCCAAATGGTATTTATGGATACTACCGTTACAATCCCTACAGGTGCTATGGCTGAACGTGTTAAGTATTCTGCCGTTGTTATTACTTCCTTCTTTATCTCTATGTTTTTATACCCTGTTTTTGGTAACTGGGTATGGGGTGGGGGCTGGCTGTCGGCGCTTGGTGCAAATTTTGGACTGGGTCATGGTGTCTGTGACTTTGCCGGCTCGGCAGTTGTTCATTCCATGGGAGGCATGCTGGCCTTATCAGGGGCAATTGTTATTGGGCCAAGGATCGGAAAGTTTAAGAAGGATGGTACCTCAAGGGCATTTCCGGGGCATCATATTCCTATGGCAATTATCGGAACGATTATCTTATTCTTCTGCTGGTTCTCCTTTAATGCCGGTGGAACCCTGAATGCATCTGATTTCAGGATTGCGGTAGCTGCCACGAATACCATGATTGCCGGTGCAATCGGCGGCCTGGTAGCAATGTTTTATATGTGGGCGAAATATGGTAAGCCGGATCCATCCATGACTGCCAACGGAGCACTGGCAGGTCTGGTTGCCATAACGGCACCTTGCGGCTTCGTGAATGCCCCTTCTGCCTTCGTCATCGGATTGGTTGCCGGGATATTGGTATGTATCTCCGTACCCTTTGTGGAGAACAAATTAAAATTAGATGATCCGGTTGGTGCAATTTCGGTACACTGTGTTAACGGCTTATGGGGTGTTTTGTCCCTGGGTTTATTTGCTGACGGCACGTATGGTGCAGGCTGGAATGGTGTAGAGGGCAATGTAACCGGTTTACTCTATGGAGATTCAGGACAGTTTGTGGCACAGTTAATCTGTGTGGCTGTGTTATTTGTATGGGGTTTTGGGGTATCCTTTGTTTTCTTTAAAGTACTTGATAAGGTATGGGGGCTGCGCGTAGCTCCGGAGATTGAGCTGGAGGGTCTTGATCTTGCGGAGATGGGCTGTTATGGTTACCCGGACTTTGCCATGGAGAAGGGCGAGCTTGATTTTGACTCATCAGATAATGCACCGATTAAACAATTGGCACGATTCAAGAATGGGGGACAAAGAGCATGAAAAAGCTGGAGATTATAATTAAACCGGAGAAGCTGGAAGCTTGTAAAAAGATATTAAATGAATGTAATGCAACGGGGCTTATGATCAGTAATATTATGGGGTATGGAAAGCAAAAAGGATATGTACAGATCTATAGAGGGACGAAAACCGATGTTAACCTTCTTCCCAAAATCAAAGTGGAATCGGTAGTGCCTGCTGATGTAGCCGAGCTGATTATTTCAAAAATAGTAAAAGAAATTAATACCGGTAATTACGGTGACGGCAAAATTTTCATATATGAAGTGGAGGATGCGGTCAGAATTCGTACCGGGGAACGGGGCAATGACGCTTTATAGGCAACAAATCAACGCCCTGAAAATCGCGGCACGTGCCGTGATTTTCAGGGCGTTTTTGTACGGTTCACTCCCCATGCAAGGCCATGAATATGAGTTCGACAAAGTTTTCCGAAGCGGAGCCGCTCGCGCTTCGTTGCATCACGTAGCAGTACATAAGGTTCTAAAATACAGAACCAAAGTACTGACGGATGCAAATACTCCTTTTCGGAATTATTTATCGAAATCAATGTGTTCATTATTAATTGGGAGTGAACAGTAACAATGACGTTTCCAAAGACTTAAAAATTATGAAATGTACTCTGACTTTAAAAATTATGAAATGTACTCTTGACAAGTTTAGATGAAATTTATATAATAGAAAAGTACTTTTTGAGTACCCGGGATCTTAGCTCAGCTGGGAGAGCATCTGCCTTACAAGCAGAGGGTCATAGGTTCGAGCCCTATAGGTCCCATTTTCATGCTTATGTATGGAAGGTTAAAAAAATTTGGCGAAGTAGCTCAGTTGGCGAGAGCACGCGGTTCATACCCGCGGTGTCGGCGGTTCAAATCCGTCCTTCGCTACGATGAAAGTGTTGAAACTACATAAATCGTAGACTTCAGCACTTTTTATTTTCGTGGTAAGGATGAAGGTGCAGGGAATACCTATGGTCGACGATGATATACGGGGAGGTGAAGTCAGGATGAAGCAGCCGGTTATGGTAACATTAAAACATGAAGATAATCATACCGTTATCATTCCCTGTGGGGAGAAGGAATCTTTACTGGATGCTATGATCAAAAACGGAGTTTTTGTCCGGTCGGATTGCGGAGGGAACGGAACCTGTTCAAAATGCAGGATTCAGGTTGCAGACGGTAATCCTGCAGCTGCCATTCAGGATATAAAAAGTTTTTCGGAAATCGAATTACAGCAGGGATGGCGTCTGGCATGTCAAGCCTATCCCAAAGAGGATTGCACGGTTTCTATCGGCAAATCCCAAGACCTGGAGTATTCCATCCTATCAGAAGATCGAACGGACAACCAAAAGGAAGAACAGAAGGCAGAGCGGAAGGAATGGGCGGGATCAGAAACGGTTTCCCGTCTCACAACTTATGCAATAGCAATTGATATCGGGACAACTACCCTGGCTATTCATCTGATTGACAGGAGAAATGGAGCGATTATACGTACTTATACTGCTTTGAATAAGCAGGCAGTGTTTGGTGCAGATGTCATTTCCAGAATAAAGGCCTCCAATGAAGGGGCTGTCAGGAGTTTACGGGAGACGGTGATAAAAGACCTGCTTCTCGGACTAAACGAGTTAATTTTGGCACAAGACGTGAACAAAGATCAAATTTCTCAGATCGTAATCGCCGCCAATACAACAATGGTTCACCTTCTGATGGGATATTCCTGTCAATCTCTGGGGACGTATCCTTTTACACCGGTAAATACCGATAAGATAGAGGCAAGCTTTTCAGATGTTTTTGAGTCCGAAGAATTGAAGGCACCGGTGGTCCTGCTGCCGGGTATTTCAGCCTTTGTCGGCGCTGATATTGTCTCCGGACTATTGGCCTGTAATTTTGACCGGGTAAATGGCTGTGCTATGTTAATTGATCTGGGAACCAATGGTGAGTTGGCAATTGGCAATAAAAATAAAATTCTTGTATGCTCCACAGCTGCCGGGCCAGCCTTTGAGGGAGGAAATATATCTTGCGGGATCGGGAGTGTTGCCGGAGCAATTGATTCCGTATCTATAAGAGAGGGCATGGTACAATGTCATACCATCGGTGGGATGGCACCGGTCGGGTTATGCGGGACGGGTGTCATTGCTACCGTGTCGGAACTGATCCGTTCAGGAATCATCGATGAGACAGGGCTGCTGGAAGATCGATTTTTTGAGAACGGTTTTACTCTTTGCCAAAGATCCGACGGCAGTTCTGTCACCCTGACACAAAAAGATATCAGAGAGCTGCAAATGGCAAAGTCAGCCATTCGATCCGGAATTGAGATATTAATTAAGAGATACGGAATTTCCTATGATCAGATAGAGCATGTCTATCTGGCCGGAGGCTTTGGTTTCAAACTATCCATTGAAAGGGCTGTTCAAATTGGTTTATTGCCTGGAGAGCTGTCTGAGAAAGTGAAAGCGGTGGGCAACAGCGCACTGGCGGGAACGGTCAGATATCTTACGGATGAAGCTGCTGAGCAGAGAATTCAGAGAATATGTTCTGTGGCCGAGAATATTAATTTGTCCAATGATCCTGATTTTAATGAAGATTATATTCGGTATTTAAATTTTGATGCCGTAAACCACGGCGGTCACTGTTCGCTCCCCACATAATAAAGAACATATTGATTTCGATAAATAATTCCGAAAAGGAGTATTTGCATCCGTCAGTACTTTGGTTCTGTATTTTAGGACCTTATGTACTGCTACGTGATGCAACTAAGCGCGAGCGGCTCCGCTTCGGAATCATTTGTCGAAATCATATTCATGGCCTTGAATGGGGAGTGAACTGTAAACCACCGCGGCCACGTTTCTGATAAAATGTAAAACACCACTTGTAAGATACACTTATTTCATTTACAATGGGATATCATATAGGAAAGGTAAGGAATAGGACAATGAGAATAGGAACAGGCTATGATGTTCATAAGCTGGTTGAGGATAGACAACTTATCCTTGGTGGTGTTACAATCCCTTATGAAAAAGGACTTCTTGGACATTCTGATGCGGATGTTTTGGTACATGCAATCATGGACGCACTGCTTGGTGCTGCGGCACTTGGAGATATCGGAACACATTTTCCGGATACGGATAATCAATATCTGGGGATTTCAAGTATAGAATTGCTAAAAAATGTGAAGAAATTAATGAACGATAAATTATACCTTATCGAAAATATCGATGCAACTGTAATTGCACAGCGTCCAAAACTCGCTCCGTTTTTACCTCAGATGGTAAAAAATGTTGCACAGGCACTTGAACTGAGGGAAGATCAGGTTAATATCAAAGCGACCACAGAAGAAGGTCTTGGATTTACGGGAGCAGGGCTTGGGATCGGGGCAAATGCAGTCTGCCTGCTGGAGAGCGCTATGAATTATTCTTACGATGTAACACCGAAAGCTGGGGATAGTAAGGGATGTGAAGGCTGTAGCGGCTGTTCGAAATTCAGGTAAAATGTAATCTTTGGCGGATAGGTATTGACAAAAAAGATTGTGATGCATACAATAATCAATGGATATATATATGAAAAAAAGCGATGAACGGAAAAGTAACTTATCGGATTGTAGCAGAGATAGAATGCCACCGGCTGAAAGCATTCTTTATAGTAGGATAAGTGAAGTGCATCCGGGAGCTTGCCTGGTGAAGACAGCGTCTTAGCCATGCACGGTCACAGCCGTTATCTGTTCAAGATGCAGCCTTTTTATAGAAAGGATGCAAGTAGAGTGGAACCGCGTATTTCACCGCCTCTATCCGTTAGAGGCGGTTTTTTTGTTTTTCATTCTTAATTATTCAGAGTCATAAGGAGGATTGAAATATGGGAATAATAAAATATATAAAGGAAGAGATGCAGATTGTAAAAGAAAGAGATCCTGCGATCAAGACACCGATGGAAATATTTTTATACCCAAGCTTTCGTGCCATTCTAAGGTATCGGATTGCTCATAAATTATTTGTGAATCAGCATTATTTTCTGGCTCGCTGGTATTCACAGCGAACGGCAAGAAAAACGGGCATAGAGATTCATCCCGGCGCAACCATTGGAAAAGGGTTATTTATCGACCATGGAATTGGTGTCGTGATCGGAGAGACAGCAATTGTAGGTGATAATGTGACATTATATCAGGGAGTTACGCTTGGCGGAACTGGGAAAGAACAAGGGAAACGCCATCCGACGGTAGGAAATAATGTGATGATCAGCGCCGGTGCAAAGGTACTCGGATCCTTTACCATAGGGGAAAATTCCAAAATTGGTGCTGGCTCTGTGGTATTATCAGAGGTACCGCCCAATTCCACGGTAGTAGGCGTTCCGGGCAGAGTCGTCAAATTAGATAATCTCAGGGTTCCAAGAGAAGATATGGATCAGATTCACCTGCCGGATCCTGTCCTGAATGAGATTTCAGGATTGAAGAGGGAGAATGAATGCTTAAGGTTGGATGTTAAAAAGCTGCTTGACAGAATGGATGAAATGGAGAGAATATTAAAGCAGAGACAGTAGTATCACTGCGCGATCCAAAACTGTCCGCACATACAGCAGTGACACCAAACATGAAGAAAATATAGAAGAAAGAAACCATGATGGAGGTTATAAGATGAGAATTTATAATACCCTGACGCAGAAGAAAGAAGAATTTGTTCCGATAGAAGAGGGAAAAGTACGTATGTATGTATGCGGGCCTACCGTATATAACTATATTCATATTGGAAATGCAAGACCCGCCATTCTTTTCGATACACTGAGGAGATACCTGGAATATAAGGGATATGAGGTTAATTATGTATCAAACTTTACCGATGTAGATGATAAGATTATTAAGAAGGCCAATGAAGAAGGTGTGAGTGCCTCTGAAGTTTCGGAACGTTTTATTAAGGAATTCAGAACAGATATGGAGGCATTGAACATCAGAGAGGCTACCTGTCATCCCAAGGCTACCGAGGAAATCGGTGGCATGATTGCCATGATCGATACGTTAATTCAGAAGGGCTATGCCTATGAGAAAAATGGTACCGTGTATTTCAAAACCAGGAATTTTAAAGATTATGGTAAGCTGTCCAAGAAAAAAATAGATGATCTGGAAGCGGGCATTCGAATTGCTGTAAGTGAAGAGAAGGAAGATCCCATGGATTTTGTGTTATGGAAGCCGAAGAAGGAAGGAGAGCCTTATTGGGAATCTCCCTGGAGTGATGGACGGCCGGGCTGGCACATTGAGTGTTCTGTTATGAGCAGAAAGTATCTTGGGGATCAAATAGATATTCATGCCGGCGGAGAAGATCTGATTTTTCCTCACCATGAGAACGAAATTGCGCAAAGTGAAGCTGCCAACGGAAAAGAATTTGCCAGGTATTGGATGCACAATGCCTTTTTAAATATTGACAACAAAAAGATGTCAAAATCTGAGGGGAATTTCTTCACGGTAAGAGAAATATGTGAGCAGTATCCACCAGAGGTAGTTCGATTCTTTATGCTCAATGCACATTATCGCAGTCCGCTTAATTTCTCCAAGGATCTGATGGAAGCGGCTAAAAACTCACTGAACAGGATTCTGACAGCAATCGGTCAGCTGGATCATCTTATGAAAAGTAATTCTCTTAAAGAAGAGAGCATAACCGCTTCGCAAGAACAGCTGTTACAGGAAATGGACGGATTACAGACAAAATTTGATGAGGCTATGGAGGACGATTTTAATACAGCGGATGCCATAGCGGCAATCTTTGAGATGGTAAAACTATCCAATACCAATTGCAATGCTGAAAGCGGCAGATCGTTTGTTCAGGAGATCTATCACAGAATTTGCAAACCCTGTGATATTTTAGGTCTGGAGACTGTGAAGGAGGAAGAACTTCTTGCAGATGAAATTGAACAGCTGATAGCAGACCGTCAGAGTGCCAGAAAGAATAAAGAGTTTGCAAAAGCGGATCAAATCAGGTTTCTGTTGCTGGAAAAAGGAATTGTACTGGAAGATACCAGAGAAGGGGTCAGATGGAAAAGGAGCTAGACAAGGAAGCATTCGAAATACCGTTTGCATCTTTTATAAAGGAAACACTAAATTTGCCCGATACAGATATTAAGACCTATTCTCCTCTTACACTGGCCTATATTGGAGATGCCATCTTTGATTTGATCACTCGAACTGCAATCGTTAACAGCGGAAATGCACCGGTGAATAAGCTGCACAAAAGAGCGAGTAAGCTTGTTCAGGCATCTGCTCAGGCAGACTTGTATTATCGTATCAAGGATGAGTTGACGCAAGAAGAACTTGCTGTTTATAAAAGGGGAAGAAACGCAAAATCCTTTACCTCCGCAAAGAATGCGGGAGTCGTTGAATATCGGACAGCCACAGGATTAGAGGCGTTAATGGGGTATTTGTACCTTACGGATCAGACAAAGAGAATTTTATCCCTGATGAAGCACCATTTAGAGGAAAGCTGATAGAAAAGGAAGCGGAGAAAATCTGCAGGAAAACGAATGAATAAATTTTATATAAATTCAAAAAGACTGATATGTTCTATTATATTTATTCTTAGCTCTATTTTCGTATTTGGTTTCCCGGGTCCGCACCGGATGGAAGCAATAGATCCGGTAAAGGCCTCAGAAAAGGATACAGAAACCGTAACATTTCGAATTATTAATACCACAGATCTTCATGGTCAAATTAACAGTATGAATTACGAACAGGGCATTGATTATCAGAATCTGGGTTTGGCGAGAGTCTATGGTCAGATACAAAAGGCAAGAGAAGAATTGCCGGAGGCAAATTCAATCACGGTGGATTCCGGGGATGACTTGTTTGACTATACCACGGATTATATCTTTGCTCAGGATAAAGATGTCATCCAGCCGATATTTCAGGCTATGTCATACATTGGATATGATGCAATCACAATGGGTAACCATGACTTTGATTATGGTTATGAATATATATTAAAACAGCTGAAAGGATCGGGGCTGGATGAGATTGCGGTTGTTTCCAATGTGACGGATTCTAAAACAGGAAAGTATCCGTTCCTGGAAAATAAGATGATTACCAGAACAATGAAGACTTCATCCGGCAAGGATGTGGAGATAACCATAGGAATCGTGGGAGAAACCATACCCATCTTCTCCTCCAAAACACAAAAATATGAGGGCGTATTAAAAGCGGAGGATATGGTTGCCAATACTGTTAAGCAGGCAAAAAAGTTAAAAAAAGCAGGAGCGGATATAATTGTGGTGGTTGCTCATACAGGGATAGGACCTGAGAATCCGGAGCCAAATTACAAAAATGTAGCTTATGCAATCTCAAAAATACCGGAAGTGGATGTTGTAGTGTGCGGGCATGAGCATAATATCTTTCCCACAACGGATATGACATCCCCTTATTATAAGCTGCCAAATGTGGATACCCGGACTTATTTAATGAATGGTAAAAATGTAGTTATGGCCGGCGACAGAGGACAGGCAATCGGCGTGGTGGACTTAACCATTGATGTAACGAATGGCAGGAAGATCATCGGACGCAGCACCCAGATCAGGAAGGTAACCGAGCAAAACTCCTCATCCAACAGGATGATCGCATCTACCCTGGATCCTTGGAAGGATCAGCTGATGGAGCATAGCACAAAGGTAATCGGCGAGTTGGAACAAGGCATAGTGCTTCAAAATTATTACGGATTATTGGAAGACAATTCCAGTATTCAATTGCTAAATGATGCAAAGATGAATTATGCGCAGAAATATCTTCTCACCACCGGAAAGATCCATCAGGGATATCCTGTGATAGCTGCATCTACATACAATAAATATGGGGCTGATTCCATTAACGATTTTGTACATATTGAAGGAAAGATAACAGATGCCCTGCTGACGCAAATACAGCCTTACAATAATTATCTATATCTATATAAGATCACCGGAGCACAGTTAAAAGAGTGGCTGGAATGGTCAGCCAGTGCTTATGAGACCATAGGGAAGGAAATCACCTGGGAGAATGAAACCATGACGGATATATATAAGGATAAGCAGGTATCCTCTCTCTTAAGCGAAGATTGGCTGGATAACTGGAGTCACTTTTATGTCTTTGACGGGATTGATTATGAGATTAATCCAGGGGTAGAACCAAGATATGATTTCTCGGGTAATAAAATCAGTGACAGCAGCAGAGTGGAGCATATCACCTATCAGGGCAAACCGGTGAAGGATGAGATGGTTTTTATTCTGGCTACCAATAAAATTACACTGCCGTCACAGGCCAATCAAGGGGTGGAAAAGCAAACCATATACGGAAGCTTTAACTTAAGCCAGACGGTGTTAAGTAATTATGTCAAACAGTTATCGGGTGAAGGAAAACTTACGGTCAGGGCTGACCATAACTGGAAGATTCGTTTCCGGCAGGAGCAAAAATTTGTTCTTAAGCTTCCTTATTATACAGATGTTTTATTTCGTGAGTCATCCTGGTTTAGAGAACAGGTAAAAGTGGCAAATCACTATGCGTATTATATCGCCGGTAATGATGATGTGGCAGTTGATAAGAGAGCACCGTATATCACATTTACACCGCTTAATCTGACACCTACGGCAAATCCCTATGAGATCGGTATAACAGTCACAGCAGCATCACAGATTAAGAGAGTGTACTACTGCAAGGGTGGTAATACGGTGGATACCTTTAACCTGACCGAAGCCAGCCGATTATCCGGTGATACTTTTTCTGTTTCTGAGAACGGAGTATATTCTGTATACGTGGAGGATGATGCAGGCAATAAAACGGTTGGGCAGGTAACCGTTAGTAATTTCTGTGCGGATCATTTGGGAAGTCCGGTGGTAGCAAGCTATACTAATCGGAAAACAAGGATCAGCGGAACCGGAGAAGCGGGTGCGGATATTGTATTTGTGGCATCAACCGGAACTTACCAGGGAAAGGTTGATAAGAACGGGGCATTTACCTATGCACTTCCTGCCCAGCCATCAGATAGCATTGTCAAAGTCTTTGTAAAGGATGATGGCAAAAACATTACCAGTGATCCGGTAAGTGTACCTGTGAAACGCACCGGACCCAATCAGCCGATTGTAAATGCTGTCAACAATCGTGACGGATATATCACAGGATATTTAAATGATGGGGATGCTTCCGTCATCGCAATGATTGGAAATACGGTTTATGTTTCAGATCAGAATGGTAAAGAACGGTATCGTAATTGTACAGAAATATATCAAAAAAAGAATAAAATCAAAGAAATCCCGATTCAAATAGCGAAGGATGGTTACTTTGTTATGCAGGTACCCATACAGCATTCAGGTGAAACTGTCATCCTGTATAACATCGACCATATTTTCAGAAGCAGCAGAGGAAACAAAGTTAAGGTGACAGAAACGGCGCCCAATATTCCCGTACTTTACACCGTCAGCAACATAGACAAGTCGGTCTCCGGTTATATTCCGGGGGCATCGAAAGCTGATTATAAGCTAACCCTTGTGTTGGGAAATAAAACCTATCAGGCCACAGCAGATAAAACCGGTAAGTTTGTGATTCCCTTTCAGGGGCAGCTTCATACCGGGCAGTTATTAAAGGTAACCGCATCGGATAAAAAGGAAGGGAAGACCCGAACCAGTGCGCCTGCAACAATTCAGGTGAAGGACATTGATCAATTCATAAGTACAAATTCAAAAGAGATGACAGTTTTGCCGATAACAGACTGCAATAATCAGATTAGCGGGTATTCATTTAAGAATCAGACGATTTATCTCGCGATTTTGGACCATAATAAAAATAGTGTTAAGAATGAGCTTTATCGATTAAATACAAATCGGAACCATAAATTTAAATTTGCACTAAAGGATAAGCTGGTCGCGGGAACCACCGTATATTTTATAACAAAATCAGAGGATCAGCAACCAAAGGCATGGAAAGTGGTGGTGACAGAAACACTGGAGGAACCGGAGGCAGATTAGGTTGTCGTCTTAACATTCACCGGTTGGGTGAGATTGGGAGGATGCACCGGATTACAGGAGGATAAGAATGGAACTGTGGGATATCTATGATGATTGCTTTGAAAAAACAGGTAGAATTCATGAAAGAGGAAAGCCACTGGCAAAAGGGGATAATCATTTGGTTGTAAACATTTATCCTGTTAACCGAAAAGGGGAACTGCTCATCCAAAAGCGAAGTGATAATATTAGCTGGAAGCCGGGAATATGGGGTGCAACAGGTGGGTCGGCGATCGTCGGTGAGGATGCCTGGACGGCTTGTAAAAGGGAACTGTTTGAGGAACTTGGGATCATTGCTGACAAAGAAAATACCCTGCTTGCTTTTGTGAATAAACGACACGACCATTTCACATTTATTTATATTGTCTGGACCGATATTGAGCGGAAGGATGCGGTATTGCAAAAAGAGGAAGTCTCCGATGCAAAATGGGCAGCACCGGAGGAAATTCAACAAATGATCAGTCAGGGTATCTTTATCCCATATTGTTATCTGGACTATCTGATTTCTTTTATTCGAAGTGAAAAAATGGAACAATAAGATCTTAAGAATCGTCTAATTGATATAACAATAATTGGATGGGGGTTTGGAACATGATGAGAAAAAAGTATTCCGGGTTTATTTTTGTTTTGTTATTCCTAATGGCTGTCGTTATGACAGCTTGCAGTGCATCAAAGAATAGTACGGGTAATACAGAGGATTCAAAAAGTGACACAGCTGCACCGCAGGAGAGGCCGGAAGCCGGAACAAGTTCCGGCAGTGTTGATGGTGGGGAAGCACTGACACAGTTCAATGGCATGACAAGCAGTACATCAGCAGAAATTCAGGATAAAATTATCCGGCGGGTCAACATGGATGTGGAAACACAGAAATTTGATGATTTAATCGATTCTATTCAAAAACAGATTGATAAGCTCGGCGGGTATGTGGAGAATTCTGAAATTTCAGGGCAAAGTTATTATAACAGCAACGATTACCGGTATGGGACAATAGTTGCGAGAATTCCGAAAGAAAAATTAAATAATTTTGTACTTACCGTGAAAGAACAGGCTAATGTAGTGAGAAGTGCACAGACATCAGAAAATGTTACACTGGAATACACCGATATGGAGAGCCGCAAAAAAGCTTTGGAAATTGAACAGGACCGGCTCTTTGCCATCCTGGAAAAATCAGATTCTCTGGATAGTATCATCACCCTGGAAAGCAGATTAAGTGATATCCGATATGAGCTTCAAAAATATGAGTCTCAGCTTCGCCTCTATGATAATCAGGTAGAATACAGTAGTGTTACCCTTTCAATCCAGGAGGTAAACCGCATTACGCCGGTTTCAGAAGAAAAGCAAGGTACATTTAGCAGGATAAAGACCGGATTTGGAAATACGGTTTATCAACTCAGTGAAGCCGCGAAAAACTTTTTTGTCTGGTTTGTTGTTAACTTACCTTATCTTATTATATGGACATTGGTAATCCTTGTACTGTTTTTGATTGGCAGAAGAATCTGGAAGAAGAATGTAAAACCTCAAATACCATTACAGGGAGCGGGGCCTTCAGAGAAATCGTCGAATGAGAAAGAAGATAAATAAAGATAAATAAGAACCACCCAGTAGCAAAAGGTGCTGATCGATGACTTAGATATAAGCATAGATCAGCACTTGTTTTTTACTCTTACAAATAAAATACTTCGTATGCAAAGTCTACGGTCATATATTAATATACCTTGGAGAAGGCAGAAAACGGCATGAGTTTTACACATAAAAATTTGGTCGATATTTTGTGAATGATTAAAATGGTAATATATGTATATCGATGATATAATAAAACTATCCTTGGTGGGGATTTATTCTCGTTAAATTCCATAAGGGAAATCAGGGGAACTGGTTTTTCATAAAGAGAAGGAGCGTTACGGGTATGAAGCGGCTGTTAATATACCTGCTGGCATTCCTTTATATGCCATGCCTTGCAGGTTATGATAAGACCGGCACGAAAGAGAAAATAATAACACCAATGGAGGCACTGGATACAGTAAAAGAGCAATATGCTGGCAATTTTGATAAAGTAAGGAAAGAACTAACCGGGGATTACTTTTATAAACTTTCTGACGCAGATTATTATCTGGTATACGAAGGTTTCACGGAGGATCAGAAATACTATCTAATCCATCTATATGAGTTTGTGCTGGATGATCCGGAGCTTAATCAGGGACATACAGTAACCTATGGATGGTATAGTGTGGATAAAGTGACAGGTAAGATTGCAGAGACCATGCAATACTATGAGTAAAGGGAGTAACCGGACATTGTCTTAATAGGACAGGTCCGGTTATCGCTTTCTATCAGGCCTTATGTAATCATGGAATAGATTGTGTGAAATTGATACATGATAAGCAGGAATCCGAATGAAACCTGCGTTGCCTTTTTATGGGATACATGTTAAAATTATAGGTACAGACAGGGTGAATTAAGATACACTTGATTTCATAAAATGAGTTGAGAAACGGCAGGAAGCGGATCAAACATAAATGACATGGAGGTAATTATATGACAAATACACCCACCCCGCATAATGAAGCAAAAGAAGGGGATATTGCCAAAACAGTATTAATGCCGGGAGACCCTCTCAGGGCAAAATTTATTGCAGACACGTATCTTGAGAATGTTGAATGTGTAAACCGGGTGAGAAATATGCTGGGATTTACCGGCACATATCAGGGCAGGAAAGTTACCGTTATGGGAGGAGGAATGGGAATGCCCTCCATCGGTATTTATTCCTATGAGTTATTTCATTTTTATCATGTGGATCAGATTATTCGAATCGGCTCCGCAGGAGGAATCGCTGAGAACATACATCTTAGGGATATTGTAATCGGAATGGGAGCATCTACCAATTCCAATTATGCTTCCCAGTATAAATTGCCGGGGACTTTTGCCCCCATCGCTGATTTTGAATTGCTGCGTAAGGCGGTAGCAGTGGCAGAGGAACGCGATAAGAAGGTGGTGGTAGGGAATATTCTGTCATCGGATATCTTCTATGATGACAATCCGGATGCTACCTCCCTGTGGAAGAGAATGGGAATATTGGCAGTGGAGATGGAGGCTGCGGCATTATATATGAATGCTGCCAGGGCAGGTAAGAAAGCGCTCTGCATTCTGACAATTTCAGATCATGTATTTACCGGTGAGTCCTTATCCAGTGAGGACAGACAGTCCACCTTCAGGGATATGATGGAGATTGCACTGGATCTTGTATAAGAAAATAACCTGCAATGTGTAAAGAATAAATAGTAATTCACACAAAGTTTGAATATAAGGATTTCCGGACTAAACGTAAGACGAGGGGAGCGTGCAGGACTGCTTTGTGGGGAATAGGTAAGATAGAGCCTGTTAATCAGTCGGGAATGGAATGGATAACATAGGAAGAAGAGAGGTAGCATAGAATGGATCAGAATTTTATTACACAAAGGGTGGATCATACGTTGTTGACCCAGACAGCAACCTGGGAAGAAATCAGACAGATCTGTGAGGAGGCGATCCAGTATAAAACCGCCTCTGTATGCATTCCGCCGGCTTATGTAAAACAAGCCAGGGAGTATGTTGGGGACCGTATGGCAGTCGGAACTGTGATTGGGTTTCCCAACGGCTATCAGACCAGCGCAGTTAAAATCTTTGAAGCCGAAGATGCAATCAGCAACGGAGCCGATGAGATTGATATGGTAATTCATATCGGTAAAGTAAAAGAGAAGTGTTATTCTTCCATTGAGGAAGAGATCAGACAGATCAAAGAGGTTTGCGGTGATAAGATTTTAAAAGTAATCATTGAAACCTGTCTTTTGACGGAAGAGGAAATAATTCAGATGTGCAGGGTGGTAACGGCATCGGGCGCCGATTATATTAAAACTTCCACCGGTTTTTCGAAAAGAGGAGCGACCTTCGAGGATGTCTCCCTGTTTGCTTCAAATATCGGAAAGGATGTAAAGATTAAGGCTGCAGGCGGTATAGCCTCCTTTGAAGATGCCCAAAGATTTATTGAACTGGGTGCCGGAAGACTTGGTACCAGCAGAATCGTTAAGTTAATTAAAAATCAGGAGACCAACGGGTATTAAACGATATAAATATGAAAAGATTTACCATCTCAATGAGTATTATAAGGAGGTAAATGAATATAAACGAAATGGAGGTTGATATGATGCAACAGGATAACGAGGAAAAAAACAGCCTGATACCCCAGGAAAAAGGAGAACTGCTGGGAAAACAGCACTTGGTAAGCAGATCGGTAGTAAAAAATTTGATTCGGGAAGCCATTGATGGCATGAAACTATCCTATTCGCCTTATTCCAATTTTCAGGTAGGGGCCGCGTTGTTAACCGCAAAACAAAGGATTTATTCCGGCTGCAATATTGAAAATGCTTCCTATGCGGCAACGAACTGTGCAGAGCGAACCGCAATCTATAAAGCGGTAAGCGAAGGAGAGAGAGAATTCGCAGCGATTGCCATAGTTGGTGGCAAGGGTGGAAATATTACGGATTACTGCCCTCCCTGCGGTATATGCCGCCAAACACTGAGAGAATTTGTAGATCCAAAACGTTTTCTGGTCATATTGGCGAAATCCGAAGATGACTATATGTTATATTTTCTGGAAGAACTGCTTCCCGTAAGCTTTGGACCAAACCAATTATAAATTCTGCTGACAAAGTCCAAAGATAAAATAAATGGGAAGACACTGACCGGAGGTGAATGGAATGATAACCCTGAATGGGAAAAGTATCTGCAGCGGTGTTGCGTTTGGAAGACTGTCTGTATACCATAAACAGGATCGGGTACAGGTAAGAAAAGCCATTCCTGACAGTGGAGCTGAAATCTTACGCTTAAATGCTGCAATAGAAACAACCAGACAGGAACTCACTGCCCTATATGAGAAAACCCTGCTTGAGCTGGGGAGGGAAAGTGCAGCTATTTTTGAAGCACATCAACTCATCTTAGAGGATCCGGAGCTTATTCATTCCATCACCATTAAGATAGAAGGTCAGAAAATTAATGCAGAGTATGCCGTTAAGAGAACGGCAGATCAATTGATCGCAATCTTTGCCTCCATGAAGGATGAATTATTACGAGCCCGTGCATCTGACATCGAAGATGTATCAGGAAGGCTGATTCAGAATCTGAGCGGCAAAGAAGAATACTACATTCCGGGAAAGGATCATATAATTCTCGTTGCCAATGATCTGGCGCCGGGAGAATTCATGGAGATGGATTCCGGGTATATCCTTGGTATGATTCTACGTCAGGGATCCTTGCAATCACATACCGCGATTCTTACCCGAAATAAAAATATTCCAGCAGTTTGTCAAATTGATCTGGAACCCGGACAGGAACTTAACAGAAAATTTGCAATTCTTGATGCAAACCTGGGAACTGTTTACATTGATCCTGATGCGTCAATCCGAAAGAAATACCAGGAGGAATATCAATAGAAGGCGAAAAACTTTACCACGGTAAAGGATTTATGCTTCCATAATAAAATTTTATATGATATAATACATTAAATTGTCTATTATGGAAAATGCGAGGACAAGTTTACAGCAATAATCTAATCTGAAAGGATAGGAAGAACATGTATTCATTTGAAGATGTAAAGTCTTATGACCCTGAATTGGCAGAAGCAATATCTCTTGAAATTGGAAGACAGAAGGATCACATTGAGTTAATTGCTTCTGAAAATTTTGTCAGCAAGGCCGTGATGGCAGCAATGGGCAGTCCGCTCACGAACAAATATGCAGAAGGATATCCTGCAAAAAGATATTACGGTGGATGTGAATTTGTTGATATTGCAGAGAATTTAGCGATTGACAGAGCAAAAGAATTATTTGGTTGTACCTATGCCAATGTACAGCCCCATTCCGGAGCACAGGCGAATATGGCTGTGTTTTTT
Source organism: Bacillota bacterium (assembly GCA_023439505.1). Taxonomy (GTDB): domain Bacteria; phylum Bacillota; class Clostridia; order Lachnospirales; family Lachnospiraceae; genus Mobilitalea. The sequence continues at coordinate 29,480 of JAEXNR010000017.1, forward strand.
GCATTATGCAAGCCCGGCGATACTGTAATGGGGATGAACTTAGCCCATGGCGGACACTTAACCCATGGAAGTCCGGTTAACATGAGCGGCAGTTATTTTAATATTGTTCCTTACGGTGTGAATGAACAGGGCTTCATTGACTATGAAAATGTAAGAGATATTGCATTAGAATGCAAACCCAAGCTGATTGTAGCAGGTGCAAGCGCTTATGCAAGAAAGATAGATTTTAAGAAATTCAGAGAAATTGCGGATGAGGCAGGCGCTTTACTAATGGTGGATATGGCACATATTGCCGGCCTTGTAGCAGCAGGATATCATGAGAGTCCAATTCCATATGCGCATGTTACTACCACCACCACGCATAAAACCCTAAGAGGGCCCAGAGGCGGTATGATTTTATCAAGCATAGAGTTTGCGGAAGAATATAAGCTGAATAAATCTGTATTCCCCGGAATTCAGGGAGGACCATTAATGCATGTCATTGCTGCCAAGGCAGTATGTTTTAAGGAAGCCTTAGATCCAAGCTTTAAGATATATGCAAAGAATGTAGTGGAGAATGCCCAGGCACTTGCCGCAGGTTTGATGAAACGAGGATTTAACCTGGTATCCGGTGGAACGGACAATCATTTGATGTTGGTGGATCTTCAGAATATGGGCGTTACAGGGAAAGAAACAGAGAAGTTGTTAGATGCTGCAAATATCACCTGTAACAAAAATACGATTCCAAATGATCCTGCTTCTCCTTTTGTTACCAGTGGTATCCGCCTTGGAACTGCCGCAGTAACAACCAGAGGATTTGGTCTCGAGGATATGGATGTCATTGCAGAGGCAATCTCCTTGTTAATTAAGGATGTTACTGCGAATAAAGAGTCAGCAATGCAATTAGTAAAGCAGTTAACTGATCAACATCCGTTATACTAAGATAAAATAAGGAACGTGGCCGGATACTTTTACGTGCCAAACATTAAGGCATCGGATAGTATTTGTCACCCCAATGTGCAACCGGCATGTAATAAGAGGGCTGTGTCTGACACAGCCCTCCCACTTATCTGTCGAAAAAACCTTCTGTAAGCATTTTCTGATAACACTTAGAGCCGAAGATGATTCCGACAATGATAATTCCTGCAAAGCAAAGATATTTTACCATTTTCGATACATCGACTAGTACGGTTACGGAAGAACCGCTTGATTTTTCTGAACAACATTCTTTCTTAGACATAATATCATCCTTTCTGTTACAATATTTAACATCAGTCTATCCGACCTTCTTTTTATTTATCCCCGATGACATGTTCCGACCCGGTGTTACCGGGAATAGGATTTAACAAAACCGATGCCAATCGCTCCCGGTCCGGTATAAGTACCGATTGTTACTCCAATCTGAAAAACAGGATAGCCTATTTTACTGCTAAGGAATTCTTCCAACCTGTTCTGAAGGTAACGGGCATCTTCCGGTGTCGTGGCATCCATAATACAGAAATCATAATCCTGCGGATCTTCTCCACTTTCCATAAAATATTCTTCTACCATATAATATACTTTATCCAGAGATTTTTTTCTCCCTCTTACTTTGGAATACGGGATTAATTCTGCCTCTCTTAACTGAATTAACGGCTTAATGTCCAGCATATTACCGGCGAGGGTGGTGACCTTTCCGATTCTTCTTCCTCTTGCAAGATAATCCAGGGTATTAACGGTAAACATGATGCGTGCAGTGTGCTTCATCCAATGGATTTGTTCTATGGTTTCCTGCAGAGGATAGCCCTCCTTTTTCATATATGCGAGTTGCAGCAAAATAAGACCTTGTGCACCTGTGGCTTGTATGCTGTCAACTATGGCGATATTTGATTCCGGATACATCTCCTCCAGAATGTGTTTTGCATTGACTGCAGACTGGTAGGAACCACTGAACTTCTGAGTAAGACATAAACATAAGATATCGAGTCCCTCTTCCAGCGCGGTTTTAAACGCTTTGATATAATCCTGTACCGAAGGAAGGGATGTTTTGGGAAATACATGCCTGGTTGTAAGAATATCATAAAACACATCATTTGTAATCTCGATATTCTCCTTAAAGTAAGTATCCTGATCAAAACTTACATAAAACGGGATGAGCTTTATTTGCTGTTCTTCTATTAAACTTTTTGGTAAATCACAGGATGAATCACTGAATATCTGATAGGCCCTCATGTAGTTCCTCCTAAAGTAGGTATATGGTATTAGTATTCATAACTATAACCATTTTAAACGATTGTTTCTTAAGATTCAATAAATTTATAAAAGATTTGCATGTCAGTACAAGAACTTTTATTTGTCCTAACGCGTATTTTAAGGTATACTAGTTAAGGATAAGCAGGGATAGAAATGAGGATACGTATGTCAAAAAGTTTATATATTGCAGAAAAGCCAAGTGTAGCGGCTGAATTTGCAAAAGCACTTGGAATTACAGCAAGAAAAAGGGATGGTTACATAGAATCAGAGGGAGCAATTATTACCTGGTGTGTTGGTCATCTGGTGACCATGAGTTATCCGCAAGCTTATGACCCTGCCTTAAAAAGATGGAGCATGGATACCCTTCCCTTTTTACCGGGAGAATACCGGTATGAAGTGATTCCGGATGTAAAGAAACAGTTTTCCATTGTACAGGGATTATTAAATAGAAATGATGTCACAACGATTTATGTCTGTACTGACTCGGGACGAGAAGGAGAATACATTTATCGTCTGGTGGATCAGGAAGCAAAGGTTTCGGCGGACAAGGAGAAAAAACGCGTCTGGATCGACTCACAGACAGAGGAAGAAATTCTAAGGGGAATTAAGGATGCAAAACCCTTGTCTGCATATGATGCATTATCGAATGCCGCCTATCTTCGTGCGCAGGAAGACTATCTCATGGGAATTAATTTCTCCAGAATTCTTACATTAAAATATCGGTCTGAGGTTCAGAAGTATCTCAAGTCAGAAAAGTGGATGACAATCTCGGTGGGTAGGGTGATGACCTGCGTACTTGGTATGGTAGTAAGAAGGGAAAGAGAAATCCGCAGTTTTGTAAAGACACCGTTTTACAGAGTGTTAGCAGGGATTGTGGTTTCGGAGAAGGGGTTTGTGGGTGAATTTAGAGCCGTAGAAGGTTCACGATATTATAATTCACCGTTACTTTATAAAGAGAATGGGTTTCTTGAGAAGACTTCTGCTACAAAACTGATTCAGGAGCTGGCTGGAGATATCCCGGAAACGAAGATAGAGGGAGACTGGAATTATATGGATCCCGGTGATGGAACGCAGTTATTGGGTGAGGTTAAGGAGATCGAGAAGAAGAGAGAGAAAAAGAATCCTCCCCTGTTATTTAATCTGGCAGAGTTACAGAATGAATGCTCCAGAATATTAAAGATCAGTCCGGATGAGACGCTGAAAATAACACAGGAATTATATGAGAAGAAGATGGTGACCTATCCGAGAACAGATGCCAGAGTACTTTCAACAGCAGTGGCAAAGGAAATTGATAAAAACATCAAAGGTTTACTGGGGCTTTCTAATGTAAGAGAGTATGCGCAGGAAATACTCGATCATGGAGACTATAAGAATCTGTCAAAGACCAGATATGTTAATGACAGTCAGATTACCGATCATTATGCCATCATACCGACAGGGCAGGGTCTTGGTGCAAAAGCTTCCTTAAATCCCACAGCTTCCAGGGTATATGATGCGATTGTGAGAAGATTTTTAAGCATATTTTACCCCGCTGCCCAATATCGTAAAGTAAGTATTATTGTCACGATTGGAGGGGAATGCTTCTTTTCCTCCATTCGGGTTCTGGAATCAGAGGGATATTATAGGGTGATGGGAAACAGCAGCGAAAAGAAGGACAAAGGAAAAGAAAGCACTGAAGGAAGTGAGGATACAGGGGAAGAGGAGAGCTCGGATCAGGTGCTGTTACAGCTGGCAATGAGTTTGAAAAAGGGTATGAAGCTCCCAATACAATCCCTCTCCATCAAAGAGGGTGAGACTGTGCCGCCAAAGAGATATAGTTCCGGTTCCTTAATACTTGCCATGGAAAATGCGGGTCAGCTGATAGAGGATGAAGAACTTCGGGCTCAGATTAAGGGAAGCGGTATTGGAACCAGTGCAACAAGAGCAGAGATTCTAAACAAATTGGTGAAGATCACCTATTTGAATCTGAATAAAAAAACACAGATAATTACACCAACATTACTGGGAGAGATTATCTTCGAAGTGGTTAACGCTTCAATCAAATCGTTATTAAATGCTGACCTTACCGCCAGTTGGGAAAAGGGTCTGACCTATGTATCCGAAGGAAAGATTTCCAAAGAGGAGTATACCTCAAAACTTGAGGGGTTTGTTGGCAGATTGGTGACAGGTGTGAAAGGATTAAATAATCAGGCTACGCTAACCGGTGCATTCCGTGAGTTGGAACCTTTTTATCAAAAAAAATAATTGATATAATTCTAAGGAGGAAATGAAATGGACGAATTAAATTTAGTGCTTGGCACAATTTCAGGAGGCAAAATATTGGATGTTGCTACCGGAGAAGGATCTTTTATTCCGTTTATGACACAGCACTTAAAGGATTTTTCAGAGGTCATTGGTATTGACAGGGATCAGGAAATGATTGATAAGGCTAATGGATTAAATAAAGATAATAGAATTTCTTTTCAGCGGATGTCAGGAGATCATCTGGAATTTGAAGATAACTATTTTGATACAGTGTCTGTTTCAAACGCTCTTCATCATATGAATGAGATTGATCAAACCTTACAGGAGATGCTCAGAGTGCTAAAGCCGGGAGGAACCTTTCTGATCAATGAGCTTTTCTGTGATGATTTAAATGAGAAGCAATTAACCCAGGCGCTGTTTCATCATCTGCAATCAGATATTGATACCGCCCTTGGAATCTGCCATAATAAGACGTTTCATAAAGAGGAAATAGAAGAGATAGTCATGAAATTGGAACTGCAGAATTTGAAATCTGTGATTCATCAAAATGAAAAATTCAATCAGAATGTGGATCCTGAGGAATTCTCAATAAAGTATATCGGATTAGTAAAAAAGATGGAACACAGTGAGGAATATGAAAAATACAGTTTTGTTTTGGAGAAATTAATTCAAAGACTTCATAAGACCGGAATTGAATTTGCGCCTCAGGTATTATTTGTCGGAAATAAAGCATAAGAGTATTAGAAGATTATTTATTGTGAGATGCAGAATCGGTATGCCTTGAAAGCGGCAGAGGGAGGGTATCATGACAACACAGCTATATATTAGGAATTTACTGAACCTGGATGAAACAATCGCCCGTGACATCCTGGAACTTAACACCTATCCGTGGGAGGTACTGAGTAAAATCAAAGAGGAAATCTTACGGATCGGCCCCACACTTTCCAAAGAAGAGTACGACTTGCACGGGGAGGATGTCTGGATTGCCAAATCAGCTCAGGTAGCACCGTCCGCACTGATACAGGGCCCGGCAATTATCTGTGCGGGGGCCCAGATCAGACATTGTGCCTTTATCAGGGGCAGCGCAATTGTGGGAGAAGGCGCAGTTGTAGGCAATTCAACAGAACTTAAGAATGTGATTTTGTTTAATAAGGTTCAGGTTCCCCACTATAATTATGTGGGAGATTCCATTCTTGGATATAAGGCACATATGGGTGCTGGTTCGATTACATCCAATGTAAAATCAGATAAAACCCTTGTCACAGTATCTGTCAATGAGGATAAGATCAAAACAGGCTTAAAGAAATTTGGGGCAATCCTTGGAGATCATGTGGAAGTAGGGTGTAATACTGTCCTGAATCCGGGTACGGTAGTCGGAAGAAATACGAATATTTATCCCCTCTCCATGGTGAGAGGCTTTATTCCCGCCGGCAGTATCTATAAGAAAGCAGGGGAAATAAAAGAGAAAACAGAATAGAAACGGGTAAGGTGTACAGTTAAATTTTATGATTTCATGGTTTCTTGTAATTAATAACAAATTTTAAAAAACTATGGACTTATGAAGGGTTTTATGCGAAAATATGTTAAGGAAATAACGGAGTAAAAGATGTTTGCTAATGAAGCCTGTTAAGGAAGCTGGAAGTTAAAACATATGGTTTAGAAGATACGTTATTTCAAAATATTTGCATTAAATTATTAATGGAAAATAACAATGCTAGAATATGTATATCGAAAGGAGTTTCAACAACATGATTTATTCACATGAAGTACAGATGATGTGTCCGGTTACCCAGGGTGTTCATCATGGAGCAGCACCAATCCCGGAAGAAGCAAAATGGGTAAAAGCAAAAGAAATTAAAGATATCTCCGGATTAACTCATGGTGTAGGCTGGTGTGCACCTCAACAGGGTACATGCAAATTAACACTTAATGTAAAAGACGGTATTATTCAGGAAGCTTTGGTTGAGACGGTAGGATGTTCAGGAATGACCCATTCTGCAGCGATGGCATCAGAAATTCTTCCCGGATTAACTGTTTTAGAAGCATTAAATACCGACTTGGTATGCGATGCGATCAATACAGCAATGAGAGAATTATTTTTACAGATTGCATACGGCAGAACACAGAGTGCTTTTTCTGAAGACGGACTTCCCATCGGAGCAGGTCTTGAAGATTTGGGTAAGGGACTCAGAAGCCAGGTAGGAACCATGTATGGTACATTAGCGAAAGGTCCTCGTTATCTTGAAATGACAGACGGTTATGTAACCGGCATTGCACTTGATGATAATAGTGAGATCATCGGTTATCAGTTCGTAAACTTTGGTAAGATGATGGATTTCATCAAAAAAGGTGATGATGCCAATACAGCGTTTGAAAAATCCAAAGGTCAATACGGCCGTGTTGCTGATGCCGTTAAAATCATTGACCCAAGACACGAATAAGATAGGAGGATACATATAATGGCTTTATTTGAATCATATGATAGAAGAATTAATCAGATTAATGCTGCATTAAACAGCTATGGTATTGCTTCCATCGAAGAAGCAGAGAAAATCACGAAAGATGCCGGACTTGATGTTTACAATATGGTTAAGGGAATTCAACCAATTTGTTTCGAAAATGCTGGTTGGGCTTACCTTGTAGGAGCTGCAATAGCAATTAAGAAAAATGCAAGAAGGGCTGCTGACGCAGCGGCTGCAATTGGTGAAGGCTTACAGGCATTCTGTATTCCCGGCTCCGTAGCGGATCAGAGAAAAGTTGGTTTGGGACATGGTAATCTTGGCAAGATGTTACTGGAAGAAACAACAGACTGTTTCTGTTTCCTGGCAGGACATGAATCCTTTGCAGCTGCAGAAGGTGCCATCGGCATCGCACAGTCAGCGAATAAGGTTAGACAAAAACCTTTAAGAGTAATCTTAAACGGACTTGGTAAAGATGCAGCTCAGATCATCTCCCGTATCAACGGTTTTACGCATGTTGAGACTGAGATGGATTATTATACAGGAGAGGTTAAGGAAGTATTCCGTAAAGCCTATTCCAATGGCCCCAGAGCAGCCGTAAACTGCTATGGCGCTAACGATGTTACAGAAGGTGTTGCAATCATGCATAAAGAGGGCGTAGATGTTTCTATTACAGGTAACTCTACCAATCCTACCAGATTCCAGCATCCCGTTGCAGGTACCTACAAGAAAGAATGTGTAGATCAGGGCAAGAACTATTTCTCCGTAGCTTCCGGCGGCGGTACAGGAAGAACCCTTCATCCTGATAACATGGCAGCAGGTCCTGCTTCTTACGGTATGACAGATACCATGGGAAGAATGCATTCCGATGCACAGTTTGCTGGTTCATCTTCCGTTCCGGCTCACGTTGAGATGATGGGTCTCATCGGTGCAGGTAACAACCCGATGGTTGGTATGACAGTTGCAGTAGCAGTTTCCATTCAGGAAGCAGCTGAGGCAGGTAAGTTCTAATAAAACACGCTATTTTAGGGGATTTCTCAAGCTGTAGTACGGTTTGGGAAGTCCTCTTTTTTTGTCTGCAAGACTCGTACAAGACACTTACAAGCCACACGCTACAAGACACACAAGCCACACATAACAATAATGGTGGGTTTATTTGAAAAATACCTGTGAATAAAGTTATAGGAATGTTTTATGTTTGAGATTATTTTAATATTTGAGTTTTTATATGAGTTCAGCCATATAGGGTGTTACACTTTATTTTGGTTTAAGGGGATGTGTTGATGAATGAGAAGAGCAAATAGTTCAGGTTCTATTTATAAAATGAAGGGAGTAAATAGAAGAACACTTTAGTTCAAATGTTGGAAATTGGAAATAATATTAAATCAGTTGATGAAATAATCTGCTATCAATTAAATGAAGTGATAGCAGATTATTTGTTTCAACTAAGCTTTCATAAATATATACTTAAGGTTATATAAATAAATTCAATACAATCAAGGGTTATCACATCTGCTACTTTTTATTCATTAGCAGGGAAATCAGTGGAAAAGGCTAGTTCTTTTTGTGCTTCAAGTTCTTTAAGTCGATTTGAAAGGGATTGATGTATCGTATTATAAGCTCCACTACCAAGAGTAAGTCTTATTGGCACTGGCTTTTGATCGGCACTGTCAATCATGATTTTGGCCATTCTAATAGGATCACCAATAGGAACTATCGAGGTATCTTCAAAACCGCGTCTTGCATCATGGGCTTGAGAAATCGAGTAGGCATCTAACTTTTGACCCAATACTATACTGCGATGTGTAAAATCCGTACGTGCTCCGCTTGGCTCCACTATTGTGAGACTGATGTTAAAAGGAGCAATTTCCTGCCTTACCGCTTCGCAGAAACCTTCAATTCCCCATTTAGTTGCATGATAGAGTGATCCTCCAGAGAATGCAGTTTGGCCAGCTGATGATGATAGCTGAATGATATGCCCTTCTCCTTGGGCACGTAGATGTGGCAAGGAAGCTCTAATCACATGGATAGATCCGAGAAGATTTGTGTTAATCTGGTGAGTAATTTGATCAATACTTAACTCTTCTACTGCACCAATAAGGCCATAACCAGCGTTACTGACAATAACATCAATTTTCCCAAGTTCTTTGAAGGCCTGATCGACAACCTCATATATTGCGGTGGTTTCTGTAACGTCAAGATGAGACACCCACAGAAGATTGCCGTATTTTTCCTTAAGATCGTCTACTGAATTCATATTTCGCACAGTACCCGCAACTTTATCGCCCCGCTCAAGGAGTTGTTCAGTCATATGTCGTCCGAATCCGCTGTTAATACCAGTTATAAACCAAGTTCTTTGTTCCATTTCTCTATACCTCTTTCTTATTAAGATTTCATAGTTTAGATATCAAGTTTAACTAACCATATTATCACATGAAAAATAAAAACATTATATAACGATAATGTTTAAAACTTGCCTGATTCTGCAAAGTACTAATTCAATGAATAGATATAAAATAGATTTTATGATATAATATTTACTATAGTTTTAAGCGCTAATATTATTAAGTTAGAGAAGAGAAATGAAGTAAGATGCGGAAATTATCAGCAAATGGTTTACGAATAAAGGATGGATGAGAAGTAAATGTTAGAACAAAAAGAAAATCTAAAAAAAGAAGCATTAATTGAAGAAAGTAACTTTATTAAGCAGAAAGCTTTGCATACATTAATTGAAATGACTGAGAGGATAGCTACAACTGATGGAAATACCAAAACAATAATCCCTTTTTTTTCGGTAACCAGGCATAGTCATGAAATACCTATAACTCCTGGAGTTATGAATCCTGCAATTAGTATTATTCTTCAAGGAAGAAAGGAGTTTCGTTTCGGAGAAGAGATTATAAATTTTAGTACAGGTGATTTCGCAGCGTCTATTATTGATATGCCCGTATCGGTACAAGTGATAGGAGCCTCAAAAGAGTTACCCTGTATTAGTCTGCGTATTGATTTTACTACAAGTGAAATTGCTTCTGTAGTGCTGGATGCTAATATTGAATTTAACATAAAGCATAAGAATCTTTATTTAGGAGCGTTTGTAGGGAAATCAGATGAGGAACTGTTAGGTCTACTTATTAGACTTTTAAAGCTGATAGATAGACCTAAAGATACTTACTTTTTATCGGAGCTTATTAAGCGTGAAATGTTATATCATCTTTTGACAGGAGCGTATGGATACTTGTTTTTTCAACAGGTTCTTGCCAATCAGCAGGCAGATGGAATCGCTAAAGTGATAGAATGGATTAAGGGTAATTTTACACGTTCTTTTACCGTCGAAGAGTTGGCAAAATCAAATAATATGAGTGTATCAGGACTACACCATAAGTTCAAAGCTATAACCGCTATGGGTCCACTACAATATCAGAAAGAACTTCGTCTCCATGAAGCAAGACGACTCATGCTTAGTAATTCAATGGATGTTACTACTGCAGCCATAGAAGTTGGTTATGAAAGCTCATCTCAGTTTACCAGAGAATATAAACGGTTATTTGGACAGCCGCCACTTAAAGATATAAGAGCTTTGCGAAATAGTTTTGAAAATGGTGAATTTCAAAGTGGTATATAAGGTGCATCCTTTATTGTGGAAAAAATTTATTAAAGCTTCAGTTGAACTTAATAAAGCTTGGCTTGTGGTAGCTTACTGTGTATGTATCTTGTATGGTGTGGATTGGTTTTGGAGTGATTTACGCAAGACCATTACAAGCCACAAATGGCTTGTAGATCCCTTAAACTGGGCATTCGCAGTTTCAATTCAGGAAGCAGCTTGAAGCAAACCGTTTCTAGAAAACAGCTCCAAATTATAATTACATGCGTTATCTTAGGGGATTTCTCAGGTCGTAGTACGGTTTGGGAAGTCCTCTTTTTTGTCTGCAAAATGCGGAGAGAAGGAAGGTGCTAAAGCATGTATGCAGCCAATATAAGAAAGATACCTCTTTCACAGTCAATTGTTTGCATCACAGGATTTGTTTAAAAACCTCAGGATTAGTCGAACTAAGTAGCAAAATATTAACCAATATATGTATTTAATTGACAATGTTAAAGATTAGTGTAATATTATATCGAATTTTGTGTTATATGAATAGATGAGGATATTCATAAGGGGATTCTTGTAACATTTAAAATATTCAAATTCGGGGGAATAATCTATGAAGGGTATGGAATTAACAGATGCCAATAAGAGGTATGACATTTTACTAGTGGAAGATGATATGCTGAGCCAGTGTATTTTATCTCGAATGCTGATGGCAAAGGAATATTCGGTTGATATGGTTAACAATGGTTTGGAGGCGCTAAAAGCTCATGCAGCGAAACGATATGATGTTATTCTTATGGATATACAGATGCCTGTCATGGATGGGATAGATGCTACAAAATATATCAGAATGAGAGAAAATACGATTTATCATACCCCTATTATTGCTATGACCGCCTTCACGTTTTATGGAGAGAAAGATAGGTACCGTGAGTTGGGAATGGATGAATTTATCTCTAAACCGGTGGTGATGGAGCTGTTATTCAATTTAATTCATAAAGTGGTTTCCGGGATATCCGACTCGGTTGATCCAGATCCATGTGAGAAGAACGTAAGATATTATAATAACAGGTGGATGGGAAGGCAGACATTGAATACATTATCATCTGCCATCTTAAAATTAGACAATTTATTTGATGACCTGACAGATGCTATGTGGAAAGATGAGATGGAGTGTATGGGTAGAATTATTCATGACATGAAAGATCAATTCGGACAGGTTGATGCAGAGGAATTAAAATATACAGCATTTCAGATGGAATTATCCATCAGGCGTGGCAAAATGAATGATTTTTTTACTAATTATAAACTCATTCTATCTGAGTACAAAACTTATAAGAAGGCAATCTATAGCACAATTGATTCGACAAATATTTGCAATTGTTGACAAACAATATTTGTAAAGGTATAATAAGGTAAAATTTAGTTAACTTCATAAGATAAAATCCTTCAATATCTTATAGAAGGGAAAATCGAGGCAAAATTGTGTATGGACCAAAAAAAGGGGTTATGGAGTAAAGAAAAAAGTCAATTGATTGCCACATTAGCTTGTATTGGTGATGGAGTGATTATTACAGATATTCATGGTCAGATAGAATTTATGAATACAACTGCAGAGAATTTAACCGGATGGACTTCACAAGATGCTGTCGGTAAGCATTTTGATGAGGTTTTTCCTATTGTGGATCTTAATACGGAGGAATTACAGCCAAGTCCTATTGTGGAGGTTCTGAAGACCGGGATTGCAACCGGGCTAAAGAACTATTCTACACTGGTTGCTAAGGATGGTATGAAATACTATGTATCAGCGAGCTGTTCACCCATCAGGGATGAACTTCATACCATGATGGGAATGGTATTTGTATGCAGGGATATAACAAGGATTAAGACCATGGAAGAGGATCTTCGGATCGAAGGGATTAATCTGCTGAGGATGTTTGATGTGATTCCGGTTGGAATGATTTTAATTGATAGCAATGCTGTAATTAAACAGGTAAATCAGGCATTTCTTAATATGCTGGGAACCAATGAAGATGGGATTTTAGATCAAAGACTTGGAGATGCAATCCATTGTAAAGCCGTATTGAATTCTTCTTGCGGTAATAATCCCTGCTGTGCCTTTTGTGAAATAAATCGCAGCGTCCGTCATGTGCTGGAGGCAGGTATGATCTTGAAGGACGTAATTATTAAGCACAGAGTTATAAGGAATGAGGAAGAAATCGACCCATGGTATAAATTCAATTTTGTGCCCATTACAATGAGAAATGAACGAAACATCATTATTGTTATGGATGATATCACTACCATTAAGGAGAAGGAAGAGCAATTAATCAAAGCCAAAGATTTTAGTGATAAGATGTTAGAACAGTTTCCCATTATGATTTGGAGGACGGGCAAGGATAATCAGTTTGATTATTTAAACCGGGAATGGCTGGAATTCACCGGGATGGACTTGCAGGAAGGGCTTCGCTATGGTTGGAAATATGCTGTTTACCCCGAGGACAGCAAATGGAGTAAGAAGGTGGTTAGGGCAGCGTTTGAACAACGACACCCCTTTCAAATTGAACACCGGATGAAACGCTATGACGGAGAATATCGCTGGGTGATGTGTGTAGGAGCGCCTTACTTTGATCTGGAGAATAAATATGCAGGATTTATCGGTACAGTTTTTGATATTCATGATCGTAAAATAGCGGAGGTTGGATTAAGAAGGTATCAGGTTCTATCTGAAAATGCCAGGGATCTCATTCTTTTTATAGATTCAGAAGGGAATATCATTGAAGCAAATCAGGCTGCAGAAAGAGCATATGGATATTCCGGTGAAGAATTCCTTTCTCTGAATATTAATGACATTGATAGAGCAAGGAATAAAGATTACAGCTATATTGGAAAGGACATCGGAAAGGGTGTTATATTTGATACCGTTCATTTTCGCAAAGATGGCAGTTCTTTTCCTGTAGAAATTAGTACGCAGGGAACAATTTTGGAGGATCGGAATGTACTTCTTTGTATTATACGAGATATTACGGAGAGGATGCAGGCCGGGAAGGCACTCAGGGAGAGTGAAGAAAAATACCGTAAGTTATTTGAGAATGCGGCAGACTATATCTATTTGCATGAGGCCTTCGAGCAAAATGGAAAGAGTGTCATTATAGAAGTTAATGATGCGGCATGCCAGCGCCTTGGTTATAGCAAAGAAGAGCTGTACCAGCTGACACCATATGATATTTGCTCCATAGAAATGAAAAGATACGTTGGAGATGTGCTGAGAAATTTACTGGAACGAGGTACTTATGTATATGAGACGGTTCATGTTGATAAGAATGGGATCAGAATTCCGGTAGAAGTAAATGCACTCTGTTTTAAACTGAATGGGAAAAAGGTGGTTCTGTCCCTGTGCAGGGATATTTCCGAAAGGAAACAATCTGAAATCATCATACAGGAAAGCCAGCAAAAGTATAAAAGTCTGTTCCTGAATATGACGGATGCGTTTATCTTAAATCGTATTCTATATAATTCCGAAAGGATGCCTGTGGATTTTGAATTAATAGAAGGGAATCGCGCCTTTGAGCAGATGTTTGGCTTTGAGTTATCAAAGATCACGGGAAAGAAAATCTCAGAAGTTTTACCGGCTCTTATGAAGGATGTCAGCATTAAGATTAAGGAGGCATTAATCGAAGAAGGTAAGATAGACAGATTATGCATCGAGGAATATTATGTAAACCATGATAAACGTTGGTTTTCCATTTCGGCTTATACACCTGTAAACGGTATGCTGGCGTTTATAATTACTGAGATTACAGATCGAAAGCTTGCGGAGCAAAAGTTAATTGACAGCAGGGAAAAATATCAGAAGTTAATTATGAATATTAACAGTGGATTCGGATATTTTAAGATTATTTCGGATGATCAGAATTTTCCTGTTGATTCTGTGTTTATCGAATTGAATAAGGAATTTGAAACAATATTAGGTATGGAGATGAAGGGTCTGGTGGGTGAATCCATTTATGATATCTATCCGGCTCTGGCTGATGTTGTAACCAGCTTTTTAAAGCTCATAGCATTGTATGGCAATAGAAATGAGGGCTTTTATTTCCCGGATTTCTATTTTGAAAATACAGGACGCTGGTGCTCCATCTACATGTATTGCCCTGAAAGGGAGCATTTTGCCATTGTTTTATCGGATATAACCGAGCAGCATCTGTCATCCGAAATCCTGGTTAAATCAAGGGACGCTGCGGAAGCAGCCAATCAGGCCAAAAGTGAGTTTCTCGCGAATATGAGTCACGAAATTCGTACGCCTATTAATGGTATAGTAGGAATGATAGAGCTAACGCTCTTGACAAGGCTGAACGAGGAGCAAAATAAAAATCTGATTACTGCAAAGAACTGCGCGGACTCGTTGCTTAATATCATCAATGATATCTTAGATTTTTCTAAACTAGAGGCCGGAAAACTTAAAATTGAACACATTGATTTTAATATCAGAGATATGGTGGAAGAGATTATGAAGATTCAGTCTGTCCGGGCCAGTGAGAAGGAACTGGGGTTAAATTATTCCTTTTTTAATGTTCCGCCTTTTTTAAAAGGGGATCCAGGCAGACTCCAGCAGATATTGAATAACCTGATTAACAATGCCATCAAATTTACGGAGGACGGTGAAATTGCCATATTCATCCGATTAATAAAGGCAGAGGGTGAGAGTGTAACATTAGAGTTTTCTGTCAAGGATACCGGGATTGGCATATCACAAGAAGGGATCGGCAGATTATTTAAAAGCTTTAGTCAGGTAGATGGCTCCTACACCAAAAAATACAAAGGCACCGGACTGGGACTTGTGATATGCAAACAACTGGTTGAAATGATGAATGGTGAGATTTGGCTAAATAGTGAAGTGGGGAAGGGAAGCTCCTTCTACTTTACCATTCCGCTTCAAATAGGCAGGGAGGCAATACCGCTTCGAAAACAAATGAATAAGATGACAAAGAATGACTATCGAATCTTGTTGGCGGAGGATGACAAAGTAAATCAGAAGGTATTATCCAAAATGCTATCGGGACAAGGATATACCGTTACCATTGTTAACAATGGTATGGAAGCAGTGGAAGCTTACCAGATGAATTCCTACGATATCGTGCTGATGGATATTCAGATGCCTGTCATGGATGGACTGGAGGCATCAAAGAAAATTCGGGAACTGGAAGAGGAGAAGCAGCATACACCGATTGTTGCATTAACTGCTTATGCACTTCAGGGAGACAGGGAACGCTTCATTTCAATGGGAATGGACGAGTATATTTCGAAGCCGGTTAGTATAGAAGAACTGTTACGTGTTATCGATGAAGTCGCCAGAATAAAACAACAGCCGATCAGTTCTTCTTCGGTAGAAACTGTGCAGGAACAGGCTGATTTTATGATGATTCCAAAAATTAATGAGAATGGTGAATTGGTTTTTATGAATGCAGCAGATATTGAGATCAATGAAACCATGCTTCCCATCATGAAAGAAATAGATGAGCATATGAGCGTTTTATTGGGGACCTTCACAGATCATGGCTTTGATAAAACAGAAAAAGTAATTCATAAGATTAAGGAATTATTTCGTCAGATTGAAGCTGAGGATCTGAAAGGACTGGCCTTTAAGATAGAGCTTGCAGCCCGCAGGGGCAATTTAAATGATATTATTGAAAATGCAAAAATACTTACCGATGAATATAGTGCTTTTAAGAAGAAATACCATCGGAAGGAATGATGCGGTAACGTACAGGAATATAAAAAGAGGGTGCTGTCTCCATAAGATTTGGTGTTCTTTTTGGATAGTGACAGCATCCTCTTTTTAAGCTCTTCCTTCTTCGCCATCTGATTCTTTAACAATATCGTCTAAAACATTAATCAGATCATGAATGGTATAGAGTTTAACATCACGTTCTAATATTACATTTTTTAAATTAGCGGAAAGCGATTCGAATTTTTCCCTGATTGCCGGAGCAACGTATGACATAAAAATCACCTCAGAGTTAGTGTGTCCAAGCTGTCAGAAATCATACCCATCTACTAACAGGATAGCATTGATTTAATTTTACTATTTAATCATAATTTGTTGAGGACCATTAACAGTTCCCGGTGCCTTTGGTAATTTAATTTCCAAAATACCATTTTCATAAAAAGCGGCGATGTCTTCTTTTATGATCTGAGGAATGTGAAAACTTCTTTTATAGGTATTACAGCATCTTTCCTGACGAATATAGTTGGTCTCGTCGGATTTATGATTTGTTGCATGACAGGCGGATATTTTCAATATATCCTGATTCAAATGAAGTGTTATTTCTTCCTTCTGAAAGCCGGGTAATTCGGCTTGTAAAAGATAGCAATCACCATCATCAATGATATCGATATTGATACGATCAAAGTGATTAAGCTCATTTCCAAAGAAATCATGAAATACCCGTTCGAAGAAAAAAGGACCTATCGGTTCAAAGATGTCCGGTCTTAACATAGCATCACTCCTCTGTAAATCATATGTATTCTATCTGTGGTTTATACAAAGGTTTTCGATAAAAATAGGAAGAAAGTATCATCTGTCATATTCGTCAAAATATTACATAAAAATTGACAATTCGATAATAAAATGATTATAATGGTAATACATGATAATTTTGGAAACGATTGATAAAAATGGAATAAATACATCAAGATGATAAAACAAAAGGAGAAATGGAATGAAGACAGATTATATGCAACCATTTATAGATGCCAGCACCATGGTCATTAACCAGGTAACCGGCTTTACTGTAAGTAATGGTGAGATATATGAAAAAGAGAAGCCTTACCTGAGTGATCACATTATTGTATTAATTGGCATGACAGGACAGATTAGCGGGAATGTAGTAATCGCATTTGAGAAAGAGACCGCGTTTGCACTTGCATCAGCTATGATGATGGGGATGCCGGTCAATGAATTGGACGAAATGGCAAGCAGCGCCCTGGGAGAATTATGCAATATGATACTGGGCAATGCGGTTACACTGCTATCCCAAAAGGATATTGTCATCGACATTACACCTCCCGGTATTTTAACCGGAGATAATATGAAATTAAGCATCCATAAAAGTAATATTATCAGTGTACCGCTGAATTTAAATGATGGTCACAAACTGGAAATTGACATTTCCTATGAAATATAATAACGATAACAGCGATACAGCCAAATTCCAAAGGGCAGCAGGAGCAGACTAATCCACTGTGAGATAGATAAACTGTAAATTATACCTCTGGCACCGTCCCCTCTGAAGAATTCGATTAGAAAACGAAAGATGGCATAATAGATCAAATATACTCCAATCAACTTTCCCTGTCCGGGTTTTCGTCCGGCATAATAAAGTAAGCCGAACCCTGCAAGAAAATTAAAACCGCTTTCAATCAATTGAATCGGAAGCAGTGCAAGATTATTTGGAGCGATTGTTGATTTGTGAAATATGATATGGAGTGGTCCCCGATAGGGTAAACCATAGCAGCAGCCTGCAAAAAAGCAGCCGATTCGCCCGAAGCCGTGTATGATTGGAACAGAAGGTGCGATCAGGTCCAACAAACAGATAAAACGAATATGATATTGTCTGCAATAAATATAGTACCCCAAAAGGGCACCAAGGAGACCGCCATAAAATACAAAACCACCTGAAAGCAGCGGAGATATCATGGAAATATCTGATAGCCAAAGTGCCTGATTTCGTAACAGACTTGGAACTATGGTGACGATAAATAATAATTTTGCGCCAATTACCAGTCCAATCACACCATAACAGGAGGAAAAGAGGACATCCTGTCGTGAAATCTGATATCGGTCGCTTCGTTTTACAGCCAATATGATGCCGATCCCAATTCCCAACAGAATCATTAGTCCATACATGGCAATGGTCTTCCCAAAAAACGTAATCGTAGGTAACATAAATTCTCCTCAGATATATGAAATAAAATATGGAAGGTACGGATATACTTGAAAAAGAGCAATTGCATGCTGCAAAAGCTCTTTTTGTTCATTCCTGACAAGTGAATTGGCTTGCCGATTCACCCAAGTGACAGCGATGCATGTTTTAGCTTAAAGCAGCAAAAGCGCCGATGCAGGCGATACAGGATATAAAAGTCAGTGCACATAAAGCAAGACCGATAATGCTTAAAATTACACCGGCCTTAGCTTTACCGTCACCCGGGTATTCTTTCTGGGATTGTATGCCGAGTATCAAACCAATCACCGCCAGGATCATTCCTAAGAAAGAAAAAGAGCCTGTAAAAATGAAAACAACACTGATAATACCGAGAACCAAAGATGCGGTAGATTTACCATTATTCTGATTGTTCATGTAAGATCCTCCCCTATTCCTTTTCCTAATTATAACAGATAATAAAAAGTCAGTCAATTTAAGGATAAAAAATGTGTTAAATTTATTAAAAAAGTATAAAATATCAATAGAAAAATGAAAGATTGATCAGATTAAGATAGGCGTTACAGGATTTATTTATTGCTGTATATTGCTTTCTGTGTTAGGATTATTTTAACAATATTTTATACAAGCAAAGGCAGGGGGTAACATAGTGGAAGATTTTAATGATAAGAAAAAGGAAGAAGATCAGCAGAACCCGAATGAAGGCATGCCGGATCAACAAAAGCAGTACCAGGAGTCTCGGTATCAGGATCAGAATGATAATCCATATTATCAGCAACAGCAATATCAATATCAAAATCAATACCAACCGTATCAACAGCCCAAGGCAAGCAATGGTATGTCAATTGCGTCCATGGTATTGGGCATCATAGGAATCATCATGTTTTGCATTCCCTATTTTGCCATTCCAGCAGCAATTGTAGGATTGATTCTCGGTATCGTTTCCATACGCACTCATAAAGGCGGTAGAGGAATGGCAATTGCAGGTCTGATATTATCAATCATTGCCCTTTTATTTGGATTACTAATTGTTGTCAGTATGTTCTCCTTATTTCAGAACCCTGACTTTTTCAACCAATTTTATGAAGAGATGAAAGGGATAGAGAACAATCAGTTATAGGAAACTTCGGAAGGAACCGATGTAGTGGATGCAGGATAATGCATCGGTTCTTTCTGCCGGGAGGGCAACACAAAAAATAACAATTTAATATAGGACAGAGTTAGTTCTTGCAGGCTTCTTAGATAGATCAGGGGGGGGTTCTGGAAGAATTTCTTTGTATCCTTTCTGGAGAGGTTCTTGTAACATATGTAGGGGTATTGGTGAAACGGGAGCTTGGATGATCTGGATTCAGAGGAGTAGAAGAGGGTAACATTGGATGGGAGACTATTCGGAATTAATAAAACGTTTTGATAAAATTCGAGATTATATGCGAGATTTTTATGTGTTTGGGTTTATGTCACGGGATGATTTCAAGAAGAAAAAGAGTTTGCGCACCTACGATTACGAAAAGAGAAGAATTGAAAGCTATCTTTCTGACTATATGTTCTTTCGTGCGGATGAAAACGGTAAATCTGTGTTTCTGTCAGTTGACAGTGGGGCCATTACTGAAAACCCGCTTTATCGTGCCTTTAAAGCAAAAACATTTACCAGGAATGACATTACACTCAATTTCATTATTCTTGATATTCTGAGGGATAAAACCGCGGCATCAGCAGCTGAGATTGCAGATATTATATCTTCCGAATATTTGTGCTGCTTTGAGTGTCCGGTTTTTTTTGACGTATCGACGGTGCGCAATAAACTAATAGAATACGAAGCACTCGGAATTCTTATTACCCACAAGCTAGGGAAGAAGCTCTTGTACGCATTAAATCATACGTTATTAGAGCTGAAGGATATTTCAGACGCGCTGACATTTTTCTCGGAAGTCAGTCCTCTTGGGGTAGTCGGAAGTTATCTGCAAGATAAATATAACTACGATAATACATTGCTATTATATAAACATCATTATATTATGCATGCATTAGAAAGTGAGATTGTGTATGAATTGCTGCAGGCTATTCATAACAGGAGAATAGTGGAAATCGTAAATCACAGCAGATCATCCCTGGAGACGATATCCGTTGAGATAATTCCGCTCCGATTTATGATAAGTGTACAGGGTGGACGGCGATATTTGGCAGCATTTCGAAATGAATCAAAGGTGATACTGACTTTGAGGTTAGATTATATTAAATCGGTGAAAATAATGGAGGTAAGTTCTGATTATAATTTATATGAAAAACGGTTTCATGAGATGCTGCCGAATGCATGGGGAATATCCTTTGGCAATGGGAAAAGACTGGAACATTTATCTATGCTTTTACATATTGAGGACAACGAACATTTTATCAGGCATCGAATTATGAGAGAGGGAAGAAACGGTACGTTATCAAAGGTGGACCCGACTACCTACCGCTATGATATATCAGTTTATGATACGATTGAAATGTTACCATGGTTAAGAACCTTTATCGGGAGAATCTTATCTTTGGATTGCAGCAATCAATCCGTTGTCCGCACCTTTTATCGGGATTTGGAGGAGCTCTATTCTAACTATGGAGGTGGTCCGGATGCTGTTTAACGAAATATACAGTGCTTATTATAATGCTGTGGCACTGCTGATTAATCGGGCAATTGATGGAGAACTGAATTCACGAAATGCTTGTGATTTTATTAATACCGAGGCATTCAGGGAAAGCTTTGTCTATATTATGGAGGCTATTCAAAAAGAACAGTGGCAGGTAATAACCAAAGAGTTTAAAACACCAATCAAACATTATTCGAGGATGCCGCTCACCACCCTGCAAAAGCAGTTTTTAAAATCCATCAGTTTAGACCGCAGATTTTCGCTTTTTACGGATCTTATAATTGAGGGACTCGACGAGGTGTCTCCTCTATACGAAGAAAAGGATTTTTACTGTTTTGATCTGATGAAAGACGGTGATCCTTATGAAAGCCCGATCTATAGGGAAGTTTTCAAAACAGTATTACGTGCGTTGAAGGAAAAGAGAAAGCTTCAAATCTCCTTTATCGATGGCAAGGGAAACGGTACAAGAAACATATATATTCCACGAAGGCTGGAATATTCCGAAAAAGATGATAAATTCAGAGTGCTATGCAGGGGTATCAATAGCTTATCAACGATCAATCTTGCAAGAATCAAAAACTGTGAGCTGCTGGAGGAATATGATGAAGAAGGTTTAAAACCGCTGATTCGTAAGAAAGAACATATCTTTCTGGAAATCAGGGATGAGCGTAACGCGTTGGAACGATGCATGCTACACTTTGCTCATTATGAGAAGGTCACAACTCAGCTTGACGAGAAACATTACGAAATGGAACTAACCTATCATAAAGAGGATGAAATAGAAGTATTGATCAGGGTTTTATCGTTTGGCCCTTTAGTAAAAGTGAAATCCCCAAAGCATTTTATAGATTTGATCAATGAGAGATTAAGGTGTCAAAAAGAGTTAATGAAGCGAGTCATACCCAAATAATTCGGGTGTGACTTTTTTTGTTCGCAACTTTTTTTCAATGAATAACGAAAAATATAGATGTATGATAAATATGCAAGGTTGCTTTTGCAAGGAATTCCTTGATTCCTGCGGTACACAAGGCGCTGCCGAAGTGTATGCCAAGAACAATTGCATGGGGTTCAACTCCCCAAACGAGAGATTACTCGTCCACGGAATGGATAAATGCAGGTTCAAATCCTGCTCTAAGCCTATTGCTTAGCCTTGGTTAGAAAATGACTTTGTGAAAAGTCAAAGATTTTTAAGTCTTTTGTCAGGGAACGGCCTAATAAGCCGGACAAATTTAATGAAGAATGCTGACGTTTCTGAAATGTGAAAACAAATGTTTTTATGATTTCGGTACAGCTTTTACCCTGCCGGATTGTGGATACCGACTAATCAATATTGGATTCAGAGCCTGACTCCCAATCTCATACTTGATCGTCTGAAACCTTCTGCCGTAAAAGCTGTATGGTACGTTCGCTGTAACTCGAAAATATTATAAGGAGGCGAAATCCTCCTGTAAAACATGGAGGATTACATAGATGAAAATGATAATTAATGAAAATCAAAGAGGATTACTTTTTAAAGACGGTAAGTACGAAAAGATGCTGGAGCCGGGAAAACATCGTTTTTTATCAAGAAATATAGTTGTAGAAATTATGGATATTACGGATGAATTTAAACATGCAGATTTAGATTTGAGTGTATTCTTGAATGACAAAGTATTGAAAGAACAACTGGAAATAGTCGATGTCGCTGATGAAACATTGGCGTTTCACTATATTAATGGAAAATTTACCAATTGCCTGACCAGCGGCAGATACGCTTATTGGAAGGTGTTTCATACCCACAAGTTTGAAATAATAGATCTGAGGGATCCAAAAGTACCGGATGAATTTCCGAAATACATATTTGATGTACTGCCAAAAAAATTGTTTTTTAAAGTAGAGGTTGCCGGTTATCAGAAAGCAAGGTTATACTATGATCAGAACTATGTTAAGCTTTTAAACGAAGGAACCTACTACTTTTGGAATAATGGCACAAGAATTAATGCAAGCTTAGTTGATACCCGCCTTCTGCAAATGGATATAGCCGGACAGGAGATGCTGACGTTAGATAAAGTGGCATTGCGTATTAATTTTGTCTGTCATTATAAAATTACAGATTATATTAAGATTTTCACTGAAATCGATAATTACGTGGAGCAAATGCATGTAACTCTGCAGCTCATACTTCGTGAGTATATCGGAAAATACCGACTGGATGAAATACTTGAAAACAGGGAGCAAATTGCTGATTATACTTATCAAAAATTGAAAGAGAAGGAGGAAAACTTTTATATCAGGTTTTATGATGCCGGTGTAAAGGATATCATCCTTCCTGGTGAAATTCGTAATATTATGAACACAGTACTGATTGCGGAGAAAAAAGCACAGGCAAATGTAATAGCACGTCGTGAGGAAGTTGCATCGACCAGAAGCTTACTCAATACTGCCAAGTTGATGGATGAAAATCAAACGTTATTTAAATTAAAGGAACTTGAGTATCTTGAGAAGATTTGTGAAAATGTCGGTAATATCACAGTCAATGGAGGAACTGATTTGCTTTCACAGTTGACGAGCATTTTAAAAGGAGCTTAACCATGATTGAAATAAAAGGAAATTTTACATCGGCAAAGGTGTTTACTGAAACAATTGAAGAAGTTGCCATCGCACAGATTAAACAACTGTGCGATATGGCATATACAGAAGGATCAAAAATACGAATAATGCCGGATGTTCATGCAGGTGCTGGTTGTACGATCGGCACTACCATGACGATCTCTGATAAGATAGTTCCCAATCTTGTCGGTGTAGACATCGGATGTGGAATGGAAACCATACGAATTAACAATAAGCATATCGAACTTGAAAAATTGGATAAATTGATATATGCAAAAATACCGTCCGGTATGAATATTCGAGAAACACCGCATAAATATAATGACGAGATTGAATTAACAGACCTACGCTGCTATAAGGAAATTCATGAACATCGGGCAATTCATTCAATTGGGACATTGGGTGGAGGTAATCATTTTATCGAAGCTGATAAAGATGAGGAAGGTAATATTTACATAGTAATTCACTCGGGAAGCCGTTACCTTGGCAACGAAGTTGCAAAACTTTATCAGGAGATGGGATTTAATCGTCTAAATGGAAATGATAAAAGGGCGCTAGACAATTTGATTACGGAGTATAAAGCGGCAGGTAGAGAGAAAGAAATTCAATCTGCTATAAAAGAATTAAAAAAACAAATACTGACGAATATCCCTTATCCACTTGCCTATGTTAGTGAAGATTTATTTGAAGATTATATTCAAGACATGCAAATAGTTCAACACTTTGCTACGCTTAATCGCAAAGCTATGGCGGATGAAATCATTCGTGGAATGAAATTGGATGTTGCGGAACAATTTACAACAATCCATAATTATATAGATACTGAACATATGATTCTACGCAAAGGGGCAGTGTCTGCAAAACATGGAGATAAACTTCTGATACCAATCAACATGCGCGACGGAAGCCTGATCTGTCTTGGAAAAGGAAATGAAGATTGGAACTGCTCTGCTCCGCATGGTGCAGGAAGACTCATGAGCCGTACGCAGGCAAAAAGTACCTTTACAGTTTCAGAATTTAAAAAGCAAATGAAAGATATCTATACGACTTCGGTAAATAAGGAAACACTTGACGAATGTCCAATGGCGTATAAGGATATGAGTGAAATTGTTAAGAATATCACACCAACCGCAGATATCCTAAAAATAATTAAGCCAATTTATAATTATAAAGCAAGTGAATGATTTGAGAGCATTTCTAACAGAATGGTCAAAATAATGTAATAAACGAGGTGGTCATTTATGTTTAAAAGCATACTCGGAAAAGAAAAAATCGAAGTAATACCAATTAAAGTGATCGATGATAAACCAAAAGAGTGGAATGGAAACGGCATAACGGATACACAAGCTATAAATTTAGTTTCAGCATTATATGCATTAGAACATCCCAGATTCAAAGAGATCTCATTTTTTATAGCTAGACATAATGAGTATTTGAATGTTTGGACCGATGTTTACCAGTTATTATCGAAAAAGAAAGATGAAGAGATTGAGAATTTTTTTGTTGAATATTTGGTGAACACAGATATAGAAAGAAATGATATTAAGAAAATAATCGATGTTTATTTGGAAAAATATTAGTTATGCTTTTGAAGCCGTTCCACTCAGCTCAAGACCGCTTCAAAGCTAGTTTAGCTCAAGAAATCGACGTAAAGTTTTTAATGGTTATTTATGGGCAAGTCCATTTTCCTATGGCTCTTGCCCATGCTCTTTAAGGTCGTCCTCATAAATACGTTTGTGTATAACGATATCCTTTACTGAGGAAGCTTTATCTTTCCGGCAAAGACTCTGATATCGCTATTAGCATCAAATTTGCATTCCTCTAAAATGGCTTTTGTAAGCACTTTTTTCTTATGCATCAAGCGGACAATACACTCTCGGCAGCTTCCACATAATGTATTGCGATATAGGTACTCCAGAATGTCGGTTTTGGGCTTGCCTCGCATGTGCTTTATCCCATCTTCAATGTCCATGAAAGCTGCATGCCAATTACCATCATCATTATCGATTGGTAAAGACTTAACTATACTGAACAGGAAAGGCTCATCCTTAGGGCGAAAGGTACGGGTAAGTAAGGATATTGCATTTATAACATCTTTTTTCTGCTCAATGAGAGATATGGAATACTCACGGTACTCTGGCAATGGATTTTTCTCCATAATGTCAAATGCTACATCACGTAGATTTTCATCATCACTTTTACTCAATTCCAGTAGTATGTCTGTTGGAAAGGGATATTTTACTCGCCTAAATGGCCATAAAAGATTAACCTTAATTTCTGGATCGGATTCCTCAATTGCACACTTTGCTAATTTATCTAAATCTTCACGACTGGCATTTTTAGCAAAGCGTATAGACATGCCTCTTGTCCTATCATTCTTATCAAACGCCATGTTAATAAATTCATCCAATGTCGGAACAGGAAGTTTTTCATAGACATGATGATCCCATTCCTTTGATTTTTCGTAATAAACGCAAACAAACTGAGATTTTTTTGACTGCTTTTGTAAATAATTCTCTACTCGCTCTTTACCGAATTTGCCTTTCGCGTTATCATAAAACCACTCTGAAAAGAAACAATCTACATCTTTAGGTAACAAGATTTCGCTTACATCCTGTACAACACGTTTGAACATGTTCCATCCATCAAGTGAAGTCAACCAAACACAGAGCCAGTCAAACATATCTCGTTGGGGATATGTTCCGTTTGAGTTTCTTTTTCTGAGAGTAAGCTCATTTACCATATTCTCATACTGCTGATAAAGTGCAACGCGGGCATTCTCACTTCCTTCTTTCACAAAGTTATACAAAATAGATGTATATTGATCAAACAACCAATCATTATCTCTGATACGAAAAAATTTCTGTATGACAGCGGCTTCGATGGCTTCTTTGTCTTCGACAAGTTGGGCCGCCTGAGATAGATACCAGCCACGGTCACCCTCGCATTGCATATCATAGGTTGTGTTATGAAGACATCCATACATTACAATTTTACGAAATTGCTTTGCATTACAGTTCGAGTTCAGTTCAATTAGTGCGGAACCCAATCCTCTTAGAAAATCATGTTTAAATTGTGCGTTATTCATACCTTCACCTCATTCTAAATACTTTCCCTTTCGGTACAAAAGGTAGATTTGCTCCCTGCGGCACTAAAAACGCGTGTTCCCTTCCGTAGAGAACTACTTTATCGCAGTAACCGTCTGTAATAATCAAAATTGGCGCCTCTTTCGGGAAATCCTCTGCTTTTTCAAGTAAATCAATGCCCGGTTGGAGTACAGTGCCGCCGCGACCTTTTATCTTCACGGTTCCGGCAATGTCTTCAGGTCTCATGTAACCCGCGTCGTAAGCCTCGGCGTCGCAAAACACCACACGTGCCGCAGGTACATCCCGGGTGGCGCTGTAGCTGGCTATGGCTCCCAGTGCTGTAGCCAATAATCCTCGTTCCATTGATCCGGAAGTATCCAGAACCACACCGAAGGTTCTGCCATCCATTGCCGCTTGAGAAATCATCCAGTTAGGGCGTGGGATGTCAGGAGTGGAAGATTGACGGCGGCTGGGTCTTGCATAGGAACGCATTTTTTCAATTGGAGTAAATTGCTCATCAAACCAACGGGCTAAATCCACATCCCATGGAATAGGCGGATGAGATAATGCCCGTATTTCTTCAATCAAGCCTTCAGGAAGGTAACTCCGACCCTGTTCTTGATGATAGGAAAGTCCCTGTGCTAATGCCCGGCGATAAAATGCGTCTAAATCCACATCTAAGGAGGAACTATGCTGACCAGGCAGAATATCACCGAGTCCCACACCCCGCAAGGTGGCCAGCTTGCGGTAGGTACGCATATCAGTGACGATACGGTCATAGATTGCCTCAGCATTCATACCTTTGAACTGCTCATCGTATAAAAGCCCGTCCGGGCGTTCACCAACTCCCATTTCGGTTAACCACTGGTTGATTACATAATCGCAGGCTACGTTCCAAAGATAGGCATCCCGCCATTCCAACCGAGCGTCATGCCGGAGCGCAGCATGTAAGAATTCGTGGGCCATAACGAAGCGAATTTCTTCGGCATCCAGCAGATAGGACGGATTGATATAAATCTCAGATAAAGCAGGTGAAATTGCCGCGATTGTGATTTCCATACGCTGACAGATTTGAAAATCCTCAATCAATCTGAAATTCGCTGCAATAGCACCAAGTAGCGGGTAACTGGAGATAAACCACTGCTTGGCACGGTAGGCTTTGCTATTTACTGATTCACTTGGGTTGGCACTAAGTGTTTCCAGTTCACCTGATGCTACGCTTACAGCGCTGCGAACAGCAGCGGAAAGACCGACTGCAAGCAACTTTGACCAATTAGGCGGTTTACCGTAATGGTGGTACCGACTTTCATTTTCAAAGATCATATCCTGAACCTTATTACCTGCAGTACCAAACCCGGAGTATTCTCCCTTTTCCTGTGATCCCAATAATCGCTGGTATAATCGCTCCTCATCTTGTATCCCCATAGGGAGAGAAGTATCATAGAAAGAGGTACCAAATTTTAAATCATTTAAGAATTTTTCAACCACACAGTCACAAGCCATGCTCCATAGGATTGGTTGTTCTTTCGTCTGAAAATGATCCATACCTAAATGCAGCAGACTATGAGCCAGAGCGCGAGCCCACTGCTCAGGCTCGGCACGGCGTTTTGGGTTACACAAGATAAAACCTTCTTTTGTTACAAAAGTAAGACCTTCTTCAGGATAGTCGTTATTTTCATCTCGGCGTACAGTTGCTGCTTGCATCAATGGATAAAATAATGGGTGATTATTCACCAGTGAATATCCTGCATTGAATTTTTGCGTGGCGATATCGTACTGTTCTTTTTGACGCTGCTTTACCTTTGACATTATTTCTTCACCGCCAGTCGGGGTAAATCACGTATGATCTCCACGATAAACCAATCGGGTAGGGAGTTGTCATCCTCTGCAGATACGGTCATTTGCGCGATTTCGAGACTGATATTCGCCAGATCCTTCATCAGCGTTTTTGATCTGAATGCTAAATCCTGCGTTGTACCAGATAGATTATTTTTATCGGACGGTAATTCCTTAATGAGCTGTGTTTTAAAACTCTGAGCTAAAAAATAGAGGGCATCCCTTTCTTCTGGAGCATTTGGCCACTTCTGATCACCATTAATAATAGCGGAAAGCGCATATCGGTTGCGGATTTGCTTGACAAAAGCACGAAACTGCGTTGCATGATGAGGAGACAGACAGCCGGAGGCCAGAATCTCCAATTGTTTTTCGGTTATTTTATCTCCATAACTATAAATAGCATCGGAAAACATATGCCATGAACGTGGGGTGGAAAACGGTTCCTCTGTTTTGGGAGGTTGTTTCCAGAGATGATCCGGGCGTAATCCGATGTACTCTATTACATAAGGATGAATACCATTTTGGCCAGCCCATCCGAGCCAATCGCGATGAGAGGCAATCAACTCCACATGAAACATTCGGTTGATTAAGGCAGAAGACATAGGCCTAACAATTGCATTGTCCTGTGCACGATTACCGGCACCTACGATAATCGAACCCTCCGGTAGAATATATTCTCCGATGCGCCGGTCATGAATCAGACTGTAAAAAGCCTTTTGCACTTCCTGAGAACATGCGTTAAGCTCATCCAGAAACAGGCAATAAGGTTCTTTCCTCACAATCATCCGAGGAGGGCAGAATACACTTTTACCGTCAATAATTTGTGGCACACCGATAATATCCTCTGGGGCAAGTTGGCTACCTAAGAGCGATACGCATGGTAGTCCGAGGGATTTGGCAAAGTTTTCTACAATTGAGGATTTACCAATTCCGGGAGCACCCCAGATAAAGACGGGACGAATAATAGCCACATTCAGTAATACATCTATCAATTCGGTTTGGTTTACACTTAATGGAATATTCATATCATTTCCTCACTATAATCATTTTTGTATTTCTGCCGCTTTTTTTTATTTTCAAAAACGGTTGCACGATATTTTACGCCACAGGAAACTCGTTTCTTTCGGTCAGCCTGTGATTCTTTTGTAAGCATCAATGATTTTGGCTTTCTATTTTTCATAATTCTCCTTATTCCGTAGCTTTCACTGATCATTCTAAAATGGGCGCAAAAAAGCCCGGGTGAGTTACCCGGGCAATCAAAACAGATTAAATGAAAGGCGCTATATAACGCCATGCAAGTTCAGATAGCACGGATACAATTTATTGTTGTTTGATTTTTGGTTAATATAAAGCATGACGTCACCTTCCTCTCTGTAATTTACTATAAATAAATTACCATTAATAAAACCATATGTCAAGAAATTTACAAAATATTCAATATTATTTTCATATTCCCCAAATGCAATTTTAAGTATTAGACGGTTGGAGGTAGGGATACAAAGTACAAATCCATAAAGTCAATGGAAATCATGAATAGGGAGCTTAAGAACTAATGAACAGCTTTTCGTCCTGGATTGATATAAATAAAAGAATTGGGAAATGAAAGAAGATATTTGCGATTCCAGTAAAAAGCCGGAAAATGAATGATTTATTTGATTTGCTGGAATATACCGACTTGGCGAGTAAAGGCGGGGTAAAAAAGAGTGAAGATAAGGAACTATATTTATAATATTAAGAAGAAGATATATTTGTTAAATATATTGGGAACTATATTTATAATATTGGTAATTGGGAACTATATTTATAATATTGGTATTGACAGGACGGGAATAATTCTATATAATTGCTACTGACAAGACAGCTAACAAGACTGTTGACTGTGCAACATAAAGCTCCCATTTAGAAAGGACGAACATAACAATGACAAATACGAGCAACAAAGTAAAAACCATGGTCATAGCAGCATTATTGTGCACCATCGGAATTATAATTCCGATGTATTCCCCAGTGAAAATACTAATAGAACCGGCTTCCTTTACCCTGGCAAGTCATGTACCGATTTTTATTGCAATGTTTATCTCCCCGCCGGTGGCGCTGGCCGTGGCTTTGTTAACTGCATTTGGGTTTTTATTTGCAGCTTTTCCGATTATCGTTGTTTTCAGAGCAATGACACATATCGTATTTGCGACTGTCGGATCTTTTATACTTAAGAAGAACGGCAATGTATTATCCTCTTTTGGGGGAACAGCACTGTTCTCTACGCTGATGGCTGTAATCCATGCAATTTGCGAAGTGCTGGTCGTAACTTATTTCTACTGGGGGAATAGCATGACCAGTGCAAATTATGATAAGGGTTATCTGGTTGCGGTACTCGGACTGGTTGGCGTCGGAACACTGATCCATAGTACCATAGACTTCACCATTGCTTATTTTATTTGGAAACCAATTCAAAATATTGTAAACGTCCCTGTAAGTGTAAGATTAAAGAGAGCCAAATTGTCCTAGGAAGCGAAGCATTCCTGGATGATAGATAAGCATAGAAATGATTTGCTGAGTCATATCAGTACAATCTGAAGTAAATAATAAAAGGCACTTTGTAGCTGTCTATGTCAGGAATGTGAGCTCTGCTTCACATCACAATACATAGACGGCACAAAGTGCCTTTTGATTATCGTATTCGGCTTAGCCTGCCAGAACTATTATATATATTAAGCTCAAAACTCAGAATGGGAACGGGTAGACAAATACCGTACCATCTTACCGGATATCATTGTTGCATAAAAAGATAGCGAACAATGGAGCAATTGTAATACTGAAAACAATGGAGCAATTGTAATACTGAAAACACTTGACAAAGTGAGTTTAGTATCTTATAGTAAAATATATAAAACATATAAGTGAAGTATATAATTGTTAAGGTGATTAGAAAACTAAAGCCAATTTATTCTTGTATCAGGATTAAATTGGCTTTCGTTTTTTGGCTTCTGGCAGTTTACGATGTTTACAATTTTTGGTTGGGATGTGTAGAATATGAAAGAAGAAAAACTATATGACTATTATTTTACCCAAAGAAATATTGATCAGCGTCTGGCCGATTTTTTTATGCTTGACTGTTGTGATGAGGAGTATTCCCGGCTGATATACGGAACAGGGAATTCCCCTGTGATGTTATGGGAATCTGCATTGATAAATTCGAAAAATGTATTGCTGGACGCCACCACTTTACAGGTAAGGGAATTCTATCAAGCGTGCGGATTGGATATCTGTGAGGAACTACATCAGCTTCCAGATTATATAGGACTGGAATTGGAATTTATAACGATTATTTCGGACAATATTGTTAATTCTCTTGAACACGGAAATAATATGATAACAGAAGATTTGATTTATTTACGAAGTTTATTTATAAAAAATCACATCAGTCGGTTTTTTGGCATTATTCTTGATGGTCTAGAGGAGAAAAGTCAAAATAAGAATATGAAAAAATATGTTAGCTTTGCCAGGGAGAATTTCTGTAAAGAGTTAGAGTATATTAAGAATTTCAATGAAATAGATGATTTTGTAATTCCTAACCTTCAAATAGATCAAACGAAACAGAAACGCTTTTGTAATTTTGAACAGCAGAATTTTAGCGAAAAGATTGTACTGACTGCCGGTCGAGGTAATTGCGGAGGTAGATGCGTCATAAAGGCTCATGTTAAGAATGACTGCCTTCTACAGATTGAAAGTGATATAGATAGTGGAGATGAGCTTCCTGTGCTAAAAGCATGTGTCAGAGGAAGAGGGTATAGAAAAACGTATCTGAGTTCGGACAGAATAAGATATCCAATGAAAAGAACCGGTCAGAGAGGAGAAGGAAAATTTGTAAGAATCTCCTGGGAGGAAGCAATAGAAACAATAGCATCTCAAACAAAGAGGATAGGAGAACTATATGGTAAGGGATCAAGATATGTAAATTATGCGTCTGGAATAAGTGCAGTATTCAGAGGCGATATGCTGGCCCGGCGATTATTAGCCGCAGACGGTGGATTTTTGGGTAATTATAATACCTACAGCTCTGCGTGTGCGGAGATTGCTGTGCCCTATACCTATGGGACAAATATGGTAGGATCCTCATTAAATACATTGCTGGATTCCAAATTAATCATATTGTGGGGATATAACCCGGTGGTTACATTATTTAATCCTGTTCTTTTTTCTACATTAAAAAAGATAAAAGACAAGAAGATAAAAGTGATTGTTATTGATCCACAGTTCAGTGACACTGCGGCTGTTTTTGCGACACAGTGGATTGGGATAAAACCAACAACGGATAGTGCGTTGGTTGCTGCCATGGCCTATGTTATCTTGGAACGTGGACTGGAAGACAGAACTTTTATGGATAAATTCTGCATTGGCTTTGATGAGGAGCATATGGATGAAATCACTGAAGGAAGAGAAAACTATACGGATTATATTTATGGGAAATATGACAAAACGGTGAAAACCCCAGCCTGGGCAGAGAAAATAACAGGAGTAAAAGAGCAGATAATCATCCAACTGGCGATTGAATATGCCACATCAAAACCGGCGGCCATCTTACCGGGTCTCGGACCCCAACGACATGGAAATGGAGAACAAACAGTACGCAGTATTATGATATTACCTTGCTTAACTGGGAATATTGGGGTATCCGGCGGGCATACGGGAGGAAATGGAGGACTACAGCAACATAAAATTCCCTGTGTTTCATCCATTGAGAATCCGTACAAAGCATCCATTCCTTCCTTTCTATGGACGGATGCTATAGAACGGGGAACAGAAATGACTGCCCAATATGACAGAGTAAGAGGAAAAGAAAAATTGGACAGCAATATAAAGATGATTATTAATCTTGCTGGTAATACGCTTATCAATCAACATAGTGATATAAATAAAACGAGGCAGATACTATGTGATACCACCAAGTGTGAGTTTATTGTATGTTCCGATTTATTTATGACACCAAGTGCAAACTATTCAGACATTTTATTGCCGGGAACTTCTTTATTTGAAGGTAATAATTTAACCATGCCATGGGGGGAAGGCAACTTCCTTCTCTATAATAACAAAGCAATAGAGCCGTTGTTCGAAAGTCGTTTTGAATACGACTGGTTGGAAGAAGTCTCACGGAAAATGGGAATACACAAGAAATTTACGAATGGAATGGCATCAATGGATGAATGGATTGAAAAAGTATATCAGGATTTAAAAGATGAGGAAGAGGAATTGCCTGATTTTGAAGAATTTAAGAGAAATGGAGGATATAAATACTCAAATAATAAAGTGTACATAGCATTTAAAGATCAAATTGAAAATTTTAATGACAACCCATTTCCAACCCCTTCCGGAAAAATTGAAATTTTTTCAGAGCGTTTATTTCAAATGAAGAAAGAAAAACTGATTCCAGCTATACCTAAATATGTATCAAGCTTTGAAGGACCAGAGGATGATTTGTTAAAAAAGTATCCGATACAGCTAATAGGCTGGCATACAAAACGACGCTGTCACTCTGTTCACGATAATAATGAATGGATGGAAGAAATAGAACCTCATCGATTATGGCTGAATACAAAGGATGCAAAGGAACGGGGATTAAAAGAGGGCAATATGGCAGAAATCCTGAATGACAGGGGCATAATCCATACCAGGGTTCATGTTACCTCAAGAATGATCGCGGGAGTAGCTGCGCTTCCCCAGGGTGCATGGTATACTCCGGATAAAAATGGAGTAGATATCCGAGGTTCCATAAATACCATTACCACATTACAGCCAACGCCATTGGCAAAGGGGAATCCACAACATTCAAATTTGGTTCAGATTAGAGCGGTGCAATCATGAAATATAAAATCAGACATAATATGAACTACTGTATTGGCTGCAAATGCTGTCAGCTGGCCTGCAAAGATAAGCATAACTTACCAGTAGGACTTAATTTAATCTGCATACAGGAACAGGAACTACTGCATGTATCCGGTCTGGTAAAATATAGTATAAAAATGTGCTTGCAATGCAAGGAGCCAAAGTGCCTTTTGGCATGTCCTGAAAAAGCTATAGTTAAGGATGAAAATGACATTATATTAATTGACAGGCAACTATGTACAGGCTGCAAGAAGTGCCTTGATCATTGCACTGTAGGTGCCATCATGTATTATTCGGATTTCAATGTAGCTATTAAATGTGACGGATGCATTCAAGATAGGATTAGGAAAGAAGTTCCGGCCTGTGTACAGGCTTGTCCAATGAATTGTTTGACTTATGCATTGAAGGGTGAGTAAATGTATCAACTAGAAGAAGCAATAAGTATATTAAAAAAGAATATTGATCCGAAGAAGGAGATGTTAGAATTACCCATAGGTAAATCATTGGGTCATGTTTTGGCAAAGGATGAGTATGCACCTATATCGGTACCTTCCTTTCCAAAATCAGCGATGGATGGATATGCGGTCATGTCATCTGATTTAACAGATGCAGCTATGGATCATCCGGCAATCTTAAAGGTAATTGGTGAATTGTGTGCTGGTGAATATAAGGAGTTTGCTTTTGAACCAAAGGAGGCCGTCAGAGTTATGACCGGTGCAATCGTACCTGCCGGATTTGACACTGTAGTCAGGCAGGAGGATACCGACTATGGGGAAGAAGATGTAAAAATCTATACATATGTAAAACAATATCAAAATTATTGCCATATCGGGGAGGATATTCAAAAAGGACACTTGATTTTAAAAAAAGGAACGAAACTGCAGAGTCTTCATATTGGATTACTTGCGAGTCTTGGGTATGCCACGGTCCAAGTGATACAACCCCTTAATGTTGCTATAATTTCCACAGGAACAGAGCTTATTAATCCGGGGACAGTATTGAATAAAGCTCAAATTTATAATAGCATTAGCTATAGCTTGGCAGCTAAAATTGAAGCCTCTAGACTTAAGGTGGTATCTTCTGAAATTTGTTCTGATAACATAAGTGCGATTACAAGATCAATCAAGACGGCTGTAAAAAAAGCGGATATCGTTATTACTACCGGCGGAGTCTCAGTTGGTAAATCGGATTACATCCCTGAATTCATCCAAAGAACAGAAGCTCAATATTTATTTAAAGGAATAGATGTTCAACCGGGTGCCCCTACCAGTGCCAGTATTTTTAGAAACAAGATCATCCTGCACTTATCCGGAAATCCCTATGCTGCTCTGACTCTTTTCGAATTGTTGTTTTGGCCAGTGGCCGCAAGATTCATGATGAACAAATCATTGGAAATAGGTTATAAAGAAGCGGTTCTGTTCAGTGAATACAAAAAACGGAATAAGTGCAGACGGTTTGTCAGGGCTTTTGAAGAAAATAATGAGGTCACCATACCCTCAGCCATACACGTATCTTCAGTTATCTCAAATCTAGTGGAGTGCAATTGTTTTATCGATATGGAAGCAGGTAAACAATATAAAGCTGGGGATCAGGTTAGGATATGGAGGATAAAGGAAATCTGAGTGAATCGCAATTGGCAGAGCATTTGAAATGATAGAAATACTTAAATGGGAATGAAGGTTACGATGGAAATTAAAAATGATCTTAGCGTTGGCATATTGGCGGCAGGTAAAAGCACCAGAATGGGAAAAGACAAAGCTTTTTTAAAAATATACAATCAAACACTGCTGCACCGTTTGCTGGAGGAGTTTAAAGAATTTAGTGACTTACTGGTTTCAGTTAATAAGAAAAGCAAGTTTGGTGAATATTTTGACAAGGCGGATAAATTCATAGAAGATATACACCCGGATACAGGTCCGATTGAGGGGATTTATCAGATATTAGCTCATTCGAATCATGAAATGGTGTTTATTTGTGGAGTAGACATGCCATTCTTAAAAAAAGAACTGGTACTCTATATGACAGAATTTATTTCCTCTGATTATGACTGCTATATAATGACGGATAAGAATGAAATTCATCCGTTATGTGGAATTTATTCGAGAAGGATGCTTCCTTTTTTGGAAAAATCCATTGATATTAAGGAATATCAGCTAAAGAAAATCTTGAATTCAGTCAAAACGAAATATATTTCGTTGGAAACCAGCTGCTTTTCCTCAACACTTATTTTGAATGTGAATACGGCAGATGATTATAGAAAGCATGTGGTACCATACGTTTTTTGCGTCAGTGGAGTGAAAAACAGTGGAAAAACTACACTGATAGAAGGTTTGATTTCAAAATTCACCGATGAGGGTTTACGGGTAGGGGCCATCAAGCACGATGGACATGATTTTAATCTGGACATGGAAGGAACCGATACTGATCGCTTTGCCAAAGCGGGAGCCGGTACAATTGGTATTTTCTCAAAATGCAAAAATGTTATGATTGAGCATACACAAAGATCCATAACGGAGATGCTTCATAAAATTAAAGAAGTAGATATTGTAATTATTGAAGGAATGAAAGATAGCAGTTTTCCCAAAGTAGAGGTTGTACGTGAGAATATATCAAATAAGCTGGTGTGTGATCCTAAATCCATTATTTGCATAGCTACTAATACCGAAATTGCGGAGCAATACCATAAACCGGTATTTCATCTGGATAATATTACGTCAATCTATGAACAGATTAAGAATGAACTGCAATACGAAGGCGGCAAACCTTAAGGCAAGTAACAAAACAGTTTAATTAAATATTTTTTTCAAGAAGTATGATAATTAAAATATTTTTTCTGGAAGTATTGCCTGTGTCTAAATATATAAATATAATAGATTTTATGAAAAGCATATAAATAATATATGTTATATATGCATATGTATAAATATATCAATGTAGTTGCTATAAAGATGTGACTTTACTTTTATAAACCATTTGCTCAAACTTGGAAGCATCAGAGGATCCATAGGAATATCAATTTGTGATTATATTAAGCAATTTAATGCTGACTAGGCAACTAGAGGTTAAAGGAATGAAATTCATTTCTTAGCCTCTTTTTTGTTCTGACGAATACAGTTGCCCGTATGTTTGTCATGCATTATGAAATGCTGCTTTTGCAACAGAAATATGAATGACCATGATAGCCGATCAGAAATTATTCTGCGGCACTGATTACTTAAAGACATGTCAGTTAGAATGAACCTTATACCATGGATGATTGAAGAACGAGTATTACAAAAATAATTGGAATGGAGAGTGTATATGAGTATTAATTTTAAAACATCCGCAGCTGAAACAAGAGAAACCAGATTAAAATCTACGATCAGCTATACCGGTACAGCAAAGGAATTAAATGAAAAGTCCAAGAATTTAGAATTAACCTGCAAAAACAGATCCTTTGAACAATGTAGTAGTTGCATGCAAGGATGCGCATTTATCTTAGGATTTGTTCGGGATGCAGCTGTTGTTCAGCATTCGCCGGTCGGATGTTTCGGTTCTGATGCAGGGTTTCAGATCGGGGGAAGAGCCGTATCAAAAGCAAGAGGGTTGGGTGAATTCAAGAATTACCAGATTTGTACCAATATACAGGAAAAGGATACGATTTATGGAGGTGTGGATAAGCTGCAAAGAGCAATTCAAAGAACCTATAACGAAGCGAATCCGAAGGTGATCTTTGTCACATCCTCCTGTGCATCCGGAATCATTGGGGATGATATCGAGAGTGTTTGTGCAGAGGCTCAGGAAAAATTGCAAATACCTGTTGTTCCAATTTTCTGTGAAGGCTTTAAATCAAAAATCTGGTCAAGTGGTTTTGACGCGGCTTTTCATGGCGTTATGAGAGACATTGTAAAAAAGCCTAAAAAAAGGCAGGAAGATCTGGTCAATGTGTTTAACTTTGAAGGAATTGATACCTTTGGTCCATTACTTGCTAAATTGAATTTACGGGTGAATTATTACCTTCCCCTTGCATCTGTTGAACAACTGGAACAGATGTCAGAGGCGGCCTGCTCCACACAGATGTGTGAGACCTTATCCTCCTATGTGGCAAGAGGTCTGGAGGAACAGTATGGAGTGGTACAGATTCACACTCCTGCACCATTTGGAACCAAATGGACGGATGAATGGTTACGTGAGATTGCAAAGGTTACTAACCGTGAGAATATTGTGGAAAAAGTAATTATTGATTTACGTAAAGAATATCTTCCGAAGATTGAATTTTACCGGGAAAAGTTTAAAGGAAAGAGGCTGTATGTATTTGCAGGAGATTCCTATACCCATAACATGTCGGTACTGGCTTATGAGTTAGGGTTTGAAATCATTGGAGTCACCGGTCTTCACCATGACCAAAGATCAGATAATGAATCCATCAATACCCTTGATGCAATGGTAGATAATATAGGTGATATTGCTAATTTCACAATCTGTAATAAGCAGCCGTACCGTCACATTAAAATATTGAGAGAACTAAAACCGGATTTGCTTATTACCAGGCACGGAGGTATCACAAGTATTGGGTCTAAACTCGGAATTCCTTCCATTTTTGAAGGCGATGCAAATGCAAGTATTGGTTATTCCGGTCTGGTAGGATTGGCAAAGAGGCTGGATGAGGCACTCCAGACTGTAAAACTGGTAAAAAACATTGCAAAACATACGGAATATCCATATACAGACTGGTGGCTGAGTGAAGACACGGATCCAATGTATTTTGAGGGAGGGGGAAAATAATGAGTGACTTAATTTCAAAATCAAGATTTACTTGTGCATTGGCGGCACAGCAGACGGTACTGGCAATACCCAAGGGAATTCCAATTATCCATGCTGGTCCCGGCTGTTCTGATAAAGCACATGGCTTTGTCTCTATCGGCGCAGGTCTTCAGGGAGAAGGATATGCCGGTGGGAGTAATGTGGTCAGTACGAATTCTACCGAGCAGGAGGTTGTGTTCGGAGGTGAAGAAAGATTGATCAGTACCATTGAAGGAGCGCTAAAGGTAATGAAGGGTGATTTGTTCGTAGTCCTTTCAGGCTGTACCGCCGACATCGTAGGAGATGATACCTGCAGAGTTGCTGCAATTTATGCCAAACAGGGATATCCGGTTGTGGGCGTTGAGGCAGGGGGGTTTAGAGGAAATAATTATTATGGACATGAGATAGTTGTAAAAAGTATTATTGAACAATTCATCGGAGAGGTCAAACCCAAGATAAAAAAAGGCTTAGTCAATGTTTTTGGAGTTGTACCCTATCAGAATCCGTATTGGCGGGGTGATTTGAGTGTAATCAAAAATTTAGTGGAAAGCATCGGACTGGAGGTAAACATATTATTTGGTTATGAATCCGGTGGTATTAATGAATGGAATAATATACCAAATGCGGAATTTAATTTGCTGCTTTCCCCCTGGATTGGTCTATCCATTGTGGAGCTTTTAAAGCAAAAATATGATACTCCATTTCTGCAGTATCCTATCCTTCCGGTTGGTGCACAGGAAAGCAGCAAATTTTTAAAGGAACTTGGTACATTTGCGGGTATTAACAGTGATTTTGTTGAAAAAGTGATTCAGAAGGAAGAAACCAAGTTTTATAAGTATTTTTCATCAATTATTGAC
The DNA here is from genome assembly GCA_023439505.1 of Bacillota bacterium. Classification (GTDB taxonomy): domain Bacteria; phylum Bacillota; class Clostridia; order Lachnospirales; family Lachnospiraceae; genus Mobilitalea. Next base: position 69,583 of record JAEXNR010000017.1, read on the forward strand.
TTTATCGGAGAGCAGAGAGCAGCCCTTCCATTTGAACTTTACACCGTTGCAGACAGCATATATGCGATTGGTATTACCAAGTTCTTAGTTGATGAGGTTGGATTTATAGCGAAAGGAATTTACATTACGGATGATCCTTCCATACAGGGAAAAGAGGTTATTCAAGAAATATATGACAGAGAACTTCCGGAATATAAAGACCTGCTGGTATTTGAACCGGATGGAAGCTATATCATGAAGGATATAAAAGATCGGATATCTAACTCCAGAAAAGCCTTAATTCTTGGAAGCACCTGGGAAAAATTAGTGGCTGAGGAAACAAAGAATTTATATGGCTATATCAGCATTCCTATTATTCAGAAGGTTATATTGTCCGCCAGCTATCTGGGATATACAGGCGGAGTCAGATTTTTGGAGGATATCTACTCGGCACCGTTTACCAGAAGTGAGTTTTCGGCAAATACCCGTACCGAATTAGTTGTGGAATAGGAGTTGGAGATGGCTTATATGCTGCAAAAAGTTAATGCATTGCAAAAGTCAATAAAACAAAAAATAAATTTAAAAGGAGAATATTGTATGAAGAGAGGAAAAAAAATAACCGTTTTGTTAGTAGTGTTCGTATTATTTACATTAGGAACATTGGGCTGCGCATCTAAAAAGAGTGAGACCTACCAAACAAAGACAAATAGTAATTCAACAACATCGAATGACCCTGCACAGGCGGAAACCGGCACGGATAAGGGACAGGAAAATGTAATAGCAGCCAAGGAACCGACCCTCATTACCTTTGCATTCAGCGAAAGTTATCCCGTTGCTTTCACAGATGATGACGGATCAATTACAGGATGTGATATTGAAATACTGAAACTGGTAGATGAAAAATTAAAAGATTATGAATTTAAGTTCCTGCCTACCTCTTATGATGACATCTATATAGGACTAAGTACAGGTGCTTATGACGCCGGATTAACCAATGCATTTTGGACCAAGGAAAGGAATGAGAAGTATACATTACCCGAAGAAAATGTGGGAGCTTGCCCCGTAGGTGTGCTATATAATGCCTCATTCGACAATATAACCGGACTCGAAGATGTAAGTAAAAAGGGCCTTAAGTTCACTCCTTTATTAGCTGGAAACGGTTTATTCTATGTACTGGAGAAATATAACGAGGCACATCCGGATGCAAAAGTTGACTTTGACGCAACGGATGATGCCAATATATTTACGAATGCTGTTATCTGGGTTTCCAAAGGACGCTATGATGCGACCTTGAATACAAAGGATGGCTGGGATTTAAATATACAAAAAGAAGATGGTTCACTTCATCAATATGCTGACAAATTGAAATTTGTAGTTCAGACAGCAGTCAGCACCTATACGGTATATCGAAAAGATATTCCTGCCGAGTATGTGGATGTCTTTAATAAAGCACTAAGAGAAGTAAAGGATGAAGGAAAAGCATCAGAAATTGTTACCAAGTTTAAAGGCGAGGACGTCTTCCTATTACAAACAGAAAAGTAATAGTGTATGCTGTTGCAGGATGGGCAACAGCAGCTATTACGGAGTAGGAGGTTAAGATGCTGCCATTTCGTTTTAATAAGTTTATATACTATATATTGGAGATATTACCTTACTTAAGGATTACGTTTACCTATGTATTTATTTCATTGGGAATAGGAGTGGTATTCGGTTTATTGCTGGCAATCGTTAAAATAAAAAATAAAAACATTTTAAAGGTGTTTGCAAATGGTTATACAACGGTAATGAGATCAATACCATCTATTGTACTGCTTTTTCTAGTGTATTACGGCGTTCCATTTTTGCTGCGTGGTCTTTTTCATGTTGAGATAAGTAATATGAATAAAATAATATTTATTATACTGACATTGGGATTGTTTTCCAGCGCATCATTGTCTGAGGTTATGAGAAGTGCTTATCAGTCAGTTCACAAAGGACAAATGGAAGCGGGCTTAAGCATAGGACTGAGTGGCTTTCAAGTATTTAAAAGAATTATTTTTCCGCAGGCATTTCGTGTATCCCTGCCTAATCTGGGTAACCAGATAATATTTTTAATACATGAGGGCGCACTGGCCTATACGATTGGCCTAAAGGATATTATGGGGAAAGCGTTCCTGATTAATTCAACATCACAGGGGAAGTATCTGCTGGAGGTTTATTTTGGATTAGCTTTGATTTACTGGTTGGTATCCATAGGAGTCGAACAGGGAATCTGGAGACTTGATAGATTATTTTCCTATGCGCATATAGAGGAGCAGGATCGAATCAATCGTGATTCAAATAGGAAAAGGGGGATGTAGATGCGTTTTGATATAAATTTCTTTAAGGAGACTTTCTTACTTGTTGTAAAAGCAGTTCCGATTACTTTAAACATGGTGATTGTAACTTTGCTGATCTCTATCCCCATAGGTTTTTTGTTTGCACTGTTAAGGAAAAACCAGGTTAAAGTTGCAGCAAAACTAATTGCTGTTTATGTATCGTTTATTCGTGGAACACCGATTATTGTACAGATTTTTCTTATATACAGTATGGTTCCCATTATTCTTTCTTCTTTGCTTAAATCACTGAATATAGGTATCAATGTATTTGATTTAAATAATATTATCTATGCATATATAGTTTTTTCACTTAATATTACGGCAATTTTATCAGAGGTATCTCGGTCCGGATTAAATGCAGTAGGTAAAGGTCAGCTGGAGGCAGCATATTCAGTCGGAATGTCCGGTTATCAGGGGTATAAAAGAATTATTATGCCCCAGGCCATCACCGTGATACTGCCGGTACTTTGTACTACGACCACATCGCTGGTAAAGATGTCATCACTAGCATTTTCCATGTCAATTTCTGATATCATGGGGGTTGCCAAGGTGGAAGCAGGAAGAAAAATGTGTTATATTGAAGCATATTTGGATGTATATGTAATGTATCTGATTTTATGTATTCTGATTGAACGGATATTTAGACTTTTAGAAAAAAGGGTGAAAGTTTATATCACCTAGACTCTTTGATGCCATTAGACATAAAAAGTATAATTTGTAGTACGTTGATGAATCAGTGCAATCTGAAGTAAATAATAAAAGGCACTTTGTAGCTGTCTATGTCAGGAATGTGAGCGCTGCGTCACATCGCAGTACATGGACGGCACAAAGTGCCTTTTGGTTTATTCTAATGAAACACCTTGCCGGTGATCAGGTAAACTTAAGAAAAGGAAGGAAATTTCTGACGACAAGATACACGACAAGAATAAAAATCAGTATCAGATAAAAGAGGAGCCTTCTGGGTAAAATCCGAACCCTTCTATCAAAGCTGTAAAAAGCATATTCCACATAGGCAAGACTGCCAAGAATCAGCAAAATAAAAGGGATAATGTTATAATGGAGGGACGCCAGGACGTGACCGTGAAGCAATGCCATCACGCTGCGGGTATTGCCGCAGGAAGGACAATATAAATGATAGGCTTGATAAAAGGGACAGGGGGGAACCCGGAGAAAAACCCGGATCAAAGGAGTTTTGAAATTATAGATAAGGATTGCCGCGGCCGGGATCAAAAAGGTAATCATTTTATGTTTTAGTTTTCGCTTCATCTTGCATTGCCTTCCTTAAAAAGACTTATTGTTATGATTATATCATGGGGCGTGAGAAATTCCTACATAAATACTATCGTTCTGGTAGGAAAAGTCTTGTTGTAAATAAATCTTTGATATATAATAGTAAAAATATAAGTAAAATAGTAATTCACAGGTTGAAAAATATAGTTTTATCTATCAGAACAGGGTATTTACGACCCATGAAGATATGATAAACATAAGGGGATAGGGTATGAAGCTGAACGAATATTTATCGACACATCAATTGATTATGGATGGTTCCATGGGAACTTATTACAGTAATCTTATTAATAAGCAGGGTGCGGTCAGTGAGTTTGCCAATCTGTATTCCCCTGAGGTGATTGAGCGGATTCACAGAGAATATATTTTAGCCGGAGCAAGGGTAATCAGAACCAATACCTTTGCAGCAAACAGAGCTGTATTAAATATTTCGGAAGAAGAACAAACAGAGTTGGTGAAAGCTGCCTGCACCATAGCGAAGAGAATTGCCCTTGAAAGTGAGCGCCAGACAGGGGAGAAGATCTGGATTCTGGGAGATATCGGTCCGATTCCGGAGGATGCAAACACACAGGAGGATGAGGTGTATGCCCAGTATCGTATGCTTTGCGATATTTTTATAGAAGAAGCGCTGGAAGGCATACATTTTGAGACGTTTTCTAAATTATCATATCTTGATCGGCTGGTATCCTATGTGAAAGAGAAGAAGGAAGATATGTTTATTTTGACCAGCTTCTCCGTTAATAAAAACGGTTATACGGCAGCAGGCATAAAAGCCAATCGATTATTCGAGCATATCGGGCAGAATGAGAAGATCGATGCCTGCGGATTAAACTGCGGTATCGGCAGCGGACATATGTATCAAATGATGAAGCGGATGAATCTGCCCGGGAATAAATATATCTATTCGGCGCCTAATGCCGGGTATCCGGAGCAATTGCAAAGCAGAATGGTGTTTATTGATAATGCGGAGTATTTTGCGGATAATATGAAGAAGATCGCAGCTCTTGGGGTAGATATGATTGGCGGATGCTGTGGAACAACACCGGAGTATATCCAAGGTTTAACGAAAGAGATTCCGGTGAAGGAGAAGAAACCATTCAGAAGATTCGCAGTTGAGGAAAATCTTCCGGTAACGGTCACAACGAAAAATAATGCTTTTTTAAAGTTGTTTGAAGGAGAGAAAAAGGTCATCGCAGTGGAACTGGATCCACCCTATGACAGTGATTACGATCACATCATGGAGTGTGCGCATCAAGTGAAAGCATTGGGTGCGGATGTGATCACCCTGGCGGATTCTCCCATGGGCAGGAGCCGTGTTGATTCCATTTTGATGAGTGTTAAGATTATGAATGAGACCGGAATGAAGGTAATGCCTCATGTATGCTGCAGAGACAGGAATATGATCTCAATGCGTTCCGTATTGCTTGGCGCTTATATCCACGGAATTCAAAATCTGCTTATTGTGACCGGTGACCCGGTACCGGGAGAGAACCGTCTGTCCACCACCGGGGTATTTGATTACAATTCAATTCAGCTGATGGATTATGTGAAGGAAATGAATACGGAGCATTTTTCAAAACAACCCATATGCTACGGCGGGGCACTCAATTACGGCAGGGGCAAAATCGAGAACCAATTAGAGCGCATGAAGCGTAAAATGGATGCCGGAGCAGAATTCTTTCTGACCCAGCCCATTTATGCCAAAGAGGATATGGAGCGGATCCGTTATTTAAAGGAACGGATTGATGTTAAAATTCTTTGCGGTATCATGCCTTTGGTAAGCTATCGTAATGCATGCTTTATTAAAAATGAGATTACTGGAATCAATGTTCCGGAGGAAGTTGTTAACCGGTATCATCCTCAGATGAGCAGAGAGGAAGCTGAACTTACAGGAGCAGCCCTTGCCCGCGAGATTATGGAAATGGCGGAGCCTGTAGCTGACGGATATTACTTTATGCTTCCCTTTAACCGGATCAGTCTCCTGGAAAAAATATTAAGAAAATAAAGTAACATGGTGTTTCACGCGAATATAAAACAAAAGGGTACGTAAGGAGGGAAGGTTATGACAAAACAGGAGTTTTTATCTCTGATCAATTCTAAAATAGTGATATTGGACGGTGCGACAGGCAGTAATCTTCAGAAACGAGGAATGGGTGGCGGCGTGTGTCCGGAGCAGTGGATCGTAGAACATCCGGAAACTATGATAACGTTACAGAGAGAATTTTTAGAAGCGGGTACGGATATCCTTTATACGCCTACCTTTACGGCCAACAAGATTAAGCTTGCAGAGTATGGCTTGGCTGATCAAATGGAAGAGTTTAACCGTAGTCTGGTAAGGCTGTCCAGGGAAGCGGTGGACTCGTATCATCTGACTTCCGGAAATGATCGAAGGGTATATATTGCCGCGGATTTGACAATGACGGGAGAGCAGGTTTACCCTGTTGGAAAGCTGAAGTTTGAGGAGCTGGTGGAGGTATACAAAGAACAGCTTGGTTATATTCTGGCTCAGGATACGGTGGATCTTATTGTTATTGAGACTATGATGAGTCTTCAGGAATGCAGAGCCGCTCTGATCGCAGCAAAAGAACTATGTGATTTACCGGTAATGGTGACAATGACGTTTCAGGAAAATAATTGCACCCTATTTGGTACGGATCCTAAGACCGCGGTGGTGGTGCTTCAAAGTTTGGGTGCTGATGCGGTTGGGGTCAATTGCTCCACCGGTCCTGAAAAAATGCAGGATATTGTACGGGAAATGAAGCAATACGCCTATATTCCTATCATCGCGAAGCCCAATGCGGGAATACCCCTTCTTGTTAATGACGAAACGGTATTTCCCATGGAGGCGGAAGAATTCGGACGAGAGATGGTAAAACTGGTTGAGGCAGGAGCGGATATTGTCGGCGGATGCTGCGGTAATACGCCGGAACATATCAGACAGCTGGTGGAACAGGTGAAAACAATCACGCCTCATGAAATACCCTCAAGGCATATCAGAGCACTGACAACGGAGAGAAGAACCGTTGAAATCGTACTGGATGGCAAATTCATGGTTGTGGGAGAGCGGATTAATCCTACGGGAAAGAAACAGCTACAGGCACAGTTAAGGGAAGGGGATATGACCATCATATCCCAGATGGCCACAGAACAGGCAGAACTCGGTGCAGATATCCTGGATATTAATATGGGAATGAACGGTATCGATGAGAAGGAGAGAATGCTTCAGGTTATGCATGAGGTGATGCGTCTGACAGACATCCCTCTTTGCTTTGATTCCAGTCACGTAGGTGTGATTGAAGCAGCGCTTCGTATTTATCCCGGCAGGGCGTTAATTAATTCTATTTCTCTTGAAACAGAGAAATTTGAAAAACTGATTCCCATTGCCAAAAAGTACGGTGCCATGTTTATCTTACTTCCTCTTTCTGACGCCGGTTTACCTAAGGATTTGGAAGAAAAGAAGAAGATTATTCATACGATATTAGAACGGGCTGAGGATCTGGGATTATCCAGGGAAGATATTATTGTGGACGGCCTGGTAAATACGGTGGGTGCAAATCCTAGTGCATCACTGGAAGCCCTGGAAACCATCCGCTACTGCAAAAAGGAATTGGGACTGGCGACCATTGTCGGCCTATCTAACATTTCCTTTGGGCTGCCGGAACGTCAATTTATCAATAGTACATTCCTATCCTTTGCGATTCAGACAGGGCTTACCATGGCCATTGCAAATCCTTCCCAGGACCTGTTAATGAATACCGCGCTTGCTGCTGACTTATTAAAGGGAATTGAAGGCGCGGCAGAGCAATATATTCAAAGGGTAACCACTAGACCTACGGTGATCTCAGGAGGAACAGCACCAAAGCCGGAGGAGGGGCAGAAGAAGTCCCCGGTGGTGGCAGATCCTGCATCCGTTCAGTTGGGCAACCAACTGTTTCAAGCGATTGTCAAAGGAGACAGAAACAATGTATTGACGTATGTGGAGACGGAACTGTCCTCCGGATTGGAACCGAAAACTGTGATTGATCAAATACTGATACCTGCAATCAATGAAGTGGGCAGATTATACGATGTCGGTAAATACTTTCTTCCCCAGTTAATCGGGGGAGCAGAGGCAATGAAGAAGGCCATCGATTATCTTGAACCGAAACTGTCGCTGGATCATAAGGCAAAAAGCAAGGGCACGATCATTATTGCCACAGTGAAGGGGGACATCCATGATATCGGCAAGAATCTGGTAACCCTGATGTTGAAAAACTACGGATATAAAGTAATTGATTTAGGTAAAGATGTAGCCACAGAACGAATTATTCAGACAGCCAAAGAAGAGGATGCGGATATTATTGCTTTATCGGCATTAATGACCACCACCATGGTGGAAATGAAACATGTGGTACGTCAGGCGAGGGAACAGGGGCTACGGGCGCAGATCATCATCGGAGGTGCGGTAATTTCCGAAAGCTATGTAAGTGAGATAGGTGCGGACGGCTATTCCGCTGACGCCCAGTCTGCTGTGGGACTGGTCAGAAAACTGTTAGGAGAATAAATCGTATTATTAAAGAATGCAATTGGGATTGTGAGAGATACCCGGTCAGGTGAGATAAGAGCAGCCTTGACCGGATGTTTTTGACAGTCCTTTTTTGATGCTTTTCTAATGCCAAACGGACAGCAGAGATAATCCGATGAAGTTTATAAGTTGTTACTTATCAATAATAATTTATTGATAAACAATAAAAAATTATTGACTTACATAATATATTGTGTTATATTTTGATTATACAAACAGAGGAAAAGTAAGTGCAGAAAATGAGTATATTAAGGTATAAGGTATAAGGTATAAGGTATAAGGTATAAGGTATTAGGTATTAGGTATTAGGTATTAGGTATTAAGTTATTTATATCCATGAAGGATGAATTATAATGGAGGAAATAAGAAGGTATGAAGAGAAATCTGTTAATTAGAATTACAAAGTATCTCGTTGATTTTATGTTCTTTGCCGGAATTATCATTTGTGCGGGCGTTCCCTATTTATTCAGGGAGGCAGGGAAGATTTTCAGTATTTTTAAAACGTATTATATTCCGTTTTGTATTATTTTTATGGTTGCAGGATTCTTTGCAATCTTAATTCTCTGGAACTTGAAAGTTATGATGAGAACCGTAATCCATGAGGACCCGTTTATCAGAGAGAATGTAACCTCACTAAAAAGAATGGGAATTTGTGCTTTTATCATTTCAGCACTTATGTCAGTAAGACTGTTTTTTATTGTTACGCCTGCTGATCTGGTATTAATTCTTGTATTTTTAATCGCAGGTCTATTTTCTATGGTACTTTCCCATGTATTTGATCAGGCAGTGAGTTATAAGCAAGAAAATGATCTCACCATTTAGGAGGTAACGATGATTGTTGTCAATTTGGATGTGGTAATGGCACAGAGAAAGATAGGACTGACAGAGTTGGCACAACAGGTGGATATCACTTTGGCAAATCTGTCGATCTTAAAGAACAATAAAGCCAAGGCGATTCGCTTTGGTACGCTGGAAGCAATATGCAAGGCATTAAATTGTCAGCCGGGAGACATTCTGGCTTATGTAGAAGAGAAGGAATAGGAGGATATATGGAAATGGAACAACAAAATAATAATCCTGCAGTACAGAATCAAAAGATTGCAAAGGAGGATTCTATACTGCTTTATCAAGTGCGCCAAAATTTCGGAATTTTTGCTGGTATCAGTTTGATTTTTGCTCTCGCATTTACGAGCTTATTTTACAAAGCGTCAATTGGATTTAATACACTGCTCTTTACGGTTGTTATAGTAATATTACTTTGGGCGGTAATGGAGAAGCTGGAACTACCGGTCAAAAAGGTTACTGCAGTTTATTATCTGGGGGCGCTGCTGCTGGGGTTGTCCACAATGCTGAGTGCAAATGGAAGTATTCAGTTTCTGAATATCATAGGAATGCTGATGCTGCTTGACTTGTCCCTGATTCATCAGTTCAATGAAGCAATTGAGTGGAATTTCTTAAACCACCTTAAAAAGATGTTCGGCTTGTTCTTTTATTGTCTGGGATCTCTTGCAATGCCTTTTGCAGACTTTAACAAATTCCTTGGAAAAACCAGACTGATGAAAAATAATATTTTACGCAATATCCTGTGGGGACTTCTGATCAGTGTTCCTATTCTGGCGATTATAGTTACTTTACTGTCAAGTGCGGACTTACTGTTTGCAGATATGACCCAAAAGCTGCAGAATATGATAGTATCCTCGGATGCAATTGTTGTATGCCTGATGACACTACTGGGCTTTTTGGCTTGTTATTCCATTATTTGCGGTGCTGCCGGGTCCGCAGATTTTAGCAGAGAAACAACAGGTATAAAACAGGCAGAGCCGACATTCGCCATCACGGTAATGAGTCTCTTAACCGCCGTATATCTATTTTTTTGTGTGATTCAGGTTGTTTATCTGTTTTCAGGAGGGCTTTTTATACTGCCCGGGCAATATACCTTTGCAGAATATGCAAGAAGAGGATTCTTTGAACTGGTGGCTGTGACAGTGATTAACCTGGGCTTTCTGCTGATTTCCAATCTTTTCTTCAGGAAAAGTAAAATATTGCAGATTGTACTTCTGGTTATGAGTTTATGTACCTATATTATGATTGCCTCCGCAGCTTACCGGATGAGTATGTATATCAGTGCTTATCATCTTACCTTCCTGCGGCTGCTGGTTTTGCTTTTCCTCCTGATGGATTCTTTCGTACTGGCAGGTCTGGTTATCTCCTTGTTTCATCAGAAATTTCCCCTGTTCGGATATTGTGTGGCTGTTGTTAGCGTCTGTTACATTACATTTTCCTTTCTTCGCCCGGATTATCTTATCGCTTCCTATTATGTTGCACATAAGAATGAGATGACGGCAGAGGATCTTGTTTTTCTGACAACTGAGTTATCCTATGATGCGGCTCCGGTGGTTCTGCCTTTATTAACGGATATGAAGTCAGGGGAGATGATCACAGATACCAATGTGGCATTCACAGAGGATATGGGTTATGGCTATGTGTCAGGGGACCAGTTGAAGGACAGGATTATTTATTATGATACAAATCTGGAACAAGTAGCGGGATCCATGGGAATTCGTGGGTTTAATCTATCCTATGATATCGCCTTACGTTATCAGAAGAAATACCCCATGACGAAATAAATCTTCACAATCGATTATGAGAACATAATTTTTCAAACAATCGATTTTGGGAGCATAATTTTTCATTTTCTTTTATCCGGAATATGTTATAATGAAGTGTCAGAGAAACCATATTATGAAAAGAAAGTAAAATTTCTTCCAAAAGGTTGATAGAACCTGGAGAAAGGGTTAAAATATAAGAAATTATGCTTACAAAAGGGCAACAGGAAGGGCAATAAATCGATGGATGCAGTTAACGCAGATAATTTTAATAGCGGTGCAGGGATCAATAACTATACGGTAGATGTCATCATACCCACCTATCATTCGGATGAAAAACTCGCCAGCCTGCTGACAATGTTATATCAGCAGACGATCAAGCCGGGTCGGGTGATTATACTCCATTCAAGAGTTGTGGAGGGGGAAGAACAACCGCTGCCAAAGCTGGAGGACAGTAATATAACCGTAATTCCCATTGAACAGCGCTTGTTTGATCATGGCGGTACAAGAAAATACGGTGCGTCACTTTCCAATGCGGATATCCTCATGTTTATGACGCAGGATGCAGTTCCCTGTGACAGTCAATTAATTGAAAAATTATTAGAGCCTTATGAAGATCCAATGGTATCGGCAACCTATGCAAGACAGCTGGCGGATGAACATTCGAATATGTTGGAGCGTTATACCAGATATTTTAATTATCCCAAAACCAGTTATGTGAAATCATCAGAGGATATCGAGAAGCTGGGGATCAAAACTTTCTTTTGTTCCAACGTCTGTGCAACATATCGTAATTGGGTCTACCAATCTCTCGGCGGCTTTACGGAGAAGACAATTTTTAATGAGGATATGATTCTGGCTGCAGCTATGATCAGGAAGGGATACAGGATTGCTTATGCGGCAGATGCTAAAGTAGTACATTCTCACCAATATTCCTACCTGCAGCAATTTACCCGGAATTTTGATCTGGGTGTCTCCCATAAGCAATATGAGGAAGTGTTTAAGGGGATGAAATCGGAATCTGAGGGCATCCGCCTGGTAAAGAAGTCCCTGCAATATCTATTAAATAAGAAGCAGTTCTTCCTTATTCCGGATTTGATAATAAATAGTGGGTTTAAATATCTTGGATATCAATTGGGGATAAGGTATGATAAACTGCCAAAGAATATGGTCCTGCGATGCAGCATGAACAAATCCTATTGGAAGTAGGGAATACTCATGTTAATCCTGACCGAGGATGAGGTAAAATAAGGAGATCAGGTAATATGGCTATGGTATCAATTGTTATGACAACTTATAATGGTGAAAAATATCTCACGGAACAGTTGGATTCCATTTTATCGTCGGTGTATCATGACTTTGATCTTTATATCTATGACGATGGATCGAGCGATGCTACTATGGAAATATTAAATCAGTATCAGAGCCGGTATCAGGACCAGATTTATATTGTTCAAAATAAAGAGAATAAAGGTGTCACGCTGAATTTTCTCCATGGAATCAGCAGAACCACTTCGGATTATATTATGCTTTGTGACCAGGATGATGTATGGAAACAGAATAAAATCGCCCAAACCTTAAAACGGATCAGGCAAATGGAGGCGCAGGAAGGGAAAGACATTCCTATGGCTGTATTCACGGATGCCCAGGTTGTAGACAAGGATCTGAAGATATTGCAGGCGTCTTTTTTCTGTTCCTCACATTTAAATCCCAAAAAAACAGATCTTTCCCATATGTTGATGGAAAACAAACTGATTGGCTGTACGGTTATGATGAATGCCGCATTGCGTAAAATACTCCAGTCCCATCTAATGCCAAAAGCTGCAAGATTTCATGACGGTTGGATTGGATTAATTGCGGCGTCTTTTGGTAAAATTGGATTTGTAAATGAAGGTACGCTGCTATATCGGCAGCATGGCGTTAATCTGGTGGGAAATACCAGCTTCACGTCCTACATGAAAAACAGGATTACGTCCCTGAAAACGCAAAAGGAGGCTCTTCTTGCCCTGCAAAACCAGGCAGAAGAATTTCTTATGATATATCAGGAACTGTTATCGGAGCGAAATCAACAGATACTGGAATGCTTCGGTAATCTTCACAGGATGCCTCCGATGAAAAGGAGGATTATCATAATGAAATATGGTTATTGGAAGACGGGAATAATTCGCAATGCGGGATTAATGTTTCTTATTTAGATGTGTGCAAATGTGCGCGTAATTCGTAAATTAGCATAAGATGCGGCTATCCCTACTTGACAAATAGAAATGTAGTTGATACAATAACTTACAACTTGAATATCATACATTGATAAAACAACAGAAGCCCCATTACAGAGTGTCCTGTGGTGTTGGGCTTTTCTTGATACGAATGGCTTCATAAATTTAAAGTGATGAATTTATGAAGTGAGGGATAAGATAGGGAGGAGCATACGATGAAGAGAATGGTGTTATCAATTCTTGTAGAAAATACGGCGGGTGTCCTGAGTCGTGTTGCGGGATTGTTCAGTAGAAGAGGTTATAATATCGACAGTCTCACGGTTGGTGAAACACAGGATCCGGCGATCTCAAGAATGACCGTTTTAGCGCATGGGGACGATCAGATTTTGGAGCAGATCGGAAAACAACTTCAAAAACTGGAGGATGTCATTGAAATCAAGGAGCTGTATTCCGGTGAATCTGTAACCAGGGAATTGATTCTAGTAAAAGTAAGCGCAACAGAGAAAAATCGTACCGCGATTATCACGATCGCAGATATTTTCAGAGCGAAGATTGTAGATGTGGCTTTGGAATCCCTAATGATTGAATTAACGGGTAATCAGGAAAAGATAGAAGCTTTTATTAAACTGCTGGAGCCATATTCCATCCTGGAGCTGGCCCGCACAGGAATCACCGGTCTTTCCAGAGGAAGCGGAGATATTGCAGAGTTTGAGGATTAAGATACTTATTATGTGAAATAGGAAGAGAAATCTTCTATTAATAAATATGGAAGGAGAAATCCTTTCCCAAAATCATAGGAGGAGAAATCCTCCCAAAATCATAGGAGGAGAAATCCTCCCAAAAATCATAGGAGGAGAAATCCTCCCAAAAATCATAGGAGGAGAAATCCTCCCAAAAATCATAGGAGGATTGTAAAGATGGCAAAGATTTTTTATCAACAAGATTGTAACCTTTCATTATTAGAAGGAAAAACTGTAGCTGTCATTGGTTATGGAAGCCAGGGACATGCGCATGCTTTGAATGCAAAAGAATCGGGAGTTCATGTAATTATTGGTCTTTATGAAGGAAGTAAGTCATGGGCCAAGGCAGAAGCAGCCGGTTTTGAAGTATATACTGCAGCAGAAGCTGCAAAGAAAGCTGACATCATTATGATATTAATTAACGATGAGAAGCAGGCTAAGATGTACAACGAATCCATTGCTCCCAACTTAGAGCCGGGCAATGCATTAATGTTTGCACATGGTTTTAGTATTCATTTTGGTCAGATTCTTCCTCCGGCAGATGTGGATGTATTAATGATCGCGCCTAAGGGTCCTGGTCATACCGTTAGAAGCCAGTATCAGGAAGGACAGGGAGTACCTTGTTTGATCGCTGTACATCAGAATGCAACAGGGAAAGCACATGATCTGGGACTTGCTTATTCCCTCGCAATCGGTGGTGCAAGAGCAGGTGTTCTTCAGACTACCTTCAGAGAAGAAACTGAGACCGATCTCTTTGGAGAGCAGGCAGTACTTTGCGGCGGCGTTACAGCACTTATGAAGGCTGGATTTGAGACCTTGGTAGAAGCTGGATATGAGCCGGAGAGTGCTTACTTTGAATGTATTCATGAGATGAAATTAATCGTTGACTTAATTAACGAAAGTGGTTTTGCAGGAATGAGATATTCTATTTCCAATACAGCAGAGTACGGGGATTATATCACCGGTCCTAAGATTATTACGGAAGAGACAAAGAAGGCAATGAAACAAGTTCTTACAGACATTCAGGATGGAACCTTTGCACGGAACTGGTTGTTGGAGAATCAGATCGGATGTACTTACTTCAATGCAAGAAGAAGAATTGAATCTGAGCATCAGCTGGAAAAGGTAGGATCAGAACTTCGCAATATGATGAGCTGGACTAAGAAAAAGAAGTTAATCGAGAACTAATATAGATAAGAGGGGGATGCTGCTATCGATTATGATAAGCAGTGTCCCTCTCTTTTTACGCGGATCTGTCCGGCTGCAGGGGATACTTATCCGGTGAAGCAAAGGACACTTATCGGTGACCCTGGCAGGTCAGACTCTTTCTCAGACGATCTGATACCCATGTGCGGATAATGCAGATATTGCAGTTTCCAGCATGGTTTCTTTTATAAGGATATAATCTGTATTAAAAGTAGAAACAGCGAAAACAGCAATTTGGTTTTCTGCTAAAATCTTAGTAACCTCACTTAAAATACCAATTAATGAAAAATCAAGTTCTCCCTCGAAGCGGAATGCCCGCCAACCATTTTCATAAGTGGTACAATGGAAGGGAAGACTGTCTTCCTGACAAACCAGTGATAGCTCTTTATCTGTTTTACCAACAAACAAAAAGGTGTCATTGAAATTAATTTGTGAAAGATCATTTACTTTGCATACGGTAAATTTTTCTGAAAGAATTTTTATTATCATTGGGCATCCTCCTGTGATAGCATACGACGAATATTCAGAAATGTAAGATTTACCATATTATATATGGTTTTCATTTCTGATGCAACTGATTATTTATTAATTTGATTGCACCATTCCATTGTATTCTTAGAAATCGATTGCTATAATGATTAAAATGATGATTAAAATGATGTGTGTGGGAGAAAGGAAGTCTATATTAAACAAAAATGGAAAAAATACTAATAGTGGAAGATAATGAAGACATTAATCGTATCCTCAGCCGTTACCTGGAACGGGAGGGATATGAAACAACCAGCGCCTTTTCAGGCACGGAAGCGAATTTATTGTTATCCTTGCAGATCTATGATCTGATTCTGCTGGACCTGATGATTCCCGGAATTTCAGGAGAGGAACTAATACCTCAGATTCGAAGTAAAGCGCTGACCCCGATTATTGTGATCTCTGCAAAAAGCACCCTTTCTGACAAAGTGGAGGCATTGAAGAACGGAGCGGATGACTATATTACAAAACCTTTTGAGCGAGAAGAGGTATTGGCCAGAGTAAGTGCACTACTGCGCAGAAGTTCTCAAATCACAAAAACAGATCCGGAAACCAGGGATTTCGTATGGAAAAATATGATATTAAAGCCGGAGTCAAGGGAAGTTCGTGTTTGCGGTCATTCGATTCTGTTAACGGCTTCCGAATTTGACTTGTTATTCAAACTGGTTCAGAATCCGGACCGTGTATTTACGAAAGAGCAATTATATCAGGAGGTTTGGAAGAATGGGTATTATGGCGAGGATAATACCATTAATGTACATATCAGTAATATCAGAAAGAAAATAAAAGATCATGATGAGGAAAGCTACATCAAAACGGTGTGGGGGATCGGTTTTAAAATGGAATAATTCATCTTTATACTTTCTTTAAACTTTATTAAGTACTTATTAAAGTCCCTTGATTATAATCGTCTATGAAAGCTACAGTTCATCAGAAAATTATGATAAAGTTGAAAGGAGCAGAAAGATGAAAGAATCTATTTTATCTGCTAAAAATCTTACGAAAAAGTATGGCAATGTTACCGCAATCAGTGGGATCGACATGGAAATCAGGAAGGGTGATATCTATGGGCTGGTGGGAAAGAATGGTGCCGGAAAAACAACGATTTTAAGAATCGTGACCGGACAGGCCTTCGCATCCGACGGTGAGATATCGCTTTTTGGCTCGGGCAATGACAGGGAATTGAATCAGGAAAGAAAGCGGATCGGAACAATCATTGAGGCACCCAGCTTTTACCAGAACATGTCAGCTTCACAAAATCTGGAGTATTATCGGATACAACGAGGCATTCCCGGAAAAAACTGTGTAAAAGAGGCACTGGAGGAGGTTGGATTATCGGATACCGGAAAGCAGAAATACAAGGGGTTTTCCCTGGGGATGAAGCAGCGGCTGGGATTGGCTCTGGCTTTGATGAATAAGCCGGAGCTGCTTCTTCTGGATGAGCCCATCAACGGACTTGATCCCTTTGGAATCGTGGAGATCCGTAATTTATTGCTTCGAATGAACAGAGAAAAGAATATCACCATACTGATATCAAGTCATATCTTATCAGAGCTATCCAATCTTGTCACCACTTACGGCTTTATTCATGATGGCAGAATGGTAAAACAATTATCCGGAAAAGAACTTGCGAAAGAGTGTAATAAGTATATTGAATTAAAAGTAGACAAAGAAGAAGCGATGACAGCATTGCTGGAGACAAAATTAAATTGCAAATCCTACAAGGTGGCACCGGATCGTTCCATTCGGATTTTTGAATATCTGGAGGAGCCGGAGAAGATTAGTAAATTAGCGATTGAATATGGGATAAGCCTGCACTCAATTGCAGTAAAGGATATTAATCTGGAAAACTATTTTATTCAGCTGGTAGGAGGAAACCACAATGATTAATTATATTAAGAGTGAAATTTATCGTATTTTTCATAATAAATCCAGTTATTTATTTATCATTATTTGTTCTTTACTGTTGATGAGCTCTAATATTCTTCTTGCTATTATGAAGCATCAAGATCAGACCTTTGGTTATGCAACCACAAATTTTGCATTTTCCTTTGTCTATTCGCAAATGAGTATATTATTTATCCTGTGTATTATGGTTGCTTCTATTACATTTGGAAACGAATATGGTTATCATACGATGAAAAACAGTGTTTCCTATGGTATTAACAGAAAAGATATTTATCTGGGGAAGTTCATCGTTCAGATTATATATGCCATTGCCGCATTCCTGATTATTCTTGGAGTTTATGTACTGACTGGTTACTTACTGCTGGAAAACACAGGAAGTGATGACCTGCGTCTTCTGCTTATGACGGCCTTAATCAGTCTGCCGCAATTTATATTTGCTATTGCAGTCACCAATTGCTTTCTGTTTGCAATAGACAGTTCAGGTGCTGCTATTGCAGCTTCCTGTGGTGCTATGATCGTATTGCCCCAGTTGAGTAATATTCTGGGAATGAAATTTGTATTTTTTACCAAACTGAGAAGCGTATTACCTTGGAATTTGATGAATTCCATTGGTTTTGATATGGATCGTCATGAACTGAAACTGAATTGGGAGCTGAGTGAGGGCTATCGTAATTATTGGATGTTTGGCTTGATACAAGCGATTCTGTTTATCATAATCGGATATATGGTTTTTCATAAGAAGGAAGTCAAGTAATAGGGTGCAGGTGAACCGGTACCGACCCCAGGAAAGGAAAAGTGTTTGAAATGGTCTGTGTCGTTGTCATATTAGGTATCTGTTTCATGATGCTTTTATTTTATCATGTTGGGTTTAGGATGGCTCTGATCCATGTCGGAAAACAGATGGATGCTATGGAGGGTGATCCGGAAAGTAACCGGCAGCTTAAGGTAAGCTTTGTATCTTCGGCACTGGAGGCACTTGTTGCGAAGATGAACCAGGTATATCGGATCAGACAGGAAGAACGGATCAGGTATCTGCGCAGAGAGAATCAGATACGGATGGAGATAGAGAACATTTCCCATGATCTGAGAACGCCGCTGACTTCCTTGCTGGGGTATATTGATTTAATGCAGGATGTACGGACGACAGAAGTTGAAAGGGAAGAATATCTGCAGATTATGTATAAGCGGGCGAAGATATTGCAGGGTTTCATACAGGAATTTTATGAATTATCCCGTCTGGAAGGGGATGACTATCCCTTTGTTTGGGAGACGATTCACGTCCAGAACACATTAAGCGAGGTTCTTGTTGCCTACTATAATGAATTTGAGAAAAGAAATATCAAGGTAGACATTTTATTGCATGAAATACCTTGTTATATCATAGCGGACCAGATTCAAATGAACCGGGTCTTGAATAATCTGATACAAAATGCGTTGAAGTATACCACAAGCAATTTTACCGTCAGGCAATGTATCAGCAAATCAGAATGTATCATTCAACTGGAAAATGACATAGATCAAATGTGTGAAGAGGAGCTGAATGAAATCTTTAACAGATTTTATACCAATGATCCAACAAGAAATACCCAGAGCACAGGTTTGGGGCTGACAATATCAAAGCTTCTTACGGAAAAAATGATGGGTTCCATTCAGGCATCATTAAAGGAAAATATCTTTACCATTGAACTGCGGTGGCGGATATCGTGAAGGAATGATATGGTTTTGAGCGAAAAGAAGATCGTAGTTTGTAGAATATGTTAGAAATAGGAGAGTTCTTGACTTTATTAAACTTTTTGTCATTTTTATTTCGGTAAAAGTGACAAAAAGTTTTGTGTAAAAACACTAATTATTCGATGAAAATAATTATTATTACAGGCAAAATATATATTTGTTATTATTTTCAAATTACTATTGACATAATTAAATACAAATGATAATATTTAGTTAAACGTTAAAGTTGTACGATATACACAATTATTAAATACATATTTTATAGCCGAAGTCGAGCAGGTTTGACGTTAAATCAAAAAATGAGGAGGAAAATAAAAATGAAAAGTTCCAAAATGCGTAAGATTTTTGCTGGATTAGTTGCAGTGTGCACAATGATGATGATGTCCTCAACTGCTTTTGCTGCTACAGCAGATATCTTTAAAGACGGTGCATTCGCAAAGACCACCGCGTTCATCAACTCGGCAGACACTGCGATTACAGATGGTGTTATTACAGGCCCGGGTAACTGGACTCAGTTAAACTTTGGTGACGCAACCATTGATGGAGCATATCTACATGTTATTGTAAGCGGAACCGGGGATACTTCGGCTGCTCAGATCACAGTTTCTGATACTGCTACCTTTAAATTATCTGATTTAGGTGTTACAATAACAGAAGATTATCAGGATATAGTTCTTCCATTGGCTGACAAAAATCTTGCCATGTTATCCTGGTGCAATTTCCAGGGCCTTCAGGGTAGCGACCACTGGAATATCAAACAAATCTTTTTATCTGATGACGCCGCATCCACAACAGCAGCCGTTGAAGCAGCAGCAACGGATGAAGCAGCAGCAACGGATGATGCAGCAGCAGAAGCTGCACCGGCAAGTGAAGAAGCAATGCCTAAGACAGGCAGCTCTGACACAGCATTAACCTTAGCCTTCCTCGCTATGGCTGGCTCAGGTCTTGGATTTGTTGCATTAAAGAGATTTAAGAAAGCGATTTAGTCATTAACAATCCGTAAGGGTAATAAGGGAAGGAGAACCATATTATGAAAAAATTGTTAAGTATCTTACTTTGCCTCGTGCTTGTTATCAGCACACTCAGCGGCTGTAAGAAAGATGATGGGGGGACTCCGGCGTCTGATGTAACTACACCTGCGCCGACAACTGCTCCTGCAGCAGATGAAGCTACACCGACAGCAGATGCAAGTGTGCCGGCTCAGATCATCAATCCGGATGAAAAAATTACAATTAGTCTTGGTAACTGGCCGGAGGATACGTTAACGGATCAGATAGCTCAGTTTGAAGGTTATGTTGATAAATTGCATGAAACATATCCTAATATAGAAGTAGTACCTGCATATTACTTCTATACACCCAGTACATTTATACCGATGGCAGAAGCCGGAAATGCTCCTACCATGTTCCAGGGATATTATTCCGATACACAGACTTTGGCTGCTGCCGGTCTGATCACTGATTGCACAACCAGCTTAAAAAAACGTGGCTGGGATCAGAAGGTAATACCTGATGTTTTAGCTTTAATGTCCAGAGATGGTAAGATTTATGGCTTCCCTCGTGATGGTTATGCAATGGGCCTTGACCTTAACCTTGAGGTGTTTGAAGCAGCTGGTTTAATGAATGCTGACGGTACGGCACAATATCCTAAGACCTGGGATGAATTGGCTAAGACAGCTCAGACAATCTCTCAGAAGACAGATTCAAAGGGTTACGAAGTTCTAGGTAATCTCGAACCTGCCGGCTGGCATTTCACCATTATGGCCTGGAACTTTGGTGCGGAATTCATTACGGAGAATGCAGATGGTTCTCAGACGGCTACCGTTGATTGTCCGGAAGGAATCCAGGCTATGGAATACTTGAAATCATTAAAGTGGGATTATGACTGCATCAATCCTGACCCGTTGTCTGATGACTGGGCAGCTGGTCACAGAAATCTGGGTACCGGTGTAGTTGGTATGCATATGGGTGCTACGGATGCTGTTAATCAGCCTACCGAAACCAATGGTCTTCCCGTTGATAAGTATTCAAAGGTACCGTTGCCGGCGGGACCCAGTGGTGTAAGCAAGACATTATTTGGCGGTACTCCTTACTTATTCGCGAAAGAAGCAACCGAGTCTCAGATCGATGCATGTTTAGAGTTCCTCTATATCATGGGTAGGGCACCGATTGTAAATGACATTACATCAGCCGGACTTATGGCAGATGCTCAGAGACGTGTTGATACAGGTGTGCCGGTACTTCCTCCTGTAAGAGTATTCTCAGATGCTGAATACAATGCAGAGATAGACAGAGTAAATGCAACTTACTCCAATTGCGATTATGACAAGTATTTCAAAGATTTCTTTGACTGGACAGGAAAACCGGGCGTAGCTAAATTTGAATACAGGAATGCACAGGCTTTATATGGCGCATTATATCCTGTCGTTCAGGAAGTGCTTACCAACAAGAATGCAGATGTTACAGCATTAATGAAGAAAGCCGATGCTGATACACAGGCAGCACTTGATATTGCAAACTCATCAGCAGCAAAATAATAAATAAACAATGAATTGGGAGGATAATGGGGTTTTCTTATAAAGATTACCCCATTATCTTTGATAAGAATCTTTGATAAGCAGGTGGATGATATGACAAAAACGGAATCAGGAAACATCCAACAGAACGTAAAAAGACCGTTCATGAAAAAGCATGATTATATCGGATGGCTTATCATGCTGCCTACCCTCATACTATTTGCTTTTTTTGTATGGGAGCCATTGATAGAAAGTGTTCGCCTTTCTCTTTATACAGCGAAAGGTTTCAGAATACAGGAATTTGTTGGATTAAGAAATTACCGGAATGTACTGAAAGATCCAGTGATTTTTATAGCATTCAAGAATACATTTATGTACATTTTCTGGTCATTAATTATTGGTTATTTTGTCCCGATTATGATAGCGCTATTTGTTTCAGAAACAGTACATTGGCGGGGATTTTTCAGAATAGGAACTTATATACCCAATATTGTGCCGGGAATAGCAACCGCATTTATTTTTAAATATTTCTTTCTATCCAGTGACAGTGGTGTTTTAAACATCTTATTGGGAAAGATCGGTATTGATGCAGTGCCGTGGATTAATAATGCTCACCTGGTTATCCCGATTATCGTAATCGGTATGACCTGGAGATCCGCAGGAGCCACTGCACTCATCTACATAGCCGGAATCAGTGATATTAATCCGGAATTATATGAAGCAGCAACCATTGATGGTGCGGGGATTTTAAAGAGAGTCAGACATATTACCTTTCCCAGCATCTTTACCTTGGGCAAGACAATGTTAATCTTACAGGTGATAGCCGTTTTCCAGATTTTCTACGAGCCGGCGGTTATTTCAGGCGGTGGACCAAACCATGCCAGCTACTCCATAATGGAGCTTGTTTGGGATTATGCCTTTAAAAATTTCAACTATCCGGGTGCATCGGCAATTTCCGTTTTGGTGTGTATTGTTTTAATTATCTTAAGCGGTACCTATATGAAGTTAACTGCTTCCAGGGATAAAGAGTAAGGAGGGGCAATTCTATGTTTTTTGAGAAGTATAGTAAAAAGACAGATGGTGCAATTAGATCCTATGATATGCACTCCATTCGTACGAAAATTTTGTGTATCTTCGTATTTGCGGCTTGTTTAATCTTTGTTGTTGTATCAATATTTCCACCTTTGTGGGTGTTTTTGGCAAGTTTTAAGGATATAAAGGAATTTTCCCGTAATCCTACGATTTTTCCAAATAAACTGGATATCGGTGTCTATATAAATTCTTGGAAATTGCTTCATTTTATGAAATATTATACGAATTCTATCATTGCAACAGTAGGATGTGTTATCTGTACAGTTGTATTTAATGGTCTTTTAGGCTATGTATTAGCGATTATTAAACCAAGAGGAAGCAAAGTGGTCCTGGGATTGGTCATGTGGAGTTTGTTAATTCCCTCCACTGCGAGTATGGTTGCTTTGCTAGTTAATATTCATCGCATTGGGTTAACAGGATCCTTTCTTCCATTGTGGCTGGGATATGGAGCAAATGCATTCTTTGTTATTTTATTCAGACAGTTCTTCCTGGGAATTCCCAAGGAATTAATAGAAGCTGCTCATCTGGACGGATGCGGCTATTTAAGAATTTTTACCAGCATATTAATACCTTTGTCTAAGTCGATTGTTACCGTTGTAATTATTTTATCGATTAATGCAGCATGGTCAGACTTCTTGCTGCCCTATATCACGTTACAAGGGTCCGGACATGAAACAGTAATGGTACGTGTTTATACCTATAACAGTTCGAATACATCCGCTGTAGACTTATTACGTGCTGTAGCTTTTGCTATTATTCCACCAATCATTTTATTTAGTATCTTCCAAAAGCAAATTACATTAGGAGCATCAGCGGGTGCGTTGAAGGGGTAAATTATGGCCAAAATTGCGGATAATTATTTTTTGACAGATCCTTGGAATATCATTGAAGATGGCTTTAACCCGTCCTATTCTCAAGTGGCCGAATCCATTTTTTCTCTGGGGAATGAATACATGGGGATTCGCGGCTATTTTGAAGAAGGCTATACGGGAGATAGCCTGATTGGAAGTTATTTCAACGGGATATATGAGACACAAAAGTTAGAGGGTTCCCATTATAAGGGAATCATTGATCAAACAGAATTTATGGTAAATGCAGTAGATTGGTTATACCTTAGACTGCAAATTAATGATGAAATAGTTGATTTGGGAAAGTCAAATTTTAAATGTTTTAAAAGAGTGTTGGATTTGCGTACCGGTGTATTAAACAGGTCCTATGTGTGGATGCTGAGTGATCATAGGGAAGTAAAACTTGAGTTTGAACGTTTCGTTTCGATGAAGGATGCTCATCTGGCGGGCCAGCGATTAAAAATGACGGCATTAAACTTTTCCGGAGAGATCAAAGTAATCGCCGGTTTGGATTTCACTCAGATTCATCATATGGTGAATAAGAACATGTGGACCTGTAAGAAAATAGATTCCGGCGGAAAATGGTGCAGTATTCTTGCGGATACAGAGAACACAAATCAATCTGTTTATTCCTGCTGTCATTTTATTGGAGAGGCCAAGGAGGAACAGGATCTATTAGAAGAAAAAAGGGTAGTGAAACAATTTACCTTTTCATTAATAGAGGGGGAGACAACTACGCTCACCCGCATCGTAATGAATCTGACCAGAAAAGGCTCAAACCAGGAAGATTATAATACATTTAACGTTAAATGCAATGATTCAATCAGCAGCATTAAAAAGTTGGATTATGATCTCATGAAAGCGGAAACACAAAAATGGTGGGAGGAGATGTGGAACATCTCCGATATCATAATTGATGGAGACGAGCTGAATCAGCAAGGGATACGATACTGTATTTTCCAAATGCATCAAACCTATCATGGGGCGGAGGACGGCACGATTATTGGTGCAAAAGGATTGACAGGTGAATCCTACAGCGGGAATACCTTCTGGGATACGGAAGCATATTGTCTGCCGTTTTATCTCTTTAATAATATGGAAGCAGCAAAACAACTTCTCGTGTACCGCTTCCTTACCCTCCCACAAGCAAAGGAAAGAGCACAAATGCTGGATTGTGAGGGTGCATTTTATCCCATCGCAACCATTAGCGGTCGGGAGTGCTGCAGTCTCTGGCAGCATGCAAGCCTGCAATTACAGGCGTCCACCGCAGTTGCATATGGATTATGGCATTATGAGAATATTTCGAAAGATGAAGCGTTTATCTTTGAAACAGGGATACCAATCTTAATTGAGATCAGCAGAATGCTGGCTTCCAGGGGAGATTGGAATGCAGATGGAACCGGATATGGTTTTTATGGTGTTATGGGTCCGGATGAGTTCCAGATGATGGTGAATAACAATTGCTATACAAACTTCATGGGAAAGATGACCTTCCATTATACGCTGGAAGTCTTAAGCAGATTAGAAGCCAGGAATCCAAAGCGGTATGAAGAAGTGATCAGGAATTTTGGATTAAGCAGCGAGGAACGGGAGAAGTGGCAGAGGATGGCAGATCACACCTATATTCCTTATGATGAAGAAACCATGATTTTTGAACAGCATGAAGGATTTTTCGGACTGCCCCATGTAGAGGTAGATAATATACCGGTAGAGGATTTTCCTTTGTACAGCCATTGGACTTATGACAGAATTTATCGAAACGATATGATAAAGCAGCCGGATGTCCTAATGATGATGTTATTATATAACAGCAGTTTTACACAGGAACAGTTGCTTAAAAATTATGATTACTATGAGCCGAAGTGTATTCATGAGAGTTCTCTGTCGCCCTCTGTTCATTCGATTCTGGCCGTTCAATTACATAAACATGAAGAAGCATATAAATTATTTGGATTTGCGACCAGAATGGATTTAGACAATTATAACCGTAATACATCAGAAGGACTTCATACCACTTCAATTGCGGCAGCATGGTTAAATATTGTATACGGATTTGGCGGTATGAGATCGGATCATGATAGAATCAGCTTTTCTCCTTCCATACCGGGTGTATGGAATGGTTACTCCTTTCGTGTGGATTACAAGAAAGATGTCATTCTTGTAGAAGTCACGAAAGATCAGGCATTTTTTCATACCATGAATGGAACGGAAATAGAGATACTGGTATACGGTAAACCGGTTGTATGCGGCAGGAATAATACGGTGATACCGATCCCGGAGGAGTGGAAGGGTTGATGTCATGGACTGGATGATAAGGGAAGAAGGGTTTGATCGATCCAAAGATACGATCAACGGCAATAAGTTTCTGACAGGAAACGGTTATTGCGGGATCAGAGGTACGCTGCAGGAATTTGAAAAAGAAGAATTTCCGGCGATCAATCTGGCAGGAATTTATGATCAGGTGGGGAATGCATGGCGGGAACCCTTAAATGCCCCCAATGCATTATTCACCTATGTTGAATTTAATGGCATTTCCTACCGTTTGCCTCAAGATGCACCGTTGAATCATAAGCTGAAGCTGGATTACAGACATGGGATATTTTGCCGTGAAACTACCTGGAAGACGCCAGATGGGGAGATCAGCATAATTGCAGAACGTTTTGCAAGCCTTATCTGCCCCCATTTGATTGTGATGAAATATAGTGTGAAATCCACCGGTGACGGTGTACTCAAGATCATAACCGGGATTGACGGTGATGTATGGGATATCAATGGACCTCATTATGATGAGATGCAGCTTTCTGTAGAGGATAAGATTGGGAAAGCAATTGGCATTACCCATGAGAATAAGGACAGGGTATGTGTCTGCGAGGCGTATCATAGCGAAGCGGATGTGACAGAGCAAACCATAACGGATGGCAGAAAACTGCTGCGTGTGTTATCAATTGATGCAAAAGCAAATGAAACCTATTCTATCTGCAAATGGATCAGTGTTTTCACCAGCAAAGATACTCCTGCGTTCTTATCGGAAGCGATTGATCTGCTGAGACATGCTATGACACAGGGTTATGAGGCAGTGATTCATATGCATAAAGAAGAATGGGAGAAGAAATGGAATATCTCCGAGGTCATCATAGAGGGAGATGACGAAGCCATGGAGGCATTAAATTATTCCATTTACCATCTTCACTGTATTGCTCCAAGGCATACAGACCAATTATCCATAGCAGCAAGAGGATTATCCGGTCAGACCTATAAAGGGGCAGTGTTCTGGGATACGGAGATGTTTATTTTGGATTTATTTTTGTTTACCGAACCCGCTGTTGCCAAGACTCTGTTAAAATACCGGATTGATACCTTGGAAGGTGCGTTAAACAAGGCAGGAAGCTATGGCTATGAGGGTGCCTTTTATGCATGGGAAAGCCAGGAAGGCGGCTATGATGCCTGCTCTGATTATAATGTTACGGATGTATTTACCGGAAGACCCATGCGTACCTTCTTTAAAGATAAACAGATTCATATTTCCTCAGCCGTTGCTTATGGGATTATGAGATATGTGAATTATACCGGAGATTATGACTTGTTGGCAGAGGGCGGAGCAGAGGTGATCATTGAGTGTGCAAAATTTTATTATGATCTTCTGCTTAAGAAGGTGAATTCAGACCGTTATGAACTGCATGATGTCATAGGACCGGATGAATATCATGAACGAGTGAATAATAATGCGTACACAAATCGTATGGCAAAGTACACCTTTGTGTGTGCAACGCAGGTGTTAAACTTATTAAATGAAATCGAAAAGGATGCCAAGGAACGGATAGAAAAGAAGTATGATGTGGCAGACCTTCTTGAACAATATCAGAATGCTGCTGATAAATTGTATATTCCACAGCCGGATGATAAGAGCGGTATCATCGAGCAATTCGATGGTTATATGGAGCTGGAGGAAGTAAGCCTACAAGAGCTCAAGGGCAGGATGCTTCATGAGAAAGAGTACTGGGGCGGTGCCTATGGAATTGCATCCCATACCAAAGTGATCAAGCAGGCGGATGTTGTAACCATGCTTAACTTATTTTCAGAGGAATATGACAGGGAGCTTTTGTTAAAAAATTGGGAGTACTATGAGCCCAGAACAGAGCATGGTTCTTCGTTAAGTGCATGTATGTATGCCATGCTGGCATGTAAATGCGGCATGCCGGACCAGGCATATCCGTTCTTCTTAAAATCGGCAACCTCAGATTTAAGCGGTAAGGGCAAGGAATGGGCAGGATTGATTTATATTGGGGGAACGCATCCGGCCTCCTCCGGAGGTGCTTATATGACCGCAATTGAAGGATTTGCAGGCGTTCATCAGGAGGATGGTATATTAAAGGCAGAGCCTGGACTCCCGGCTAATTGGAACAGACTATGCTGTAAAGTGATATTTCGAGGGGATATTTATCAAATAGAGGTAACGAAGACAGAGGCCAAGGTCGATAAACTGGGGAAAGCAGCGTCATATCCGTGTATATGACAAAGGGACGAATCTATGTAAAGAAGTGTCATTTGTAAGGGGTGAGGCATATCGGTTTCTGATACAAAAAAATGGATCATGTATTTCATGATCCACGAAGCGTGTCATTGATATGTAACAGTCCCTTACAGCGTCCTTACACTATCTCGTTCCACCAGGCTGATGGGGAGGATAATTTCTTTATTATTGATTTGGTTTTTTTCCAGCAAATCAATCAGGAGATTTACGGCTAATTTACCTTTTAGGGGGGCATCCTGATGAATTGTGGTCAGTGTGGGGGAGGTCAGCTTACAAAGATTAATATCATCGAAGCCTATGACGGAGATGTCATCCGGTACCCGTTTGCCGGACAGAGCGATACCTGCCATAATGCCTGCTGCAAGAATGTCGGCGGTTGCAAACACTGCAGTAATTTCATTTATCCGGGATAATTTTGTACCAAGAGCAATCGTAGAATCTGTATCCATCTCCTGCTCGAATACAAGATCTGACCGGAAGGGGATACCGGCATCCGAAAGAGCATTTTTATAACCCTGGAGACGCTCGGAAATAACACCATGGCTCTTAATGCCCGGTGAAGCAAAGGCAATTGTCCGGTGCCCGTGTTCAATCAAATGGCGGGTGGCAACATAACCGCCCTTATAATCCTCTAAACCGACATTATAAATATTGGAATGGGTTACGTAACTATCGACCAGAACAATCGGGATACTTAATTCACTAAGTGTATGAAAAAATTCATCTTGAAAAACACCGGTAAAGAACAGACCATCTACATTCCAATTACGGAGAAAGGCCAATAAGTCAGTCGTAGTTTCGACTGCACGCAGCATCAGGTAATAGCCGTTTTCACGGAGTGTTTTCTCGATAGATCCGATAAATGCGGAATGGAAAGGGTCTTGAACGATGGTTTCTTTTTTGTTCGTCGTGAGATGGCTGATCATTCCTATCACTTTGGAGGAGCTGGAAACCAAGGAACGTGCGGACATATTGGGTACATATCCAAGTCTGTCAATTGCTTCATTTATTTGTTCAATTGTACTGGCAGATACACGTCCTGCTCTTCCGTGAATTACATTAGAAACAGTAGTACAGCTTACACCGACGGCATTAGCAATATCTTTTATTGTAGACATAATATACATCCCTTTCATAATAGGTTTATGGTTAAACCTACACGTAGTCTAACATAAATATTTGAGATTGTATAGTGTGAATTATGAAATCTAATTTACACGTTGAATTTATGCGTGCGAGCAAGTAGCACGCGTGGACGTTAGTGTGAATTATGAAATACTAATATACATTATGCGTGGGGGCTGGCAGTACACGTTGACGCTGGTGTGAATTACAAAGTGAGAAATCAAGCGAAAGTTTGAGCATGTGAAACCCATGGCCCAAACTTAATGGTGTGTCGGAGCGGGAAGTGATATGCCAGGGATGTTAAATAAAATACTAAATGAAAACGAAGGGAAAGTTTAGCATGATAAAAGGCGTTATTTTTGATCTTGACGGAGTTTTGGTTTCGACAGACGAGTTGCATTATAAGGCTTGGAAGCGTTTGGCTGAGGAGCTTGGCATTATGAATTTTACAAAAGAAGATAACATGAAACAGAAGGGAGTCAGCAGAATGGAGTCCCTGGAAGTAGTCCTTCAAAAAGGGGTACGAACCTTTTCCGAGGAAGAAAAATCAGTACTGGCAGAAAGAAAAAACAGCTATTATGTTGCGCTCTTACAGGAATTGACCAGTGACGCGGTATTACCGGAAGTGATAGAGACGCTGGAGATGCTAAAGGAGAAAGAAATTCTGATTGGCGTTGGTTCGGTGAGCAAAAATACACCGATGATACTGGCTAAAACAAAATTGGATCAGTATATCGATAAAGTGAGCTGCGGTCTGGATATCACCAGATCGAAACCGGATCCTGAGGTATTCCTTGCAGCTGCCAAGAAACTAAATCTGCCAGGCAGTGAATGCCTGGTTGTGGAGGACTCAGCTGCCGGCATTGTAGCTGCTAAAGCAGCAAATATGAAATCCCTTGCCGTGGGACCGGAGTATAAACTGTTGGGGGCAGATTATCAGTCCCTGACACTGCTAAGTGAAGTGGACTGGGAAGTACTTTTACAAAATTAACGTAAGGAGGCGTATTTTATGGAAGGAAAGAAACACAGGAAGGGGATCATCGAATGGGTGGTTGTAGCGGTGCTGGTCGTTATATTGGCGGGAACCTGCTATTACACCAAGGGAAAAATGGATGATGTGAAGAATGTCGAGGCACCTTTACCATCGGCAAAAATTGTGCTTTACGAGGGACCAAAATCTCTTAAGGACGCTGCGGCCGAAGACATTGCACTTGCAACAGAGTATCGGAGAGACTTTTCACTGATGCACTGTACGGATACTACGGTCAAGGTGGATGGTTATGACTGTTATGTTTATGATACCAATGTAAATCTTAACAGATCCTGGTTTCCTGATTATCAGCCGCCGCAGTCCAGAACACCGGTTACCTATTTTGATTTTCAGGGAGAGGTTACGCTAGAGGTAAGTGTACCTGATATTGAGTTAAACGAAGTGAAAATCAGCCCGGTAGAAGATGGCATTGTTCCGGAGATTGATAAAGCAAATCATACGGTTAGATTTAAAATTACTGAGCCAAAGGCATATACCTTAACCTTTAATCAGTCTCCGGAGAGAGCAGTTCATATTTTTGCTAATCCGCTGGAAGTAAATCCTCCCAAAGAAGGAGATGAAAATGTTATTTATATCGGTCCCGGGGAATGGAAGATCGATGCCATTATGCTGGAAGATAACCAGACGCTGTATCTTGCCGGAGGTGCGGTGGTACATAGTATTATCCAGGCAAATCACGCGAAGAACATTAAGGTAATGGGAAGAGGTATTATTGACGGTTCCACTTATAGAGGATGGCATGCAACCACTGCTATGGTTCCTCTCAAATTTGATAACTGCGACAATGTTGAAATACATGATATCATTGCCTTGAATCCCAATGCATGGGTGTGCAATGCGGAAGGCTCAAAGAACGGACTGATCGATGGCTTGAAGATCATATCCTCCAGGCCAAACGGCGATGGGATCACGCTTCAATCTGTGGAAAACTACACCATTCAGAATTGTTTTGTAAGAAGCTGGGATGACTCACTGGTAGTTAAAAATTATTCCAAAGATTCTGACGCACATAACATTACCTTTAGAAATAATCAGGTCTGGACAGACCTGGCCCAATCCTGTGAGATAGGATTTGAGACAAATAAAGGAATGAAGACAGATGCGAAAATCTATGATGTGAAGTTTGAAAATATCACAATATTAAATAATTATCATAAACCGGCCATTTCTATCCACAATGCAGATGATGCAACAGTATCGGATATCTCTTATAAGAATATCGTGATTGAGAATGAAGAAATCGGGTCCGGTGACAGTGATAGTTCCTACCTGCTGGATTTTTGGATCATGCAGAATGGAAACTGGTCAAAAACTCCTGACAGGGGTCAGATCAGGAATGTAACGGTGGATGGTCTGAAAGTTCTATCGGGTACGGATAAGGGATTAAAAATGAGAATTAAAGGATATGATGCGCAGCATACCGTAGAAAATGTATCGATTAAGAATCTGGAGATTCTTGGTAATAAGATTACCGGCTTCGATTATAATAAGCTTAATATCATCGATGAGAATTCCACGAAAAATATTACCATAGAATAGGAGAAAGGAGTCTTTCATTATGAAGATTTTAAGGAGAGGATTAATCGTCTTATTGGTAGTGGCAAATATCGGCTTAGTAATCTATGCTCTAAAGGGGATAAAAGAACCTGTTCAGGAAGTCCCCGCTCCCGATGTTAAAATCGTGAAGACGATTGAACAGACAAAAGCAATGGAACATCCGTATTTTAAGCCAAAGGAATATGTGGCTGAAATACCCGAAGGAGACAATATAGCACTGAAAAAACCGATTACATCCAATGGAGTAAACGATGTATATAAAGAAATCAGAGCAAACGATGGTGACGCTGCAGGAGCATCCTACTGGGAAGGTGTAAATAATTACCCCAACACCTTAACCGTAGATCTGGAACAGCCGGCAAAGATTCATTCGGTTCGTATTACCCTCTGTCCGTTACCAATCTGGGGAAAGAGAGTGCAAAATATTTCGGTGATGATCAGCAATGACGGGGCAAACTTTACGGAACTGGTTCCTGCCAGGGACTATACCTTTGATCCCAATGCCGGAAATGAGGCTACGATTTCCTTTGATGAGATAGAAACAAGATATGTTCAGCTGGTAATCACTTCCAACACCGGAGCGAACGGCGGTCAGGTAGCCGAATTTGAAGTATACAGCAAGTAACATCAACAACAGGTACAATGTCTTTTAACACATATCAAAAAGCTGATAAGCGGTTTTTGCTTATCAGCTTTTTTATTAGGAAATTCATTTTATTCCAACGTACTTTGAGAAGCACAATGGCGGTAAAAAATGTATGAATCTCTTAATTCGGTACATAATTAAAATAGTATAGTCTCAATATAATAACCGGGTCGATTATTTTGATCCGGTCTTTGCCTGAAGATATCTTTTATCAGGCATTTATCATAAGCACTGAATTAGGAGTTTATCAATGGAAAAGTATAGCATGGGTATAGATATAGGATCAACAACGGTGAAAGTTGTTGTTTTAGATAAAGATCATTCACTGGTGTTTCATGCGTATGAGAGGCACTTATCCGATATAAAAGGAACCTTGATACGAATGATTCAAACGTGTTGTGAAGCCCTGGGAGATATAACAATGACGGTATGTATTACCGGATCAGGCGGATTATCTGTCTCTAAATGGCTGGAAGTCAATTTTATTCAAGAAGTAATCGCATGTGCGAAAGCAGTTGAAGTCAGGATCCCCGATACAGATGTGGTGATTGAGTTGGGTGGGGAAGATGCCAAAATCACCTATTTTAAGGGAACAATGGAACAAAGAATGAATGGCAGCTGTGCCGGAGGAACCGGTGCATTTATCGATCAGATGGCTGTCCTGCTCCATACGGATGCCATAGGACTAAATGAATATGCAAAGAAGCATCAGATCCTGTACCCAATCGCTTCCAGATGCGGTGTGTTTGCAAAGACAGATGTACAGCCGCTGATCAATGAAGGGGCCAGGAAAGAAGATATTGCAGCCTCCATATTACAGGCAGTGGTCAATCAGACCGTAGGCGGTCTTGCCTGCGGAAAACCCATCCGTGGAAAGGTTGCTTTTCTTGGAGGCCCCCTCTATTTTTTATCAGAACTGAGGAAGCGATTTAAAGAAACGTTACATTTGGAAGATGAGGATGCACTGGCTCCGGAGAACTCGCAGCTTTTTGCAGCGCTTGGCGCGGCTTTGTCTGCTGATTCCAGGGAACGTGAGCCACTTACTTTATATGAATTTGCAGGAAAGGTTCGTCAGATATATCATTTTCGGGAAGAAGAGGTGCCATATCTGCAACCGCTGTTTCAGGGGGAAGAGGATTATCTCGAATTTAAAATAAGACATGAGAAAGCTGATGTGAAACGGGGAGAATTATCAGAATACCACGGGCATGTATTCTTAGGGATTGATGCAGGTTCTACCACAACAAAGGTTGCTTTGATCGGAGAGGAGGGCGAACTGCTTTATTCCTACTATGGAGGGAATGAAGGAAATCCGCTGATGAAATTAATCACACTGATGAAGGAGCTTTATGAGCAGCTGCCCAAGGATGTTGTGATAGCGAAAAGTGCGGTGACAGGATATGGAGAGGCACTGATGAAAGCAGCGCTGCATGTGGATATCGGAGAGATTGAAACAATAGCTCATTATAAGGCCGCAGCGTATTTTCTTCCCGGCGTTGATTTTATTCTTGATATTGGTGGTCAGGATATGAAATGTCTTAGAGTAAAGAATGGCTCGATTGACAGCATCCTGCTGAATGAAGCCTGCTCCTCCGGGTGCGGTTCCTTTCTGGAAGGGTTTGCCGGTTCTTTGCATATGACTGCACAAGAATTTGCCAGAGAAGCTTTATTTGCGACGCACCCGGTGGATTTGGGAACGAAGTGCACCGTCTTTATGAATTCAAAAGTAAAGCAGGCCCAGAAAGAAGGCGCTAAGATATCAGATTTATCCGCCGGATTATCCTATTCTGTTATTAAAAATGCATTGCATAAAGTAATCAAGGTACGAGATGAAAAGGATCTTGGATCTCAAATCATTGTACAGGGAGGCACATTCTATAATGATGCGGTATTGCGAAGCTTTGAACTCATCTCAGGGAAAGAGGTTGTGCGTCCTAAAATTGCAGGATTAATGGGAGCTTATGGTGCGGCATTGATTGCCAGGGAACGATATGCTGAGGGCGAGGAGACCACATTGCTTACCGGCACACGTTTAAGCAATTTTACAATGACCTCTACCAATAAAAGATGTAAGAACTGTACAAATCAATGTCTGTTAACCGTGAACAGCTTTTCTGATCAAGAGACCTTTATTGCCGGGAATCGATGTGAACGGGGACTTGGTCAAACGCAGCAGAGCAGCGTAACGCTTCCGAATTTGTATGAGTATAAATATCGGAGAACATTTGCGTATCATCCGTTGGAGCAGAATAAAGCAATGCGGGGAACCATCGGTATTCCACGGGTATTAAATATTTATGAAAATTATCCGTTCTGGTTTACCTTACTCACCAGTTTAGGATTTCGGGTGATTCTGTCCTCGCCCTCCGGTAAGAAGTTATATGAGAAAGGATTGGAGACCATCCCGTCGGAATCCGTTTGTTATCCGGCAAAGCTTTGCCATGGGCATATTAAGGATCTGATTGACAAAGGAATTAAAACGATATTTTATCCTTCCGTTGTATATGAGAAACGGGAGTATCAGGATGTTAATAACCATTACAATTGTCCGGTTGTTATCTCCTACCCGGAAGTAATCAGAAATAATATGGATGAATTGAAAGAGGAGGGAATTAAATTTATTTCACCCTTTTTCTCCCTGGATCATGAGAAAGTGCTGGTCAGGAGAATCGTAGAAGAATTTCATGAATTTGATGTAACGAAAGAAGAGGCAAAACGGGCTGTGACAGCTGCCGTAAGGGAAAGAAAAGTGTATAAAAATGAGATACACAAAAAGGGAGAGGAAGTGCTCTCTTATCTGAAGGAATATAACAAAAAAGGAATCGTATTATGCGGAAAGCCCTATCATGTAGATCCGGAAATTAATCATGGAATCGCGGATATGATTTTATCCTATGGAATGGCTGTACTTACAGAAGACAGCATTGCCCACCTTGCAGACTTAAAACATAAATTAAGGGTGGTAGATCAATGGGCATATAATTCCAGACTCTACCGGGCGGCCGCACTTGTAGCTCAGGAGCCATGTTTGGAACTGATTCAGCTAAATTCCTTTGGGTGCGGTCTGGATGCGGTGACCACCGATCAGATCGCAGAACTGCTGCTTACCGGAGGAAAATTATATACCATGTTAAAAATTGATGAGGGGAATAATCTGGGTGCCGCAAAAATCAGAATCCGGTCATTAATTGCTGCTGTACAGGAACGGGAGAGGAGAAAAGCGTGTTATAAGGAAGAAGAAGATACCGATTATCACCCTGTTTTTACAAAGAAGATGAGAAAATCCCATACCATACTTGCGCCCCAGATGGCTCCCATTCATTTTCAATTGGTACAGGAAGCTGCCAGAGCTTGTGGCTATCATCTTGAGATTTTGCCGGCGCAGGATAAGTCTGCAATTGAGGAAGGGCTTAAATATGTGAATAATGACGCCTGCTATCCTG
Source organism: Bacillota bacterium (assembly GCA_023439505.1). Classification (GTDB taxonomy): domain Bacteria; phylum Bacillota; class Clostridia; order Lachnospirales; family Lachnospiraceae; genus Mobilitalea. Next base: position 105,516 of record JAEXNR010000017.1, read on the forward strand.
CAATTATCATGATCGGACAAGTTGTGCAGGCACTTAAATCAGGAAAATATGATGTGAGCCATACGGCTGTTATCATCAGCCAGACCGGCGGTGGATGCAGAGCTACGAACTACATCGCATTTCTGAAACTGGGACTGAAGCAGGCCGGGTTTCCCATGGTACCGATCATTTCACTGAATACAGTTGGATTGGAGAAGCAGCCAGGATTTAAATTTTCTATCAGTATGATAAATCGGTGTATTATGGCACTTGTCTATGGGGATCTTTTCATGAGGGTTTTGTACCGGACGAGACCTTATGAACGATTTCCGGGATCTGCAGATCTGCTGTTTGATAAATGGATGGAAGCAGCTATAGGGATCATCCGATCTGGCAGCAGAAGGAGCTTCAACCGCAGCATCAGAAATATAATCCGGGAATTCGATCACCTGGAATTGCTGGATATCAAGAAGCCAAGAGTTGGAGTGGTGGGAGAGATATTGGTAAAATATCATCCCACTGCCAATAATGATATTGTGAAATTGATAGAAGAAGGAGGAGCAGAGGCAGTTGTACCCGATCTTATGGATTATTTCTTATATTCTACTTATAATGCGGGATTCAGACATCAATATCTTGCCGGGAAGAGAGTAACAAAGGTGCTCAGTGATCTGGCCAAATCCTATATCATGAGGTATCGCAGGATTATCAAAAAGGAGCTGGAGAACAGCACCCGCTTTCTTGCACCGACCCCCATTGAGGAACTGGCCGAATTGGCATCCAGCATGGTCTCGCTTGGGAATCAAACAGGGGAAGGATGGCTTGTAACCGCTGAAATGCTGGAATTTATCCAGCAGGGGACCAGCAATATCATATGTGTTCAGCCACTGGCCTGCCTTCCAAATCATGTTACGGGGAAAGGAATGTTTAAACCGCTAAAGGACAAATATCCGATGGCAAATATAATGCCCATTGATTATGATCCCGGGATTTCCAGTGTCAATCAGCTAAACCGCATCAAGTTAATGTTATCCATTGCAATAAAAAACCTGTAGAAAGGACTATTGACAAGGATGATACGCAGGGCTTGTTAAAATATAGTAGAAATATTTATATGCCGGCTTTATCATAGACTGTCAAAATAAATGGTAAAACCGGCGTGATTTTATACTGTTGTTTGCTTCATGCGAGGTTCCGTGCGTCCTTGACGATCAGAGGGTACGGTGCTAGAATGGAGTTGTTGCTTTTATAAATATAATGGATACAGATATGAAACTTAAATGGGAGGAGCCTATTTGAAAACCATACTTTTTTATCTAAAACCCCATCGTTTCCGTATAGCCTATGGATTATTCATGAAAGGGATGGGAACCTTTATGGATCTGGGGCTCCCCTGGGTGCTAGCATATATCATCGATGATATTATTCCATTTCAGCAGGTGAGCCTGATTCTCTGGTGGGGACTGGTGATGCTGGGACTATCCGTGGCGGCAAGAAGCTTTAATGTCATAGCAAATCGAATGGCAGCGAAAGTAGCACGCAATTCTGTGGAGGTATTACGACACGATTTGTTTGTTAAGATACAGAGTCTTTCCGGCACCCAGGTGGATTATTTTACAATTCCTTCTCTGGAATCCAGAATGACTTCAGACACCTATAATATACATAATATGATCGGTATGATGCAGCGGATCGGTATCAGGGCACCGATCATTTTAATTGGAGGAGTCATCATAACGAGTACATTGGAGCCTGTACTAACCCTGGTATTAATTGGTACTTTACCGTTTCTGGGGATGAGTGTATACCTTGTTTCAAAGAAAGGAATACCTCTTTATACAGGATTACAGGTTACCATTGACCGGATGATTCGGGTAGTACGAGAGAATATCAGTGGTGTCAGGGTGATTAAAGCATTATCAAAAGGTGATTTCGAAAAAAGAAGATTTACCGAAATTAACCATGAAGTATCGTACAAGGAACTACAGGCAGAGACGGTAATGGCCATTACGAATCCAATTATGAATATGATATTAAATCTGGGTTTAACATTTGTAATTGTTGCAGGTGCCTATCGAGTAAATGCGGGCGCCTCTGAGCCGGGCAAAATTGTCGCTTTTCTTTCCTATTTTACGATCATGCTCCATGCAGTCATGGCGATTACCCGAATTTTTGTGATATCCTCCAAAGCCTTGGCATCATCAAAAAGAATTACACAGGTACTGGACGCCCCGCCGGATCTGAGTGTGATAGAGGCCCGGTTATACCCGACGGCATATCATATTGAATTTCACCATGTCTCTTTTTCCTATACACAGGAGCCATATGTCACAGAGATTGATTTCCATATCAAAAAAGGAGAAAGTCTGGGGATCATCGGTTCAACAGGAGCCGGGAAGACAACTCTGGTTAATTTATTAATGCGTTTTTATGATGTCGATGCTGGCAGGATAACCATTGATGGCAGGGATGTAAGGAACTTTGATGAAAAGGAACTGCGAAGAAAATTTGGTGTGGTTTTTCAAAATGACATTCTCTTCGCCGATCAAGTCAGCGAAAATATTAAATTAGGGAGAGCATTGTCCCGGGAGGATATTATAAGAGCGCTGGAACATGCACAGGCGTTGTCCTTTGTTGAACAATTGAATGACAAATCCAATGATATACTTGCCATGAGAGGAAGTAATCTGAGCGGGGGGCAGAAACAGCGTCTTTTGGTTGCCAGGGCATTGGCCGGACATCCGGAAATCCTGATTTTAGATGATTCCTCCAGTGCACTTGATTATAAAACGGATGCTATGCTTCGCAAAGAAATCAGAGAACATTATAAAGATACCACAACAATTATCATAGCGCAAAGAATTAGTTCCGTTATGAAGCTGGATCATATTCTGGTGATGGAAGAGGGTCGTATGGCTGGATTTGGAACACATGAAGATCTGTTAAAGTCTTGTGAAATATATCAGGAAATCTATCAATCGCAATTCAAATCATAATTTATTTAATTATTGATGCAAACGTTATTCGTAATTTTAAGATATTCCGGGGGGAATATTTTGATATGCCCCCCAATCCAGAAATGGCCGTTTGTAAGAAAGGGGAATGGTACTTATGCCAGCAGCTCAAAATCGAAATAGGGCCGGAAGCAAGGTCAGTGACAAGACAGACCGTCCCAGGGATACGAAATATGTATTAAAACGTTTGTGGAATTATCTTTACCGTTATAAATGGATGCTGCTATTGGCATTTATCTTAACGATCATCAGCAATCTGTTTTCTTTGATCGGTCCGTTGCTGTCAGGATATGCCATTGATGCCATAGAACCGGGAAAAGGATCTGTGGTTTTTCGCCGTGTCTTTTATTATGCTTCGTGGATGGTATTATTTTATTTCTTATCCTCTGTTTTATCTTATATTCTATCAGTGATCATGATCCGGTTAAGCCAGAGAATGGTGAGAAGGATGAGGGAGGATGTGTTTCAAAAACTGGTGGATTTGCCTGTAGGATATTTTGACCGTCATCAGACGGGAGACATCATCAGTAAGATATCCTATGATATTGATACGGTGAATACATCCTTATCCACGGATGTGGTTCAGATATCCGCCGGTATCATAACGGTAATTGGCTCGTTTATCATGATGGTGCTTCTCTCTTCTAAATTGGTTCTGGTAATGTTAGTTATGATACCGCTATCCTTTTTTTACACCCGATATATGGCAAAGAAGGTGAAACCCTTGTTTCGGAAACGATCTGCAAAATTGGGCGAATTGAACGGATTTGTTGAAGAGATGGTTTCGGGACAAAAAACCATCAAATCCTATGCAGCGGAAGATACCATTATCAAACAATTTGATCAAATTAATAAGGATACGGTGGATGCCTATTATCATTCAGAATATTATAGCAGTATGATGGGGCCGACAGTAAATTTTATCAATAATCTCTCCGTATCTTTAATAACGGTTTTTGGTGCAATCCTATTCCTGTTTCAGCAGATGACCCTGGGTAATATTTCTTCTTTCATTCAATACAGCAGAAAATTTTCCGGTCCTATCAATGAAGCCGCTAATATCATCAGCGAGCTTGCTTCGGCCCTGGCTGCGGCGGAGCGTGTATTTCGGTTGTTGGACGAACAGGAAGAGACACCAGATCTGACCCGAGCAAAGGAACTTACCAATAGTTCAGGTGAAGTAACCTTACAGGAGGTTACCTTTGGTTATCTTGCAAAGAAGCCTGTCATTCATAACCTGTTTTTACAGGCAAAACCCGGCAGCCTGACAGCCATTGTGGGACCGACAGGAGCCGGCAAGACGACGATCATTCATCTTCTGATGAGGTTTTATGATGTATGGGAAGGGTCCGTGAGGGTGGACGGCAATGATATACTTGACATCACAAGAAGCAGTTTACGAAAGTCCTATGCCATGGTGCTTCAGGATACCTGGCTTTTTCAGGGGACATATTTTGAGAATATTGCCTATGGGAAGGAAAACGCCACAAGGGAAGAAGTGGTGCGGGCTGCAAAGCTTGCCGGAATCCATTCCTTTATCAGCAAATTGCCGCAGGGTTATGATACGGTGATTTATGAAGATGGGATGAATATCTCCAAAGGACAGAAACAATTGGTTACCATTGCAAGAGCCATGCTGTTAGATGCCAAAATGCTGATTTTGGATGAAGCAACTTCCAATGTGGATACCAGAACCGAGCAGAAAATTCAATCAGCAATGCGAAAGTTAATGGAGCAAAAGACATGCTTTGTCATTGCACATCGCTTATCTACAATACAGGGAGCTGATAATATTTTGGTTGTAGATCAGGGTAATGTGGTTGAGCAGGGAAGCCATTATGAGCTGATGGGACAGAAAAGCTTTTATTATAACCTTTATCAATCTCAATTTGAATAATACAAAGATTACAATTTGAATAATCCCAAAATTACAATTTAAAGAATATAAAAATTACAATTTGAATAATTACAAAAATTAGTAAAATTTGATGAATAATAAAATCATAAAAATTTAATGAATAATAAAATCATAAAATTTGATGAATAATAAAATTAGTAATTGACAACAAGCTAAGGTAACGTTATAATTCCAAATAATGAATTTAAGTATAGAGCAAAAGGCAATGATAAGAATTAGTAGGAGTAAATCCTTTCTTACAGAAAGTAACCGGTTGATGAGAGGTACAGGAAAGTTTATTCTGAATACATCTTTGAGCTTCACACCGAAAGGAGTGATCTTAGTAGGCTGTTGACGGAGACCTGCACCCGTTACCGTGCTAGAGTATAACCGGACCGAATGAGGAAAGAATGTTATTTGGCTGGCGTACTTAATAAGGTTAGTTATGGAAATAACTAATAAATATGAGGTGGTACCGCGTGATTTATCCCGCCCTCTGGTAATCTGGAGGAGTGGGTTTTTTTTATGCTTTTTTAAATAAGAATGGAGGAATTGATATGAAAAAGGATTGTGTAACGACTGATTTTGTGAAGGAACAGATGAAAATCATTAAAAAGGGAGCGGCTGCCCTGATTTCAGAAGAGGAGCTGGAAGAGAAAATAAAAAAAGCAGTGGAGGAGGGGAGAGGACTAAACATTAAGCTGGGTCTTGACCCCAGTGCACCGGATATCCATCTTGGGCATGCGGTTGTGCTGAGAAAAATCAGGCAAATGCAGAACCTTGGGCATAATGCAATTATTATCATCGGAGATTTTACAGGGAAAATCGGTGATCCGACGGGAAAATCAAAGACCAGAAAACCTCTGACGCAGGATCAGGTGTTGGAGAATGCGAAAACATATACCAATCAGATCTTTAAAATACTACATCCGGAGAAAACTACCGTACGCTTTAACAGTGAATGGCTGTCAAAGCTAAACTTTTCGGATGTTATTTCCCTGGCATCTAATACTACAGTGGCAAGGCTTCTGGAACGGGATGATTTTAACAGCCGTTTTCTCAAGAAGGAACCGATCGGACTCCATGAATTTTTCTATCCGTTAATGCAGGCCTATGATTCAGTGGAAATCCATGCAGATATTGAGCTTGGGGGAACGGATCAGACTTTTAATATCCTGATGGGCAGAACCTTACAGAACAGTCTGGGTCAGCCCAGGCAAATTGCACTGTTTATGCCGATTCTGGAGGGACTTGACGGTGTGGAGAAGATGAGTAAGAGCCTTGGTAATTATATTGGCATCTCGGAACCGGCAGAGGTGATATTTAAAAAGGTAATGGAAGTACCGGATGCCTTGATTTTGCGCTACTTTGAACTGGCAACGGATGAACATCCGAATCGTATTGAAGAAATCAAAGTTCAGTTGGAGCAGGGAAGAAATCCTCGTGATATTAAGCTTGATCTGGCAAGAATCATCACCGGCCTATACCATACAGAAAGCGACGTTACCATGGCAGAAGAATACTTTATCAGCGTATTTCAGAAGGGAAACCTGCCGGATCAGATGCTTACGATACCATTACCAGAGACGTGTTATAAGGTTTCGGATCTGGTACCATGCTTGCTGGAATACAAAATTGTAGTATCCGGAAGCGATTTCCGTCGTTTGATTCTTCAAGGCGGGGTAACATTAAATGGAGAAAAGGTGACCGATATCGATCACCTTTTACCGGAGAATGATCCGATACTAAAAATCGGGAAAAAGAAGTTCGTACAATTTAGGAGGAAAGCGGTGTGAGAGGTTTTATCTTACTCGCTTGCCTTAATATTAATTTCAATTGGCTTACTTAGCTTTTTCTCCGGAGCATAATGCCATTCTACTTTATAATAATTATCGATAAAAGGAGCAATTCTATAATTTGCATTCATAATGGTGTTTTTGTCCTTATCCTGATAAGTATTAAATGTGAAGGTGCCAAAGTTGTAGAGATTGTCATGGATATCGTAATACTGGGAGGATATGATTTCCAAAGGTTTTGCCACATTCAGGGTAAAGGTCAGAGTCTTGTTATCCAGCTCCATAGCTTCAACGGTAACTTCTTCCGGTAAATTGGAAATGGTTTTATGAGCGTAGTCAATGATACCGTATTGTTTGTCTTTTTCGATCAGTGATACGCCGGTCAAATTTAGCGTCAGATGTTTTGCCAAAGCAAAATAACTGCTCTCAAACCAGATGGAACCAATGTTGATGCCATCCGGTTGAAAGGTGGCAGTGACGCCGGAGCTTTTTTGATTATATAGTTTTCCTTTCTCATCTTCAAAGTAAAGATTCAGATTTCGGACGGCGGCGCTGTTGGTTTCATCTGTTTCAATGATTAATGTTGTCTTGGAAGGATAGATTTCCAACCGGTCCAGATAAATCCGCTGTCCGAATACTTCGATCCATTCATCGATCGTTGCTGTTCTTTTGCTTTGAATAAACTTATCCTCCGGCTTTAAAACAAAATGGAAGGGAACAGAGACCGCCGAAGTATCCTCTGTATTCTCTGTTTCCGATGACCAAATACCGGAATCACCGGGTACAGTTACGGTTTGCGTTTTCTCCGGGGGTGTTTCTGTTATATTAATATCAAAGAACAGTTCCTTTGGTATGGGGGTTTCCTTTGCCATATCAACCTTGATCTCCTCCATCTGATCTTTCTCGTATCCTGTATCATAGACCAGGGTGGCAGGAAGGGGAAGACCGGTGGCATCCAGCAGTTGGAAGTTATAGATCCCTGTTTCATTGGGGGAATCAACTCGAAAGAACAGAGAGATATGATTGGCATCGACAATCATATAGTCTACGGTGACATGAATCCCCTCCTTTGTCTGCCTGTCCCCCACATACTGTACATAATCGTTTTCTACGGCGATCTTCAGACTGGGGTCGAAGGCAACTGCCTTTACAAAAGATTTTAAAATCGGGATATCGCTCATTGCAAGGGCAGCCGTTGGAGAGAGATTCACCAGCAGAATAAACAGGGCGGCAAGAAAGGATAGGGATACCATCGGAGTTCTCCAAAGGAAGGTCAGCTTTTTATGGCGTGCATATCTTGTCATAGCTTGATGAAGTGTTTCCTCCAGCCTCTGTGGAGGCTGTGCCAATTCATTCTTCAGCTTTGTATATTCATCGTATCGATTCATTGTTCGTCCTCCAATTCTAATCTTAACAGGGACAGGGCCTTCCGTTGCCTGGTAGCTACGGTACCCTGGGGCAGCTTTAAGATGGAAGCAGTCTCAACCAGGGTAAAGTCATTAAAATAGCGCAGGTTAATTATGATCTGTAATTCCTGGGGAAGTTTTGCGATGGCATCCTTTAAAGGAAGGGAATCATAATCCACATATCCCTGCTCCAGAAATACATCTACTGTCTCAATTCTTTTTAAACGCCTTAATTCCTTTTTGCAAACATTAATCAGGATTCTCGTTATCCATGTTTTAAAGTATTCCGGTTGCTTCAGCTTTTTTATGCTTTTGCAGGATAAGAAGACGGCTTCGTCCACCGCCTCCAAAGCGGCAGTTTCGTTTCTTAAATAAAGGTAAGCAACCCGGTACATACGGTCTTTGATTTCATTTAACTCAGTTAGATATTCTTCATAGGCATGATACATTGACGGATTCCTTTCTTTCCTGTTCTATTTATTAGAGTCATAAGAGAGGAGAATTTATTTCATGAGGATATTATTTTTTAATTTATTTGGATGAGGATAGGAAATCATTTTAGATAAGAAAGAGAAGGTTAAGAAAGAAGGAATCAAAAGAGATTGTTGCAAAAAAATCGCTGCGAAAGAATCATTACGAAATTACCGCTATGAAATTGCATTTATGTAAGTACCGTTACGAAGAAGCGTTATTGGTGTTGATGAGACTGCTGAGGCAACGCTGACTTCTATCGTACGCAACTTCAAATCCGATTGCTTAGACGAAATAAAGCCAGCTCATCATAAATCACCTCTTACAGATGGATCTAATTATAGATTGTATAAGTCGGTATAAAAATCAGGATAAGAGATGGTAACACAATCTGCATTCCTGATTTGGGTTTCGCCTTCAGCCAACAGACTCGCAACTGCAAAGGACATGGCAATCCGGTGATCGGACATACTTTCAATTTCAGCGCCATGCAAAGGCTTACCTCCCCGGATGATCATACCATCATCAGTCGCTGTAATGTCAGCACCCATTTTTTTTAGGTTATTTACCATAACATCGATGCGGTTGGATTCTTTCACCTTCAACTCAGCCGCATCTTTGATCACGGTGGTTCCCTTGGCAAAGCAGGCCAGGACAGCGATAATCGGTATTTCATCTATCAGAGCGGGAATGATACCGCCGCCGATGACACAGCCCTCCAAATCACTGTGACGAACCAGAAGATCAGCGACAGGCTCTCCGGCGCCATCCTGTCTGTTCTCCAGCGTAATATCAGCGCCCATTTGACGGCATACCGTTAAAATGCCGTCCCTGGTCGGATTAATTCCAACATTTTTAATCAGGATTTCAGAGCCGGGTACAATGAGACCGGCGGCAATAAAATATGCAGCGGATGAGATATCCCCCGGTACGTGAATTTGATTGCCGGCGAGCTTTGGACGGGGAAGTATTGTCGCGGTTGCATCAACACTGCGAATGACCGCGCCAAACTGTGACAGCATCAGTTCCGTATGATTTCTTGAAAGATAGGGCTCCGTTACCGAGGTTTCTCCATCGGCATAAAGGCCAGCCAGTAAGATACAGGACTTAATCTGGGCGGATGCTACCGGTGAAGAATATGAAATCCCCTTTAACTGCTTCTTCAGAAGCTCGGTCTGATTGATCTGAAGCGGTGCACAATCGTTGTTCCTGACACTTTTAATATCTGCACCCATTAATTGAAGGGGGCTTATTACCCTGCCCATGGGCCTTCTCTGTATGGAGTCATCGCCAATCAATGTTACAGGGAACTTCTGACCGCTTAAGATCCCGCAAATCAGCCGCATGGTGGTACCACTGTTGCCCACATCCAGAATATCTTCCGGCTGTTGCAACCCGTCCAGTCCTTTCCCATGGATGATTACCTCGTTTTTCTGAGGATCATTCACTATGCTGATTCCCAGCTGGCGAAAGCATCGAATGGTTGAGAGACAATCTGCACCCTGTAAAAAATTAGTGACGCTGGTGGTCCCTTGCGCCAGTGCGCCGAACATTACGGCACGATGTGATATGGATTTATCTCCGGGTACGGTAATGCATCCCTTTAACGGGCCGTTCTTATGATATATCATGGCTTCCTATTCTCCCTTATTTTTTGATTCTCTATATGTGCTATATATACTTCATTTATCTTTCATAGACGCGGTAATTGTACCTCTTTAATAATGAAATGGCATTTACCTGGGAGGCTTCTTCATTAAATTCAATTCTAAGAACCCCCTCTTCAAATTCTCTGTTATGGATAATACCAATATTCTTTATACTGATCTGGTTACTCGCCAGCAGTGTAGCAATTGTGGCTATGGCGCCTGCTTCATCGACAATATCCACATATACCTCAAAGATCTTCTTCATCAGACCGACGGATTTGTTTGGTATCAAACTGCGGTATTCTCCGGCGGTATCAAAAATTTCGTACAGATATAGCTCATCCGAAGCACGAAGTGCAGTTACCACCTGATTTAGGGAAACTATGTAGCTCTCTAGAAGCGCTATGATACTTGGAGCATTTGTCAGGCAGATGTTCTGCCACATGACAGGAGAGGAAGAGGCAATTCTGGTGATATCCTTAAAGCCTCCCGCAGCCAGTGCCTTCATATTCTCAGAACTGTCATCAGATTCCCGTACCAGATTGACCAGCTGAGCAGCAATAATATGAGGCAGATGGCTGATGGCGGCTGTGATTACATCATGTTCTTTTGCATCAAGGATGACAGGAATGGAGCCCATGCTTTTTACAAGATGAATCATAACCTCCAACATGGTCTGTGGTGTCCTCTTTGTCGGTGCTAGAATATAATATGCATTTTCCAGTAAAAGAGCATAGGAATTTAAGTATCCGGTTTTTTCAGATCCGGTCATGGGATGACCGCCGATAAACTGCGCATCCAGACCCAGTGTTTCTATCACATCCTCAATATTACCCTTCACACTGCCTACATCGGTGAGAATACAGTCAGGCTTTAAAAGTGGTTTCAGAATCTTAAGATACTCGATATTGGAGAGCACAGGAGCGCATAAAAAGATAATATCACAATTTGGGAATCCCTTATCCAGCGAAGTCGTTACTTCATCTAATACGCCGTCGGTGAGAGCTGCACTAAGATCAGAACTTGGTTTGTCTTTATGATAATCATAGGCGTAAAGATAATAATTCTTATTTATTTTCCTTAATGCCCGGGCAATAGAGCCCCCAATCAACCCAAATCCAATGAATCCAATCTTAAAATCACTCTCTAAATCATTCATGAAATCTCTCCTTATCTCCATTTTGCTTTTATTTCTATTTTTCTATTTTTATTTTTCTATTTTCTGTTCTATATTTTCCTAACTATATTTTTCTGTTTTCTATATTTCGTAAGATCTGATTATAATGTTCTTCCCATCAAACCTGCCAGTGGCCGAAGGGTAGCAGTCAGTTCCTCAAATTGTTCAAAGGTAAGGGACTGGGGACCGTCAGACAGTGCACAGGAAGGGTTCGGATGTGTCTCAATCATCAGGCCGTCCGCACCCACAGCTACGGAACTCATGGATAAAGGCTTCACATAGGCCCTTACTCCGGTGGCATGGCTGGGATCTATGATAATGGGCAAATGGCTCTTTTCTTTAATTACCGGTACCGCACTGATATCTAAGGTATTTCTGGTAGCAGTTTCGAAGGTGCGTATTCCTCGTTCGCATAGCACGACGTTGGGATTCCCTTCAGCGATGATGTACTCGGAAGCATTTAACCACTCGTCAATGGTAGCGGAGAGACCTCTCTTTAATAATACGGGTAAACCGGTTTTACCGGCTTCCTTCAGGAGGTAGAAGTTTTGCATATTCCTTGCGCCGATCTGAAGCATATCCACATATTTCACCGCGGCCTCAATGGCATTTAAACTGGTGACTTCACAAATTACCGGTAATCCTGTTTCCTCACGAGCCTCCTTCATAAATTGGAGCCCTTCCACTTCCAGCCCCTGGAAAGCATAGGGAGAGGTACGCGGCTTATAAGCACCTCCGCGAAGAATATGGGCCCCGGCTTTCTTGATGGCATGTGCTGTAGTAAGCAGCTGTTCTTTGCTTTCAATGGCACAGGGACCTGACATAATGACAATGGTATCCCCTCCGATTTCAACATTCCCTACCTTGATTTTGGAAGCTTCCGGATGAAATTTGCGGTTTGCAAGTTTATAACTTTCTGTTACAGGGACTATTTTATCAACATCCTCAAAAATTTCAAGATTCTGATCCTGTAATTTTGTTTTATCGCCGACAACACCAATAATGGTAACCTCTTTACCGGTGGAAATGTGCGCATCCAATCCTTTGGATTCTATCAGGTTTCGAATTCGTGCGATTGATTCTGTTTTTGCTTTTGGTTTCATTACAATAATCATTTTATTACCTCACTTCTGCGCTGGTTAGGCGTCTCTCTTTGATCTTAATGGTCATATTTTTTGAAATTTCTTATGCAATATGCAGGAATTTCAATCTTATTTGACTGCCATTATACCCTGTTTCAAATAGAGTGTCAATACTCTGATGCTTTAAAGTGTAACGGTTTAAAGCGAAAAAGAAAATAATTGTTAATAATTACATATAACTATTGTAAAAGAGGTTATCCTCTAGTAAAATATACTAAGAGGTATTATTAGGTGATTATCACAAAGGCATGAGATCTTACGTTATGGGTAGCTTTGCCGGAAAGTGGTACAAGCCCATAAAGTGATAATAATCTGCCTGTGATAAGAGGCATGATATGTTTTGCTCAGTGTATCCACGCACTGATCCATAAAACGAGAGCTGGATAACAGTTCTTATTCTGCCATCAGTGTTGTCCGTACACCAGTTGAATGCTCCCTACTATTAACTACTAATAATTGTATTGGAGGAAATCAGCATGAATGTTTATACTTCGGAAAAGATTCGCAACGTTATTTTGTTGGGCCACGGTGGCTGTGGCAAGACTACTTTAGTCGAAGCCATGGCGTACACAACAGGGATACTAAAGCGTCAAGGGAAAGTTGAAGAGGGAAATACAATCAGTGATTACGACAAGGAAGAACAGAAGAGATTGTTCTCCATCAGTACAACGGTAGTACCGGTAATTTATGAGGACATGAAGATTAACATCTTAGACACTCCGGGTTATTTTGACTTTGTAGGTGAAATTGAAGAGGCATTAACGGTTGCGGATGCTGCTGTTATTGTAATTTCTGCAAAAGCAGGCGTAGAAGTTGGTACCATGAGGGCATGGGATTTCTGCGAGAAATTTCAGCTTCCAAGAATTTTCTTTGTAACCGATATGGATGATGATAATGCCAGTTATCGAGAAGTAGTGGAAAAATTGACACAAATGTATGGAAAGAAGATAGCACCGTTTCATATTCCCATCAGGGAGAATGAGAAATTTGTAGGTTTTGTTAATGTAGTAAAGATGGCGGGTAGAAGGTTTACCACGGCCAGTGATTATGTGGAATGCGATATTCCGGATTATAGTCAGGAAAATTTATCGAAGTTCAGAGAAGTTTTGCTGGATGCTGTTGCCGAGACCAGTGAAGATTTAATGGAAAAATATTTTGCAGGAGAGGAATTTACGCAGCAGGAGATATCAGACGCACTTCGAAATAATGTAATAGATGGAACAATTGTCCCGGTGCTTATGGGTTCGGGAATTAATGCCCAGGGTTCTACCATGCTTTTGCAGGCAATTGATAAATATTTTCCGGATCCTGCAAGAAGACGTATGACTGGGAAGAATGTCAAGACAGACGCAGAATTTATCGCAGATTATGACGATAAGAAACCTTTTTCCGCCAGAGTTTTTAAGACCATTGCCGACCCTTTTATCGGTAAATTTACGCTGTTTAAGGTTTGCACCGGAGTATTAAATTCTGAGGTGGCTGTTTATAATGCGGTGAAGGATACGGAAGAAAAAATTTCAAGAATCTATGTATTAAGGGGAAAAGAGCAGATTGAGGTCAGCGAGCTGCGCGCCGGAGATATCGGTGCACTGGGCAAGTTATCCGATACACTTACGGGAGATACCCTCTCCACTAAGGCAGCTCCCATCGTATACGATCCCATCGTAATGTCCACCCCCTATACCTATCAACGGTTTAAAACAAAGAACAAAGGGGACGATGATAAAGTATCCCAGGCACTCGGAAAGCTGATGGATGAAGATCTGACCTTAAAGATGGTGAATGATAAGGAGAACAGACAGACTCTGCTTTACGGTATCGGAGATCAGCAGCTGGAGATTGTTGTTAGTAAGCTCTTTACCAAGTATAAAGTCGAGATTGAAATGATGAAACCCAGAGTTCCTTATCGGGAAACCCTACGCAAGAAGGTAAGGGTACAGGGGAAATATAAAAAGCAATCCGGTGGCCACGGTCAATATGGTGATGTTCACATTGAATTTGAACCTTCGGGAGATATGGAAAGCGCATATGTATTTGAAGAAAAAGTATTTGGCGGTTCAGTGCCAAGGAATTATTTTCCTGCTGTAGAGAAGGGGATCGGGGAATGTGTATTGAAGGGACCGGTTGCAGGTTATCCCGTGGTTGGCTTAAAGGCTACGCTGGTGGACGGATCTTACCATCCGGTAGATTCCTCTGAAATGGCATTTAAGATGGCTACCATTCAGGCGTTTAAGCAAGGTTTTATGGAGGCTTCTCCCGTTTTACTCGAACCGATTGCATCCTTAAAGGTAATAGTTCCTGATAAATTTACCGGTGATATCATGGGGGATTTGAACAAACGCCGGGGAAGAGTACTTGGCATGAACCCTGTCACCGGAGGAAAGCAGGAAATTGTAGCAGATATTCCGTTATCGGAATTGTATGGGTACTCTACCGATCTTCGTTCCATGACGGGAGGAATCGGAGATTATTCCTATGCGTTTTCACGATATGAACAGGCACCTTCTGATGTGCAGCAGAAAGTAATTGAAGAAAATGCGAAAGAGGAAGAAAGCGCATCGTAATGATTGCTAATGCACGTACTAAGTTTTCATTAAAGTTTTATTTGTATCAAAATAAAAGTTTCATTTGTACCAAAATTAAGGTTGTATTTGATTCCTTTTTCCTTTATAATGATTCCTCCTGGAGGAATTGATAAATATCATTAAATTGGAAATGCTATTCAAACACAGGAATACACAATCAAATATAATTTTATGAAGGGCATCTAATTATATAATGAATCAACATCTCCGCTTCCAGGATATGACCAAAAGTAGTAAGGCCCCCTGGAAGCGGTGTTTTTTGCTGTAAGATAAGATTATAATGGTGTCAAAAACCTGTGTGATTGCGGATATTACAGGCACAGATGAGCTGACACTTTATAATAAAAATATAGAAGGAGAGTATTTATGGAGAGATTTTTTAGACTTAAGGAACATGGAACGAATGTCTCTACGGAAGTGATCGCGGGCTTAACAACATTTTTTGCAATGGCGTACATTATTTTTGTTAATCCTAATATCCTGAGTCAGACGGGGATGAATCCACAGGCAGTATTTCTGGCCACTATTATTTCTTCGGTGGCAGGTACATTGGTAATGGGACTTTTTGCAAATGTACCATATGCACAGGCTCCCGGTATGGGACTGAATGCATTCTTTACATTTACTGTGGTATTTATGTTTGGATTTAGCTGGCAGCAGGCACTGGCAATGGTATTTCTGTGCGGTATCATCAATGTAATTATCACCATAACAAAGCTCCGGAAGCTGATCATTAAAGCCATCCCGGAGAGTTTACAAAATGCAATTGGCGGTGGTATTGGCATCTTTATCGCATTTATCGGGATCAAAGATGCGGGATTGCTGGATTTTACGGCTAATCCCACGACATTTAAATCAGTTGCGGGAACAATCCCGATTGATCCTGCAAAGGATACGATCGTTGCAGACAGCAGTATCGTTCCGGCCCTGGTGAAATTTAACAACCCGGCAGTTTTACTGGCATTAATCGGAATTATTGCCACCATCGTTTTATTGGTGCTTAAGGTTAAGGGTGCAATCTTTATTGGAATTATTTTAACCACAATTCTTGGCATCCCTATGGGAGTTACCAATACGGATATAAAAGTTTCTGATCTGGGTTCTACCTTTAGCGCTCTTTCGGATACCTTTGGCGCAGCATTTGGAAAAGACGGGATACAGTCACTCTTTTCAGATGTGTCCAGAATACCTTTGGTACTTACAACGATTTTTGCATTTAGTTTATCAGATACGTTTGATACACTGGGGACCTTTATCGGAACAGGAAAAAGAACAGGCATTTTTGATGCTGCCGATGAGAAAGCTCTTCAGGAAGGAAAAGGCTTTAAATCCAAGATGGATAAGGCGTTATTTGCAGATTCAATCGCAACTTCCATTGGTGCTGTATTTGGTACTTCCAATACAACAACTTATGTGGAAAGTGCTGCAGGTATCGGCGCAGGAGGGCGCACCGGCTTAACTTCTGTTGTAACTGCTATTATGTTCATCATCAGTGCATTTCTGGCACCGATCATTGGTATTGTCCCTACCCAGGCCACCGCTCCGGCCCTGATTGCCGTAGGTATCATGATGATGGCTTCCTTTAAGGATATCCTGTGGGGAGATCTTGAGGCGGCAATTCCGGCCTTTTTCGCTTCCGTATTTATGGCATTTGCTTATAGTATTTCGTATGGAATCGCAGCCGGATTTATCTTCTACTGTATCATTAAGCTTGTTAAGGGAAAGGCAAAGGATATCAGTATTGTACTATGGATTGCAACATTATTGTTTGTGCTGAACTTTGTGGTATTGGCAATTATGGAGTATCTGAAATAGAATAAGGTTACGGACTAACTTCCCATAACCTTACAAAAGGCGGTTGAAATGATTGAATTCAGGATATAATAAATTGGTAACACAAGGGAAGCAATCTTACTGTAAAGCAATTGAGCTCGCATAACTTATGTAATACAGTGGAAATGAGGATGCTTATGAAACAAGGAAATAAATTAAGAACCAGACTGTTGGGATTGACCAATACCATGTACCGTTTCCCTATGACTATCGTTATCCTGTTTGTGATGATGGTGATCAATGGACTAAGAATCACACATTCCGGCAGGGATGGTGAGACAAAGATCCTTATAGCTCTGGCTATGGGGGCAGTGTTGTTCGTGATTCTTCAGATCGTATATGAAGAGTATCTGCATCAATCATTCTTACGCTGCTTGATGGCTGCCGTTTCGTTTGTTTTTATGACTGGTTATTATCTGCTGTTATATTTTAATCCCTGGGATAATAAATTTCAGATCAGATCTGTCGTACTGTTATTTATCCTGTTTATCCTGTATCTTTGGGTACCCACGATAAGCAGGAGGATTTGTTTTAATAGAAGCTTTATGGCAGCCTTTCAGTCTTTTTTTATAACCTTGTTTTTCTGTGGTATTTTTTATTTCGGAGTTTGCCTGATATTAGCTGCAATTGATATGCTTATTTTTTCTGTAGATGCGTATGCTTATCTGCATGCCGCAAACATCATTTTTGTATTTTTTGCTCCGTTCTATTATCTATCACTGGTCCCCCAAGGAGAACAGGAGGAGGAGAGAGTACCGGTTCTGATCCCGGGTAAGATAGAGGAGGCTCTGGATATTCTTGAGGGCAGCAAACCTGAGATAAATACCAGTCAACAGGAGCCGGAGCGTTATAAGAAGAATTGGAGTAAGGCTTCCACTCCCGCCAGATTCCTGGTAAATCTGATCACCTTTGTTATTATACCGGTTACTGCCGTATTCACAATAATACTTCTGCTCTATCTTATCCTTAATATAGCAGGAAATTTCTGGAGTGAGAATTTGCTGGAACCTATGTTAATGTCCTATTCCATTGGCGGAATTATCATCTATCTTCTGGCGAGCCGAATTGATAACAAGATCGCCAGGTGTTTTCGTCTGATTTTTCCCAAGATTCTGGTGATCGTTGTTCTGTTTCAAACCATGTCCTCCATTGCCAAGACAGGGGAGATCGGACTAACTTACGGACGTTATTATGTACTTTTGTTCGGAATATTTGCAACTATCTCAGGGATATTATTCAGTATTTTCTCCGTGGAGAAGAATGGTTGGATTGCACCGATCTTAATCATATTATCGCTGATCTCCATTATTCCGCCTGCCGATGCTTTCTCAATGAGCAGAATCAGTCAGATTGGCAGAATGGAAGCGGTATTAAGAAAAAATAACATGCTGGAAGGAGATCAAATTCGTTACAAGGACCAGCTGACGCAAGCGGATAAGTCTGTGATTAGAACTGCGTATGAGTATCTAAATCATAATAACGAATTGGACAATGTCGGTTGGATGAGTGCTTTCAGCAGACCATACCAGTTTGAAGTTATCTTTGGATTTCCTGAATTTGATTTTATTGATAAGAATAATAGCAGATACTATTATGTTGAGCAGGGTGCTCCGATTGCAGTCAGCGGATATGATTATATGATTCGTATGACGGTAAACAATGGCTCCGTTGGCGGAGTTCTCAGTAGTTTTACCATTGACAAAAGCCGATATACCTTAAGCTATGATACCACAAATAAAATACCTGGTGAGATTGTTTTAAATAAAAACGGGACAGAGGAGTTAGTGCGGTTTGAAATCATGAAATTATTCCGCCAATACGATGCATTGCCACCGGAAGACTCTTTGATTACTTATGAAGAAGCTTCTTATACCGTGGAAGGAGATGCTTGCAGAGTAACATTTGTAGCGAGTACGATAAATCTGAATTACTGGGAAATGCAGGAAGATAATTCTTCGGATGGATATTTCTTCATTGATATGAAATAGGGGCCACATATCGATGAAATCAGGAATCCAAAATATGCAAAAAAAGGGTGATATTTGAGGCGAAAAGTGAGGATTAAATTAGAAGTATGATTGACATATAAATTAGTATGTTGTAAACTTATTAATGGATTTTATAATCTGAATGAGTAATCTCTGTGATGTTACAACCCTATCAGGAGAGAGTCGGGGACTATAGACGTTAAGCTATAACCTGGGTAATACTCAGGTTTTTTATTGTGAAAATAATCCTTTCATTCTACGGGAAAGAGGATACCGGATTTTACACATCAGATTAAGATAGAATTACGAGAGGAGAAAGTAAGATGAGAAAAAAAATTATGACTTTTCTTGTTGTTACCATTACGGTAATGGCATTTGTCGTTGGGTGTGGAACCAAGGACAAAGATGATACAAATAACTCAACCGGTACCGGTAGTACCGATAATCAGGCAACTGCAACACCCGGTGAGGAAACTCCCGCAGCAAAGGAAACATTTAAGGTTGGCATGGAGTGCGGCTATCCACCTTTTAACTGGACCCAGCTTGGTTCCGACAACGGTGGCGTTCCCATTGCCGGTACTGCAGAATATGCAGGTGGCTATGATGTTGAAATAGCGAAAAAGATTGCGGATAGCTTAGGCAAAGAGTTGGTAATTGTTAAAACCGAATGGGATGGTCTGGTTCCTGCATTAATGTCAGGTAAGATCGATGCCATTATCGCCGGTATGTCACCGACAGCCGAGCGTAAAGAGTCCATTGACTTTACAGATAATTACTATAAATCTGATCTGGTAATGGTAGTGAAAAAGGGTGGTGCTTATGAAAACGCTACTTCGATTCAGGATTTTGCAGGCGCGAAAATTACAGCTCAGTTGAATACCTTCCACTACAGTGTAATTGACCAGATTGAAGGTGTGAAGAAACAGACAGCAATGGACAACTTTCCTGCGATGAGAGTAGCACTTGAAGCAGGTTCCATTGACGGATATGTATCCGAGCGTCCGGAGGGGATCAGTGCTTCCGCAGCAAATAATAAATTTGCTATGGTTGCTTTCCAGGATGGTTTTAAAACATCTGAAGATGATACTGCTATCGCAGTAGGTGTCAAAAAGGGAAGCGATTTAACACCGAAGATCAACGAAATTTTAGCAGGAATTTCTGATGATGATAAACTGAGTATAATGGATACAGCGATTCAAAATCAACCGGCAGCAGAATAATTTAATTGATTTTTAGAGGCTGTCCCAAAACTCTGGATTTTATTTGGGGCAGTCTTTTCTTATTGAATATGGAGAAATTTGGGATCGGCTTATTCGATTGAAGCACTCTGTACAGGATCGTATCCAGGCGTGAGGAAAATGATGTCAGCTATGCCGGGGGCGGTCGGTGTGCCCTGACAGGGCTTAGCGGTTTTGCTACATATGACAGTCCGGCAGAAGTGCATTTTTAGCGGAGAGTATAGAGGAACATAATGAATTCATGGTTGGATATCAGCTATTGATGCATGATAATAGAACACAGAAGTTCACGTTTTTCTATTACGATGTATCAATAGTCAACAACAGTAATAATAAAGTAGAAAGGCTTGGTGTAAATATGTCCTGGAGTTGGTTTACAAGAATTATATCTGATAATTGGCCAATGTTTGTACGTGGTGCAGGGTTAACACTTTTCATATCAATCATTGGTACACTGATTGGAGCTGCAATAGGCTTGCTGATAGGAACGGTTCGGACAATTCCTATGCCGGATAAAGGGGTTAAGAGGATCGTATTAAAGGCGGTCAATGTTATTTTGTCAGTGTACGTTGAGTTCTTCCGTGGAACACCTATGATTGTACAAGCCATGGTTATTTATTATGGCTCTTTGATGGCATTGGGGATTGATATGAACCAAACCTTTGCGGCTATCTTTATCGTTTCGATTAATACAGGTGCTTATACAACAGAAATTGTACGTGGAGGTATCATATCTATCGATAAGGGCCAATTTGAAGCAGCTCATGCAATTGGTATGAACCACACAAAAACCATGATTCATGTGGTATTACCCCAGGTGTTGCGTAACATCCTGCCTCCGATCGGGAATGAATTTGTAATTAATATTAAGGATACCTCTGTTTTGAACGTAATCGGTGTATCTGAATTATACTTCCAGACAAAGACAGTAGCCGGTAACAACTTCCGCTATTTTGAGTCCTTCTTTGTCGCATGTATTCTTTATCTGACGATGACATTAACTGTAACAAGAATTTTAAGATATATTGAGAAGAGAATGGATGGACCGGAAAACTATAGTATTATCCCCGGAAATCAGATGCAGGTTTCCAGACCCGAGGATATGGTAAAGTAATATTGTTTGATTGGTACGGGTTTAAATTCTCTGATCTATGTGACATATCATAGGAATCGAAATCAGGAAAGGTACAAGGTGTAAGATGGAGAAAGTAATAGATGTTCAGCATTTAAAGAAATGCTTTGGCAATAATGAGATACTAAAAGACATTGATTTCTCAGTAAATAAAGGGGAAGTGGTGTGTATCATCGGAGCTTCCGGTTCCGGTAAATCAACACTTCTTCGTTGTATAAATCTGTTAGAGAGACCTTCCGGCGGGCAAATTTACTTCCATGGGGAGAACATTCTGGATAACAGGCATGATGTTTTTGATTACCGTACAAAGCTTGGTATGGTTTTTCAGCAGTTTAACCTGTTCAATAATCACAATGTGCTCAGCAATTGTATGGTTGGTCAATTAAAGGTTCTAAAACGTTCGAAAGAAGAAGCTGAAAAGATTGCGATGAAATATCTGAAGGTCGTTGGGATGGATGCTTATATCAATGCAAAACCGAAGCAGTTATCCGGCGGACAAAAACAAAGAGTTGCCATCGCACGAGCACTTTCCATGGAGCCTGAGGTTCTGCTTTTTGATGAACCGACCTCCGCATTGGATCCTGAGATGGTAGGGGAGGTTCTTGCAGTTATGAAGGAACTGGCGCAGAGTGGACTTACCATGTTGGTGGTAACTCATGAGATGGGATTTGCCAAGGAAGTATCTAACCGTGTCGTGTTTATGGATAAGGGCGTGATAGCTGAGGAAGGCACACCGGAGCAGATCTTTAATCAACCAAAGCTGGATCGAACCAAGGAGTTTTTAAAACGTGTTTTGAATGAAGCTTAGTATATATAATCACTGAATAAACAGTAATAGCATAAATAGTATTATAATAAAAAGTAATAGAGTAAATAGGATTTGAATAATAAGAATGATACAAATAATGATTGATCAAAAAAACCGGCTTCCTGTCCAGGAGCCGGTTTTTTCTATTCCTAACAGTGTGTCCGGCAAGGCTGAAAGACAAGGAAATTCATCTTGTGTTGCACCATGAAATATAAATGTTTGAATTCGTTGGTTTTTATATTATGGCATGAACAGAAAAATCAGGAGTTGATTCCTGTGCCTTTATTTCGTCGCTTTCAAAAAGGATGTCGCCTCGAATAGACAGGCTTTCCTTTAATTCCTTTCGTGTCGTCTTAATTCGGTACTGACCAAGATTGTCAAAGTAGACAGATACCTTTTTGCTATATAGTCCATGATCCTGCAACTCCTCCAAAACAAAACTGGCGTGATATTTCTTTAGAATATCAAAGGTTGTCATAAGTCCGATACCACTTCCTCCGTCTTTGATATGAGTGGTTGTACGCTTCCTGCCAAGATATAAAAGTGTCTCTGGCGTAAAGTTTTCACCGCTGTCATAAATATCCATTACGTAACACTCATGATAGATTCCTACATTAAGTAATATGTTTTTCTTCACAGAAGTTTTTGATGCAATAATTGCATTTTCAATGATATCAGCAAGTAGTGTCTTGATATCCTCTTCACTGATCAAATGATCGATATAATACCTGACACTTGCATTTAGGGACAGATCAAATCCAATCTGATATTGATTCGCCTTCTGAAGCATGTAGGTGAGTAAGGAATCAACAGAAGGTACCTCGGTTGAAGAGAGCATCTTACGATTTGTTTCATAATGCGTGAGAATTCCAGTACGTTCTTTTGATAAATCTTCTAATTGCTTCAATAATTCTGCTGCTCGGTTGTTCTGTAATTCCTGATTTGTACCCTGTCCGATGGCCAGGATGGATTCTTTCACGGCATACTCCATTGCGGGAATAAGTTTATTGTCTTTATGAATAATCTTGGATAACTCATTGTTATGTAATTTGAGACGTTCGATTTCAAGAGAACTATCATGTATTATTTTCTGCAGTTCTTCTATTTCCTTCAATTTTACCTTCTCCAAATATTTCTTCGTGAGACTGTTTTTCCACCAAAAGAATAATGTTAATCCGCAGATAAAGCAGAAAAACACGGGAATTACCATAATCAAGTCTGTCTTCTTACTTATTCCAAAAAATGAGACTGAAATTAATAATGAAACACTGATGTAAACACCGATATCGCTTGTGCCGTAATCATATAAGAAGGGCATTCCTTTTTGTAAACGTCTGATTCGAAATGGAATCATAGAGAGCAGGAAGGAAAGAAGGCCGTTACAAAGCATAAATAATAAATTGACATAGGAGTCAATAGCCGGACTTTTGCTCTGATAATCTATCAGTGATATCACGCCAGCTGCTATGAAAAAAGCAGTATAAGAAAAACTAAAGGAAATAGCGGATACAGTAAGAGACAGATTTATAGGTGTTTTCATTGTATAACTTATAAAGAATGCGAATAACAAAACGATAACTATCATACTGAGTGGTGCGGCATGTATTTTCATAAAATATATGATAGGCAAGATAAGCAACTCAAATAAAAAAAACGATAGCTTAGCCTTATTATCTGGTTTCAATGATAACAATTTGGTGTAAATATAAAAGCCGCACAGAATGATAATAAAATATTTAATAAATGTAATGAAAACTGTAATTGCCATTATGATTCCCTTCTTAAAAAAAATAATAATTTCTAACATAAATCCCCCCCCTAGAAGAAATGTGGTTTTTTTAATATTTCTTATATAGTTATATTCAAAGAAAAGAAATACTAAGGAGGGATAATGATATGTGGTCTAGAGTATGGGAAAGATTTTTATGGTTTTTATCTATATAATTTAACTAAGCCGCACTTATGTGTGGCTTGTTTTTTAATATTCATTTTTTATTTTGTTGGCGTAATAGTAAATAAATTCTGTGATGGTTGGTACGCCCTTTTCCGAGTTTATTCTTGCAGTATAATATTTTAATAAATCCTCTATGTCAGAGGTTCTCCAAGCTCTATTGATTGCATTTTGCATGGCGCGTTCCACACTTGCTTCTGTTTTTCTATATCTTTCTCCAATTGCTGAACATAGATTTTGCATAGGTTCATTGATTACGATCTGAATAGCATCAATCAGATACTGGTAACCGATGGCTTTGGGACTGATTCCGATATAATTTAATTCCGTGGTGATTCTTCTGATAATTCTTTTGTTCTTCATATCCGGTGACTCTGTTGTAGCATTCAATTCTGACACTGTTGACTTACGGCTTTGTATCATGGATTTCATAATTCGAAGAAAATCCAATACATTCTTAACAGAATAATCCACCTGGTGCTTTGACATGATAAAATCAGCGCCCAACTGACGTGCGGATTCGTATGTAATCTGGCTGGAATTATTGGTAGTTACCAGAACATATGGGGTTATACTCAATTGTAGGTGTTTTAATTGCTGCAGCACGGTTAAGCCATTACCGCTTCCTCTGTGAAGCTCCAGATCTAATATGATGACATCGGGTAAGAAATCTTTCACATACTCAATGGCTTTCATTGCATTATTTGTGACCCCCAGGAGTTGCATATCATCGATCCCATCAAAGTAATCGGCAAATTCTTTACAAGCTTCGGGATCATCTTCGACAAGTATCATTGAAAGATTTTTATCCATAAAAACCTCCAAATAATTATTTAACTATATCATATTACAATTAAGAACAAAAAGCAACGAAAAGCAATAAATTTAACCATTAAAACTAATTTATAGCAACGTTGAGTTTTTGTAGAATCTTATTGTAAAACATATAACTTGCTTACCCAAAGCGCCTGTTGAATTATAGATGTAGCATCAGAAATGATTGCAGCTTTTCAAATCTTGGATTTATCTGTATATAGGGTGCCAGATCAATCCTGTCAGCCAGATTTTGAAAGAGACATATATGGTTCAATAGGCGATATTTTAAATTTTTTTAATAAATAGTTATATACTATAGTATGAAACAGAATGAAAGTTGTATCCGGACCAGTTTTTATCAGGTAAAGTAAAGGTCACAGTTATCATAGATAATGGAACACATCAGTGCAAAATTTATTGCGATTTTCTCATATAGGTCTGCTCCAGAATAATATTTGACTCAAAAAAGGTATGTAGAAGCGGGAATAAACGTAAGACAGAGAAGAAGTCGGACTTGGTGCCATTATAAATTGATGGAAGAAAATTGCAAATTAGTTAAGTTATTGATTGATTGAGAATTCAACTTATGTTATAATTTGATAAAGTCCCAATATTTTAATCTGGATTGATTCTTTATCCCAACCTCTTTAATGTATCGGAACGATAATTGGATAATGTCCAGAATTAAGGAGGAATGAAACATGGCAGATAAGATATTGGTATGCAAAGATTGTAAAGCAGAATTTGTTTTTTCAGAAGGTGAGCAGGCATTCTACAGAGAGAAGGGGTTTGATAACGAACCTCAGAGATGCCCTGATTGCAGAAGAGCGAAGAAACAGCAGCAAAGAGGAAATGAAGGCAATCATAGCAGAGGCGGTCAAAGAGGAACTGGCAGAAACCGTTAAGCGAAAGTTTCAATTGATAAGAATATATAAAGTAGTAAGTTCGTTCATGGATCTTACTACTTTTTTTATCGGGCGTACAGCCGGTTTTATTCAACAAAAATTAACGGCCGATGATTTTCTGCAGAGCAACAATAAATTCGGTAAGAAAAGAGAAGGAGCTGGCAATCCTTACAAATACCAGGAAGTAATTTGACATAAGGAGCAAAGGTAGAATCAATGAACAATTATAAAATGACAATTCAATATGATGGTGGCCGGTATAAAGGCTGGCAGCGTTTGAAAGATAATGATGGAACCATTCAGGGAAAGCTGGAGAATGTATTAACGGAGCTTACCGGTGAACAGGTTGAAGTCATAGGATGCAGTAGAACGGATGCCGGTGTGCACGCTTATGGTCAGGTGGCAAATTTCAAGACAGAGAGTGGCTATTCCAGAGAAGAAGTTATGCATTATCTGAATCGATATTTGCCCAGGGATATCAGTGTCGTTGAGTTATTGCCGGCAGCACCCCAGTTTCATTCCAGATATCATGCCAAAGAGAAGACTTATCTGTATCAGATATGGAATGAGGAATACCCGAATCCCTTCATCAGAAAATATAGTATGCAGGTTGAACAACCATTGGATCTGGAACAAATGAGAGCGGCTTGTCAATATTTTCTGGGCTCTCATGATTTTACCGCATTTTCTAATGTGAAATCCAAGAAGAAGTCAATGGTCAGAGAGATCTATGGCCTTATAATTGAGAAGCAGAATAGCCTGATTGAGATCAGAATCTGTGGAGATGGATTTCTCTACAACATGGTTCGTAAAATTGTTGGCATTTTAATTGAAGTAGGACTTGGAAAACGAAAGGCAGATACAATTCCTGCCTTAATTCATAACAGGGATCGAAGTCAGATTGGGATACTGGCAGATGCCTGCGGTTTAATCTTAGAGAGTATCACGTATTGACAGGCAACCGTTTTAACGGCTGACTGACTGATAAAACCAGCGGTCCTCATAAGAGCCAGTCTCATCGGTCAAGGTATAATTTGTAAGCTTCTGGTTTGTGTCTTTCATGATACCGGTGTATTCGCCCTGCCTAACTTTCCCAAAGATTTTATGTTCTTTGGCCTGATAGCGTATTGTTTGACCATTGTAGGAAAGATCAATAAAGGTTAGTTGGCCTTCTTTTCCATAGGATGCGATCCGAATATCGTCCGGCTGCTTCTGTTCAATATGATCCAGAAATTCATAAAGCCTCTCTTCATTTCCTCCGCCTGCACCGCCAATGATATATCCTTGGGCCAATGCTTTATCAGAAGAATAGGAGTTGGGATATCCGATCAAAAGGTAGAGCAGTGCGATGAAGAGAATAAAAATTATAAGAAAAACAGAAAATTTGGTGATTTGGTTCACTTTTGAATTCATATGGATTTCCTCCTCTGAGCCATAAGACCAATGATTAATACCTTTTATCATATCATTTCATTATAGAAAATGATATGTTCATTATATACAAAAAATGACAAAAACATTGTTGATTATTCTTCTTATTCCAGTATTTACAATTTATGTAGTTTGATTTATGATAAATATATCTCAATACCATTCAAATATTTCTTGAATATCAAAAAATTATTCTTTTTTATTCCCATTTTAATTCAAATAAGGAGGTTTTTATGTGAAGATTGCATTTTGGACCAATGTGAAAGACAAATGCGCAGTTTCACCGAATATGGCTGCCATCAGTGTTGCCAGTGTCAGCCGTTTTCCCTATAGAATTATCGCGATGGAAAACCATCTGTGCCCAATTCCCCTGGGCAGGGCATTTGGTAAAAGTGATCAACGAAGAGTGTTTCTGGAGGTAGGAACTAATTATTACGAAGGAGGGGGGATTGAAGGATTACTAAGGAGAATATACCGTGGTAATGATCAAGATATTACATTACAATTTTATCTAAAGGAAATTATAAATAAACATCTATATTATATTCCGCAAAGCAGAGTCATTACCAGTGAAATCTTTGATTATGAATTAAATGCCTGCTTACAGGGAATTTTACAATTAATTGAAGACAATTCGGACATTTGTTTTATCGATACTGCCAGTCAATCCAATCTTACCACCAAAACAATTCTTGAAGAATCAGATTTGATCGTTGTTAATCTAAGTCAGGATCCGTTCATTCTTAAGGACTTCCTCGAAAATTATTCCTCTATTATTCCAAAATCCATCTTTATCATTAATAATTATGTCAATAACTCTGCCCTTAACACCAAACGGATCTCACGAATGTTTGAGATTCCCATGGATAAGCTGGTTACAATACCTGCTTCTGAGTTGTATCAGGAGGCCTATCATCATGGCTGTGTGGTGGAATTCATATCATCAAATTATCATTGCAATAGAGAACATCCCAACCACAATTTCATACAGGCAATAAAAAAGGCGGCATTTACAATCATAAAAAATGCTGAGTTAATCGGCAATCTGGACCATTTTGAGATGAATCAGTGTGGGCGATAATGATTGTAAGAATCATCGGGCTTATATTGACAGGAGTAATTTTATTCGCTGTATTGATTCATATCGCCGGATGGAAAAATAATCTCAAGCTGAGGAAAAGAACAGATAAAAATCATATGCAGAATTCAAGGATACCAGCGAGAAAGATAATTATCCTTTATATCTTATCATTAACATGTTTTATTGTTCTGGGCTTCCTTGCGATCAAATTCTGGATTCGGGGTGAAGTGTGAAGTATAAAAAGTTATTCATATAAAAGTCTGTGCCTTCGAAATCTTCGATATAAAGCTTAGGTGCACCGGATTGGGCATGGAGGCAGCATTCATTAGAGCTAACGCTGAAACTTGTAGTGGTCTGGCAGAAAGGAGGAGTTTTATGACATGAGGAGGAAAGTAAAGAGGACGACAAAACAATTTATAATAGTTGCAGTAATTTGTATCGTTGTAATAGGGGGTGCTGCAACCTTTACATCTATTATTCTAACAAGACAAATCAAATCTGAGTATCTGGGATTGTTGGAAGAAGCGGATCAGGAGAAGCGTCAGAATCAGCGCAGCGTTTATGTAGCTTCAAGTGATATTATGTCAGGAGATTTTATAACCGAGCAAAATATCCTGAAGAAAACAATATATTCTTCCCAGCATATGGACGTGTTTATCACAGAGGAAGCTCTCGGTAAGGCTGCACTGATTGATATACCTACCGATAGTCCAATCACAGGGAACATGCTAACCGGAAATGCAATCACTTCGGAACTGAGAGAGCTGGAATATGATGTGATACAGATTGGGGCAAATGTAGCGGGAAATGATACAGTGGATGTGAGAATATGCTATCCGGACGGTGAAAGTTATGTTATTTTATCGAAGAAAATACTAAGGGGACTGAACAGTGAGGCAGCGTCCTGCCTGATTTGGATGAATGAGGAAGAGATACACAGAATGTCCGCTGCCATTGTAGACGCCGGCTTGTATTCCGGTTCAAAATTATTTGTCACAAGGTATATAGAGCCAAGTATTCAGAGCCCTTCCATTGTTACCTATACCCCAAGTCTGACTATTCTTTCCTTATTGGAAAGCGATCCTAATATTGTGAACCGACTTTCGCAGAAATTGAATAAAGAGATTAGAAAAGCACTGGAGAACAGGATGGCACAAAGCATGGAGGTGGATGTCTCGGACATTAACTGGGATGTCCAGACATCGAATCAATTTATCTCTGATGAGACTGCACCGCCTGCACCATCCCCACCGTCTTCGCTCCCGCCGGTATCTTCCCCTGATGAAGTGATAGAAGAAACCGGGATTGGTGAGCTGGGATCGTCGATAGCGTATCATCTTTATGTGCAAGAAGATTTTGAACAGGAGGGAGGCGTGGGATATGAAGAATAATGTGATTGGTTTTGTTGGAATTGATAATTTTGATAATATTCTGTATTTATCCAGAATCCTTTTAAAACTGGGTAAAAAGGTTCTTATGATTGATCATTCCGAGTCAAATTCGCTGATGTATTCCATACCGAAACCGTCAGATTCCTGTAGTAATAAGGAGATAATTACATATCGCAGAGTTGATTTTACATGTATGCCCTTGTGCAAAGAGATGCTGGAGGAGTACGAAGATATTCTGATAAACTTTGGCTGCAACAAAAGTCAGGAGGATATGTTCCAATGCAGCAGGATTATATTTACCACGGATTTGTTTGTGCATCACCAGGAAAGGGTAACAGACTTGATCAGATACCTTTCCGATGAAATTCATAAGGAACTGTTGATTAAGGATGTTATCGAAGTCAAAATCACGCCCGATCATGTACTGGATCGAATGGAGCATTTGATACCAAAGGAAGAGGTATCGATTTTATACAGGGATGAGCTTGATTATGAGAATAGCCTTCTGATTCACAACAATGGGATTGTTCGATTTTATCGTCTATCCAGACAGAGAAGAAATTATCTGATTTCTGAAATAAAGCGGTTTCATCCAAATCTCAACCAGAAACAGATAAATCATGCTTATCGACAGGCAAAAAGGGGTGATTAGTGTAAAAATTAAAATTTTTACACGGCAAATTTGTGCTGATGCCCAAATTCGCAGGCATTGGCAGCATGGAGGATTAATATGAAAATTTCATTCTGGTCACCTGTCCACGGGCAGTCGGGTACCACCAGCAATATTCTGATCATCTCCTTACTTGCAGGCATGTTATACAAGAAGTCAGGTATCTTAACACAGACACAATTTAATTATAATAATCTGGAAGCTCCCCTGGTGGGCTCCAATTCGAAGAACACCGCCTCATATGCCTTTTTTCAGGATGTGGGTCTGGACGCACTCATCAGATATTTTAAGGCATCCAGGTTAACGAGAGAGATCATTGAAAATTGTTGTATCTCATTAAAGAATACGAATGTCAGCCTGCTCCCCGGTACCTCCAAGAACAATAGAGACTACTTTGACTATGAGATGGAGACAGTATTGCTCAATCTCATCAGAAGTATGGAGGATTGGAGGGATCTGATCTATATTGATGTCAATTCAGGCAGTAATCTACTGTCATGGAAGATAATTGCAGACTCGGATTTAACGGTTGTGAATCTTAGCCAGAATTTAAGCGTTGTTGATCATTATTTTGAGTGTTTCCGAGATCAAATTCACAGTAAGATATTTTATCTTTTTGGGAATTACGATTGTAACTCAAAATACAATATCAATAACATCCGAAGGCGGTATCATAAGGAGATTACAATATTTAATTCCGGGGTAATACCCTATTCTACTACCTATCTGGATGCCCAATGTGATGGCAAAGTAATCGATTTTATCAGAAATAATCTATTGTGCGGCAAGGACGATGAAAATCACTATCTGATGCTGAAAGCAAGAGGTGCTGCCAGGAAAATCCTAATGATGGCAGGCCTTGAGATCAGCGTGGAAGAAAGGATGGAATCAAATGGGCTTTTCGCAAAGTAATATGATTCTTATGACGCTTATCACCCTTGTGTCAGCTCTTGCGGTCTACTTTATCCTGAAAAAGGAGGAGGAGCCAAACGATGAACCGGAAGAAAATTGCAATACGATTCCTTTTCTGAAAGATGGAATCCGTGCGTTGTTTAATGACATCATAAACCAGAATATCGAGGAACTCTACCTTAATCGAAGGGAGACTCAAAAGAGAGAACAGCAGAAGATCAGACTTAGTACTGCACTGCGATCCTGTGCCCAGGGAAATATCGGAGAGAAGGAATATACGAAAGACTATATCAAATATTTACTTCAAAAGAATATGGGGGTTAACGAATCTACGATAAATTCAATTATCCCATTTCAACAACCGTTACAGTTGACAATTCAGGATAAATTCGAAATACTTCTATATCTCTTTAAGCTAGAAGAGAAATTACAGGCATTTGACAAGCTTTGCAGTCTCTGTCAATTTGACGAGCCGAAGTTTAATCAATATGGGCATTATTATGAAATTATTCCGGAGGAAATTTCAGAAGCCTTTCAATGCTATTATAAGCCATTACGATACATTGATAAACTGGAAATTATCACACAGCGTATCTACCAGGAGGCATATGGATTCTCTGTTATTGATGAGCTGCGGGATATGAACATTGATGGGATATCCGGTGGTGTATCCGGTGTCTCTTCAGAGCAGTACAATTATATGGAAGAGGTCATCCGGTTTGATAAATTGAAAAAGCCCATGTCCTATGACGGAATCTGGGTATTCTATCGAGGCAAGGCGATCCATCTGTCGTTTTTGAGTTTCGGATGTCAAAGTGAATTAATCAGAGTTTGTAAGAACTTATATCGTTACGATAATGTAGGACATTTAACATCCTCAAACGGATATAAATTGACCCATTTGTATGATGGCAGCAGAGTGGTAGTTGTCCGGCCTAAGCTGACCAGTCATTGGGCCTTCTTCCTTCGAAAATTCGACAGTACAAGACATATGGCTATGGAGGCTTTGATCAAGGATAAAGGAAGTGATAAGGTGATTGAATTAATCCGGTGGATGGTAAAAGGCTGCTTAAATATTATCTTGTCGGGGGATCAAAATTCAGGAAAAACAACTGCCCTGAAAGCAATGCTTCAATACGTTGATCAGCGATATCCTATTCGAACAACAGAACAGGAATTCGAATTATGGCTGAACAATGCCTACCCTAATCTTAATGTGGTTTGTTTTCGCAGTTCTGATGAGGTAAGTATGATGGATTCAATTAATATTCAAAAGAAAACGGATGCGGCAATCATGATATTGGGAGAAGTATCCAGCTCCGATTTGGCGAATGCGTTTATTACCCTGACACAAGCTGGTACGAAAGCCACATTTTGCACCTGTCATTGTGTAACGACACAAGACCTGATTGATTATTTTAGAAACTCGGTCCTCTCCTATGGGACATTCTCTTCTGAAATGATCGCCGAAGAACAGGTTGCCAATTCGGTTCATATTGATATTCATTGGGAAAAGTCAGGAGATGGACACCGATTCATCAGCCATATCACTGAAATTATTCCACTGCCAAGGGAAGAAATCTGGCCGGAGGATACAATGGAGTGTATTGCAGAATGTTTAAAGCGAATCGCAAGAAAAAGGGCATTTTATTCCAAAGATCTGATTTTGTTTGAACATGGGGAATATGTGGTGAAGAATCCATTAAGCAGCAGGGCAGTTGAGAGAATCCTCAAAAATCTTACGGAGACAGATCGACAAAACTTCTTATCATTTCAATCAGCTGAATAAAGTTTGAGTTGAAGGGGAAGGTATGCCGCTGTGATGAATGAGAAATTAGTTTACGCAAAGTTTGAGCCTTTAAAAATAATCGGTCCAAACTTAAGAGGTATTGGAAGGGGAATGGGCGCTGGTATGAGGATTATAGTATGAACATACAATTAATTTTTTATATGATTGTTTGTCTTGCCATCTCTTTGCCGATGGTCGGATATGTTCTTCACATCATTGACAAAAGGGACAGAATTAAAAACAATTCCGGTGCATCCTTATATTTGAAAAGCGCGAAGAGAAATCATAGATATCGTGTATATATCTTTCTCAGTAGATTTTTTCTTACCAGAGGATATATTGAAAAGATCAGGATGAGATATGAGATTATTTATCCCGGAAATCTGAGAGTAATCGCTGACAAAACAGTTAAGATTGTTTTTGCATCATGGATCTTGTGTATATTAGAAATCTGCCTTCTATATCTGAACCGGCCAAATCTTAATAATGGAATAATAGCAGCACTGATGATATTTGTCATTCATAATGAAATTATAAATCATCAAATGAAAAAAGCTGAAATTTTATTGTTGGAAGAAATCGCTGAGTTTATATCCGATGTCCGGCACAATTATCATATTAATCGGATGGTGGATGACGCAATTATGATATCCATGGATCATCTTAGCATGGAGATGAAAATTCATGCAATGAAATTATATGAGATCGTGACGTCTAATGATATGAAACATTCAGTTATAAAGTATAATGCCACAACGCATAACAAATATCTGAAAATGTTTCTTTCCCTGTGCGTCAGTGTGCTGGAGTTTAGCGATAAAAAGTTGAACGGACAATTTCTATTTACCTCAAATCTGGAAAATCTAAAAAAAGAAATCAATATAGAAATTCTGAAGCAAAAAAAGTTAAAATATCTATTTTCCGGTGTATCCTTTGTAACCGTTGCCGTGTGTGTTCCAATTGATATCATCAAGCAGTTTGGAATATCCATTATGCCGGAACTTGATCTCTTTTATAATGGGAGAGTCGGCATCATCTTCGTAGTTTCCACAATGATGATTACCTCAGTGATATATCTGCTAAATAATAGTCTAAAAGATACAGGAACTCAGGTTACAAAAAGTTATTGGTATTTAAGAAGACTGGAAACGATCCGGATTGTAAAAGCAACATTGGACAATTATACGGAAAAACATTATGGCAGGATGAAGAAATTACAAAATACCCTGCGAAGAATCGGAGAAAGTATTTCCCCAAGACAGTTAATACTACAGAGAATGACCGTATCCGTTCTAATATTTCTAAGTGTGTTGAGCTTCTTGTTTTATATTCATGAAAATAATAAATCCAATATCACAAATAAAATAAATGATAGTTCCATACCCAATACCGTTATTCATGTGAACCAGGTGGAAGCAGGAAAGGAAGCCATTCTGAGATATGTGAATTTATTTAAGGACACAAAAGAGCTGAAACAGGAAGAAATCCTTCAGGCTTTGGAAAAGGAGCCTGTTTATTATCCTGCCGGTCAGAAAGAGCAGATTGTTCTGACGGTTATGAGGAAGGTTAACCAGTATCAAAGGGAATATTTCAAATGGTATGAGCTGTTAATCTGTCTGTGCTCTGGTGTGGTTGGCTACTACCTTCCCTATTGGTTTATTCTGTACCGGAAACGGATTATGCTGATGAATATGGAAGATGAGATGAATCAGTTCCACTCCATCATTTATATGATGATGTATATTGACCATATCACGGTAAAAGATTTGCTGGAAGAGCTGGAACTTTTCGCATCTGTTTTCAAGCGATCTTTGCAGGAATGTATCAACGATTATAACAGTGGTGAGATTGAGGCTCTTGAACGGATGAAACAAAAAGAAAGTTATGCGCCATTTTGCAGGCTGGCAGATAATCTGATTCGGTGTGATAGCATGTCGCTTGAGAAAGCCTTTGATGAGATAGCTTCTGACCGGGAGAATTATCATGACAGGAGAAAACAGGAAAATGAAATATCGGTGCAAAGAAGGGCCGACATTGCAAAACCGCTATCGTTTATACCAACCGTATTGGTCATGATCTATCTTACCCTGCCTCTGTTACTGGCCAGTCTAAACGAATTGCAGGAATTTTCGAATATGATGAAGGGAATTTAAACCGGGGGGAGAAGAAAAGCCGCTGACTTGTCATGAAATAGCTCATGATAAGTGAAAGCCGCTAACTTAAACGGTATGATACAAGGTATGATATAGGGATTTTTGAATTATTAAAGTGAAGGAGGAGCAGTAATGAGAGCAAACCATTTGACAGATGTCACCAAAATCTTGATTTTGGTGGCAACCGTAATTGTAGTGTGTGTGTTATGCGCCGTAGGATTTAAGATGGTCAATGAAGGGAAATCTGCAATTAATTCCAGTACAAACAATTTAAGCAACATGACCAGTCAATACCAGGATGTAGATGTTGCCCTTTATGACGGAGCAACTGTACAGGGAAGTGAGGTGGTTAATTTAATTAAGAAAGCTTCGGATCAGTCAAAGTATCTCGCTATCGGTGTCCTTACCTTAAAAAAGAAGGGGAGTAGCACTACAACGGCAGACAGAGATTATACCTATTATAATAAATACTATACCAATACTTCCACCGCGCTGGCGGACCATGGTACCAGTACACCTGTAATAACGTATTCATCGATAGAAAACAGCACGAATCCGAAATCGAAAAGCGATTTTATTAATTCATCTGCACAATTCTCAGGAAAAGTCTTAAAAGATCTGAACGGATTAATTATCTGCGTTCAATTTACACAAATGAAGTAATTCGAATCAGCGAATCACACGAAAGCCTTAGTCTGCCAAATTCCTTGTCCAAACGACAGTTTGTGAGAAGGACTTGGCGGGGATATTAACAATGAAAAAAGGAGATAACGAGATGAAATCAAACCATATGACAGATGTAACCAAGGTATTGATCCTGGTAGCAACAGTAATTATTGTATGTGTATTGTGCGCAGTTGGATTTAAGATGGTGAATGAGGGAAAATCCTCGGTGAATGCCAGCACCAATAATCTGAATAACATGACAAGCCAGTATCAGGATATTGACAAGGCAATTTACGATGGTTCCACAGTACAGGGAAGCGAAGTAACAAACTTTATCAAAAAGATCATGAGCAACAAAGATTATCTTGCTGTTATTGTAAAAACCAAGGCAAATACAACAGGTCTTCACTACAACTATACGTTTACCGCGGCGACGGATAGCGTATCGGCCAGCTTAAGCGCTTCGACAAATTCCAATACCCTGACCGAATCAAAGAGCTCTGTCAATTACATAAATCCTTCCGCCCAATTTTCCGGGAAGGTTTATAAAGATGCAAATAACATTATTATTTGTATTGAATTCACACAGATTTAGCGAAAGCCCGGACCCGAAATTTAGACGTGTTGGAGAAGATATAGTAACGATCCATTATACGGACATAGTTCTTATTAATGCAGATTAGGATAAAAGGAGGAATTTATGAAGCTGAATCATATGACGGATGTTACCAAAATTTTGATTCTGGTAGCTACCATTATCGTGGTTTGTATCTTGTGTGCACTCGGTTTTAAGATAGTAAATGAGGGAAAGTCAGCTGCAACAACGAATACTAATAATTTAAACCGGATGTCCAGTCAATATCAGGATATTGATACGTCCCTGTACAATGGGAGTATCATCCCCGGAAGCGAACTGATCAGTCTGATCAAGAAAACTGTGGAAGGCAAAAGATATCTTTGCATCGAGGTCATTACCTCGGATGGGGCATCGAAAGATTATAATTATTTCTATGATTCTGAGAATTTGACGTTGAGTCAGAGTAGAAATCAAGGGCAGACATATCTGGAAACACCGCAGGAGGAGAAGTCACAATCAGGATATATCAATTCCATGGCGACCTTCCTCGGGGAGACATTAAAGGATAAAAATGAATCCATCATCTGTATCCGGTTTAAGCAACAGCCATAGACAGCATGACAACCCCGTTGAAATGATGTCACATAAGCCTGTAGCGACCAGGGCGATCAAAGCCTTTCCCGGGGTGAAATGGATGAAAAGACGGAAGGAATGTGGGGGATATGAAAAATAATCATATTACGGATGCAACCAAAATATTACTTCTGGCAGCAGCTACTATCATTACCTGTATCATAGTTGCCATCGGCATCAGTACCCTGAATACTGCGAAACAGCTAAGCAGCAATGCTATCCGCCAGATTTCAGAACTAAATAATG
Organism: Bacillota bacterium; assembly: GCA_023439505.1. Taxonomy (GTDB): domain Bacteria; phylum Bacillota; class Clostridia; order Lachnospirales; family Lachnospiraceae; genus Mobilitalea. The sequence goes on from JAEXNR010000017.1 coordinate 142,852, forward strand.
AGATCAAGGATAGTGACATCATGAGATATGATAAAGCACCTGTTACCGGCAGCGAAGTGATGAACTGCATCAAAAAGTACTTAGGCGATTATAAAGCACCTGAAAAAGCTCCTATATATATCTTTGTGAAAACGAACCAATCGGAGATGAATTACACCAATGGAGACAGTATCAGCTGTAATCGTGATTTTACGCATATCTATTATATCAAACCAACTGCTATATTTCAGGCGGAGGTAATAAAAAATACAAATAAGGTTATCGTCGGAGTGAAATTTAATCAGCAATAAAATAGTACCGGGAGGATTGGTATTGATCCATGAAATACCAAATCCCCATTCAGAAATGTAAAAATGGGAAGAGAGGAGCTGCTGGTGAATCGATTAATCAGGGATTCATTTACAATGATCATCTTTTGTATGGGTGCATTACTTTTTATATCTTACACGAACCGATATCAGGAATTGCTGCGAGCGGCAAGAGACCATGGGAAAGATCCTGTTATGATACAACAATTTATGGATCATGAGGAAATGATACTTTCCTATGCACAACTAATTGCCTCTTTGTGTTATCCTCAGGATTATGATATACGGATTGATGATGTGAGAATAAGTAAATTGGAACATAATGTTGCTGAAATCAAAAATTATGAAATTAGAGAAATATCCTATAAGAAACGTTATCAGTATGATTCCAATGGCAATATTACTTACATCATTTATCAGGGGATCATCAATTGAGAAGATAAGGAGAATAATTGATGGGGCTGGTTAATTCATGGAATTCATATTATCAATCCATTACGGGTGAGTATAGCGTGGTCCGGTGCATTTGTTTCTTAATCATTACCTTCCTGTTGATTTTTCTGATGTTTTTTGCCCAGATCGTATTACATGAATCAGGACATCTGCTGTTCGGACTACTTACAGGCCATGGTTTTCATTCTTTTCGAATTATGAACAAGACTCTGATCAGAAAGGAAGGCCGGTTTCAAATAAGGAATTATAGCTGCCAGGGCTCCCTGGGGCAATGTTGTATGACACCGCCACAAGGAGATACTCATCCCAATCTGCTTTATATGATGGGTGGCGTTTTATCTAATTTTATTTCTGCCATACTTGTGATCCCTTTTATATTTACCGTATTAAATTTACCCTTTCAGATCAGAGAGGCATTTCTTCTTTTCTCATTTTATGGATTTGGCTTCGCTATGATGAACGGTATACCGATGAACCTGAACATATCGAATGATGGTGCAGAGTTCGTTCATATGTTACATCATCCTGAATGTAACAATCGTTATTGGAAGCAAATCTTGATATCAGAATTGTTAATCGATGGCTTTACCTATCGCGATATGCCATCTGATCTTTTCCGATTTGAAACAGGGGAGAATCTAAATCATAGTATAACCGGTTATTCGAAGATCTTAGAATATTATTATTTTGTTGATAAAAGAGAGTGGGGACTTGCTGCCGGATGTTTGGATGAATTTATCCCAGGTTGGGATGACCTCATCCCTATGCTAAAGAATATCGTACTCATGGAAAAAACATTTCTTAGTATCGTATTTCATAAACCGCTTAAGGAAATCGATTATTTCTATCATCAGATCAGACCGATGATGGAAAAGAAAAGCTTAGATATTCATATGGTACGAGTTAAGACGGCTTATAAATTGGAACATATAAAATTATTAAGCAAAAGTAAATTATCAGGTTTAGAAAATATATCAAATCATATGGGATCATCAATTGAGTTTCAAATGGCTGACAATGACTGTCTTTTCGACAAAATGAAGATAGATAAACAAAAAAAGGCATCAGTTAAATTAAGAGATAAAACAAGAAATAATACAAGAAATCAAATAAAGTATGTCGAATCAACGGGTAAAACGCAGTTGTCGGATCGGAAATATAGTTCAAATAAAACTGATCGCACAGACAAGAATATTATCCTAACGGAATTTAATAAAATTAAGAAGAATTATCTGTATCAGGGAGAAGTTTTATTTAGTGAGGCTTTATTAGATGAACTTTTTGGACTGAAAACAGAAATAAAATGATACAAAAGAGGAGTTGTGAACCGTGGATTCATTGGGAAGATTCATATCGATATTCATCGCTATCATAATGGTCATCATGCTTCCTCTGCAATATGTGGCCCAGGCTCAGATTGAAGTGATCAATGACATCGCCGGCACCAGGACAAATCAATTTACCAATGAGGCCAGAGGCAAAGGACATATTACCAGAGAAATGTATGAGGGTCTGGTAAATTCCCTGGCAGGTACCGGAGAACAATATGACATTGAGATGGAAGTTTCCCACCCGGTAACAGGAAAAGAAGTCTCACAAAATACCTTGGGCGATATACTGCCAGAACTTACATTGAAAAACACATCGTTAAGTAAGGATGGTGAAATACATTCTCTTTCAGGACATGTCCACACGGATGCCTGTTATGCAGGGCATAGGCATGGAGAGAGTGGATGTACCTCTTCGTCTTTCTACACAGGCCCGGAATTCAGAATAAGAGGTGTCGACACCTCATCTCACTCAGACATTTATGATGAATACACTGATGGGAGATATTATCAATGTGCAGATTGTTACAATTATCCATTAAGGATATCATTAATACATTCACAATATGGTAGATACATTTACTACCCCAATACAGAATATATCAAAGTCACCCAACTCTACTTAGGTCAAGATGAACAGCTTAGAATTAATGATTTTTACTATTATTATTTTCTTGAATCGACAGTAGATCCGGGAACAGGATGGTACCCTGTACAAATAAATGGTACCACAATTTTTAGAAAACTCAATCCGGATTATGATAAATACTATGATCTCTGGCTTCATTCAGGTTATCCGTATCCGATAGATCGGGATGGTCTTATACAAGCAGGATATAATCCGGCCTACAGTTGCTACTATTGTTTGCAAACAGGAAGAATTACAAAAACGTTAACTGAAAATTGGTCATGTGGACTTTCACAAGATGAGGCCCCCATCTGTGATAGAGTGGTAACTGCTATTACCCCGACGAATCCGATCCAGACGGTGGATAAGGGCGCATCAATCATAACGACAGCAACCGCCACCTATCTGGATGGTCATACTGGAATGGTTGATTGTCCCAGTAATTATAATCCAAATCAGATCGGAACCCAATATGTGACACTTTCCTATTCCTGCCTGGCGTGGAACGCAAAATACTGGGGGACGTTCACCACTTCGGTGACAGTGACCGTAAGGCAGACCGATATTCCCTCCAGCCTGACCGTAACCCCTTCCACAACTAACGTTTATAATGGAGCTGCAGAACCAACCTATTCGGTAAGGATCAATTATGAGAATGGTAACAGTAAAATCCTCTCATCAGGGTACACAAAAGCAGGATGGAGTGCCGGATATGGTACAAAGACAGTCACCTTTTCCTATTCGGAGAATGGGAAGACAGTAACAGCGAGTGTTGTTATTACCGTGAAGCCGAATATATCCGGTCTGACCGTAACCCCTTCCTCGACAGCAATCTATAACGGAGCAGCGGAACCATCTTATACGATTAAGGTGAATTATGAGGATGGATCCAATAAAACAATTACTTCCGGTTATACAAAGACAGGCTGGAGCAGTGGAGCCGGTACCAAGACCGTGACCTTTACCTATACGGAGAATGGTAAAACGGCATCGGCAAGCGTTGTCATAACTGTAAAACCGAATGTAACAAGTCTAACCGTAACCCCATCCACGACAACAATCTATAGTGGTTCAGCGGAACCTTCTTATACGGTTAAGGTGAATTATGAGAATGGATCCAATAAAACGATTACATCTGGTTATACAAAAACAGGCTGGAGCAGCGGAGTAGGTACGAAGATCGTGACCTTTACCTATACGGAGAATGGGAAAACTGCATCGGCAAGCGTTGTCATAATTGTGAAACCGAATGCCTATGGACTTACAGTGATTCCTTCTGTAACAACTGTTTATAACGGATCTGAACCGACTTACACTGTCACAGTAAACTATGAGGACGGCACCAGCAATACGATTTCCACAGGCTATGCTAAGACAGGATGGAGCGCCGGGTATGGTGCCAAAACAGTAACCTTTACCTATACCGAGAACGGGAAGACGGTAACGGCGAGTGTTGTCATTACCGTGAAGCCGAATGTATCCGGTCTGACCGTAACCCCATCCACGACAACCATGTATAACGGTTCAGCGGAACCCTCTTATACAATTAAAGTGAATTATGAGGATGGATCCAATAAAACGATTACTTCCGGTGATACAAAGACAGGATGGAGCGCCGGGTATGGTACGAAGACAGTAATATTCACTTATACAGAGAACGGGAAAACGGTAACGGCAAGCGTCGTTATTACCGTGAAGCCAAACGTATCCGCGCTGACCGTGACCCCTTCCACGTCAACCATCTATAACGGGGATCAGGAACCAGATTATATGGTCCGGTTAAATTATGAGGATGGAACCAATAAAGTCATAACATCAGGCTATTCAAAAACAGGATGGAATGCCGGATATGGCGCCAGGACAGTAAAATTCTCCTATTCGGAGAATGGTATAACGGTGACTAAAGATGTTGTGATCACAGTAAAGCCAAATGTAACAGGTATAGTAGTCACCCCCTCCGCGACAAGCATCTATAACGGAGCAGCGGAACCTTCTTATACGGTTAAGGTGAATTATGAGGATGGATCCAATAAAACGATTACTTCCGGAGATACAAAGACAGGCTGGAGCAGTGGGGTCGGTACGAAGACAGTAACCTTTACCTATACCGAGAACGGGAAAACGGTAACGGCAAGTGTTGTGATCACGGTGAAGCCAAATGTAACAAGTTTAGCAGTCACCCCCTCCACGACAAGCATGTATAACGGAGCAGCGGAACCTTCTTATACGGTAAAGTTAAATTATGAGGATGGATCCAATAAGACGATTACTACCGGTTATACGAAGACAGGCTGGAGCAGTGGAGCCGGTACGAAGACAGTAACCTTTACCTATACCGAGAATGGGAAAACGGTAACGGCAAATGTTGTTATCACAGTGAAGCCCAACGTATCAAGTCTTACTGTAACCCCTTCCACAACGACTGTTTATAACGGAGCGGCAGAACCTTCCTATACGGTGAAGATAAATTATGAAGACGGAACCAATAAAGTAATAACATCAGGTTATACAAAAGCAGGATGGAGTACCGGGTATGGCACAAAGACAGTAACCTTTACCTATACCGAGAATGGAACAACGGTAACAGCAAGTATAGGGATTACCGTAAAGCCCAATATTAACAGTCTGTCTGTAACCCCGGATGCCCAGAATGTAAAACGGTATACGTCCCCTTCCTTTACTGTGAAGGTTCTTTATGAAGACGGAACCGGTAAAGTCATTACCTCCGGCTATACCATGTCCGCGGTTCATACGGATACCCTTGGTCCTCAAACTGTTATCTTTTCCTATAAAGAGAACAATATCACAAAATCAGCATCGGTAACCATAAATGTTATCCATATGACACGTATTTGTCCCGTATGCGGCACAGAATATGAGCTTGATGATCAGGACAGGGACAATGGCTGCCCGGTTTGTGCCCATACCATTGAAAGAATTTCAGCTACTCCGGACACAGTTACGGCGGAGCAGGGAAATTCTTTAGCGATCACGGTGGAAGCAATCTTCAAAGACGGAAGAAAAGAAATCGTGTATGGCTGGACAAGTGATTTTATTTCTTCCATCTTAGGTTATCAGGAAGTTACTGTCACGTATCTGGGAAAAGAGGCTGCAATAACGGTATATGTAAAGAGCAGTAAAATCATTTGTCCAACCTGTGGCAGGCAGTATGAGCTACTGGGGGATGGAAGTGATCCGGGATGCCCTAATTGCCACGCCGAAGCGGTGAGCATAACGGCTTCCCCTGATCATGTGACGATGGAGGCACATGAAGAACTGAATATCACTGTTACGGCAACCTATCGGGATGGCCATAAAGAGGAAGTGACAGCGTGGTACACGGACCTGAATACAGATGCTCCCGGAACCTTTGAAGCAACGGTCTATTATCAGTCCGTCAGCACCAGGATAACGGTTATCATAATGGAGGAGGGAAGAATTACCTGTCCGTATTGCGGACTGGAATATAGTTTCTCTGATTCTCCAAGAGGCTGCCCGGTATGTCATTATAAAGTGGTTGGAATAGAGGCGTATTTAAGAGATGGGGGAACAAAAGTGCCTTATAAATCTCCTTTAAATCTTGAGATTATACTTATCTTTCAGGATACCCACAGGGAGGTCATATACAACGGATGGACTGCACCGGGATATCAACCGGAGGTATTGGGAGTTCAGAATGTCACGGTCTATTATGACGAGTTTCATACAACCATTACAATAGAGGTTGTGAAAAATGACAGGCTTGTAACCTGTCCCAATGGACATGAGTATTATCTGAATGATGACGGGACGGATCCGGGATGCCCTTACTGTATTCCTCAAACCATTCTCGAACAGTCTGTTTTATACTTTGATACAACCTATACAAATGATATTATCAGCGCTTTATATACGGATGGAATTTATAATCTGGAACAGGGAGATTATCTGGTGGTTTCAGTGACACAAAAAGAGGAATCCCTGCGATCAAGGCTCACAACCCTGTTTATTCGTACGAACATTTTTAATAAAAGAGAAAAATACGTATCCGGAGGAGAAGTAAAGGAGTAAGGGGATTGTTGATAAAAGAAGACGGGGGAGTGTATGAGACCAGTTAATGATATGATAGATTTGATGATTACGGTAATTGTGATGTTCTTGTTTGCAGTACTTTATTTCGGGCAGAAACAGGATGCCGTAACGCAGACCATAATTAATAAGGATTCAACACATTTTGTTGATGATATCAGGAGCAAAGGATATCTTACAAAGGATATGTACGAGGATTTCACAGGGGAATTATCCAGGACAAACTTTTTATATGATATTACACTGGAGCACACCCATACCAGTCAGGAACCGGAATATAGAATGAGAACACCGGATGAGATTATTGATGAGCAAAATCAGGCATATACAGGATCTAATGTCTATACCCATCGTCCGATCAGTACAAATATACCATCTGTATCCGATCCGATTAATAATGGGAGTCTGAACACACAAACCAATGAAAGTATTCTAGCAAGCGCAGTAAACGATCCCCCGTCCCCGGGACATATCCATAATGAAAGCTGCTATGGAGGACATCGGCATGAGGAAGGAAATAAACTGTTTCTACACCAGCATCAACATAACAATGGTTGCGTATCCTATGTTTCCTATGCAGGAGAGATAGGAACCTGTACTGTATGCGGTACCCGTTATTATGACTATTTCTACTCAGCTTACTGGAACCCGGACACCAATTCTTCCGTCAGCAGTGGAGCAGGGTATTTAAGTTGTCCAAGTTGTGGAGCAAGATCAGTAAAGGATATAGAATATCATCAGAGTACCGGTTATTCCTGCGGCTATAACAGAGATATCGATGGGGATGGATGGTATGATGTTTGTGATTATACGGTTGCTTATCCATATTACATGAGTTATCCGCTGTTAAATGAAATCTCTGTATACGTAGCTGGACTTGGTAAATACGTAAATTATCCCAAGGCTTATACCGCAGCATCAGGATGTTATTCCTATCATGTACACGGAGTCCTTCCCAACTATCCCACAGGTTGTATCGAAGCCAGCTTTTCATCCAATGATAGCTGGACCCCCATGATTACATCTCTATATCGCAATCATGGTGTGAACAGCTTTTGTTATATTCCTCAGACCTATACCATCGATATTAAGGACAATGACTGGAAATGGACAAGAGGAAGGTTTGTTTTTCAGGCTGAGAGGCAACCGGACGGGAAAGTGAAGTTTCATTTATTGTCAACCTATGAAGTAGGGGATAAAAACCTCTATCCGGAGTACCTCTCGGCCGAAGAATTTTCCCAAAGTTTTGACTCGTATAGTTCCTTTGTTGGCTTCGTGAGAAGATATTATGACGCCTCCTATTATTCAGGGCAATCTTCCAATAATTATTATTTCAGTATCGATTGCAGCGGAGGGATTTCCCTTTGTGATGTGTCTGCTCAGAGTGTTTGGTATTTAAGCTGTGGGAAGACCCAGAGTGAGACATTGCTCTGTAATCAGGTAATTACGGACCTGATTCCAACAAACCCGGTTCAGACGGTAGCAACAGGGGATCCGATAATTACAACTGCCAGAGCATATTATCTGGATGGATCCACAAAAGTCATCGCCTGTACAGCCAATTTTTCCACCAACAGGATAGGACAGAATCAACCGGTAACCTTATCTTATTCCTATACAATACCCGGAGCATCCTATACGAAAACCTGTAATATTACGGTTACAGTAGTAGCGAGGACAAAGACCTGTGTCAATGGCCACACCTATCATCTGAATGCGGACGGATCTGATCCGGGGTGCCCTTATTGCAGAGCATGGCTGAGAAGTCTTGCGGTGGAAACACCTGCTTCGGGAAATATCACAATATATCGGGGAACTACATTACCTCAAAACGCCGTGGTACTTCTTGCCACCTATCTGGATGGACATCAGGAACACCTTTATCATGAATATGTGGACAATCTGGATATGAATTATATCGGGACACAGACCGTCACACTCAGCTATAAAGGAAAAAATACGCCCCTCTCTGTTACTGTGAAAAGAAATATTACCCGTTGTGGGGTATGTGGCCGTTATTATGAATTATATCCGGATGACAGTGATCCGGGATGTCCTTATTGCAGAAGTCTGAAGCCTGTTTTTACAGGTAAGGTGTTGGCTTATGATGATAAAAAATATTTGGATGAAATACTCAGAGAATTGTATGAAGGATCAGGAATTTATTATTTTTCAGAAAAGGATTATCTTTTGCTAAAACTTGAGAATACCGATCAAAGTCTGGGGCAAGGCTTGCTATCCGCAATTTTTTATTCCGTGCCTGGTCATCATGTGAGAACCGAGTATGGAGGTTATATCAGAAATACTCCAAAAGAAGTATGAGGTTAGGAGGATGTGTTTATGAAGATGTATCATTTTATCCTGATTTTTATCCTGATTGCCATTCCTTACATCCTGATCAGTGATATCAAGACAAATGACTTCAAAGCAGTGGTAAAGAATAAAAAACAGATCGATCAAAATCTTGATACGGCAATGGATGATGGAGTGACAAGCCTGGTACAGTTGATTGATAAAAATATCATCATAAATAAGGATGAGGCAGTTAACAGCTTCTTTATATCACTGGAAGCTTCATTTGGCGTACTGGATGATAAAGAGAACCGGGAGAAGTTGGGTTTATATGTTCCCGTAGTGATTGTTACCATGGAAAATGGCTATTATATTTTTTATAGTGATGAATATAAGAATTCAGGAAGGACCTATATATCTAAGCGTTGGAGCGAACGGCAGGCCTATTCGTATGAGGATAATGATTTCATTTACGGATTTACGCTGGGAAATGTGATTACGATTTTTGATAAGAATGGTTTACTGGAGCAAAGCCAGGAGAAAGTTGTATATCAGGGGGATTATCGTGACCTTAGAAGTAAGCCGGAATATGCGGCATTACGTGATGTAAGGCCGGACAGTTTTTTACTTTCTGACGAAGCCTTTCTTGCGGTAAGAAAAAATACCATTCTTTCGTGCCTTGAAGATTCCATGGCCTATTATACCAGCAGACACAACCGGATCGCACAGCAATATGGAATCACCTATCATTTTGCCTTTCCATCTGTGAAAGAGTGGGAGTGGGAAGGTTATCTTGACAATAACAGCATGTTCTCGGTGTTTCAGGGATATCCTTATGGAGATGAGGCCGGAGAAACCTATAACCGGTTTACCAGTGCTGCATCGAAGATATCAAAAGATCATGTTTATTATCTGGAACAAAAGGACTGGTATAAGGTGTATCACAAACCTGTCTGCACTCAGATTGAAACTGGTATCATTGTAATCAGAGATGAGCCTTATTTTAACGAAGAAAGCTGCGTACAGGAAGGGGCCTATGCATGTCCCCTCTGTATAAGAAATGGCATTTATGCCCCTGATATTGCGAAAGATTTTTTGAAAACAAATGCGGGTCTATCCTCCCTGGTGATTGAAAGCGGAGCAAGTCTTTTGGCGGAGTTTGATACCACAATTTTAACTTATAATGTAAATGTCCTTTTTGATACCCCTAATTTTAATGTTATGCCTGTATCAGCGGATGCTAATGCTGTCATCACGGTAAATGGCAGCAATATTTTAAGTGGCTGCAGCTGGAATGCACCGAGTCCGCAACCGGGGCAGACAAATTTAGTTACGGTAAAAGTATCTGTTCCCGGAAAAACAGATACCATCTATATCATGAATGTGATTCGTGCATCGTCTCCCTATCTGCAAGCGCCCGGTTTTGAACTCTATAAGCCGGATGGAACAAAACTCAACTTAAGTCCGGTATTCAATAAGACAAGAACTACGCCACCGAATACGCCTTTTAATGCCGGAACAGTTAGTGTACCCTTCATTACAGTAAAATGTTATCCGGAGGATACCAATGCCATTGTAACAATCAATGGCGCCTTACTTCCCTATGGACAGGTCTATACCCATACATTTAGCGGTACGGGAGCAGTACAGTTTCAAGTGGAGATAAAAAGTAAAAAGGGAAATGACAACCGCAGCTATGCATTTAAAGTAACAAAAAGTTAGTATTTTGGAAGTGATGATTTTTCTCCGGGCGCTATTTACTAAAATAAAAAGGACTTCTTCTTATGTTCAATAAGAAGAAGTCCGATTATATTCATTTATTTTAAACGTTCCGCTACTTCCTTGGCAGCCTGCTCCTCCGTATCATTAAAGACAAATTGATAAAATTCTTTCAGGTTGGTATCCCATTCAATCACCAGGGGATCGTTTACCCCGTTATAGTCATCGGGGGTAGTGAAGGTATGATCGATCGGAATACGCATGGTGTTCATGGTAGTTATTTTATTTTCCACTACATCTTCGATAGCCTGCTCAATCTGCTTTTGAGATAAGTTCGTAGAAATATCCCCGAGACAGTCTCTCATTATGGTAACAAGCTGAATAACATTCTTAGATTTGTATTTATTAAAAATTGCTTCTAATACTTTGCGTTGACGTAATGTTCTTCCATAATCGTCATGAACGCCCTCTATTGTCTCAACCTTACGGATACGGCAGTAACCCAGTACCTGGTTTCCGACTAAATTGTTCATACCCGGATGTACATTACGGAGTGCACGATTTGATATATAATTCGTTCTGTTGAGATAGTTTGCTTCTTTCACGCCAAGCTCAATTGAGATACCGCCTAATCGATCCACAATATTTTCAAAGGAACTAAAATTTATGTAGGCATATCCGTCAATTTCAATTTTATAATTCTGTTCAACAGTCTTAATCAAATTATCGACGCCGCCTTTGGCATAAACTGCATTTAGTTTTGTAGGACTTTCACCAGGATTTTGAAGGTAAGTATCTCTCATTAAGGAAGTGAGTTTTACTGTATTATCCTTGGTATTGATGGAAGCGATCATCATGGTGTCCGTATTACGGGCACCTTCTATTTCTTCAATGCCAAATATCAAATAGTTTGTAACATAATCCTCACCTCTGGCAACCAGATTATGACTGAGATTGTTTTGAGGAGTTTCATCATCATCCGGTTTGTTATTATTTGCTTCATCAACCGGCCGAACGATGGAATTATCATTATTATTATCTTTGTCTATTGACTGATAGATAAAATTACTTGCTACTTTATATAAGATACCCCGACCCCAGGGAGTCGCAATAAGGAACACAGCACATAAAATAAGTACCGCTCCGGTAATCCCCGCTGCCTTAGCAATTTTTTGAATCCTCTTTTTCTTAGCTTTGTTTTTATTCGGTGTCTGACTGTGCGTTAGTTCATCATTTACCTGTTGTTTCAGTGATTCCTGCAGATCAATAAAATCATCAAAAGGATCCGTTTCCTGAGGAAGATCTAAACGAATGTCCTCCTCATGATCCTCATGTTCAGAAGATTTGTCTGAGGTGTTTGTCATGTCATTAGATTCAATTGGTTTATTACCTATGTCGTCATTCATGAAAAAACCCTTTCCAGCTCATATGAATTATTCCTACAATAATAGGCAGAATCGTAAGATGCTATTATATTATAAACACTAATGTAAATTATGTGTAAATGAATTTCTGTTCTAGTATATACGAAGGAGCATAAATATTCAATAAAAAAGTTTATGATCATCGAATTTTCACGATTATGGGAGAAAATAACAGGTATTCATATAAATGATATCATAATTTTTATCAAGAAGAAATTAAGTTGATAAGAATATTATGAGGCATATATCAAATAATTATTATGCGGAAAAGCAATAATAGATAAAGTAAGACTGGTATATTTAAGCAGATGCTTTGAATAAGAAAAAGGCTCATATTTCAATAATAAAGACATTCGCCAGACGTCTTGATTACCAAACAGAGCCAGATATCACAGAAATCAGTATTTCACTAATTCTCTGTGTGAAGTTCTTCGTTATGATGGAGCAGAATATGCACTTTATCGATCCTGTTTTTATCTACAGCAGTGACAGTAAAAGTTATATCCTTATTTGTAACGGTTTCGCCTTCTTCCGGTAAATGATCCAAAAGATATATAATATGACCGGCGATAGAATCATAATCATCAGATTCCAGATCCAAATCTAATATTTCATTAATTTCATCTAACTTTGTATTACCGTCAACAATATATTCGAACTCAGAGAGTGCCTGAATATTGTCCTCTTCATCATCGTCATATTCATCCCGGATCTCTCCTACAATTTCTTCCAGTAAATCTTCAATTGTAATAAGACCGGCAGTTGCACCATATTCATCCAGTACGATGGCAATTGGAATGGAGTTTCTTCTCATCTCTATCAAAAGTTCCGAAGTCTTCTTGAATTCATAAGTAAAATAGGCGTCTCTGAGGATTTCTTTTATATTAAAAGTTTCTTTATCACCGTTATAAAAGAAAACATCCTTTAAGTTTACGATTCCGATTACATTATCCCGAGTTTCGAGATAGACAGGCATTCGGGTGTATTTTTCCTCTGAAAATGCCTGTACCAATTCTTCATAGGTTAATTCGGCACTGGCAAAAGCCATATCAATCCGCGGAATCATTACATCCTTTGCAAGGGAATCTCCAAAATCAACCACATTGGTGATCATACGGCGTTCTTCACTTTCAATTACGCCTTCTTCATGACTATAATCCAAGATCGTGCGAAATTCATTTTCAGTGATTGCTGAGGTCTTGGCATTTGGATCAATTCGTAACAATAACATAATCCCAAGACTGAACTTATTAATAATGAATATAACAGGTGTCAGTATCTTCGTAAGAAAATATATGGGCAATCCAAATAGCATAGAAATCTTCTCGGCGTGCATTGCAGCAACAGATTTGGGTGTGATCTCTCCGAATATCAATATAAATAAGGTCAGCACACCGGTCATTAACCCGATCCATTTGTTTCCAAACGCATTGATTGCTAAAGTGGTTGTCAGGGATGAGGCAGATATATTAACGATATTATTACAGATTAAAATCGCACTTAACATTTTGCCTGTATCTTCTAATAAATTCATTACGGTTTTGGCACCTTTTACATCATCATCTGCCAGAGTTCGCATCCGAAGCTTGTTTACCGTGGTAAGCGCGGTCTCCGATGCGGAGAAAAATGCAGATAACAAAAGCAGGATAATCACTATTATCAGCCGCGTGGCGTCACTGGAATCCAATCAATCATCTCCTATAAACAAGAGGAATCGGCAAGCCGTCTCACTTGTATTAATATAAATTTATAGTTCTTATACACCTTTTACATCTTACAGGATGGCTTGCACAATGTCAAGTTTTCCAGTCTTTTTTCATTTTATTTTCATATTTTTGTTAATATTTCCATGAAGTGCATAAAAAAGACACAAAAAAATGCTAGCACATATAGCTGATTCCTATTGTAGATTTTAGAAATTTGGTGTATTATTTTTTTTATAGTGCTTACTACTGACAGGAGTTCTTTTTAAGGAGGCAGATAATGAGAAAAAAGTCTCATATATCACTTGCAAGATATTTGATAAATAATATGAGGGTGAATGATTTAATTGAGCATAAGAAAGCTTTTTATATAGGGAGCATTCTACCGGATTTAAAACCATCTTTTTTTACCAGAAGACATACCATTGACGAAACATTTGATGTACTAAAGCAAGAAATCAGGAAAATAACAACAGACTATGATATTACCAGAGGGATTGACGGCTATTATGCAAGACATCTGGGAGTGATTACCCATTATCTTGCTGATTACTGCACATTTCCACATAATTCTATATTCAAGGGCACCATGACAGAACATGTTTATTATGAGAAAGAATTGAAATTTTCATTAAAAGAATATGTACAGCAGGAACAATTAAATCGTTACCGACAGCCAAACCAACCCTTAAAAACAATGGATGAAATTATACATTATATCAATAAGACACATAGAGAGTATCTGACTGCTCTAAAGGTAGTCAGTGAAGATATCCAGTACATCGTTGATTTATGCTATAAAGTGGTGGATGCCATTCTTCAATTGTTCGAAATCGCTTATCATAAATTCCACGGAGTTACCTATCATGAGAACCGCTTAATCACGGAATAGAATGCATATTTTTTGATTACATATTCACTGAGGACTGCTTTTGGCAGTCCTTTTTCGTAAGTATGAGTATAGTTAATAAACATCATAATATTGATCATTGAACTGGGTATCTTGAATGGGTATAATGGAATAAAAACGTCAAGAAGAAATGGAGATGTTTAAGTTTTATTCTTGGCAGAATGGAGGCATTTTATGCTATATCAGGAACAAGCAATTGAAGTGAATGGTTATCAGGCAAAAGTAACTTTCTATGTTTTAGATAATTCACCGGAAATAGAGGAGAAGCGTACAAGACCGATGGTAATTATATGCCCGGGTGGTGGCTATAGTATGGTATCGGATCGTGAGGCGGAACCGGTGGCAATACAAATGAATGGGATGGGATTTCATGCATGTATATTAAGATACAGTGTTCACCCGGCTACGTTTCCTACCGCTTTGGTACAGCTGGCAAAGACGGTCATGATGGTAAGAGAACATGCAAGCGATTGGAGAGTTGATCCGGACCGGATTATTGTAACCGGCTTTTCAGCGGGAGGACATCTGGCAGCAAGTCTAGGAACCTTATGGCAGGAGAAATTTCTGGAAGATATCCTTAAGCTGCCCAAGGATAGCTATAAACCGAATGGTATGATTTTGTCATATCCTGTCATATCGTCAGGAGCTTATGGACATGAGTGGTCATTTCAAAAATTGCTGGGGGATCAGTATGGTGAACTAAGGGAAAAACTATCCTTAGAAAATCAGGTTTCAGAATATACGCCGCCAGCGTTTATATGGCATACCTTTGATGATACGGTAGTTCCGGTAGAAAATTCTCTTCTTATGGTAAATGCCCTGAGAGAAAAGAAGATACCATTTGAGTTACATATCTACCCGAAAGGAGAGCATGGTCTTTCTCTTGCAAATGAAGAGACAGGTGGGAAAAATAAAAATGTAATCCAAAGGGAATGTCAGAATTGGATTACATTAGCAGGTACCTGGATCAAAAACTTATAAAAGATTTCATAATTAAATTACCTTCTGATGATTAATGATTAGTTCAAAGTTCATATCAAGGCGATTAGCCGCTTTTTTACATAATATCATACGATCGAGAAAGATTTCGAAATAATCCATAACCGAACTGATGGAAGTGTCGATAACCAATGACAGCAAAAATGTTTTATGGTTTTCTGAGATAGAGACATGGGATTCTTCCACGGCATAGTTCACCCTGTCGTGAATATCGAAAGTTGCGAGATCCCAATTACGAACGCGGCTTCTTCTTACATCGGTTTTGTCACCCAATATCAGTGCTGCTGCAATCGGGTTAACAGGAGCAGCAGTACTTTCATCATGATTGCCGATGGCAGATATAATCGTAGCATTTTCCTCCGGGGATGCGCCCATCTGGTCCAGAATACGAAATGCCATTACGGCTCCGCTTTGTGCATGCTCCTCACGATTTACAATATTACCGATATCATGAATATAACCTGCGATCTGAGCAAGCTCTACATCACCGGCGGGATAATTTAAGGTTCTTAATATATAACCGGCCACATCTGATACCTTTCCCATATGGGCAAAGCTGTGTTCGGTATAACCAAGGGCGGCCAGAACTTCATCCGCTTTACGAATATAAGTCTTAATAGCTTCATTTTCTTTAATATCCTTTAATGTAATCATATAAATTCCTTTCCTGAATTCCTTTCCTGATTCTTACACATAACAAGTGAAACGAGCTTGTCGGTTTCGCTTGTTTTTAATATATGCCCGATGGACACACGTTCAGTTTACTACATACTACTATAAATCACAAGGTAATAAAATTTAGCAGAGATTTAATGAAATCTAATGATATTTTAATCTATATCTGGTAAAATATGCCTAAGATTTTGTTTTGATTAATGATTAGGAGGAGTATAGAAATGGAATATGTTTTACGAACCGGTAATTTGACAAAAATGTTCGGTAATAATGCAGCCGTAAATAAGGTAAGCCTAAATGTAAAAAAAGGCGATATTTACGGATTCATCGGAAAGAATGGTGCCGGAAAGACAACCTTTATCCGTATGATTGCAGGACTTGCTCAAGTGAGTGAGGGTAGTGTTGAGCTCTTTGGAAGTCAGGATTTAGAAAAGGAGAGGAGAAAAACAGGTACCATGATCGAAAATCCTGCCGTATATCCTAATATGACGGCAAGAAACAATCTGGTGTTTTATTGCAAATTGCTTGGATTGAAAGAGGAAGAGACGATTGATGATCTTCTGAATTTAGTAGGACTTACGGATGCCGGAAAAAAGAAAGCGAAGAATTTCTCACTGGGTATGAAGCAGAGGCTTGCCATTGCGATTACTCTGATGGATCATCCGGATTTCTTGATGCTGGACGAACCAATCAACGGACTGGACCCTACCGGGATTAAAGAAATCAGAGAATTAATCCTGAAACTAAACAAGGAACGGAATATTACCATTCTAATCTCAAGTCATATTCTTGGTGAATTATCCAAAATAGCCAGCAGATACGGTGTGATCAATAACGGTATCTTAGTAGATGAGTTTACAAAGGAAGAATTGGAGCTTCGCTGCAAGGGAGAATTAGAAATTAAAGTTGATGATGCATATAAAGCGGAAGAGATTCTGAATCAGATATTGAAGCAGGAAGATTACAAGATCAATGACGGGAATACCATCCTGATCGTGAATGGTATGGAACGTGCGGGACAGATTAATACGGAGCTTGCCAAAAGCGGTATTATGGTTTATTCCAGCACGAAAATCGGACAGGATCTGGAGAGTTACTTTATGCAGTTAATGGAAGCAAATAATCAACGTTAATGAAAGAATAGATGGAGGATGTTTATGTTAAATTTATTACGTTCCGATTTTTATCGGTTGTTTAAAAGTAAATCATACTATATTTGCACCTTAATTTTGGCTGCATTGATTGCCGGGAGTGCCTTTATTATGGACTGGGCAAGCAAACAGGTGAGTGCGGCGGGTGGGTCAACCGTCGGTTTGTCCTTACAGGATGGATTCTCATATGGAATCAGCAGCATGTTTTCCGCAAGCAACAATCCGTTATTTATGGGAATTATTATTGCCATTTTTATCACGGCAGATTTTAGTCACGGAACAATGAAAAATGTTGTGTCCAAGGGATTTGCAAGAACTAAAATCTACCTGTCTAAGCTGATTACCATGATCTCTGCCATTTATATCATGTCAGTTGTTGTATTTATCTTCGGAACCGTATCGGCCTGGATCATAACCGGTAAGTTCGGATCATTCACCGCAAGCTATACCGGAGAGATTCTTCGGATGGCAGGGATAGAATTAATTCTTTATGCCGCGCTTGTTGCAATCTTTGTGATGATTGGCATGACGGTAAGAAATACAGGTGGTGTTATCGCCGTCAATATCGTTGGAATTATTTCGTTCGGACCCATGATATATCAGCTGTTGGATTATCTCATAAAGGGGAAGATTCATATCTCGGATTATGGCTTACAGAATAATATCATGTTTGTGAATAATCATCTGGCCCTGGCGACGGATGATATCATTAGGGCAGTTTGTGTTGGGATTGGGTTCTTCCTGGTGGCAACGGCTTCCGGAATACTGATCTTTAAAAATTCAGATGTAAAATAAAATCAGTGGGATGACGGGGTTATCATAATCGTTGAAGATGAAACAGACCGGCAGAAAAAGAACTAACAATTCTTAATTTGCCGGTCTGTTTTTATGTATGTTAAAGGAATTACTAAAAATTAAAACAAGGGAACAAGGGCCTTTCCATGGATCAGTCTTCCTGGAGCAGCGTTGTAATCTCACAAATATATAGGACATGATAATCCTCGCCCGGGTAAAAGTCGCTCCTTAGTTTATCATCAAGGATAGCACTTCCTTCCAGTGGCTGCACCAGTTTCTTCCTGCATATCATCACATATTGGGACTCTTCAAAATACGGGGTTCCTTCGTAAAAGGCAACCGATAAGCCGGATTTAGAGATCTTATCTTCATCGCGCCCGGATACGGAACCAAGATATCCCTGCACCTTCTTATAGGAGTTTGGAAGAAAACTAAGGGAGAAGGTCTCCTCCCGATCCACAAATTCTTTTGTATATCGTTGCGGACGGAGTACAATATATGCCACCTGTTTGTTAAACATAACACCCAGACCTCCCCAGGAGGCAGTCATGGTATTTAGCTTATCCTGATTTCCAGCGGTTATAAGCATCCACTGGGAACCGATCATTTGAAATGGATTTTCCTTCAGTGAATCAAGAGAGAGTTCATGAAACTGTTTCATTTTCATACTTCCTTTCAATAATATTTGAGCACATTATACGTCACCATGGAACATAATTCAAGTCAGTCTTAACTCCACAGGAGCGCTCCTCCCAGAATATGCAAAAGATAATAGGATCATTCATCTTTTGCATAGCTTAGTATATCTACATTGAAACCATTTTCTATTCCGTGAATGATTCATGTAGGAATACCAAATACCTATCGTTTAACTAGACAATATAAAGATTGCACCTGTTACCAACAGTAAAATCAGGTAATGCGTGTAATCTTTTTCCTTTTCATCACCTCAAAAAAGAACAGAGAGATACCAGAAGTATCTCTCTGTATACTCAAAACACCAGATAAAGATTTACGTTTAGTTATATTTAAAACAAAAGTGAAATTCACAAACATTCTAAAACCATTCGTCTCAAACTATTTGAGAATTCATAAAAGTTCAGGATATAAATGTTATTCTACAGTTACAGACTTGGCAAGGTTACGTGGCTGATCAACATTAAGGCCTCTGTTAACAGATGTATGATATGCCAGAAGCTGTATCACCACAGCAATGGTAAACGGTGTCAGCTGATCCGGCATAACCGGCAGTGCAATGTGATGATCGTACAAAGAAGCTTCCACCCTGGTTTCTCCATTGGTAATCAGAATTACCATGGCTCCTCTTGCACGTACCTCCTGAACATTAGAGATCATTTTGGAAAATACATTTGCCTGTGTGGCAAGAGCAATGACAGGCGTACCCTGTGTAACGAGTGACAAAGTACCATGCTTTAATTCTCCGGCGGCATATGCCTCGGAATGAATATAACTGATTTCTTTTAATTTAATAGAGCCTTCACAGGATAAGGCATAATCGATTCCTCTGCCGATAAAGAAAAGATCCTCGGTCTTAGCAAGACTCTTACTGATATCAGCCAACGTATCCTCAAGTAACAATGTCTTCTCAACAGCGGGAATAATATCCTGCAGCTCCTTAAGATATTGAGCACATTGAGCTTCTGAAACCGTACCTCTTGCCATAGCAAACTGGAAGGCGATGAGATAGAGGCAGGCAACCTGAGCGGTATAGGCCTTGGTGCTGGCAACAGCAATTTCGGGACCGGCATGGGTATACAATACATAATCACTCTCTCTGGCAATGGAAGAGCCCTTTACATTGACAACGGATAAGGTCGTAGCCTTTTTCTCTTTGGCAAGGCGAAGAGCAGCCAGGGTATCCGCTGTTTCTCCGGACTGGGAAATAATGATGAGCAGTGTACTTTCATCAACAATCGGATCCGAATAACGAAATTCCGAGGCTATTTCCACAGTAGCAGGAATTCGGATTAATTTTTCTATCATTACTCTGCCTACCAGACCGGCATAACTTGCCGTACCGCAGGCACTGATGATCACACGATGAATTCCCTGAAATACACTGTCGGGAATTTGATCGTTTGTAAAATCAGGAAGATTTCCTTTTCTGATTCTTGGCATAATGGTTGAGCGGAGCGCCTCCGGCTGATCATAAATCTCTTTCAGCATAAAGTGGGCATAGCCGCCTTTTTGAGCCGCGGTAACATCCCAGTTAACATGAATGATCTTGGGAGTATAGGGGAGATCATTTAAATCGGTGACCACAATTTCATCCTTGGTCAGTCTTGCGATATGATGCTCCGGAAGTACAAAATAATCCCTGGAATAGGGGATTAAAGCTACCATATCAGAAGCGATAATAGAACCTTCCTTTGTGGTGCAGGCGACCAGAGGACTGCCATTACGCAGGCAGTATATAACATCCGGTTCCTCTTCAAATAAGATACAGAAGGCATAGGCACCCTCAAGGCGGACCAAAGCCTTCTTAATTGCTGCAATGGCATCACCTTCATACAGGCTGTCAATTAACATGGCAACGATTTCTGTATCGGTCTGGGAGATGGGATATCTTCCGGTAGCCGCCAGTTCCGTCTCCAATTCATGATAGTTTTCTATGATACCATTATGAATCAGGGTGACTCTGCCATGGGTATGGGGATGGGAATTGGTATCGGTTACACCTCCATGTGTAGCCCAACGGGTATGACCGATCCCACAGGCACTGTCTGCTTCAGCAGATTGACTTACTTTCTCTTTTAGTACGGATACTTTTCCCGCTGTCTTAATTGTCTTTATTTTTCCCTCACTAAAAAATGCGATGCCGGCACTGTCATAGCCACGGTATTCAAGCGCAGCAAGTCCCTCCAATAATACATTTTTTGAATCTAATGATCCTGTAAATCCAATAATTCCACACATATTATCATCTCCTATTTAATTTTCAATGTTCTTATTTTGTCATGAATTCACAATACTAGAAAGCCTCGAACAAAATCCGAAGTCAGTATAGTATTTAATTCATCCAGCTTGGTTATGCCGTCTTTGTCTTATGGTTACCCATAACTTTTTCGACATATCACACGTCCAAGCACATGAGAGAGCATCCGCCGAATGATTTCGATAACTCTCTACCTCGTTAACCTCTAAATAACTTAACCCAATAGAGGTACATGGCGCTAATTTTAACATTTCTGTTAGTCGGATCCCGGGCTGATCCTGTGAATAGGTTCAATTGTTATCACAATATTATCTTATGAGTGTTCCCATTGCTTTGTGAATTGAATTCGCTTTGATTAAGCATGCAACATTGCGATGGAGTTATGGTATCATAATGAATTGGTAAAGTCAATGGCACTTAATGCGAAAAAATCGCACAATCCAGTCATATTGTTACTGTTAACTCCTCTTTCAAGCCCACGAATATGAGTTCAACAAAGATTTCCAAAGCGGGCATGAGGGAGTTACATCACGAAATTAGTTATCGGAAATCTTTGTAACTTATTATGTGGGGCGTAAACAAAAAACATTGCTTCTGCATATACTATATATGAGTTTTATCACCGGAGGTTATAGGAATCATGACAATTCATGTTGTAACCGCAGGAGAAACCCTGACGTCAATCGCAAACCAATATGGGGTTTCCCGGCAAAGAATTATTCTTGATAATGAATTACCAAATCCTGATAATCTGGTAGTGGGTCAAAGTTTAGGAATTCGCTTTCCTGATGTTGTTCATACGGTTGTTCAGGGAGATACATTATACAGCATATCACAGCAATATGATGTGAATCCGAATCAAATCCTGCAGAACAATCCGTGGGTTGCGGCACAGGAGGTTTTGATACCGGGTGAAGTCCTTGCGATAACATTCTCAGGAGAGGAAGTTATCGATCAAGTGATCATAAATGGTTACGCATATCCGTTTATTAATCGGGCGACCCTACGAAAGACCTTACCATACTTAACATTCCTATCCATATTTACCTATGGATTTAATCCACAGGGTGATCTTGTCACGATAGACGATGAGGAATTAATAGCGCTTGCGAAAGAATTCGGGGTCGCTCCGGTTATGATGCTGGCTCCTATGACCGAGGCACAGGAGTTTAACAGTCAGGTGGCGCATGACATGTTTGTTAATGCACAAGGTCAGGACCGGTTAATTGATAATATTATTGCCAATATGAAGGCAAAGGGTTATGCAGGACTTGACATTGACTTTGAATTCGTTCTTCCGGAAGATAAGCAATTGTTCCTGGAGTTTGTAACCAATGTTCAAAACAGATTATCAGCGCAGGGACTCTTCACAATGGTTGCCCTGGCACCGAAGACTTCAGGTGAGATGACCGGTTTATTATATGAAGCCCATGATTATCCCACCATTGGAGCAGCAGCAGATCGGGTGCTTCTGATGACGTATGAATGGGGATATACCTACAGTCAGCCCATGGCCACAGCGCCGGTTAATAATGTCAGAAGAGTATTGGAATATGGAGTAAGTGTGATCGATCCGGATAAGATTTTAATGGGGATTCCAAATTATGCCTACGATTGGCCCTTACCTTATGTAAGAGGAGAGACAAGAGCAGAGTCCCTCAGTAATCAGGAAGCTATCAGAATTGCTGCAGCAAACAACGTTACCATATTATTTGATGAGGCAGGGCAGGTTCCCCATTTTAATTATACCAATGAGGAGGGTATTGCTCATGCGGTTTGGTTTGATGATGTAAGGAGTATGAATTCAAAACTCCGCCTGATCCCCGAATTGGGTCTTGCAGGTGGAAGCGTCTGGCAGATTATGAATTTCTTCCCCGGGTTGTGGCTGGTGGTAAATTCTATCTTTACGGTGGAAAAACTTTAGAGATTAAGAAATGCTGCTAAATAACATGATCCGTCAGAAGGAGGAACATTTGCTTGGCTTTGGCTATCATGAATGGGGCTGTTGTTTCACAGCCCCACTTGTAATGATTTGGCACAGGATGGAATTGATTTTTCTAGCAGGATCCTTCAATAAATCCCATCAAATCCTGATTGAATTTTTCTTTTTGATCATAGAATAACCCGTGACCGCTAAATTCAAAAGGGATGAGTGTGGAATTTCTAATACATTTTTTCTGTGCTTCTGCTAATGGAAAGAGACATACCTTGTCGTGAATTCCATGCATGATCAAAGTTGGTGCCTGTATTTGGGCAAGATCTTGAAATAACTCCTCCCGAATCCAGGTTTCAGCAACTTTAGCAGTCGCCCATCCGGCTGCCTGCAATCCCAATTGGAAAAACCAATCAGAAAATGCGCCGGTGATATATTGGAAGAAGAATATATTACCAAAGTCCTGCAGCATATGGGGGCGATCTTCATAAGTATTTTTGATGATATCAAGGACTACCTGTTTGGGCTGTCCGTAAGGAAAATTGGGGCGCTGAATCAGGCTGGGAGCAGCTGCGGCACATAGAACCAGCTTAGATACCCCATATTCCTTATGTCTTGCCATATATCTGACGGCGATGGCACCACCGGTAGAATGCCCCAATAAGGTTACATTACTTAAGTTCATTGTCTCCATGACACATCTTACATCATCGGAGAGCCGGTCATAATCATATCCGGTGTAGGGCCGGTCAGATTTTCCAAAACCTCGCTGATCAATAGCAACACAGCGATAGCCCATTCCGGGAAGCTGATCTAGCTGGTACTCAAACAATTCATGACTTCCTGGCCATCCATGCAAAAAAACAATGGTGCTTTTTCCATGCGGGTTCAAATCTTCCACATAAACACTGACATCTGATTCCACTGAAATATAAAATCCCATAAAATGATTTCCTTATTATAGTTTGCTCTTAATATTTTATTCTACATTCGTGCATTTGTGATGAAAAGCAGATGAAATGCGATATTGTAAATCCTGTTTACAAAACATAAAATAATAGATATAATGGGAAATGTATTGAATTCAGAGAGAAAGAAGGAGCTGTATATTGACGAATAAGGTACTCAAAGAGATATTTAGCTGGATATTGATACTTGTTATTGCTTTTGGACTTGCAATTTTTATTAATAAAGTTGTGATATTTAAAGTGAAAGTGCCCAGCGGATCTATGGAAAATACAATTATGATTGATGATAAGGTGATCACCTTCCGCCTTTCTTACTTATTCAGTAATCCAAAAAGAGGCGACATCATCGTCTTTCCTTTCCCGGATAATGAGGAAGAAGACTATATTAAGCGGATTATTGGTTTGCCGGGGGAAACCGTCGAAGGCAGAGATGGGTATGTTTATATCAATGGGAAGAAACTGGAAGAGCCTTATGTAAAGGATAAAATTAATCAGGATTTTGGCCCCTATACCGTTGAGAAGGCTTCGTATTTCATGATGGGTGACAATCGGAACGATTCTGCGGATTCCAGATTCTGGGTAGATAAATTCGTGAAAAAGGATAAAATTAAAGGTAAGGCGATCCTGAAATATCCCAAATTCACCTGGTTTCACTAAAATCAAAAGAGCGGAATGAGTGTGATATATGAAAACTAATTCAACCGTTGAATTTATGCGTGCGAGCAAGCAGCACGCATGGACGCCGGTGAGAAATAAAATATCATTTTCACATGAAAGTTTGAACCTGCGAAATCCACGGTTCAAACGAAGGGCGTGTTAAAGCGGGTATGGTATTATCATACATAACAGGGGGTGTCATATGAAATCATTTTTTGATAAATTGAAATCTACGAATAATTTGTTTTATATCATTATGGGTATCTTATTTATTGTGATCACGGCGGGAATTAATATCTTTGGGTTTTACAATCTTCCTGATACCATTGCCACGCAATTTAACCTGGCAGGCAGTAGCAGTGTAAATCATATGGGGAAAGCCTATTATCTGGCCTTAACATCAGTGCTGGTACTTTTATTTACAGTTTTATTTTTACATTCAGAACAGGAGCGTAAGCTGAAATATTTCGTCGCTGATTGCCTCTTTGTAGTTGCAAATTTTATTATGATCGTAATACAGGTATAGTTATTTATTCCATATAGAGAAGAAATAAGGAGCAGCCACCAGGCCAAAGCATCATCGGCATTGCGACTCACATAGTGTGTCAACTTGTCGGCGATGAAAGTGCAGCCTGTGGCAGCTCCTTTTTATTTTATATTGACAAGAATATTCAGTTACCGGATGATCTATAAGTCAAGTATCATCATTCATTACTGTTCGTTTAAATAGGCTTCGTAATGATTTAATACCTGGGACATCGCTTCCATTCCAGGCGCCCCGATGGTATTTCTTTTGTTCACACAGGTCGTAAGGCTGATGGCATCATAGATATCCTGATCAAAAACAGTGCTGATCTTTTGAAACTCATCGAGAGATAATTGTTCCAGAGACAGATTACGATCAATACAATAAAGAACCAACTGACCGATGATACCATGTGCATCCCGAAAAGGCACTCCTTTATTCACAAGATAATCGGCAGCATCGGTTGCATTGGTGAAACCGTTCATCGCACTTTGTGCCATAGTTTCTTTATGAATCTTCATGGTAGAAATCATTCCGGTAAATAATGCCAGGCACCCTTTTACCGTATCTATCGCATCGAAGGTGAATTCTTTATCTTCCTGCATGTCCTTGTTATAGGCCAAAGGAAGCCCCTTCATGGTGGTAAGTAAAGACATCAAAGCGCCATATACCCGTCCGGTTTTACCGCGAACCAATTCCGCAATATCAGGATTTTTCTTTTGCGGCATGATGCTTGAGCCGGTTGAGTAGGCATCATCCAGTTCTATGAAGCCATATTCATTGCTGTTCCAGATAATAATTTCTTCACTAAATCTGCTTAGGTGCATCATGATGGTGGATTGTGCACTTAATAATTCTATCAGATAATCACGGTCAGATACTCCGTCCATACTATTTAACGTTGGTCCGTCAAAACCCAACAGCTGTGCGGTATAATCTCTGTCCAGCGGATAAGTGGTTCCTGCCAGGGCACCGGATCCGAGGGGGCAGTAGTTCATTCGCTTTTTAATATCTGTCAGGCGGGATTTGTCCCTGCGAAACATTTCAAAATAGGCGCCCATATGATGTGCCAATGTAACCGGCTGGGCCTTTTGGAGATGGGTAAAGCCCGGCATATAGGTCATCGTATGGTTTTTCATAATTTCGTAAATGGCATGGAGCAGATTCTTTAACAAAGATTCTGTTTCCTCTATTTCATCCCTGGTATAAAGCCGCATATCCAGAGCTACCTGATCATTGCGACTTCTTCCGGTGTGAAGTTTTTTACCGGCATCACCGATCCGTTCGATCAGATGTGCTTCCACAAAACTGTGAATATCTTCATGCACTGCATCTATCTCCAGCTTGCCGCTTTTGATATCTTCCAGGATCAGGGTCAAGCCGTCTATCATCTGATCCTTCTCCTCCTCTGTAATAAGCCCCTGCTTTGACAGCATTTTTACATGCGCGATACTGCCTTTGATATCCTGTTGAAAAAATTTCTGATCAAAGGAAATGGATGCATTGAAATTATGTACTAATTGATTGGTTTCCTTTGTGAAACGACCGCCCCAAAGTTTCATATTCCTACCTCTTTCTTAGAATTGTATAATTATTAATTTTAAAGTGCCTTTTTTTTCGACTGGCACTAAATAGTATTGAATTTAATCAATATATTAGGCATAATTATCAGATAAACTCAAAAAAGTTTAATGATTTTGAATCGATAATATCTTAACCTGTTTTTTATAAATATTCAAGTTTTATTTTAATACGATGATATTCAGGTTTTATTTTAATACGATGAGATTACAGTTTTATTTTAATACGATGGTATAACCTGTATGAAAATATAAGATTATATTAAAAAATACCGATGAGTGAAGTAACCCCAGCAGCTTTTCCATGTTCCTATACGTTATACAGGTGATACCGGATCGTCGTCAAGAGCAATCTTTTATCATAATTGAAATGACTGTAATTCTATTCGTAAAGCTTTTGATATTTATCTTTTAAATAATTAATATAATACTTGGCATTAAATTCTTCTCCGGTAATATCTTTTAGAAGTTCATTGGTATTTTTAACCGCACCATATTTATGAACAGAATCCCGAAGAAATTCACGGATTGGCGTCAGATTTCCTTCTTTCAAATATTGATCCAGAGGCATAATATCTTTCATATGCATATGAAGCTGAGCAGCCACTGCACTACCGACAGCATATGAAGGGAAATAGCCAAACTCACCGCAGGACCAGTGGGTATCCTGAAGGATGCCGTCAGAATCATTTTCAGGTGCGATACCCAAATATTCTTTATATTTTTTATTCCAGGCCTCAGGCAATTCCTTCACCGTAATCTTATTATCGAAAATCATTTTCTCCAGTTCATATCTTATGATAATATGAAGGCAGTAAGAGAGCTCGTCTGCTTCTGTACGAATCAGCGTCGGAGCGGATTTATTTATACCTTTGATAAAATGATCCAGTGAAATATCAGAGAGATTCTCCGGATATACCGCCTTTAATTTATCGTAGATAGGTTCCCAGAATTCCCGGCTTCTTCCAATGTTATTTTCATAAAACCGGGACTGAGCTTCGTGCATTCCCATGGAGGTGCCCATACCGACCAGGGTAAGTGAAAGGGCATCATCAATATTCATTTCATATAATGCATGGCCTGTTTCGTGAATGATGGAAAAGATTGCGCTTTCCAGGTTATTCTGTGCATAACGATCCGATATTCTTACATCGTGATTATGCAGGGGCATGGTAAAAGGATGCGCACTTTCTCCTATAACGCCCCGGTTAAAATCAAAACCGATATAACCGGCCATATATCTGCAGAATTCTATTTGTTTTTCTATGGGATAGGTCAAATAGTTGTAGTTTTTATCAATAGAGTCCGCCTTTTTCGCTACTTCCTGCAGTAGCGGTATGACTTCTTCTTTCAGCTGATCAAAGAAGGCGTCAAGTCTTTTGATATCAAAACACTCCTCATAATCACTTAACAAGACCTCATAAGGGGTCTGTTCTCCTTTCACGCGATATGAGGCGAATTTTTTCTTGTAATCAATAATTTTATCCAGATAAGGTGCAAAATCATCATAGCAGCAGCTCTTTTTGGCTTTAGCCCATATATGATTGGAGACAGTAACTAGTTCGCTGAATTCCCGGTATTCTTTTGGCGGGATACTCTCTAATTGTTTTATTGTCTTCTTTAATTCCTTAAGGATGGCTTTCTCGCATGTTGTCAGTTGCTCAGATATTTTATCCTCCTCCAGCTTTTCAAGGTATTTTTTAACATCATCATTTATGAAGCATTTTTGAAATTCGTCTGATAAAATACCAATGACCTTTGAGGTGTAGGAAGAAGCTTCAAAAGGAGCAATTGTCTGTACATCCCATTCGAAGAGATTATTCGTAACCCGAAGAGCGGTTGCTTTATCCAGGTATGGCTGTAATTTTTCAAAAGTTTTATTCATAAGTACCCTCCATGATATGATTATTACCATAGTATATCAATTATTTTACATACTATCAATCCAATATATACCATTATCCTATTGATTGAAGAGGAATAATAGGATAAAATAGTTCGTATAGTTTCCATTATCTTGTAGATAATACAAAAGTAAATGCTGGAGCGATATACTTAATATATTTAAGAAATTTCTGAAAATGCAGCTTTACAATTGGGAGCTTATGAGGTATTGAAGTATTGAAACAATGTGGCATGAAACAGATTTTGGCAAATAGAGAAAGGATGGCGTATTATATGAAAAACATGAAAATTGAACAGGTGATTGGAAGGGAAATTCTGGATTCCAGAGGTAATCCTACAGTGGAAGCAGAAGTAATGTTGGCGGATGGCAGCGTAGGAAGAGCAGCCGTTCCTTCCGGTGCTTCAACGGGAGCTTTTGAAGCAGTTGAATTAAGAGACAATGACAAGAGCAGATACATGGGAAGCGGTGTAAAAAAAGCAGTTGATAATATTAATAATATTATCGCTTCCGAGGTGATTGGTATGGTTGCCTGCGACCAGACTGACATAGATGCCAGACTGATTAAGCTGGATGGAACAGAGAATAAAGGGAAGTTAGGTGCGAATGCGATTCTTGGTGTATCACTTGCGGTGGCAAAGGCAGCAGCAGCTTCTTTAAGAATGCCATTATATCGTTACCTGGGGGGAGTGAATGCAAAAACACTTCCGGTTCCGATGATGAATATCATTAATGGCGGCAAGCATGCCGATTCCAGTCTGAATATTCAGGAATTTATGATTATGCCCGTTGGAGCCCCAAGCTTTCGTGAAGCATTGGAGCATAGTGCTACTGTCTTCCATACCCTTAAAAAATTGTTAAAAAATGATGGGTATGTTACTGCAGTTGGGGATGAGGGTGGATTTGCACCTAAATTTAATAGTGATACACAGGCGCTGGACTATATTGTGAAGGCAATTGAAGCTGCAGGTTACCGGCCGGGAGAGGATTTTTACATTGCAATAGATGCTGCCGCTACAGAAATGTTTGACGAAGCAAAGAAAGCCGGAAGAGAAGGAGATTATTTGTTCTGGAAGGCCGGAGAATATAAAACCGTTGACGAAATGGTGGACTTCTGGGATCAGATATGTAAGAAATATCCTGTGATTTCCCTGGAGGATGGATTGTCGGAAGAGGACTGGCAGGGGTGGAAGAAGCTTACAGATCGTATTGGCCATAGAGTACAGTTGGTTGGTGATGATTTATTTGTAACCAATACCAGTCGTATTAAAGAAGGAATCAGACAGGGGATTTCCAATTCTGTATTAATTAAGTTCAATCAGATCGGATCTTTAACAGAGACACTGGATGCCATTGAGATGGCGAAAAATAATCGCTGGACAGCGGTTGTTTCCCACCGTTCCGGAGAGACTGAGGATGTAACCCTGGCAGATATTGCAGTTGCAACCAATGCAGGTCAGATAAAAACGGGTGCTCCGTCAAGAACAGACCGTGTTGCAAAGTATAATCAGCTTCTTAGAATAGAACAGGAACTCGGAGCTAATGCAATATATCCCGGAAAGGATGCATTTCGCATATTCTGAATACAACTATGAAATAATGCAATCGTCTGTTGGAACTTATTACTTGTGCAGGTAAATAAC
Organism: Bacillota bacterium; assembly: GCA_023439505.1. Lineage (GTDB taxonomy): Bacteria > Bacillota > Clostridia > Lachnospirales > Lachnospiraceae > Mobilitalea. The sequence goes on from JAEXNR010000017.1 coordinate 173,471, forward strand.
AAAGTAATAAAAATAGATTCAATCAGGCTTCCCTTCGTTATAATGCTTATGGTGCTGTAAGCCCGGATTATTATGACATGGGAGGCTTTTTTGAATAACAAATATTTAGAAGCGCAGTCTAAATTAATTCTTATTCGAGATTAAATAACTAAAATTGATAAATGGCAACTTTAACAAGAGTATTTGCAAAATGCAGATAACTCTTTTTTTATGCCAATGGCATAAGTATTCCTCTAAACTATAACTTTCATGAAATAGATTCATTTGACGAAAAGTAATAGTGGAAGCTATAATCAATATAGCAAAACAAACAATTACAAAGAAAATAACTAGGGAATAATTGTATATTTTGCATATGACGATCACGATTATTATAACTTTGCACATCTGTTTCAGCCGAAAGGAAGAGGAATGTTTTAGATATAATAGTGATTGTATAAAAAAAGTGGTAAAAAAATAATAGGAAAAGAGGAGGTAATTATGAAAAGAATTAAAAAATTTATTGCATTAAGTTTGGTTTTATCCATGATGACAATGATGATGGCTTGTGGTGGAAAAACAGGTGGTGCATCGAATGTATCAGGAGAAAAGGATGGAAATACGAATACAGAAAAACCTGATGCAACCGTTACGGAAACAAACGGTGAAAAGATTGTACTGCATTGGTGGGTTTGGGCTTCACTGGATATTGCGAATCAGATGGCACAGGCGGTATTTGATGCTAATCCTGAGTTTGCCGAAAAGTATGTGATAGAACCAGTTCTTATACCAAGTGCAACCGAACTTGCACAGAAACTTCGTATGATGCTTGCTTCCGGTGAAACAATGCCTGAAATTATGATGTTCCAGACAGAATTTCTTCCGGAATTTGCACAGGATGATATTTTGACAAACGTTTCTGAGGTTATAGCTCCGTACAAAGAAGAGATGACGAAAGGCGCCTTTAACTTAGTAACCTATAATGATAGTCAGTGGGGCTTCCCTTATCAGATTAAACCAAGTGTCTGGACATATCGTTCTGATATGTTCGAAAAAGCTGGAATTGATGTGAATACAGTTAAAACTACGGATGATTTTATTGCCGCAGGCAAGAAACTGCAAGAGGTATATCCGAATAGCTATATGTGGCAGTTTAACAGTTACCAGTTCCCTTATGCACAGATGGTACATATCTTAAGTGGAAATGGCGGATGTTATTTTGACAAGGATGGAAATTACGTATTAGATACTGATCCAGGTGTACGTGCTACTTGGGAAGATATTAAAAAGGTATACGATGCCGGACTTGTTTATGATGTGGCTGCGGACTCAGTAGATCAGCAACAAGGATATGCAGATGGAACGATTGCTTCAGATTTAACCGGCAGCTGGATTAAGAATAATATGCAAAAGTATGCACCAGATTTAGCGGGGATATGGGAAGAAGCACAGTGGCCAAGCATCGGTGGTGGAATACCTGGTGGTGAAGGTGGTTCTATGTGGGTGTTACCTGCAAATTCAGAAAATCGTGATGCGGCAATTGAATTTATGAAGGTATTATCATTAACTGTAGATGGAAATATAAACGCGTATAAACAACGTGCTATTTATCCGTCTTTAGTTGAAGCAACGAAGGATGCGCTTATTAAAGAACCTCATAAATATATGGGAGCGTCGCTTTATGATGCTGAGGCACAAGCGGTTGAGAACTTTAAATCGTTTAAGTATTCTCCAAAGTTTAATACTGAGATGGATATTATTGTTCAATACTTTGCTAAATACCTGCAAAATATGACAACCCTGGATGATGCTCTTAAGGATGCAAATAATGATTTGAAAATTCAGTTAGAAAATGCCTTTGCTGATTAATAAATAGTGGATCCTCAAAAGGGATATTAACCATTTCCCTTTTGAGGATTTTCTTTAGAAATATAAAGTTGGCGAGGTGTAGAAAGAACCGGCTGATATTGCATGCTTAATTTTATGCTGAAAATATTGTAACCGGTATTTCATGGAGAGAAGATTGCATTGTTACATATAGTGCTTTGTTATGGAGGAAAAATGAAGAAAAATAATACGGTATTAAAAAGGAAAAGAAATAAATTGGAAAATCCCTTAGTGCCATGGATGTTTTTGGCCCCATTTTTGAGTGTGTATTTATGTTTTTTTCTAGTCCCGGCAATATATTCTCTGGCCTTAAGTTTTATGAAATATAAAGGATATGGAAAGATGACCTTTGTCGGAGCACTCAATTATCAAAAATTATTTCAATATGATGCTTTTTGGGCCTCACTTGGTAATACATTGTTTTATTTAATTGCCCACGTAATTCCTGTAATTACATTGTCTTTTTTGCTGGCATTATTAATTAAATCTAGTGTAATTAAACATAAGAGCTTATTTAAAGTTGGATTTTTTCTGCCACAAATTACAGCAAGTGTGTCCGCGATAATGATTTGGAAGGTTGTATTGGGTACGAGATTTGGGGTAATTAATAAATTACTTGGCACTGAGATTCCCTTTCTTGAGAGCCTTGGTATTATGAGGTGGTCGGTTGTATTTGTAATGGCTTGGAGATCTATGGGGTGGTTTATGGTTATCTTTATCGCCGGTTTATCAACTGTATCCGATGACGTTATAGAAGCATCTAAAATCGACGGTGCAAATTCATTTCAGAGAATGATTAAAATTATCATGCCATTGATGAAACCAACGTTTATTTTTGCACTTTTTAATTGTAGTGTTACTACCTTCAAAGTATACAATGAACCGAATTTATTAATTGGAAATGCAGGCTCCACTGCACCGTCAGCTGTTGCACCAATCATGAATATTGTAACAAATAATATTAAAAATGGTAATTTTGGTACAGCATCAGCGGCTGGTTGGATGATATTCGTGTTTATTTTGATTATTTCACTGCTTCAGGCTACTATTTTACGAGAAGATAAAGAAAGGTAGGGGGGTTAATCATATGAAGATGAAACGAATATTAAATAAAATAGTTGGGGTCATACTTTTGGTGCTAATGGTAATTTTTATTTATCCGTTGGTAGTCATGATATTTGGATCCTTTAAGGATGCAGTTGAATTATCGACTAATCCGGCAGGGTTTCCGTCAAAGCTCAATTTTGATAATTATTTGAGACTGGTTAAATATGCAAATGGCATGTTTTTCAGATCTTGCTTGAACTCCTTAGGGGTGTCAACGATCTATACCGTATTAAGCATTCTTATTGCAGCTATGGCAGCATATGCATTCTCAAAATTTGATTTTAAAGGAAAAAACCTGCTGTTTGCAATTATAATTGGAACAATTATGGTACCGACTGAACTGAAAATGCCCGCATTATATATTATGTTTAGTAAGATGGGGATTTTGGATACATACATCGTTCAGATATTACCCACGTTAGCCAGTGTTTTTACTATGTTTTTAATACGTCAGCATATGAATGGTTTACCGGATGCACTGTTAGAAGCCGGTAAGATTGATGGAGCCGGTCATATTAAAATTTTTACGGCGATAGTTTTACCGTTAGTTAAACCTGCACTTGGTGCAATGGCTATTTTACAGTTTCTGGGAAAATGGAATGATTTCCTATGGCCTTCAATGATGGTGACAAGTGTAAAAAAAATGCCTGTTATGGTTATACTTCCCACCTTGAACGACACACTGGATGTTTATACAAAACCTATGGAACTTATTATGGCAGGTTGTGTATGTGTAACTGTTCCCTTGTTTATTGTATTTATAAGCAATCACGATAAATTTATGTCAAGTGTATCTATGGGAGCAGTAAAAGGCTAAATAGTAATATGTAAATATTGAGATGCTGTACGAAAGATGAGAACTTTCTTTTATAAAATGATAGGAAAGGTTCATAGGGATTAGGAGAGATATAAAATGGGATTAATAAAATATCGTTTTCATTCATCAATTATAAGTATGGATACAGAAATTAACATTATTATTCCTGATAAGCGGTTATCAGAGGGCAACAACAAGTATCCTGTATTATATTTACTTCATGGAGCAGGGGGGGATTGTGACAGTTGGCTGCGTTATAGCTCAATTGAACGTTATGCAGAGCGGGAACAATTTGCGGTGGTTATGCCAAGTGCATATAATACCTGCTATTCAAATATGGCTCATGGCATCCCTTATTTTACTTTTTTATCGGAGGAGCTTCCGGAAAGAGTAGAGGCTGTTTTTCCGATTGCCAATATAAAAGAAAAACGTTTTGTGGCTGGGCTATCCATGGGTGGAAGAGGAGCTTTTTTGTGGGCGATGCGAAGACCTGATTTTTTTTCCGGAGCAGCATCTTTATCGGGAAGTTTAGATATTCTACCCATGGCACAGCGTATGAAGGAAGAAAATAATCTGCTGGCACTTGAGAGATTTCATAATGCATTCGGTGATTTGAATACGCTGAGTCAAAGAGATAATGATATTTATGTACTGGCTAAAAGACTTTCAGAGAGCCCTGAAAAACCACCGATGTTTTTATATGCCTGTGGGAAAGAGGATGTTCGGTATCAGGAACAGTTTCTTACATTTTTAAAGTATTGTGAAAAAGTGGACTTTAAAATAGATAGCTTTGATGGTCATGGTGATCATGATTTTGATTATTGGGATACTGCAATAAACAAAGTTATTCGATGGATGAGCTCAACGTTGAAGTGATAATATATTTCTTTGACTGAAAATCCATGGGTAAAATTCGTATACTTAGCAATTATGGGTGTAAATATAAAAGAGGAGCATTATATGATTAGTAATAAGAAGATTCCATGCTCAATTATAAGGAGTGGAACCAGTAAAGGTGTGTTTTTTTTAAAAAATGATCTTCCTTCAGATGATAAGGAAAGAGATGAATTACTCTTGAAAATTATGGGAAGTCCGGATGTTAACCAGATCAATGGGCTTGGAGGTGCCAGATCTGTTGCAAGTAAGATCGCGATTATTTCTGTATCAGAGAGAGTGGATGCAGATATCGATTATACATTTGCTCAGGTTTCTATAGACAAGCCAATTATAAGTTATAAAGGGAATTGCGGAAATATTTCTTCCGGGGTAGGCCCATTTGCTATAGAAAAAAGACTTGTATCAGTAAAAGAGCCCTTGACTAAAGTAAGAATATTTAATACGAATACACAGAAGGTGATTGTAGAAGAAGTATATGTCAAGGACGGAGAAGTTGTATATGACGGTGATTATGCAATTGCAGGTGTCCCCGGAACCGCAGCACCCATCAGGCTACGTTTTATAAATCCTTCCGGGTCCGTTACCGGACAGCTTCTGCCGACCGGAAATGTCGTAGATAAATTGGAAGTGGAGGGAGCCGGAACATTTAATGTTTCAATTGTTGACGTAACAAATCCACTGGTTTTTGTGAAAGCGGATGATATTGGAATGGATGGTAAGGAAACACCGGAAGCAATTGATTCTAATCAAGAGCTTCTTGATCTGCTTGAGAAAATCAGAGGAAATGCGGCTGTTAAAATTGGGCTGATTGATGATTATAGGGAATCTGCCAAGAAAACTCCTACGGTTCCCAAACTGGCCATCGTAGCAAAAGCAGATTCCTACATAACGGTATCAGGGAAACAAGTAGGAGATAATGAGATAGATATATTATGCAGGATGATGTCCATGCAAAAATCTCATCCTACCTATGCAATGACAGGAGCAATGTGTACAGCTGCTGCAGCCATGGTAAACGGAACAATTGTAAATCAACTGATGCGTGGCAATTTTGATCCGGAATGTATTAAAATCGGACACGCGGGCGGAATAATCGAAGCCGGAATCATTTATGAGATAAAAAATGGTCAGATGGAGATTTGCGATGCATTTGGCTACAGAACCGCTAGACTGTTGTTGGAAGGATATGCAGCAAAATAAACAGTATACTTTAACATAATGAGAAATATTTTGGTGGTGAAATATGATGAGATTATATGATAAAGGAGTATACCTGATTGATGGTAAAGAACTCCTACCGGAAGAAGAATTACATAAAAGTGTGTTAGAAAATTGGAAATTCAATAAGGCGCAAGCGCATAAGGGAACCATTACATATTCCATATTAAAGGAGCATAATACCTCAGGTGATATGCATGACCTTAAGCTGAAGTTTGATTCAATTACATCTCATGATCTTACTTATGTCGGTATCATTCAGACCGCAAAGGCCTCAGGTATGGAAACTTTCCCGTTGCCCTATATTCTTACGAACTGTCATAACTCTTTATGTGCAGTTGGAGGGACAATTAATGGGGATGATCACCTGTTTGGATTATCCGCATGCAAAAGGTATGGTGGAATTTATGTACCACCGCATATCGCGGTAATTCATCAGTATATCCGTGAGATGATGGCAGGCTGCGGTAAAATGATTTTGGGATCGGATAGCCATACAAGATATGGAGCGCTTGGAACATTGGCGATAGGTGAAGGCGGAGGAGAACTGGTGAAACAATTACTTCAGGACACTTATGATATTAAGTATCCGGAAGTGATTGCTGTTTATCTTGATGGAAAGGTCCGTCCGGGAGTTGGTCCTCATGATGTTGCATTGGCAATCGTTGGTAAAGTTTTTAAAAATGGATATGTGAAAAATAAAATCATGGAATTTGTAGGACCGGGGATCAAATCCATGCCGACAGATTTTAGAAATAGCATTGATGTAATGACAACAGAAACAACCTGCCTATCGTCAATATGGCAGACAGATCATGATACTGGAAAATATTTGCACGAGCATGGAAGAGCAAATGAATATCGAGAGCTTAAGCCCGCAAAAATAACATATTATGAGGGTGCAATTTATATAGATTTGAGCACTATCAACCCAATGATAGCATTACCGTTTCATCCCAGCAATGTATATGAATTAGAGGATGTGGTTCATCATGCCGGAGACATACTGCGAGAGGTTGAACGTGAGGCAGCGAGAATAACAGGAAGATCCGAACAGGATTTTCATATTACAGATAAGCTTGTGGATGGAAAACTAAGAGCAACACAGGGAATAATAGCAGGATGCGCAGGCGGAAATTATATTAATGTTATGGAGGCTGTTAATATCATAAGAGGGAAAACATTCGGAAATGAGATATTCTCATTGTCTGTTTATCCATCCTCACAGCCTGTGTACATTGATTTGATAAGAAAGGGAGCCATAGATAATATGTTGCTTTCGGGAGGGATAGTAAAGACAGCATTTTGTGGACCATGTTTTGGCGCAGGCGATACACCCTCAAATAATGGATTCAGTATACGGCACACCACGAGAAATTTTCCGAACCGTGAAGGTTCAAAGCCTGGTATGGGTCAGATGGCAGCAGTAGCACTTATGGATGCAAGATCAATAGCTGCAACTGCTGTAAATGGAGGGATTCTTACCTCTGCAACGGATCTTGCCACAGATGATGAAGTACCTGAATATCAATTTGAAGATAAGATATATAAATCAAGGGTGTACCAGGGATTTGCCAGGCAGGATAATACTGAAAAACTTATATATGGACCCAATATAAAAGACTGGCCGGAAATGAGTGTATTAGGGGAACATATTGTAGTACAGATTTGTTCAATCATATTAGATCCTGTAACTACAACGGATGAGTTGATTCCTTCTGGTGAAACAGCATCATATCGATCTAATCCCATTGGGCTTGCAGAATATACTCTGTCACGAAGAGATCCGGAATATGTCGAGCGTGCTAAGAAAGTAGATAAAATCGAAAAGGCAAGGGTATCAGGAGAGGATATTACGATAGGAGAAGAAGGTATAGAGCAAATCTTAGAGAAAATTCATTCTATCTCAGGTTGGGAAGAAGTTTCAATGGATAATACAGAATTTGGAAGTGCAATATATGCAATTAAGCCCGGTGATGGCTCTGCAAGAGAGCAGGCGGCAAGCTGTCAGAGAGTCATTGGGGGACTGGCAAATTTCTGTAAAGAATACGCAACAAAACGATATCGTTCGAATGTAATTAATTGGGGAATGATCCCGTTCCAGATGGATGGGGAACCTGAATTTCAGGTAGGTGCTTACATATTTATTCCTGAAATAAGAAAAGCGCTTGACTTAGAAAAAAAAGAGATCAAGGCATATATTCTGGAGAATGAAATAAAGGAATTAAGTTTGTATATCGCAGACCTGTCATCAAAAGAAAAGGAAATTATAAAAGCTGGAAGTCTGATAAATTACAATAGGAAGTAGGCATATGAAATGAAAATAATAAAACCTGCTATGGCAGGTACATTGGAATCCAGTGATTTGCAGGTCACTGTAGAACAAGGTGATGGTACTGTGGAGCTTGAACTGGAAAGCGATGTTATACATCAATATGGGAACCAGATTCGGGGTGTGATTTTAGATACACTGAAAAGATTAAACGTGAGTGATATTAAGATATCAGTTGTTGACAAGGGAGCTCTCGACTGTACGATAAAGGCCAGGGTTGAGTGTGCTGTATATCGAGCATCCGAACAAACGGAAGATATGCCCTGGGGAGGTGCAAGTAAATAGTGAATCTCAATAAAAAACGTTTAAGAAGAACCATGATGTTCCTGAATACACAGAAACCTGGATTAATTAAGGATCCATATCTCTATGGCCCGGATTCCATTATTCTGGATTTAGAAGATGCAGTGAGTCAGAATCAAAAAGATGCAGCAAGATTTTCACTCTATCACGCATTAAGAGAAATAGATTACTACAATACAGAAAAGATTGTGAGAATAAATAGTGTTGATTCACCGTATTGGAAGGAAGATATACGAGCCGCGGTAGCGGGAGGCTGTGATTCCATTAGGATACCTAAGGCGGAGTGCCCAAAAGATGTCAGGATTGTGGAAGAAGTCATATTGGAAGCAGAAAGACAATATGGACGGGAGGAAGGCAGTGTATTGATTATGGCCGCAATTGAATCGGCTAAGGGTGTCATGAAGGCATTGGATCTATGCGAAGCCTCGGAAAGGGTGTTTGGCATAGCATTATCAGGTGGAGATTATACAAAGGATTTACAAACTCATATCACCGGTACCGGAATTGAACTTATGGGTGCACGGCAAAATATTCTTATTGCAGCAAGAGCAGCGAAGGTTCAATGTTTTGACACTGTATATACTGATCTAAACGATATGGAAGGCTTTAAAAGAGATGTGGAAACAATCCATCTAATGGGATATGATGGAAAATCAATTATTCATCCCCGACAAATTAACATAGTACATGACATATTTACTCCTTCCGAGAAGGATATTATATATGCAGAAAAGGTTGTAAGAGAGATTGAAGAAAAACAGGCATTGGGCGTCGGAGTGTTTGTAGTGGATGGAAAAATGATCGATATCGCTTTTTACGACGGCGCAAAAAGAACGATAGAGCTTGCAAAGATTTCGGGTGTACATAAGGGGGAATATTAAATGATCAATGCAGTGGGAAGGGATATCCCTGAAGAAATTACTCGAATGACCGGAAAAGAAGTATTTCAGGGAATACATTACAGGGACGGATTTGAATATAAAAAGTATGGTCCTACTACCAAATGTGTAAGTAATTCGAATGGGAGCAAAATTGTGAATTGCATCCGGGATGCTTTGCTGAAATGTGGTGCCAAAGATAAAATGACAATAAGTTTTCATCATCATTTTCGGGATGGCGATTTTATCGTGAATATGGTGATGGAAGAAATTCACAAGCTTGGTATCAAGGATATTACAATATGTGCAAGTTCTCTAGGAAAAGCACATGATCCTATCGTACCCTATATCGAGGATGGAACAATAACAACGATAGAATCTTCCGGTGTCCGCGGAAAAATCGGTGAGGCAATTTCACATGGGAAATTGAAAGGTATCGCTATTATGCGTTCACACGGCGGACGAGTAAGAGCGATTGAGACCGGGGAAACAAAGATAGACATAGCCTTTATTGGCTCCCCAACTTGCGATGAATATGGTAATTGCCGTGGTATTGGCGGAAAAAATAATTGCGGTGTTTTGTCGTATGCGATGGTTGATGGGGATTATGCAGATAAGGTGGTCGCAATCACAGATACTCTGGTACCTTTCCCTAATTTCCCTGCTCATATCAGCATGACAAAGGTGGATTATGTTGTGGTCGTAGATTCAATTGGAGATCAGAATAAAATTGCGACTGGAGCGGCAAAACCAACTACTGATATGAGAAAGTTAATGATGGCTGATTACTGTACCCAGTTTGTTGTAAATACTCCTTATTTTAAGGACGGATTTTCTTATCAGACAGGAGTAGGAGGAGCGTCCATTGCCTCTACAGTGTCTCTCGCTAAAATCATGAAGGAAAGAAACATTCGTATGCGATTCGGTGTTGGTGGATTGACAAAGCCAATGTGCGAGTTATTGGTAAATGATCAGGTGGATTGCTTACTGGATACCCAGGACTTTGATCTGGATGCAATTGAATCCGTGAAGGAACTAAAACATTTTCGGATTTCGGCAGGTGAATATGCTGACCCGTTTAATAAGGGGGCAGTGGTTAATAAACTGGATTTTGTAATATTAGCATCTCTTGAAGTTGATGTTCATTTTAATTGCAATGTTGTTGTGGGATCGGATGGCATTATAGCGGGAGCACAGGGGGGGCATCCGGATACCGCTGCAGGTGCAAAATGTACGATTGTAATTTCTCCTTTATTACAAGGCAGAATACCGGCGATTTGTACAGAAGTTACGACAGTAACCACACCGGGAGAATCCATAGATGTTGTCATTACCGATTATGGAATTGCAATCAACCCCGCAAGGAAGGATCTTATTGAATGCATGAAGGGTGTAAATCTGCCATTTAAAAAAATAGAAGAACTAAGAGATATTGCATATCGTATTGCAGGAGAACCGGAGAAGGTTAAGTTCGGAGATCGTGTGGTTGGCATCATCGAAAGTAGAGACGGGACAATAATGGATGTTGTCCGTATTATAAAGCCTTTTACATTTGATGAGGCATAAGAAAATAGGAACATGAGAAAGGGATAGAAGAAGATGAATAACTATGAGACTGTTTCATTAGAAGAAATGTTATTATTTCGTGAAAATAAATATTTGCTTCAAGGGTTATTTTGTAATATATATCCTGATTGTATTATCATATCCCTTTCTTTGAACATACCCGGCCCTCAAAAAATAAATGAAAAATACAAAATAATTTTTGAGAGAGGGACAAAGAAGATAGAAGAGTCATTAATCAAAAATGGAAATAGATTAATAGAAATCGCAAAAATAGAGAATAAATGCGGTAATATCGCATTTTTTATTGTCAAAGGTTCTGCTGTCAGAGTAATAAAAAAATATATGATAGACATTGAAGAGAAGGATGAATTCGGAAGATTACTCGATATCGATGTATATTACGATAATTGCCGGCAGATTAGTAGAAAAGATATGATGATCTCTGAGAGAAAATGCCTGATCTGTGAAAACAACGCCAAAGCATGTGCGAGAAATCAAACACACTCACTAATTGAACTTCAGCAAAAAATTGAAGAAATGTTAGGGGACTTTAATGTTTAAAAATAGAACAAGGTAAAGTGTTTGAAGGATTTTTTATCAGGATGGAGGGCAAATGTGAAAACCGTATTATGGAATAATGCTCAGATTAGTAACATTAAGGTGTGGGAATATATTGGAAATCTTGCGGAGTGGGCGATGCTGCAAGAAGTCTATACTACCCCCAAGCCCGGACTGGTTGACCGATATTCCAATGGAGCACATACGGATATGACGGTAGCAACTTTCGAAAAAAGTGCACATGTATTACGTGAATTTTTTGAAAAAATGGCATATATGGGATTTGAATATTATAAAAAACCGGAAACGTGCTTTGCAGAAATTAAGAAAATAGGACAAGATGCTGAGATAGCGATGAAAGAGGCTACGAATGGTGTTAATACACACAAGGGTCTTATATTTTTGCTAGGCATTCTCTGTGCAGCATCATCAGGAGTTTTTCGGGAAAAGGGTTATCTTACGATAAGAGCGCTTATTGTGAAGGAACAACAGATGGTTAAGAAAACACTATTGGGAGAAATGGAGATGATTACCTCATGTTGTGATGATAAAAAGCCGGTATCTCATGGTGAAAAAGTTATAAAGTACTTTGGAATAGCCGGTGCCAGAGGGGAGGCGCTATCTGGTTATTCATCTGTTGTTAAAAATGCACTGCCTGTTATGAAGCATGGCGTCACACATGGATATGATTACAATCTGGTAAAAATTCAAACATTATTTTCACTGATGCAGTGTGTGAATGATACCAATATCATATCTCGCACAAGCCCGGAAAAAATGGCCTATGTACAAAATATCTCACATAGATTTCTAAGTCTGGGGGGAGCCTACCAAAAAGATTCTATTCAAATCTTGAAACGTTTAGATTGTCATTTTACAAAAGAGAATTTGAGTGCCGGAGGATGTGCTGATCTTCTTGCAGTAACGATATTTTTGTATAGATTATCAATTGAGCAAATCATACCGTTTGAGGGAACAGAGAAGGAGATTTGATAAAGCAATGCATATGGAAGAGATAAGGAGTTGCGGCAAGGAATTGCTAAGGGTGAAGAGTTTTCTTCAGGAAATGGGAATTGATTATGATACTGAGATCGAGTACACTATTTGTGTAGTTGAGGATGAGAAGATAATTGGTACTGGATCTGTAGAAGGAAATATACTAAAGTGCATTGCGATTGATCCCATATATAGAGGTATGGGATTAACTGCAACAATTATATCGAATTTACTGCAATATGAAGTTGACAGAGGAATTCTACATGTCTTCATATATACGCAACCTAAAAACGCGGGATTGTTTGAACCCCTTGGGTTTCATGAGATACTCAAGACGAATGAAATTTTATTTCTGGAAAATAAGAAAAATGGTTTCAAGAATTATAGAGAGATATTGTTGGCGGAAACTCCAAAAATGAATTTTGAAACGGGAAAAATAAATGGGGCAATTGTAGCTAACTGTAATCCGTTTACTAAGGGACATAGGTATCTGATTGAAAAAGCGTCAGAAGCGTGTGATTTTCTGCATGTCTTTCTGCTTTCGGACGAGAGGATAGATTTTTCTTTAGAAGAAAGAGTTGAAATGGTTAAAAATGGTATAATGGATCTGCACAACGTTATTTTACATACTACCTCAGATTACTTGGTATCGGCATCTACGTTCCCTACTTATTTTTATAAGGATAAGAAAGTGGCGGAGCAGGCAAACTGCTTACTTGATATCGAAATATTTTCTAAAATTATTGCACCTATGCTTGGAATAACCAAAAGATTTATTGGGACAGAGCCAAATTGCAGAATTACCAATCAATACAATGAAATGTTGAAAAGCATACTGCCGGTGTATGAAATACAATGCATAGAAATAGAACGGCTGAAAATAGGGGGTACATCTGTAAGTGCGTCTACCGTTAGAAAACTCTTATCGGCAGGAGATCTTGAAAAAGTAAGGGATCTGATTCCGGATTTTACCTATTCTTTTCTAAATAACAAAATGCGAAATAAAAGTTAATAGATAACAGAATGATATTCTCTGAGGAAGTTGCTTTTCCTCTCCTTTTCGTATATGATAGAATACAATTGAGATGATTTTGACATTTTTTCGGGAAAAGGATTCTGCACAATCGTTAATAAGGAGATATTGTATGGATTTTAGAGAGCTTTCCTATATCATTGCTGTTGCCAAATACCAGAGTATTACTAAGGCTGCTTCGTCGGTATATGTTACGCAGCCAACTATGACTAAATTTTTGCAGAAAATAGAACAGGAAGTAGGTTTAAAATTATTTCGTAAAATGGGAAACAGGATTGTGCCCACATATGCCGGGAAGGTATATATTAATAAATCAATTCAAATTCTGGATATAAAAAAACAACTGGACCAGGAGATGAATGATATTCTAAAGAATAATGAAGGAGAATTGAATGTAGGTTTTCCTGTTATGAGAGGAACCTATATGCTTCCTTGTACGCTTCCGGTGTTTCGTGAGGAGTATCCGAATGTAAAACTTAATATTTTGGAAGCCAATTCAACGGAACTGGAGAATATGCTTTTAACAGGGGCCGTAGATTTGGCATTTTTTAATCTTCCCATAAAATGCAGTAATTTGGACTATTATAATATAAGCCACGAAGAGCTTCTATTGGTTACATCAGAAAAAAATATGTTGTGCAGGAATGCAGTTATAAAGAAAGAATGCAAGTACCCATGGATAGATCTTTCAATGCTTAGGGACGAAAAAGTGATTATGCAGATCTCAGGACAGAGAACCCGAAGTATCGTTGATAAACTTTTTGAATCATATGGCTTTTTACCAAATATAATTTTAGAAACAAGTAATACACCTGCTTCTGTTGAGCTTGTATCAAAAGATTATGGTGTCTGTTTTGTTACGGAGACACATTTGAAGCACATGAGCATTAATACCCCATTTAAATGTTTCTCCGTGGGAAACCCTTATACCTCAGTCGATTTTGTGGCATCTTATAGAAAAAACAGTTATCTGCCTAAATTAGCAATGAAGTATATTGAGATTGTAAAGGAGTTCACTTAAGTTAAAGGTATTATGAACTTAACTAAAAGAGGTGCGCACTGTAAAAAGGGATCAGCACGGCTTACGTTGCCGGCGGCCCCTTTTCTTATCGTCAGGAACGTTCGTCCTATCGATAAAAACCCTCCGGGGGAGGCACATATCGCGCATAAGGAAGATTGTCGCTGCCGTGACAGCGCGTCAGCGCTAGAGTCTGGCGAGCCAGACTCTTTTTATTGTAACAATTCAATCAATTCGGTAGGGTAGTTCGTGCGCAGGATAGATCATCGGAACATGATGTTGTCTGATGGTGTCCCAGCTGCCAAAAATGATGGGATCATCATAAGCATCCATGAGAGAAAGTGCAGGAAGATCGCCAGTAAAGGCACCGATACCATCAATAAGTAACGAGATACTATCTTCGCTGTGACCCGGGGTAGGAAGCAGTTGACCGTCAATATCAATCTGTTTTAGATAATCTCTGCTTTCCATAGGAGATAATACCGTACAATTTTTTAGAACAATGTCTCTGAAATTAGCTTTTGGATTCTTTTTAAAAAAATTGTTCAGCTTGCCCATATAAGGAATCTGGGTATCCAGAAGCAATAAATTTGTGCCTAAATCTCGTAGATTCTGTGTCAGACCTGCATGGTCGGGATGAAAGTGCGTAATAATTAAATGATTAATCTCATTGACTGAAATATCATTTGATTTCAGCTGTTGTAATAATAGAGGCAGTGTATCCGGCCATCCAGTATCAATCATAATCCAACCATCTTTTGCAGAAATCAGGTAACAATTGGTTGATTGAATTGTTATAGTTATTATTTTCATATCAGTTATCTCCGGAGGAGTTTGGATCCTCGATTTTTTATAATGTGTTCGATTAAATAATATATAACATTTCTGAGATAAAATCTATGGTTATTTTTACTTTTTTGTTCTAATAATTTCATAACTATCATCTGAGAACATCCATTCAATGTGGTATGCCCTTCAAATCAGGAAGCGTGGTATCAGTCAGTGTCTCCGAATGAAGCCCTTGGGCATGTAGGGATACCGTAAAGGCTGTACGGAGAAATAATCCGTACAGCCTTAGAGCGTGTGCCCGATAGGCACACGCTCAACTTACGATTGTTCATGATTTATTTTATAAGGTTCTTTGATCAGGCATCGATATGCTTTAACGATATTACCGCTGATTATGGCAATATTTTCAGCACTACAGATACTTTTATCCTGTACATACGGAATATCATCATATAAGGACCATCTATCCCATATCGTATCATTGTAGGGTCTAACAGGAGCAGTTTTCTGACCTTTTTTCCTATCCACGCCAACACCTCGCACTATGTTTCTGTCTTTATAAATATATACTGAAACAGAGGATATATCAAGTAAAATTCATAGAAATTGGAAATTAAGTATAATCCGAACTGTTTTTCTTTCTATGATTAAGTTTTTTCTGAAATTCAACGATAATAATCGGTACCATGGACAGGAATAGTACAATTGCCCATTGTCTTGCATTTAGTGAAACTACCTGAAATATTTTTGCCAGCGGTTCTACTGTAATAACAATGATTTGCAGGAAAGCGCAGACCAGAAAGGAGAGTACCAGCTTCTTATTTGTGAAGAGTCCGATTTCAGACAAGGAATTTTCGCTCCGCATATTAAAGGAATGAAACAGCTGGGATAAACTTAATACGGCAAATGCCATTGTTCTGCCGATCCATGGAGTATAAATACCCGGTGACTCCTTCTGATTGGCAAGAGAATGAAGCAGTGTCAGTTTGTCATAATACTGAAATCCGATGATAAATGCAGTTAGGGCCAGGGAACCGATCATGAAACCTTCAAAGATAATTTTAAAGGCCAATCCATTGGCAAACATCCCTTGATCCGGTGGAACAGGCTTTTTCTTCATGATATCCTTGGCTGTAGGTTCTACTCCCAATGAGATTGCAGGAAGAGAATCAGTCACTAAATTAACCCATAATAATTGTACAGCAATTAATGGTGTAGGAAATCCGAGCAAAATAGCCACAAAGATGGTTAGGATTTCACCGATATTACTGGAAAGCAGAAAATGTACTGATTTTTTGATATTATCATAAATTCCCCTGCCCTCCTTTACAGCAGTGACAATGGTTGCAAAATTATCATCCGTTAAAATCATATCTGCGGCATTTTTGGCTACATCGGTGCCGGTAATTCCCATGGCACATCCGATATCTGCTGCTTTTAGGGCAGGAGCATCATTGACACCATCACCCGTCATCGCCACGACTTCCCCCTGACTTTGAAATGCCTTGACAATACGTACTTTATGTTCCGGTGAAACTCTGGCAAAAACACTGTATTTGGAGATGTTTTGACCCAAAGCCTCATTACTCATGGTATTTAATACATCACCTGTGATAGCTGCAAAAGGATCGGTCAGTATGCCCAACTCCTTTGCAATTGCTTTCGCTGTCAGAACATGATCCCCGGTGATCATAACCGGTTTTATTCCCGCCTTATTACATAATGCAACCGCTTCTTTGACTTCCAGTCTTGGCGGATCGATCATTCCGATCATGCCGATGAAGGTCAGATTGTTTTCTGCCTTGGCAGGCGGATCATTGACGTTGGATGCGGATATATTCTTATAAGCAACAGCAATGACCCGGAGGGCCTTTGCGGTCATATCATTGTTCAGGGAGATAATACGGCTTCTTTCCCTGCCGGACAAAGGAAATTGCTTACCGCCATAATAGTAGGAGGTACAGTGGTCAATCAAAAAATCAAAGGCTCCTTTGGTAACACTGCGATAGGTAAGGTCCGAGGACTTATGAAATGTGGTCATTAATTTTCTTGTGGAATCAAAGGGAATTTCATTTACTCGTTTGTATTCCTTATCCAACTTCAGCTTGTTGGAGCCGTTTTGGTATGCCGCTGTTACCAGGGCTTTCTCCGTGGGTTCACCATTTACCGTAACATTATCTTTTTCGACTTGAAGAATGGCATCATTGCATAAGGCTGCATGGGAGAGTAAAAATGTACCAAACTCGTTACTGGTCTTCTCTTTGCCATGACAGGAACAGATATCAGTTACCGTCATAATGTTCTGTGTTAAGGTGCCGGTTTTATCGGAACAGATTACGGTGGCACTTCCCAGCGTCTCAACTGCGGGCAGCTTTCTGATCACAGCATTTTTCTTTGCCATTCTTTGAACTCCAAGGGATAGCATTATGGTGACAATGGCAGGTAGACCTTCCGGAATAGCCGCCACGGCAAGGCTGACGGAGGTCATGAACATATCAAAAACAGGAAGTTTTTTTAATAAGCCCATGATAAAGATCACAACACAGATTAAAATCGCTGCTATTCCAAGGACTTTACCGGTTTTATCCAGCCTTTTTTGAAGTGGCGTCATGGGAGTCTCATCTTCCATGATGAGTTTTGCGATATGCCCTACCTGCGTATTCATTCCTGTTGCGGTTACCACAGCAATACCGCGACCGTAGGTGACTGTACTTGTCGCCATCACCAGATTAATACGATCTGCCAGATTGGTTTCCGGCGAAAGAATGACCTCGGCCAACTTATCTACGGCATGGGACTCTCCGGTCAATGAGGCCTCTTCAACCTTAAGATTTGCGGATACAATGAGCCTGGCATCTGCCGGAATAAAACACCCTGTTTCCAACAGGATAATGTCACCGGGTACCAGCTCCGAAGAATCCACGACATCGAATTTTCCCTGGCGCAGAACATGAGCCGTGGGAGCAGACATCCTTTTTAATGCATCCAGAGCTTTTTCTGCTTTCGCTTCCTGTAATACTCCCAAAGTTGCATTCAGTATGATGATACATAAAATTATCACCGGGTCGACAAGATCAGGAGCACCATCCAGATAGGATACGATATAAGAAATAATCGCTGCACTTATTAGAATAAAAATCATAAAATCAAGGAATTGCTCAAAAAATTTTCTGATCAGGCTCTTCCCTTTTTTGGCTTCCAATAAGTTCTTACCGTAAGTCTGCTGTCTTAATTTTGCCTCATCTGCCGATAAGCCAATATCCGGTGATACCTCTAATTCTTTTAGCGTTTCGCCAATGGACAAACTGTGCCAGTGCATAGTCGGGTCACTCCTGAATGGGTAAATCTTCTTTTAATTATATGAACTATGAACAAGATTATGAATACCAAACAAAAGGTATGGGAGGGGGAGGTAATGGAAGCGTACATCAATTCTTTTCACAATAATATACAAAACTACATGCCTGAAGAAAAATAATACCTTTACAGTTCGTAAATCAGGAGTATAATACTGAATTTAGGGAATGAGATATTTAATGAACAATATAAACATAGAATGACATCTGGAGTGTAGTTCATCTTTTACATAATTGGTTATAATTCAGGTGGGGTGAGTGGAATAGTATGAAGATCAAAATTTTCGCACGGCAAATTTGTGCTGAGGCCCAAATTCGCGGGCATTGGCAGCATGGAGGATTAATATGAAAACAAATTTTACACAGGATATGACAGAAGGATCACCAACGAAATTAATATTAAAATTTTCATTGCCAATGCTCTGCGGCAATATAATCCAACAGCTATATTATGTTGTTGATTCAGCCGTAGTGGGGAGATTTATAAGTAAGGATGCTTTGGCGGCGGTAGGTGCAACGAACGCTTTGATTTTTTTGATTATCGGGTTGTCCTTTGGCCTTTCCATCGGAATATCCATTGTAGTATCTCAGTATTTCGGAGCAAAAGAATATGACAACGTGAGAAAAGGGTTCGCATCTGCAATCTATATCATTATCACGGTTTCCGTAATCATGGGAGTCGTGGGATTTAGCTCCAGCCGGTTCTTGTTAAATGTATTACATACGCCGCAGGGAATTATGGATCAGGCAAATCTGTATATGAGGATAGCATATGCCGGTATTCTTGGTATTTCCTGCTTTAATGGAATGTCAGCCATCTTAAGGGCTATGGGGGATTCAATTACTCCATTAATTTTCCTTGCAATATCCAGCGTTCTGAATATAGGACTTGACTTCCTGTTTGTACT
This sequence comes from Bacillota bacterium, assembly GCA_023439505.1. GTDB lineage: Bacteria > Bacillota > Clostridia > Lachnospirales > Lachnospiraceae > Mobilitalea. The sequence goes on from JAEXNR010000017.1 coordinate 193,113, forward strand.
TGGCTTTCACTGGGGTATCGGGGGAGCTGGTTTGGCAACGGTGATTTCTCAGCATGTATCGGCCATAGGATGTATCATTTACGGTCTTATGAAGGTGAAAATTCTCAGATTGTCACGAGAGGACTTAAAACCGGATCCGGTAATTATGAAAAAGTGTATCAGGCTTGGGCTGCCTGTTGCACTTCAAAATTCCTTTGTATCTGTCTCATTAATGGCGATACAAACAGTAATTAACAGTTTTAATGAAGTTGTAATTGCTGCTTGTACCGCCTCATCCCGAATTGAGCAATTGGTATTACAGCCGGGTATGTCAGTGGGAGCTGCGGTAGCTGCTTTTACCGGTCAGAACATGGGTGCCGGGAATATCGACCGGGTGAAGAAGGGACTTAGAGCCGGCTCCATCATTGTGGTAGCTTTCAGCCTGCTGATGCTTCCCGTTATATATTTTGGCGGCGAATATGTTATGATGTTATTTTCAAAAAAGGATGATATTGAAGTAACCAGAATCGGAATGGAAGGGACTCGAATCACTTGTTTCTTTTACAGCTTTGTAGGCATGATTTTTGTTACCAGGAATTTCCTGAGTGGTACGGGAGATGTTCATGTTCCTATGATTATGGGATTTGTCGAAGTTGTTTGCAGAATCTTATTTTCAAATATTTTGGCATATTTCTTAGGGTTTCACGGAATATTTCTGGCAACAGGTCTTAATTGGCTGGTGACTTCCATGGTAGGCATTTTTAGAACGAAATCGGGTAAATGGGTGAGGAATTCCCTTGTCAACAAGGCAGAGTTAAAACCTGCAGATTGTAAAAGCTGATAAAATTTAGTAACCGTCTATGGTATGACGGAGCTGAGATCTTAACATTGGGATTCTTTCGCATCTATCTGCCGATATTTCTTTTTCTTGATCCGTTTTCTTATTGTATATACGATGATGGCGATCAGACAGATTATGAGGACCGGTAGAAGATTTGTCTTATAGCGATTATAATATTCACCGACCTTTTGGTAGTTTTCTCTCAGGGAATACCCCAGTCCGATCAGAAGTGTATTCCAGATGGTGATGCCAAGGGCGGAGGCGGTAAAATAGGTCACAGGATGCAATTTGGCTGCGCCTGCTACCAGTGCTATGTAGGTACGAATTAATGGAATTACCCTGCCGATACATACCGTGGACGCACCATTTTGCTTAAACTTGTCATAGGCGGAGTCGATTCCCTTTTGCGCTTTCGGAAATTTTCTGGTGATTGCATTTAGTATGGCGCCTCCTCCTACCCAGCCCACGGTATAACAGATGCCGGTCCCAATCAAGCCTGCAATCACACTAAGTGGAAGAATTACCAGAAAGCTGGTATGATTCATGGAGGCTACCGCTCCTGAAAAGGGGAGAACAATTTCGCTGGAAACAGGAAAACAGGCATATTCCAGCAGAATGATGAAAAACATGGCGATTAAACCATACTGATTAATTAAATCCATAATGGAATTCATAGAGCCCTCCAAAGATCTGATTCGAATCATTATATGCGAAGAAAGCCGAAATCTTGTTAAAAATCCTTGACAAAAATAGAAGTCATGCTATATTAATATAGAGTAAATACTAAAATATTGGTAAAATACAGGGCATTTTGCCATCTGCAGGTTATGGATCAAAATATTGAGATTGCTTTGAAAAGGAATAGTAAGAGTAAAATGAACTTTCAGAGAGCTGTCGTTTGGTGGAAGACAGCAGTTACAGACTCCCAACTCGCCTTTGAGCTCTTTTGCTGAACTGGTAGGCAAAAGCGGTGTTCCCGTTATCGAATGTAAAGTGCATGATGATTTATCATGAATTAGAGTGGTACCACGGAAGAATATCCTTTCGTCTCTTATTTGAGGCGGAAGGTTTTTTATTATATGCAAAAGTATCTTTGCTTGATAGATAAGCTGTATGATACAGCGGAATGGAGGAAATTATGTCAGTACCTTATAATCATAAGGAAATTGAAAAGAAATGGAGACAGCATTGGGAGAGCAATCCGGTAAATAAGAAGGACTCCGATAAACCCAAATACTATTGTCTGGATATGTTCCCGTATCCGTCCGGAAGCGGTCTTCACGTAGGACATTGGAGAGGTTATGTAATTAGTGATGTCTGGAGCAGATATAAAATCTTGAAGGGGTATTATATTGTTCATCCCATGGGATGGGATGCCTTCGGACTCCCGGCTGAAAATTATGCAATTAAGATGGGGGTTCATCCGAGCAAATCTACAGCGGAGAACGTTTCCAATATCAAGAGACAGATCAATGAGATTGCCGCAATTTATGACTGGGATATGGAAGTGAATACGACAGATCCGAAATTTTATCAATGGACCCAGTGGATTTTCGTAAAAATGTTCAAAGAAGGGCTCGCTTACGAGAAAGAGATGCCGATTAACTGGTGCCCTTCCTGTAAGACCGGTCTTGCAAATGAGGAAGTTGTGAACGGAGAGTGTGAACGATGCGGCTCCCCGGTTACAAAGAAGAATCTGAAGCAGTGGATGCTTAGAATTACGAAATACGCAGATCGTCTTTTGGAAGATTTGAATAAACTTGACTGGCCGGAGAAGGTAAAGAAAATGCAATCCGACTGGATCGGCAGAAGTTATGGTGCGGAAGTCGACTTTGATGTGGAAGGGACAGATCAATCCGTCCGTGTATATACCACCAGACCGGATACCCTTTACGGTGCCACCTTTATGGTACTTGCACCGGAGCACGCAATGGCAAAAGCACTTGCGGGAGAAGATCAAAAAGCAGAAGTTGAGGATTATATCTTCAAAGCATCCATGAAGTCCTCCGTTGACCGTATGCAGGATAAGGTAAAAACAGGTGTATTTACCGGCAGCTATGCCATCAATCCGTTAACAAAGAAACAGATCCCCATCTGGTTATCAGATTATGTTCTGGCTGATTATGGAACAGGTGCTATCATGTGCGTACCGGCCCATGATGAACGTGACTTTGATTTTGCAACGAAATTCGGCATTCCTATCGTTCAGGTAATCTCCAAGGATGGAAAAGAAAATCCTGAGCTTTCACAGGCATATACGGAACCGGGGATTATGATCAATTCCGGTGATTGGGATGGAATGAATTCTGAAAAAGCGAAAAAGGAAGTACCGGATCTGTTAGATCAAATGGGAATCGGGAAGAAAACCGTAAATTATAAATTACGTGACTGGGTATTCTCAAGACAGCGTTACTGGGGAGAGCCAATTCCTATCATTCATTGCCAGGACTGCGGTGCCGTTCCGGTACCTGAGGAAGAGTTACCGCTGTTACTTCCGGAAGTTGAACGCTACCAGCCGACGGGAACCGGTGAATCTCCGCTTGCAGATATTCATGAGTGGGTGAATACAACCTGTCCTGTATGCGGAAAGCCTGCAAAGAGAGAAACCAATACCATGCCGCAATGGGCAGGTTCTTCCTGGTATTTCTTAAGATATATAGATAATAAGAATGAGAAGGAATTGGTATCCAAGGAAAAAGCGGATCAATATCTTCCTGTGGATATGTATATTGGTGGTGTTGAGCATGCGGTTCTTCATTTACTCTATTCCAGATTTTACACGAAGTTTTTATATGATATTGGTGCGGTGGATTTTGATGAACCCTTTACCAAGCTCTTTAATCAGGGTATGATTGGTAAGAATGGTGCAAAGATGAGTAAATCCAAAGGAAATGTAGTTTCTCCGGATGAACTTGTCAATGATTATGGCTGTGATTCATTAAGAATGTATGAGCTGTTTGTGGGACCGCCGGAGCTTGACTCCGAATGGGATGACAGAGGGATTGATGGAGTATATCGCTTTATCAACCGTTTCTATCATCTTGTGACGGAAAATAAGGACAGCGCCGTTACAGCCACACAGGAGATGATTAAGCTCCGTCATCGTATGATCTACGATATTACCACCCGTTTGGAAAGCTTTAGCTTAAACACGGTGGTATCCGGTTTTATGGAATATAATAATAAAATGATTGATCTTGCCAAGAGAGCCGGTGGTATTGATCGGGAGACCCTGGAGACGGCAATTACGCTGCTTGCTCCATTTATCCCTCACGTAAGTGAGGAATTGTGGTCACAGCTTGGACATGATACCTCTGTATTTACCATGACCTGGCCTGTCTATGAGGAAGATAAGATGAAAGACAGTGAGATTGAAATCGCCGTTCAGATCAATGGAAAGACCAAGGGTACAGTTATGATTCCGGCCGATGCGGGGAAGGATTTGGCGATAGGGGCAGCGAAAGAGTCTATGGCAGATAAAATTACGGGAACTGTGGTAAAAGAAATTTATGTTCCTGGCAAGATTGTAAATATCGTTATAAAATAAGAAAAGAACTAAAAACTGTCTTACCGCAGCAATTGGTACGATACGTTTGACAAAGCGATGGGGACAGGTGGAAAAGAGGTGGGCAGGCGCAAGTAAAAAAGGTTGCGGCTGCTCATTTTATTTCGTCATAAATCAAGCGGTATCTGATTATGATGGAAAGATAAACAACAGATTTTCAGGAGCGGGAAGGTGTTGATTTGATAAAGTTTTCGAAGATTTCACTAAATTTCTCTATGAGATTCAAGTGAATTATGTTAATATTCTAGGTATAAGCATGTAATTAAAATAATCAAGGGTAGCCTGATGATTCCATAATATGCAGTGGTGGAGTTAACTATGGAAGCAGCCAGAGATCATAGGGGGTAGACAATGAAGGTATTAAATAAGTTTTCAATACGAGATTTATGGAGTATCCCGAATATATTATGTTATATCAGATTTATGCTGATTCCGGTGTTTGTCGTAATGTATATCAGAGCACAAAGCCCAAAGGAATATCTTCAGGCAGCAGCGGTTGTATTTGTATCCGGGCTTACTGATTTTCTTGATGGATTTATTGCACGAACGTTTCATATGGTAACGGAGCTTGGGAAATTAATTGATCCCATGGCTGATAAACTCACACAGGCAGCCTTGATTTTTGTGTTGGTCGTTAAAATCAAATGGATGTTTTTATTATTAATCTTGTTTGTTGTCATGCAGTTGTTTATGCTGTTTGCAGGCATCTTTATGCTTAGAAAAGGAAGAAAACTAAACGGTGCGAAGTGGTTTGGCAAGGTGTCAACAACAGTTTTTTATGCAGTTATGTTGATTCTGGTGGCTATTCCTGCACTTGAAAATAGATATACCAATGTTTTGATGCTGGTTTGCGGATGTTTCTTCTTATTATCGTTTTTACTCTATATTAATGAATATATTAAGATGTATCATGAGATGAAAGCAGATGAAATTGAACTAAAGGTGCCCAAAGGATAGGTGCGGTGCCTGTGAAATCTCCGGCAAACTTAGTACTTGTTAGAAAGGGCTTGATGGTGGTATGGATTTTAATAAAAATAACATAAAGATTATGCTTGGGCTGATCACATTTGCCATCCTGTTATTTGTTGGGGTGCAAAATATCGGGATAGTAATTGGTGTGATTTCTTCCATTTTAAAATTGATATTTCCTTTTGTTCTTGGCGCCGGGATTGCGTTTGTTCTTAATGTCCCTATGAGTGGAATAGAGCAGGGAGTCTTTGGAAAGTCAAAATCAAAATCAATTCAAAATATGAAGCGTCCGATTAGTCTGCTGTTAACATGGGTGATCGTTCTGAGTATTATTGTTTTGGTATTCTTTTTAATTGTTCCTGAAATCACACGAACCATAGGGGTGATCAGCAGCGGATTGCCGGACTTTATCAATCGCCTTAAAATGCAGTTATCAGAATTTATAGAGAAGAATTCTGACCTTGCGGATATGCTTAACCGGCTGGAATTTGACTGGCAGCAACTTGGACAAAGTACACTGGATTTCATGAGAAAGAGTGGGGGAAATATGATTTCTTCTACTTTTGGGATTGCTACTTCCATCGTAGGTGGAATTGTAAATTTTATTATCGGGATTATTTTTGCAATCTATATCCTTCTGTCAAAAGAAAAGCTCGGAAAGCAGATCAAAAAACTGATGTATGCTTACTTACCGGAGAAGAATGCTGACAGGGCACTTTCCATCTGTTCTCTGTCGTCCAACATATTCTCCAGATTTCTTTCCGGACAGTGCCTGGAAGCAGTCATTATCGGAATTATGTTCTTTCTGTCCATGAGTGTCTGTCAGTTTCCTTACCCGTTAATGATAAGTGTATTCATTGGTTTTACTGCACTGGTGCCGATTGTAGGCACCTTCATAGGATTAATCATCGGTGCTTTTCTGATTGTGATTGCAGATCCCGTCAAGGCGCTCTGGTTTATTATAATGTTTTTGATTTTGCAGCAGATTGAGGGTAATTTAATCTATCCACGTGTTGTGGGAAGTTCGGTGGGACTTCCATCCATGTGGGTGTTGGTTGCTGTAACTTTGGGAGGCAGTACCATGGGAATAGCAGGGATGCTGATTTTTATTCCCATGACCTCCGTCTTGTATACCATATTACGGGACGCGGTGAATAAACGATTGAAGAAAAATCGGATTAATCAGAATAAATATAATTAATCGACCAGCCGGGGAATATAAAATGATGGTATTCCTTTTACGGAATACCATCACCATTATCAGTGCACCGTGTGTCCGGCAAAGCTGGATCATGCCAGCCGGCGTGTGCATATCACATGTAGTTATCCTTCTTAAAAACGATTCCCCATCATTTTTTTCAGCATATCAAATTGCATCTTTTCCTTCGGTGACATATTCTTTGTTAACAGCTCCAGCATCAAATCACTTTCATCCTTGGTAAAACTAAGGCTTTGTTCCTGAAGGCGTTTGTTGGTGTTCATAATCAGGGGCAGTATTTTGTCCATTGACTTTCCTTCCGCTTCCTTCATCACTTCCATCAGAACCGCCAATTTTCTGGGATCAATATTTCTCGTTCTCGGATTGTTGGTAAAAGACTCGTCAGCCATGATATCCTCCTTACACATCATCGGGTTTTCTATTACCATCATATGACATGGTATTAAAAAGCATGCTTAGGTTTTCGAAGGTACTCATCTGATCAGGGGGAATCATTGACTTTAGCATATCCATCATATTTGAAGTATTGCTGACTCCTGCAGAAGAATTTTCTTCCTTCGAAGATTCCCCGGGATTGTCTTTTGGCGTTTCGCAGGTCCGATCTGCTCCCACAACTTTTTCATCCGATGCTTTATTCTCAGCTGCTGATAAATGCTCTGAAGCCGCTTCCTGGGTATCATGGTTTGTAACCGGGTCAGTGCCTCCATATTGCTCATTTGCATGGATATTATCTCCGGAGAAATTATTGAAAAATGCACTGAAATCAAATCCTGATGAACCACCGGAAGGCGCATTGTCTTCATTCTGGGGGGAGCCACCAAACGGAAAACCTTCAAAGCCCTGCATAGCTTTCATTGTATTCATATAGGTATTATACGTCTCATACATTCTTCTTGCATTAAATATATTAAGAATCTGATCTACAAATTCGAGTTCTTTCCCTCTGCAAAGGGGTTTAATTCCATTTAACAGACCTTCCAGGTTCATTTTCTGGTCCTCATAGCCACAGGCAGCCAAATCAGTCTTATTGGCAAAGGTACGAAGACTGCCCATTAAATCCATCAGCTTTGCAACAAAATCCATGGTTGTCTTAGTTCTGCTATCGACGTAAGGGGATGCCGCCTTCATGATTTCTGCGGTGTGTAAATAATTATTGTCTGCCATAGCTTCTCCATTTCTAAACGTAGTCACTATATTATATTCGAATTACATATAATGATGCAATTTATCGAAGGAATGAATGGCAATCAAAACAATCGCTTTATTATTGGGGATAAATTAAATGCTTATCAGTAATCTGATAAAGAATATCGTCTAGAAAACGCTTTGCATAGTGCTTTGCCAGTTCCAGATTCATATCAGAGAAATTACCGCAGTTTTCAGCGGTTGCACCTGGAATATCACCCTCATAATCACGGATAAATTCGAACATAGAAGTGATCAAAGGGAGGATATCCCTGGACAGATAATCTCCGCCAAGCAAAAGATAAAAACCGGTGCGACAGCCCATAGGTCCAAAATAAACTGTCTTATCCGCATAATCAGGGTGGTTTCTAAGATAAGTTGCGCCCAGATGTTCTATGGTATGAACTTCTCCTGTTGCCATAACCGGTTCAAAATTAGGTCGGGTCATTCTGATATCAAAGGTTGTAATGATTTCATTCCCGATGTTATCTTTTCTGGAAACATAAACTCCGCAGAGTAATTTCATATGATCAATGGTAAAGCTTGCGATTTGTTTCATCGTTGTACCTGCCTTTCTTGCTATCCGAAGAGAAACACTTGGGATAAGGATAATAATTTATTATAAAGTATAACATAATTATGACGAAATGCAAGAACAGGCCATATCTAAGGGCATAGGATCATTTGACGTCTCAATTAATGTATATGGAGTGTTTTGTCAAAACTGTGATTAAATGAATGAATTTATGTGAAAAGGTTGACAAGAGATGGGGAAAGAGGCATTATATTCAATAGAGTAAAAATGCTGACAAGATCAATCCTTCAGCAGACGAAAATAACAGAAACGGTGAGGATAAGACTGAGTATGTACGATAGTATCATTTTTGATGTTGACGGGACGTTATGGGATTCGACAGAAGAAGTTGCCATTGCATTTAATCATGTTCTGAAAACGAGGCATCCGGAAGTAAAGGAGGTTGCTACAGCAGAGAAGTTAGAGACGTTGTTTGGCCTTCCTCTGGATGAAATTGCTGTTAAATTATTCCTTAGTGTATCGAGGGAACATGCGGTTGAGGTTATGAAAGAATGCTGTGAATACGAGAATCGCTATCTCGCTGAGCATGGAGCAAAGCTATATGCAGGACTGGAAGAGACATTAAAGCTGTTACATGAAAACTGCAAATTATTTATTGTTAGCAATTGCCAGGATGGATATATTGAATGCTTTTTTGAAGCAAACCCTGCACTTTCACAATACTTTACGGATTATGAATGCCCGGGAAGAACAGGCAGATTCAAGGCAGAGAATATTAAATTAATCGTAGAACGAAATCAGCTGAAGCATCCGGTTTATATCGGGGATACCCAGGGAGATGCCAATGCATGCAAGGAGGCAGAGGTTCCCTTTATTTATGCCAGATACGGATTTGGAGAAGTAAAGGAATACTTCCGGGCCATTGATTCTCTGGAACAAATTCCGGAAATATTGAAGTAAATGTTGACAACCATCTTTCTGCTTATTATAGTGGAAAGAGTAGTGTCTTTACGATGACGGCAGATAGACAGCGAAGAAGTGTTGCGGATCTGACCTTATAATAAAATTAGGATGTGGAAAATATGTTAGACGGAAAGAAATCATTATTTAGCGGTATGCAGGCTACAGGTACTCTGACTTTGGGAAATTATCTGGGAGCATTAAAGAATTGGGTTGATCTTGAGGAGGAGTATGAGTGCTTTTATTGTGTGGTGGATATGCACTCAATCACCATCCGTCAGGAGCCGGCTGAGCTTCGGAAAAGAGCTAGAAATCTGCTTATGCTCTATATCGCCGCCGGATTAAATCCAGAGAAAAATTGCATTTATTATCAGTCCCATGTTTCAGCACACGCTGAGTTGAGCTGGATTTTAAATTGTTTTACTTATATTGGTGAATTGAACAGAATGACACAGTTTAAGGATAAGTCAGCAAAGCATGCAGATAACATTAATGCAGGCTTATACACCTATCCTGTTTTGATGGCGGCAGACATTTTACTATTCCAGTCCGATGTTGTTCCGGTGGGATCTGACCAGAAACAGCATTTGGAGATAACAAGGGATATAGCAGAGCGCTTTAATTCAATTTATGGAGATGTTTTTACAATTCCCGAGCCATATTTCGGAAAGATGGGTGCAAGAATAATGAGTCTTCAGGAGCCGGAGAAGAAGATGTCAAAGTCGGATGAAAACCCGAATGCGAGTATCTACCTGATGGATGATCCGGATACGATTATGAGAAAGTTTAAGAGGGCGGTAACAGATTCCGATAACGAGATCCGCTATGCCGAGGATAAACCCGGAATCAGAAATCTCATTGATATCTATGGTGCTGCAACCGGAAAGTCAGTCAGCGATACGGAGAAAGAATTTGCATCTGTTGGTTATGGAGATTTTAAACTTGCGGTAGGGGAATCCGTGGTAGCCCTACTTAAGCCAATTCAAGATCGTTTTGCTCAGCTCTCAAAGGATAAAGGCCAGATCGATACGATTATAAAAAACAATGCAGAAAAGGCAAATTATTATGCCCAGAAGACATTGCGCAAGGTTCAAAAGAAGGTAGGATTTCCCGAAAGAATCCGATAATTAACAGGGTGGCGGTCATTACTACGCCGCCTTTTCTATTCATGTAAAGGAGTATGATATTCATGAAGATAATATTTGCGGAAACAGATTCCCTTGGAACTGATGTGGATTTGTCAGTATTCGACCAATTGGGAGAAGTAGTAAGGTACCGTGAGTCAAATCCTGATAGCGACACGCAACGGTTACAGGATGCGGATGTCCTTATTATTAATAAATTTCCCATTAATGAAGCTACCATAAAACATGCAGCCCAATTAAAATTAGTTTGTATCACCGGAACAGGAACCAATGTGGTTGACTTTGATTATACCAACCGGCGCCAGATTACGGTAACGAATGTAAGAGGGTATTCTACACATTCAGTGGTTCAGCATACCTTTGCCTTATTCTTTTATCTATACGAGAAACTAGCCTACTATGATCACTTTGTAAAATCAGGGGAATATATCAGATCGGACATTTTCAGCCATTTTGATGTGAAATTCAATGAACTGTACCGTAAGACCTGGGGAATTATCGGGCTTGGTGAGATTGGAAGAGGAGTAGCGGATATTGCGAAAGCATTTGGATGCGATGTGGTATATTATTCTACTTCCGGTAAAAATACCAATCCAAATTACAGGCAGGTTGATTTTGATACCCTGTTAAGTACCTGTGATATCATTTCAATTCATTCACCGCTGAACCGTGATACCATGGATTTGATCGGAGAAGAGGAACTTCGCAAAATGAAGAAAAATGCCGTACTGCTAAACCTTGGTAGAGGACCAATCATTAAGGAAGCAGCCCTGGCAAAAGCATTGAATGAGGATTGGATCGGGGGAGCAGGGTTGGATGTTCTGACGGTTGAGCCGATGATTGCAGAGAATCCCCTGTTTGCACTTAAAGACAGTAAGAAATTGATTATTACACCACATATTGCATGGGCAACTGTCGAGGCAAGGAAGAGAGTAACAGAAGAAGTATATCTTAACATAGAAGCGTTTCAGAATGGAATTGAACGAAGCGTAGTCAGGTGATTTTAGACAAACTTAAGATCGAGAAGAAATGCTAAACAAAAACCGCGAAGAGGGTTTTTTAAGATTTGTATCTCCCAGCTGAAGTTACAGGGGATATAAATTAAAATTCCGGCTTCGCGGTTATTCCTATTCGAAGAATGCCTTACAGAAGAAGGAACTACATTCTTTAATTACTTTTTACCTGGTTCCATTTATCAATATACATGGACTCAATTGCTTCACCAAGATACTGGAAGCTGGTACATCTGTCCAGCACGGTCTGATCAGGGAAAGCCACCGGGCTGTTCTTAATATCATTATCTTCAATCAATTCTCTGGCTGCGGCATTTGGTGTGGAATAAGTGATAAACTCAAAGTTCATTTTCGCAATTTTAGCGTCGCACATATAGTTAATGAATTTTTCAGCATATTCTTTGTTTCTGCAATTTTTCGGAATTACCCATCCGTCAATCCAAACATTAGAGCCTTCCTTGGGAACCACATATTCCAGATCAGGATTAGAGCGCTTGGTAAAGATGGCTTCTCCGGAATAGATGACGCCAAGTGCTGCTTCTCCTCCAATCATCTTATCCCTTACTTCATCAACAACATAGGCCTGTACAAGAGGATATTGCTTTTTCAATAACTCCTTTGCCTGATCCAGCTGAGCCTCGTCCGTTGAATTAATATCATATCCCAGAGAAGAAAGGGCAATGGCAAAAGCGTCCCTTACACTGTCAATCATCAGAATATTGCCGCTGTATTGTTCATCAAAAATTGCTTCCCAACTGTCAATAGGACCGTTTACCATGGTTTTATTATACAGGATACCTAAGGTACCCCAACAGTAGGGCACGCTGTATTTGTTGCCCGGATCAAAATTCTCGGCAGTCTTTAAATAGGCAGGATCCAGATTTTTGATATTCGGAACCTTGTCATAATCAATTTCTGTAAGTAAATCTTCCTGAATCATTTTCTGAATCATATAGTCGGATGGACATACAACATCGTATTGGACCGCATTGGTTTTAATTTTCGGATACATTTCTTCATTGGAATCGAAGCCATCATATACGACTTTAATTCCGGTATCTTTTTCAAACATCTTAAGTACATCCGGATCAATATATTCGCCCCAATTGTAAACATAAACTTTCGGGCCTTTGCTGCAGGCACTGAGCGTACAGACCATAATCAGGATAAAGATAGAGCATAGTATCATTTTTTTTACATTTTTCATTTTTTGTTCCTCCGTAAATTACGGGCAAATGAGGTCTGCCCGCTGATTCGTTTCTTCTGATAGCCAGTTATGCAGGTTTTGCCTGACTTCTGGTATGTTTATCGGCGCTTCTTTTGTTAATCAATATTAATATAATTAATACCGTTACAAACATAATGGTGGAGAGCGCATAAATTTCAGGTTTAATCCCCTTCTTAACCTCTGTATAGATCTTGGTGGAGATGGTGTTAATCTCCGGGCCTTTTGTAAAATGAGTGATTACAAAATCATCCAATGACATGGTAAATGCCAGAAAGAAGCCGGATAAAACACCGGGAAATATGTCCGGTAAGATCACTTTAAAGAAGGCGTAAGCAGGTGAGGCTCCAAGATCCTGAGCCGCTTCAAAGGTATGTGGATTTAACTGCCGGATCTTTGGCATTACACTTAATATGACATAAGGGATATTAAATGTTATATGGGATATTAATACGCTGGTAAACCCAAGTCGGAATTGCATTGCCACAAAGATAAGCATCAGGGAAATACCTGTTACAATATCTGCATTCATCATGGGGATATTCGTAATTCCCAGGAGTATAGATCTGGGGGTTTTCTTCATACCGTGAATGGCGATTGCGGCGGCAGTTCCGATCACAGTCGCAATAAGCGCAGAAAGAAGAGCAAGGATCAGTGTTGTATAAAGAGCGCTCATAATATCTTCATCCTGAAATAATTCCGAATACCAATGCAGGGTAAATCCGCCCCATTTGGCTCTGGTTTTTGAATTGTTAAAGGACAATACAATTAAGATAAAGATGGGTGCATATAAAAATAAAAGAATAATACCAATATAAAATCGTTCAAAAAAACGCTTTACCATATTTTATTGCCCTCACTTTCTTTATCGTATTTTGCCAGGAGCGCCATACTAAAGAGGATAAATACCATTAGGACAAGTGAGAGACCGGAACCTGCGTTCCAGTTACCCAGCCGGAATTGTTGTTCAATGACATTACCGATCAGGATGATTTTACTTCCGCCAAGAATGGTGGAGATCACAAAGGTTGTCAGTGAAGGAACAAAAACCATGGTGATACCGCTGACAACACCTGGAAAACTTAAAGGAAATATGATTTTTAAAAAGGTCTGCCATCCATTAGCACCTAAATCTCTTGCTGCATTTACCACATCTTTATCAATCTTAATCAGTACGTTATAAATAGGCAGAACCATGAACGGCAAAAAGTTATAGACCATGCCCAGTATAATGGCAGAGGGTGTATTGATGATATTTAACGTAGGAAGATGCAGGAGCCGTAACAGGTTATTTAGCACTCCGGTTCTCTCCAGGATATTCTGCCAGGCAATGGTTCTTAGTAAAAAGTTCATCCACATGGGAAGGATAATGATTAATACAATAAAACTATTGCTTTTCATATTTAAATTATTCAGGATGACAGCCAGGGGATAAGCCAGCACCAAACAGATCAGCGTACTGATCAATGAAAGCTCTAATGCAAGTAATAGTGCCTTTTGATTGATAGGATCCGCAATCAGAGCGATATTGCTTAAGGTGAAGCTATGATTGCCGTTTGTAAGCCCATAGAAAACAATCATAACCAGCGGAATTAGGATAAAGCCAATCATCCAAATAATATATGGAAAAGAGACCCATTTCATTTTATTCGAATCCTGAAGGCGGATTTCATTAGTGTTTCGCAGCTCAGGATGAAATAATTGATTTATTTTCATAGCGTTATCTCCTGTTTTTTACGGCAGATTATAAGGAAGATTCTACTGCCTGTTCGTCTTCAGATTCCGGTTTATTCATAATCTGTATATCAAACGGGTTGACCCAGATTCCAACTTCACTGCCCACCGGAACTAAATCAGTGGAATGTACCAGCCATTCGTGACCGTTTGCGATAACATCCATTTCATAATGAACACCTTTAAACAGAAGAGAGGTTACCTTGCCGGTGATGATACCGTCTTTTGGATTAACCAGATCAATATCCTCCGGACGAATTACAACATCAACAGGCTTATTCCGGCCAAAGCCCACATCGACACAAGGAAATTTGGCTCCTAAAATACTCACCAGTTTATCTTCCACCATGATGGAAGGAATGATATTGCTTTCTCCGATAAAGTCGGCAACAAACGCATTCTGCGGCTCATTGTAGATGTCCTCCGGAGTTCCGATCTGCTGGATGTAACCCTGATTCATAACGACAATGGTATCTGACATGGTCAGGGCTTCTTCCTGGTCATGGGTGACATAGATAAAGGTAATCCCCAGCTCGTTTTTCAGTCGGATCAGCTCATACTGCATGTCCTGACGGAGTTTTAAATCAAGAGCACCAAGCGGTTCGTCCAGAAGTAATACCTTAGGTTCGTTTACAATGGCTCTGGCAATGGCGATTCTTTGCTGCTGGCCTCCGCTTAGGGAATCCGGCATACGATGTTCAAATCCATCCAGATTTACTAACTTTAGCGCATATGTTATTTTGTCCTGAATATAATTTTTGGTTTTTTTCTTTATCTTTAAGCCAAATGCAATATTCTCTGCAATGGTCATATGGCTGAAAAGGGCATATTTTTGAAAAACTGTATTAAGCTGGCGTTGATTTGGAGAAAACTTTGTGATATCCTTTCCCTCAAATATTACCTGACCCTTATCAGGGTTCTCAAAACCACCGATCAGACGAAGCGTTGTCGTCTTTCCGCAACCGGAGGGACCCAAAAGTGTAAGAAATTCATTTTCTCGAATATATAAATTTAAATCGTCCAATACGACAGTATCGCCAAAGGATTTTGTAATATTAACCAGATCGATCAGCTTGTTATCCGTCATTCAGGTTCCTCCTTATGTAAGATGCCTTATCGCAGTGATCCTGATTTCTGCAATTGGAGGCTATCATATTTTATTCTTGTTTTATGTAATTTAAAAACTGGGGGGTGTTGATACCCATAACAGTGTTGCTCCCGTTTTCTCGGAGGCACAGATATAATGCTGCTTATTGGCGGTAAAGTAAAAGGATTCACCTTTTCTAACCTTGTATTTTCGATTCCCGATATGAAGCGTAATGCTTCCATTGAGTATGTAACCGAATTCCTCTCCTTCATGCGGGTTGTCCGGATAGGTTGAGCCGCCTGTATCAAGAGTCAGTAAAATAGGTTCCATAATGTTTTTTTGTGCATTGGGGATAATCCATTTTACCTCATTCTTCAGTTCGGAATCATATTTTTCAAAATAATCGGTCTTCTTAAAAACCACCTGTTCCGCTGTAGTACCGCTGAAAAACTCTTCCAGATTGGTTCCAAGACACTGGAGAATATCCATCAGGGTGGCAATAGAAGGAGAGGTAAGATCTCTTTCCAATTGTGATATAAATCCCTTGGATAATTCAGCCCGGTCTGCAAGCTCTTCCTGTGTCAGACTCTTTTGAACACGAAGTTCTTTGATTTTGGATCCGATATTCATGGCCAATCTCCTTTTTGGATTCTTAATAAGAATAAACTTAAAGTTTAGTTACGCTAAACAACAAACAATATCAATTATACAGATATCAAAGAAGTTGTCAATTACTTTTTGCAAAAACAGATGTAAAAAACAAAGGGTAAAAAAGGAAGCCCGGCAGTAACAGTCAGGGAGCATTTACGTGAATCAGTGCTTCCCCGGCTGTTACTGCCGGACCCGGTTAGATACAAGGATCGTCTGAAGTAATGTCATTGTCTTATTTGGTATAGAAATCCTTAATACGGTCCATCCTGGAGGTCATCCCAAGTAGAATATGATCCACCAGCGTGATGGCAACCATGGATTCCACAACCACCACGGCTCTTGGAACGATGATTGGGTCGTGCCTTCCTTTCACCTGAATTTCTATATTCTCTTTATCACGGTTAACCGTATTTTGAAGTCTTGAGATGGATGGAGTCGGTTTAATTGCTGCCCGGAGAATAATATCAGAACCATCCGTAATTCCTCCTAAGATTCCACCGGCATGATTGCTGTACTTACGAAGTCCTTCATTTTCATCGTAGTAAAAGGCATCATTATGATCGGCACCGGTTTTTTTCGCAGCTTCGAAACCATCTCCGATTTCCACACCCTTGACAGCACCGATGGACATGACTGCCTTGGCAAGGGCAGCATCCAGCTTATCAAAAACGGGCTCGCCGATCCCAACGGGCAATCCCTTTACCACACATTCAATCACTCCGCCAACGGAATTATGATCTTTCATTTGCTCCGATAAGAATTCTTCGGCTCTTGCAGAGGCATCAGGATCCGGCATGAAGAGTGGGCTTTGCTGGAAATACTTCATATCCGCATTCTTCTCGTTGAGTGTGATCGGGCCGATGGATTTGGTATATGCCTGAACTGAAATTCCCAATTCATTCAGTATGGCACATGCAACAGCGCCTGCGGCGACTCTTCCGATGGTCTCGCGGCCGGAGGAGCGCCCTCCTCCACGATAATCCCGAAAACCATATTTTTGGTCAAAGGTATAATCTGCGTGACCGGGACGATAGGATGAAGCGATTTGTGAATAATCACCGGAACGCTGGTTTTCATTGAATACTACCATAGAGATGGGAGTACCGGTGGTACGTCCCTCAAAAATTCCGGATTGTATCTGTAAATGATCCTCCTCTTTACGAGGTGTGGAATACTTGGTTTGCCCGGGTTTTCTTCGATTAAGAAAGCCCTGGATATATGCTTCCTCAAGGATCAGCCCGGAAGGACATCCATCAACCACCACGCCGATTCCGACTCCGTGGGATTCTCCCCACGTAGATATTTTAAATAAAGTTCCCAATACGGAACCTGCCATAACATCACTCCCATTTCATCATTTATTCCATACTCTCCATGGTCAATTAACTACTATCAAAGCGTTGCATCACCTGAACTTTAAAGTCCCGCCTTTCTAATACACCTTAAGTTTGGGCCGGGTATTTTGCAGGCTCAGTCTTTCGTGTGAATTAGCGCTGTCAGGCGATTTGTTTCATGATACACTAGTATATCTGAAATAGGACTTAGATTCAATCTATTTATAATGACAAATAGAAAAAAAAATCATATATTGGAATGACAATAAAATTATGAGGCATATATGAGTGGTCAGTTTTATAATTCCGGTGGCAACCCCGGGTTTCAATATGACAAACAGATGAATAATCAATTAAATAATCCGATAAATAATCAGATGAACAATCAAAGATCTATTTCAAACAGGAGTGAAAGCAGCAACAGTAAAAGAGATGAGGACTTGATTATTGAAGAGAACACAATTTATGAAATTGACAGAGAGTGTTATGAACGGTTGAGAAAGCTGAAAAGACGCAAAATATAAAGGAAAGTAAGCAAAGCATGCGTGAGATGAATCAATTCATTTCATGCATATTTTTGCTTTTATGTTTGCATAAAGTTCACCAGGCAGAAAAAAAGCTGCGTATGTAGAAACGCAGCTTTTTTTTACTTTCGTTTTAAAGTATCTTCTGTGTGGTCTGGATTCTTTTAGAAGAAGCCGTTGCCACCACCACAACAGCAGGAGAGGATCAAAATGATGAAAATTATACCGAAGCAACCATCATTTCCTCCACAACCATTACCACAACCACTATTGCCACCAAAGAAACCATTATTGTTGCCACCACAGCAGCAAAGGATGATAATCAGTAAAAGACATCCCATATTATCATTATTGTTGCATCCTGAGTCGCAATGTGTAGCTGCTAAATCACTCATAGTTAGTTCCTCCTAATATTAATTACAATGTATCATATGTAGGTTAGCTTGACTGATTTCCTGTTTTTAGAAATTATAAAAGAAATTTTTGGAGGTTTTTAAAAAAAAGATAGTCATATTTCCGGTTTGATTCGCCATGTCATAAAATAAAAAGGGAAGTCATACATAAGTATATTGGCAAAGCTGTCAGAATAGGATAATACAAAAGACGATGGAGCTTGAAGAATGGAAGATCGAAGTAAGGTTCAGGTTATCGTACATTGCAGGGAATACGAAAAAAGGCAGCAGGTAATCGAAGGGTTAGGCCACATCAAATATAAACTTCCCATGATTGATGCCTATGTGCTTGAAATAGAAGAAAATCAGCTGGAGTTTATAAAGAACATGGACGGATTAATTACGGTTGAGGAAGATGCCCACATTACGGCTCAGATGAACCGGGTGAATGAAATCATTGAAGGAAATTGGGCCTATGAAAAGGGGTATTATGGAAGAGGAGTCGGCGTGGCAGTTGTTGATACGGGGATCTGTCTTCATAAGGATTTTATAGAAGGAGGAAATCGGGTCATTGCCTTCGAGGATTTTATCAACAGCAGGAAGGAACCTTATGATGATAACGGGCATGGCTCCCACGTCGCCGGAATCATCGGGGGAAATGGTTACTCCTCCAAGGGAAAATACAGGGGAGTGGCACCTGCCTGTAATTTCATAGGAGTTAAAGTACTGGACCAGCATGGAGACGGCAATATCTCGGATGTACTGGCAGGACTGCAGTGGATTATAGATAATAAGAAGAAATATAATATCCGGGTGGTTAATATCTCCGTCGGGACATCTTCAAAGGACAGTCTGGATGAAAACTCCTTATTGGTTCAGGGGGTAAATGCCGTATGGGACAAGGGAATCATCGTAGTAGTTGCCGCCGGTAATAACGGTCCGGGACCGATGTCAATTTCAACCCCCGGAATCAGCAGAAAGGTAATAACTGTAGGCTCCTCGGATGACAATGTTGCGGTAGAAGTATTTGGTAATAAAACAAAGGACTATTCCGGTCGGGGCCCTACGCCATATTGTATTAAAAAGCCGGATATCGTAGCACCGGGATCAAATATTATATCATGTAACATCAGCCGATCTATGGCAAAAGGCAAAAGCGGGCGTTTCAGTGCCTCAGAATCACCCATGATGTACACAATTAAAAGCGGAACTTCCATGGCTACTCCGGTGGTTTCCGGAGCAATCGCCCTGCTTTTGTCAGCGCATCCGGAGCTCTCCAATCGGGAAGTGAAATTGAAACTGCGCAATAGTGCGGTTGATTTAGGTCAGCCCTGGGAGAAACAGGGATGGGGACTGTTAAATGTAAGAAGATTATTAGAATAACGGAATAAGATTGTCCTGTTTGATAACATCCTGACTGGCAGGCTGTCCGTGCTCTTGTCTTTGTATGTTTTATACCTTTATGTGTAGGAAGATGTTATTTATTAAGAAAAACAATCACTTAATTTTAATAATGAAATATTATAAATATAAAAGCAATGAAGAATTTGACTGTTTACTTTTATATTATGATGAGGTTGTATTGTTATTTTCGTTACATACAATTTACATGAATCATAATCTATGCAATCTTAAGGGTATTAATTGACAGGAGGAGTGAATCAAATGGAGTTTTCGTATGGAGAGATTATAGCGCTGATGAGAAAGCGGTATCTTATAGTCTTAATATGTACGATCCTGGGGCTATGTTCTTTCTATGTATATAACAGTTATATGAGAGATCCTTTGTATACGGCATCGGTACAATTATATGTGAGTTCTGACAATGCAGCTATGGTAGCTGATTTAAGTGAATTAACTTATGCGCAGAAAGTAGTGGCAACTTATATTAATTTTCTACAGACAAAGGTGTTTTATTCCAGAGTGGCCGAAGAGAGCGGGCTGAATTATTCGCCGGGGGAACTTAAGGCAATGACGGAAATACACACAGTAAATAATACGGAGATTTTTCAAATAGATATAACATCAAAAAGTCAAAATGATACCTATGCGCTGGCAATTGCGATGCAAAATGTTGCGCCGGAATTAATCAGGAGTATTAAAGGTAATGCACAAATCAGTGTGGTTGACCCGCCTGTATTTCCGGGAGGCCCTTCCGGGCCAAATGTCATGAGAAACACCTTGCTTGGTGCTGTCATCGGAATGCTGCTTGCATTAATTGCCATTATTTTATTTGAATTATTAGATTTCAATGTGAAGAATCAGGAAGATGTAATTAAAAAATATAAGATACCGCTTCTGGGTACAATACCGAATTTTGGCAACAACTTCAAGAAGCTTTCATGGATTGGCAGAATGCTGAATAAATTAAACCGGGGAAAAAGCACAGTTTCTAATGAAAAAGCTTCAAAAGAAGTATCTTTTGTGGTTTCGGAGGCGTATAAATCCCTGAGAACCAATCTTCGATTTACACTGCGGTCTGAGGGCTGTAAGATTATTGTGGTCAGCAGTCCGCTGCCGGAAGAGGGAAAAAGTACGACGAGTACCAACCTGGCTATCACCATCTCTCATACCAAGGTAAGGACATTGTTAATTGATTGTGATTTACGAAAAGGGAAATTGCATAAATTCTTTAATATGAAAAGTTCACCGGGTGTATCAGAGGTCTTGTCAGGGATGATAGATGTTAAGGATGTAATTCACAATACATCCTATGATAATCTGCAGGTTTTGTTTCGAGGCGTGGTTCCACCGAATGCAACCGAATTAACATCAAGTAAGCAGATGGAAGAGCTCATTCAGAAACTATCAAAATCCTATGATTACATCATCATTGACAGTCCGCCTGTGAACATCGTTTCCGATTCGCTGAATCTGTCAAAGCTGGCGGATGGGGTTTTAATTGTGCTCAGGGAGAAGGAAACATCACATCCTAATGTTGTAACTTCCATCAAGAAGTACGAATTGGTGAAGGCAAATATTCTGGGTCTTGTACTAAACGGTTCGGCTTATCATCGGATGGGTAACAAATCAAATTATAATTATTATTTTCAGGACAAATAAAATGATTGATCTTCATACGCATATTTTACCATATATGGATGATGGGGCTGCAGATGTTGAAGAGGCATTACGTATGGCGGATTCCCTGCACCGGCAAGACATTGATCTTGCGGTATGCACGCCTCATTTTTATCCTTCCCAAATATCAATTCAGGAATTTGATGCAAGACGCAGCAAGTCCATGAAATTGATATCAGATTGCGCTGTTACGCTGCTGGCAGCCAGTGAAACGATGCTGGATGAATATTTGTTTTATTATTCGGATCTTAGTGCCTTGTGTATCGAAAATACAAAGTATCTGCTGCTTGAGCTGCCATATGATAAAAAGTGGGATGAAAGTATTTATAAGATGATAGAAAAACTGATGGATTATTTTGATATCATTCCGATTATTGCGCATATCGAGCGCTATGAAGCTGTGAAGAAAGACAGCAGATGCATCAAAAGACTGATTCAAATGGGGTGTCTGATTCAAATGAATTACACTTCTTTGCTCAATAAGTCAAGGGCAGGTCTATCAATGAAATATTTAAAAAATCATTATATTGATGTTTTGGGGAGTGATTGTCATAATATGAGAAATCGTCCTCCCCTCATATCAAATGCAGCTCTGGTGATTTCCCAAACCATTGGAGAAGGGTACTTCAAAACCCTGCAAGACAATGCTGCAATCATCGTGAGTGGAAATAATTTGCGGGACGAAAAGGGTTTTGTTCCCATAGACTGGGAAAGCAATCGGTCGATCTTAAAGAGGAAGGAAAGCGATTGAATTGAAATGAATATGTTGAATGAAATCTTAGAAAGAAGAGCCACACTTTCCGTCATTGGGTTAGGTTATGTGGGACTGCCAATTGCTGTTGCTTTTGCACATCATGCAAAGGTCATCGGATTTGATGTGAATGCTCATAAAATAGATCTGTATCAGGGTGGTAAGGATCCTACCAATGAGGTTGGTGACGAGGCAATTAGAAATACGACAATCGAGTTTACCAAAAATGAAGAACGCCTGCAAGAGGCGTTGTTCCACATCGTGGCAGTTCCCACACCGGTAAATCTGGATAAGACACCTGATTTAACACCAGTGGAAGAGGCCAGTCGACTTCTGGGAAGAAACCTTACGAAAGGCTCAGTTGTTGTTTATGAATCCACCGTTTATCCGGGAGTAACGGAGAATGTGTGTGTTCCGATTTTGGAAAAGGAATCCGGTTTAACCTGCGGTGTTGATTTTAGTGTGGGATATTCTCCGGAACGCATTAATCCGGGAGATAAGGTACATCAACTTAGAAACATCAGGAAAATAGTTTCCGGCATGGACAGGGAAACACTGGAGATTGTTGCGGATGTTTACGGATTGATCATCGATGCAGGTGTACACAAGGTAAGCAGTATTAAAGTAGCGGAAGCAGTTAAAGTGGTGGAGAACAGCCAGAGAGATATTAATATCGCATTTATGAATGAATTGGCCATGGTCTTTAACAGAATGAATATTGATACCCTTGAGGTTATTGAGGCAATGCAGACGAAGTGGAACGCACTTGCTTTTTATCCCGGTCTTGTAGGGGGACATTGTATTGGTGTGGATCCATATTATTTTATATATGAAGCGGAACGGCTGGGATATCATTCCCAAATAATATTGGCCGGGAGAAAAATCAATGACAGTATGGGAAATTATATCGCAGATATTATCATCAAGAACCTGGTCCTGGCCAATAAACTGGTAAAAGAAGCCAAGGTGGTAATTCTGGGAATTACATTTAAAGAAAATTGTCCGGATATCAGAAATTCAAAGGTGGAAGATATCATACAACGTCTGGGTGAATATGGGGTGTCACCGACGGTGGTTGATCCCTGGGCGGATGAAACCGAGACGAAGAAAAAGTATGGGATTGATCTTGTGAAGTTATCCCTGGTAACAGATGCGGATTGTATCATATTTGCAGTTGCCCATAATGAATTCAGGGCGCTGGGTTCGCAGGAGATTGATGAATTATTCCATCGTGGAGAAAATGGTGATAAGATTATCATTGATGTAAAAAGTATATTGGATAAAGAAGAGCTGGTAAAGCAAGGTTATTGTTATTGGAGACTTTAATTACATGTCAGATTCGTTTTTTGTGCTTCCTGCCTATGGGCAGGGGCACATTTTTTATGCGGGTGTGTCCGGTGAAGCCGGACCACACTGGCGACAGCAAAGGTTATGAAACAGTTAGATATTGTACCTGAATGTTGGCATAATTTGTTTTACCGTGGCAATTAATTGGAAACGGGCACATATCGCGTCGAAGAAGAATATATTAGATATGAACAGGACTGTATTTGGACATCATGTAAGATACACGCTTCATATCATGAAGTATTGTGGGATCGGTAAGGAGGAATACCAATTGAATTTACGAAAGTTTAGAAAGGAAATTATTCTAATGATAGACCTTTTCATCACCGCTGTTATTGGAGTGACTTTATTCATTCTTCTTCCTGAGAGTAATGGAGCAGGAAGTAAAAATATATATTTACTGTTGCCGCATCTTGTATTATTAATCAGCTGCCAGGTTGTATCACAGTTGTGTTTTAAGACCTATGAGAGCTTATGGAGATATGCTGAAAGTGAGGAATATCTGTATCTTTTGACAGGCGGGGGAACCGGATTTACTATTTTCATCATCCTGGATCGTTATCTTTTCGATAAGAGCATCACCGTTTCATTTTTAATTTCAACGTTTACCCTATCTCTGCTTGGGATGCTGTTCATGAGATTATATTACCGGCATTACTGTAAATATCGGAGAAAGAGAATGACGGAAAATAAGCTGCCCATCATTATAATAGGTGCGGGAGAAGCAGGAGTTAAGCTTCAGGAGGAGATCAACGGTAATCCCAACTCCAGATACCGTACCATATGCTTTCTTGATGACAGCATAGAAAAAGTAGGAAAGCTGATCCATGGAATAGAAGTAAAGGGGCCCATCGTAACTGTAGAAAAGTTTGTCGGAGAGAAGGGCATCAGTGAAATTATTATCGCTATGCCTTCTGTGTCGCCTGAGCGGAGAAAAGAAATATTAAAGTTATGTTTTGGATTAAAATGCAGGGTTCGTATTCTGCCGGATACTATGACGCTGTTAAATGAGAACAATCATAATCTTTGGAATTACGTACGGGATGTATGGATTGAAGAAATTATGGGACGGGATCAGGTATCTCTTTATAATGAAGAAGTAAAAGAATTCCTGCATCAGAAGGTGATCATGGTGACAGGCGGTGGCGGGTCCATAGGTACCGAATTATGCAGACAGATTGCTTTGGCTGATCCGGCACAAATTATTATTGTTGATATTTACGAGAACAATGCCTATGAAATTCAGCAGGAACTGGTACAAATGTATGGGGATAAGATTACTATCAAAGTTGAAATTGCTTCCATCAGAGATGAAGATAAAGTGGATCAGCTATTTCGTAGATACAGGCCAAATGTGGTGTTTCATGCGGCAGCCCATAAACATGTACCATTGATGGAGGATTGTCCCGATGAGGCGATCAAAAATAATATTATGGGTACTTACCATATGGTAAAGGCGGCAGATCGATATCAAGTAGATAAATTCGTTCAGATCTCTACGGATAAGGCCGTGAATCCGACCAGCGTGATGGGGGCCACTAAAAGATTTTGTGAGATGATATTACAAAGCATGAAAGATACCAGCAAGACGGAGTTTGTAGCTGTCAGGTTTGGCAACGTACTAGGTTCCAATGGCTCTGTTATTCCGCTTTTTCAAAAGCAGATTGCGAAGGGAGGTCCGGTTACCGTGACAGATATGCGAATTGTCAGATACTTTATGACCATAACAGAAGCCGTCCAGCTGGTATTACAGGCAGGTGCAATGGCCAACAGCTCCGAGGTGTATGTTCTGGATATGGGACAGCCCGTGAAAATAATTGATCTGGCGGAGAATCTGATTCGTATCTCCGGGCATGTGCCTTATACCGAGATTATGATCAAAGAAACGGGACTTCGCCCCGGAGAAAAGCTTTATGAGGAGTTATTAATGAACAGTGAGGAACTAATTGCCACGCCAAATCATAAGATATTTATTGAACAGCAGAACGGAATTTCTCAGTCGGAGATAGAAGAAAAGCTGGAAATACTATTAAAGGCAGTGGAATCAGGATCTTCGGAAGGGATCAAAGAAGCAATGAAGACGGTGGTCCCCACCTATCGTGAACCAAATGAGTATAATGAATCGTAAGGATGAAATGATGGATGGTTACAAGGATTTGACAGATGGATCGGTATTGCATGGTGATAGAGAGGAATAGAGATGAATTATCTGGTTGTTGTTGCGCATCCTGACGATGAAGTTCTTGGAGCAGGTGCGACGATATATAAACAGACAAAGGAGGGAAATGCGGTATCTGTATGTATCTTGTCAGGAGAAGTAAATGCCAGACGAGAGCGGCCGCAAATTTATGAACTCAAGAAGGATATCGACAGGTGCTCTAAGATATTGGGAGTTGGGCGGGTGATGTTAGGTGATATGCCTAATATTGAATTTAATACCGTGTCACATTTACGGTTGGTACAGACAATAGAAAGAGCCATTATGGAGACCAGGGCGGAGACAGTATTTACACATCATCCCGCGGATCTAAACAATGATCATTATCATACCTCAATTGCCTGTCAGGCAGCAGTTAGATTATTCCAACGAAGGGAGGATGTGGTTGCATTAAAGGAATTATTATTTATGGAAATCCCGTCTTCCACGGAGTGGGGACTGAATTCCGGAATGAGGCAGTTTAATCCCAATACCTTTTATGAGTCGGGAGAAGAAGGAATTGTAAGAAAGATTGATGCCCTGGCACAATACAGGGGAGTAATGCGGGATTTTCCACATCCGCGAAGCAGCGAAGCGATCAGAGGCCTGGCCGCCTACCGTGGAAGTCAGGCAGGGATGACCTATGCAGAAGCCTTTGAAAGTGTATTCAGGAGAGAATAATCGTTATGAAAATAGTAAGGTATCCTTTGTACAGGAGCTATATCAAACGTTGGGCGGGAGCTATCATCGCTTTATTCGGTCTGATCCTCTTATGGCCGGTGATGTTATTTATATCCATCTTAATCATTCAAGACAGTAAGGGGAGTATTATCTTTCGCCAGCAGAGACTGGGCTTTGATAAGAAACCGTTTACCATATATAAATTCAGAACGATGGTATCAAAGAAAGAGTGTGATAGCAGACCGGCTTGTAAAAATGATCCCAGAATCACAAAAGTGGGGGCATTTCTTAGAAGAACCAGTCTGGATGAGCTACCCCAGCTGATTAATATCATAAAGGGGGATATGTGCATCATCGGTCCAAGACCGATCCTCCGTGAAGAATTCCTGCCTTATCAGGAGCATGCAAAATACCATAAGAGGTTTGAGGCAAAGCCGGGATTATTCTGTACGGTGGATACCCGCATGCGGGCAATGGCAACCCGGGAAATACAGTTTCAAATGGATGCAGAATATGCGGAGAATATCACCATGGTAAAGGACATCATCCTCTTTATCAAAATAGTACTACCGGTATTAAAACAGGAAAATATTTATAAAAAATAATGATAACATGAGAATGGGGATAAGAATTGTTATATATAAGATAACAGGGTCTGTCTCGAAAGGGATGGAAATCTCTCAGAAAAACATGTTTTCTGGAAAAGGGGAAGGCAGGATGATTGCTACAATCCATCAGCCGGATTACATTCCATATCTGGGGTATTTTTATAAGATGGCAAAGGCGGATATCTTCGTATATTTGGAGGACGCACAGTTCTCAAGCTCAAATATGCATCACTGGAATAAGGTGAAAACACCGCAGGGGATATTACGGTTAAAAGTACCGGTTCAGTATCATTTCGGAGATACCATAAATCAGGTTGTAACAAAGGATGAATTATTATGGAAAGAAAAGCATCTCAATTATTTAGAGATGAATTATGCGAGGGCCAGGTATTTTGATGAGATTTATCCGGTGTTTCGGGAGATGCTTCTAAGTCAATATCAGAATCTGGCTGAAATGAATATGACCATCAATTCATACGTCGGTGAAAGATTTGGTATAAAGCCGACCATTATAAAATCATCTGAACTTTCCGTCACTTTGGCGCGGGAAGACAGAGTAATCGAGTTATGTAAGCGAACGGGCGCCGACGAATATTTCTCCGGTAACGGGGCAAAAGAATATCAGGTTGAGGATCATTTTGCACAACGAGGGATAAGACTTTGCTATACAGATTATCATTCCATAAGGTATCCCCAATTATGGGGAGAATTTCTGCCTGACTTATCCGTAATGGATTATATCTTAAATTGTGGCTTTGACTGGGAGTACATTGAGACAGAAATAGCAAGACGTAAGGAGGAGAATCATTACCATGAGGATCATGATAAGTGCGAGTAACGGCTATTCTCTGATTAATTTCAGAGGGGATCTGATCAAAGAGATGGTTGCCAGAGGGCACGAGGTAATCTGTACCTCAATGGAACCGGAAGCACAAATGGAAGAGATGCTTTCCTTCCTTGGAGCGGCTTACTATAGAATTAATGGGACCAGAACCGGAATTAATCCTCTTTCGTGCTTGAAAACATTGCTCAGCTATATCTTAGCAATCAGGGCGATCCAGCCGGATCTATGCTTTTTTTATATGTCCAAACCAATCGCTTTTGGTGGTCTGGCTGCGAGTTTTTGCAGGGTCAAGAGGATGGTGGTATTTGTCACGGGCCTGGAAGTCGCATTTTACAGCAGGGGACTTAAAAACTTTATGGTCAGAAGCGTACTCCGTCTGTTCTATCGCTGGGTGCACAGGCGTTGTGAGTCTGTTTTTTTTATGAATCGGGATGATTATAGAAAAATGCTTCAATGGAGACTGGTAAATAAAGCGCAGGCAATTCTGGTGAACGGTTCCGGCGTAAATATGGAATATTTCGCAAGGAAACCATTGCCGGAGACAGATTTGGTATGCATGACCGCCAGACTTGTTTGGAGTAAGGGGATCAGGGAATATGTGGAAGCTGCCAGAATTGTTCGTAAGAAATATCCCCGGATTCGTTTTTTGCTGGTAGGCGGGATGGATGAAAATCCGGAAGCTCTAACACCCCAGGAGGTCAGAGAGCTGTCGGAAGAAGAAAATATTGATTATTGTGGCGGATCGACAGACGTGAGACCTTATCTTGAAGTGTGTTCCATCTTTGTGCTCCCGTCCTATCATGAAGGAAGCGGCAGAAGTATTCTGGAAGCAGAAGCAGTGGGAAGACCGATTATTACCACGGATGTTCCCGGCTGTAAAGAGACGGTGATCGAAGGCTATAATGGATTTTTGATTCCGCCTCAGGATGCACAAGCACTGGCGGAACGGATTCTTCTGCTCATAGAACATAAAGAAATCATGAAACGCATGGCGTATCATTCTTATATTTTTTGTACGAGAAAATATGATGTCAATAAGGTAAATGATGTTTTTATCAAACGGATGGGATTGTAATTTATTTGATTTGGAGTATTGAGATGTATTTGAACTATGTAATCTATGGGATCTACGGGAGACTTCCGATCATCCTTCAGAATCTGGCAATCTCTTGTTATGGGCTGCTTCTTTACTTTCAAAGATATGGAAGATACTATCGAAGGTTTTTAAGAATTTATACCAATCGAAACTATACCAGCGGGAAGTTAGCAAAAAGGTATC
The DNA here is from genome assembly GCA_023439505.1 of Bacillota bacterium. Lineage (GTDB taxonomy): Bacteria > Bacillota > Clostridia > Lachnospirales > Lachnospiraceae > Mobilitalea. The sequence goes on from JAEXNR010000017.1 coordinate 222,259, forward strand.
AGGACAAAGCGTTTACACGATTGGTAAGGTATGCTGTGCTGCATAGCCCTTATTATCAAGAACGCTATCAGAATTTGGATTGGAAGAAGATAACATCGGTAAAGGATATTCGTATGCTTCCTGTTCTAACCAAGGAAGAGTTGAAATATCATCTGAATGAAATCTATACCATATCAAAGTACCGGGGGATAAAGTTTTATACCGGAGGAACGACCGGTAAACCGATGATGGTTCTAAAACGGAAAATTGATGTGCAAAAGAGAATGGCTTATTTGGATGCATACCGGTTATCCTATGGATTTGCAGCGAATAAAATGCGACTGGCACGTTTTATCGGGAAGAATATCATACCGGGTAATGCGAAAAAGCATATTTTTTGGAGAGACAACGTGGTGTTAAAACAGAGGTTGTACTCCTCTTATCATCTAAAAGAGGAAAACCTTCCTTCTATCATAAAGAATCTGGAGCAGTATCGCCCGGCTGCCATCGAAGGGTTTGTATCCTGCATTTATACACTGGCAAAGTATATGGAAGAAAATCATCTGCAGATGAAATTCAGACCAAAGGTAATATTTACGACAGCAGAGACGGTACTTCCCCTTCACAGGGAGGTGATTGAGAGAGTCTTTGGTTGTCCCTTAAGTGATCAGTATGCTTCAAATGAAGGAGCACCTTTTATTATACAATGTCGTTATGGGCAGTATCATGAAGCACTGGATACCGGAATTTTTGAACATATTCCCACATCCGGTGGAATGAAATTAGTTGTAACCAGCTTTGACTCTTTTGGTACGCCGTTAATACGATATGATATCGGAGATCAAATCATAGAGCAAGAGCAGCTAAACTGTCCCTGTGGCTCTTGTTTTCCCACCATCGGGGGAATAAAAGGGCGTGATACAGACGTATTAATTACAAAATCAAGGGGGAAGGTAAGCCTTGCTTCTCTCTCTGTAATGGTATCGGAGCTATCAAAAAAGGCAGGAAATGTACAGTTTATTCAAGAGAATCCGGATGAGATTTTGTTAAAAATAGAAGCATCAGAAGATGATTTTTCCAGGTTGGAGCGGGATAAAATCCTTGGGCATTTAAAATGGTATCTGGGAGAGGATATGAACTTTCATATTCAATTTGTTACGCAGATTGAGCGGGAAAAAAGCGGTAAATACCGAATGGTTCTTAATCGCATGGACGCAGAGATAGGAAAGGGGTATGGTAAATAGAATGAAAAAGTATCCGCTGGTTAGTGTTATTGTACCAATTTATAAGACAGAAAAGTATTTATCCAGATGTATTGAAAGTATTCGCAGGCAAACGTATCCGGAATTAGAGATCATTTTGATCGATGATGGTTCGAAAGACCGATGTCCGCAGATTTGCGATAATTATGCACTGCTGGATCCCCGGATTAAAGTGTTTCATAAAAAAAACGGAGGCGTCTCCTCCGCGCGTAATATGGGTCTGAAGAAAATGACAGGCTCCTATGTGGCATTTGTCGACAGTGATGATTTTATCAGCAAAGATTATATCAAAACCCTTTTGCTGTTGTGTAAACGAAATCATTGTGAAATTTCTCAATGTGCGATGATCTATGGAAGAGATTCTAAATTTGAGCAGGATACTGACAGACATTCACTGAAACTTTATAACAAGTATGAAGCATTCTTTCACAGAAAAGTAAAATCCGGTGTGGCCGGAAAATTGTATCAGGCATCCTTATTTGAAGGTTTGCAATTCCCTGATCATCTTAAAACCAATTATGAGGACGAAGCATTGTCCTATCAGCTGGTATATCGGGCGTTGAATATAGCGGTCTATTCAAAGAAAATGTACTATTACTATCAACGGCCGGGCAGTGCGACAAGAAATCGCAATCATTTTAAGAGTACACAATTGATTGAAGTATTGGAAGACAGAATAGAATTTTTCCGGAAGAAAGAAAAGAATCTGATGGAAGTGTCAGAGGAATACTTTATGATCTGTCTTATGCTGTTTTACTTTGAATGCAGGAAGGATAAAGAAAACAGCAACGACCTGGATGAGATCTTATCCATCTATAAGAAATATTATAAGAAGGTGATCTGTCAGCCGGTTACATCAATTCACCATAAGCTAATCCTCTCCGCATTCCTCCTGGCACCGCAAACTTGTGCCGAGCTGGTGAATAAGTTAAAACTGATTTAGAAAGGGCATGGTTGCTGGGATGAGGATACTGATTATCACAGATGAAGTATGGAATGATAAACGATATAGCAATAATGTATTGACAAATTGGTTCAAAGGGTTCCCGGCTGAGTTTGCCAATATTTATCTTGCTTCCGGTATTCCCGATAATCCCTGCTGTAAGAGATATTTTCAAATTACGGATACCATGATGTTAAAAAGTATTTTTACAGGGGAGGCGGCAGGAAGGGGTACGATCGTGGAAGATAGTGAATGGAATTCCCCGGAAGAAGATCTGCTCTTTTATGATAAATGGAGACCGTTTGCCACAGAGGCCCTACGTTTTATGCGAGATTTACTGTGGCAGCACGGCCGCTTTAACAGGGAGAAGATCATGGAGTTTATTCGTGAGTTTCAACCTGATATTATTTTTTGCCCCCGGATGGCATCTAGAAAAATGCTGCGTTTCGAGCGGCTTTTAAAGGAATGGACCCAATTGCCCATGGTAGCCTTTACCGGCGATGATGAATATACGTTGTCGCAAATCAGGATCTCACCGATCTACTGGCTAAGGAGAGCAAAGCTTAGAAAGGAGTTCAGAAATGCGGTGGGACTATATCAAAAGTACTATACGTTATCCATGCGACAGACTGTTCTTTATCGGAAGCGGTTTCATCTTGATACCGATGTCTTATTAAAATGTGCGGACCCGGAGGAGAACTTACCAGAAAAAGAATTTCATATCCCGATTCGAATGATTTACGCCGGAAGACTTTATTGCAACCGATGGCAGACCCTGGTGAAAATTAAAAAAGCATTGGAGGAGATCAACAGGGATTCAATGAAGATGATCCTGGAGATTTACACCAGGGATAAGGTTACAGCAAAAAGGAGGAAGGCACTGGAGGACGGGGTGAACTCCTTTGTAAAACCTCCGGTAGATGCAAATCAATTGAAGGACATTTACCGGCAGGGAGAGATTGCTTTATTTGTGGAGTCCTTTGATCTAAAGAATAAATTGCTGACGAAGTTCTCCTTTTCAACAAAGATCATTGACTGCCTGGCAAGTTCCTGCGCGGTTGTGGCAGTTTGTCCCAGGATGCACCCGGGATATGCATATTTGAAAGAGCGGGATGCGGCTATTTGCATAACCAACCCGGGTCGTATTCATCCGGTGCTTAAGAAGTTAGCAGGGGATAATGACATCATCCGCCGATATCAGAGGAAAGCAGGAAAATGTGTGCATTCCTACCACAGAAGATCAGTGGTTCAGGCAAAATTATATCGGGATTTTATGAGGATCATCAGAGAAAACGCAGAGAAGCTTCCCATTTTATAAACGTCTGGCAACATGATGATACTGCAAACCATCTCGTACGTCATTTCATAGGAAATCGGTTTTACCGGTGATCTTTGCACAAACATAAGGTATGTTGGATCGGCTATGGCTGCCGGTGTTGAATTATAAAAGGATAAGCATGTTGGAAAGGGTATGGTTATTTGTATGAAGATCGTACAGATTAATACGGTCAATAAAATATTGAGCACAGGCAGGATCAGTTATGAACTGACCGAGGAATTAAAGCAGGCGGGACATGAAGCCTACATAGCATATTCCTATGGTGAGAAAGGAGGAAGCGGCTCCTATCGGATCGGAAATACGGCCGGTAAGAAGCTTCATGCATTATGCTCCAGAATTACAGGGTTGCAGGCTTATTTCTCAACATTATCCACGATTCGATTCATAGTATGGTTAAAGAAGATAAAACCGGATGTTGTTCATCTGCATAATCTTCACAGCAACTTTATCCATCTGAATCTACTGTTAACGTACCTGAGCAAAAACAAGATAGCAACTGTAATTACCCTGCATGACTGCTGGTTTTTTACAGGGGGCTGTACCCACTATTCCAATAATCAATGCTTCCAGTGGCAAACGGGATGTAAGCGTTGCCCAAATTATGAGAATGGAATGCCTTCCTGGTTTTTTGACCGATCGAAAAAGATTTGGATTGATCGTAAACGTCAATTTGAAAGAATGCCTGCTCTGGCGGTTGTGGGAGTGTCCGACTGGATCACAGGAGAGGCAAAAAAATCATATTTGAGCCATGCAAAGAAGATTACAAGAATTTATAACTGGGTTAATCTTGAGGTATTCCATCCTACAAAAGAAGAAAATTTAAAGGCTAAGCTGGGATTAGGAGACAAATTCATCATTCTTGGAGTAGCAGCTCAATGGATGAAGTCGAAGGGAATTTATGATTTCATCGAATTATCTAAGATCCTGCCAAAGGATTGTATCATAGTATTGGTAGGGAAGTGGGACGGGAAAATTCCTCTGCCTCCCGGAATCAGAAACTTTCAGCATATTCATAAAAGTGCAGATCTGGCAAGAATCTATTCCATGAGCGATGTATTGGTTTCGTTGTCAACAGAAGAATCCTTTGGAATGATTGTTGCTGAAGCACTTGCCTGTGCGACGCCTGCCATCGTCAGATCTGCCACAGCAAGTCCGGAATTAATAGGAGATCATTGTGGCTATGTATCGAAAAATAATAGTATTAATAATATTTTTGAAGATATTATGCGGGTCAAAGAAAATACGAAAAGCAATTATTCCCCGTATTGCCGTCGGTTCGCCGAGAAGAATTTTGATATGCATTGCAATATTCATCAATACTGTAACTTATATGAGGAATTATTACAGCAAGATAAGAAAGATAATACGAGAAATTAGAAAACTTCGGAACGAGCTAGGAGGTTAAGAGGGATGAAAATATTATTGATCGGATCGGATGGCTTGATTGGAAAAAATATGATCGCCCGGATGGAGTCACAAAAAGATAAGGATTACATAATCTATAATTATGATAGTCATACGCCCCTGGATAACATTCGCGGGCATATAATGGAATGTGAAGGCATATATTTTTTAGCCCCCCTGAATGCAGATCATGGGGAGAAATTGTATGATGGCTCCTTGAAAATGCTGTTGGATTTATTAAGGGTCTGTCACAACTCCTGCCCGGTACTCGTTCTTTCATATGGTCAATCCGGGGAACTGATGACAGAGGATGAAATCTTACTTCACACCTATGCCTTAGAAGTGAATCCCAGAGCAGGGATTTGTAAGCTGGATGATGTTTTTGGAAAATGGGATACCCAAGAGAGAAATTCGAATGTTGCAAAGCTATTCCATGCCATAGCAGGGGACGGGGAAATTCCCAAAGGGAATGATCAGGAGCTTATGAATTTATATTATATTGATGATGTGATAGACGCACTTTTCACTTTTATGGACACAAATGCTTTGCCGGATGCCAAGGGCTATTACAGGCCGGACCCAAAATTTCTTTATTCTGTTACGAGGGGCAAATTGGTGGAGTTACTCCATTCCTTTTCGCACATCAGGGACACGAAGGAACTTCCCAATGTTGCAGATCCTTTGACTAAAAAGCTATATAGTACCTATCTGAGCTACCTTCCTTCAAAGGATTTTTCATATCCTCTCAACATGAACAAAGACAGCAGAGGAAGCTTTACAGAAATCATGAAGACACAGGACAGAGGGCAGCTTTCTGTTAATGTGGTAAAACCAGGGGTGAAAAAGGGAGAACACTGGCATCATACGAAAGTTGAGAAATTCCTGGTTGTGAGCGGAAAAGCGAGAATCTGCTTAAGAAACATAATCGAAGAGCGGGTAATCCGTTATGATATAACGGGTGATGTAATGCAGGTGATTGATATCCCCCCAGGGTATACCCATAATATTATCAATACAGGAAAAACGGATCTTATCGTTATCATATGGGCAAACGAAAGGTTTGACCCACAAAACCCCGATACTTACTATCTTCGTGTAGAGAACGAAGACTGACCTCGTCGGAGTTTGTTATAGGGAGGAGGGCATATGAATTTCTATCTGTTTGTACTCGCCTTTTTATTTCTGGGAGCATTCCTAAAGAAAGATAAAAAGGTGAATGACTTTTTCTTATTACTCTCAGCGGGTCTGATTTATTTATTGATGGCACTGAAAGAATCGATAACCGGAGATTATAGCAGATATGCCCATCATTTTATTACATCCGCTTACAAGACGATAGATCAAATGGCCGCAGATAAGGGTGAATTGGGATTTCATGCAATGACAAAGGCAATTAACAGCCTTACACAAAATGTAAACGTCTATTTTGCAATAACCGGTGCAATCTTAATAATTGCCATGCTGATCTTCATAAAAAATAATGCTGAGAATAAATTATACGCCATATATTTTTATTATACCATCGGGTTATTTGCTTTTAACCTTGCCGGACTTCGTCAGGCACTGGCCATGTCCATCTGCTTATTCGCATTTCCGTTTATCAAAAGGAAAAACATCATTGGATTTTTGGCAGTTGTGGGCGTCGCCTTTTTGTTTCATAAATCTGCGGTTTTCTTTCTTGCGGCATTTCCCATTGCCTGGTTTAAATGGAAATGGAATTATATGATCGCTGCAACAGGTTTTTTTGGAATTATGTTCGTATCATTTGTCAGCTTACACAGGATGGTGGCAGATTGGCTGGGATATGAGACCTATGATATTGAGAGTGCAGGCAATGGCGGTTTGTTTTTTGTTATCATGTTGGGAATTGGTATTTTGGGCCTGTTTCATAAAGAAAGATTACTTCGGCAGAATAAGATGAATATCATCTTTCTTAATTTACACCTCGGAGCAACGGTGCTATGGATCTTTCGATTATTTTCCCGTACCGTCGAGCGGCCGATCTATTATTTCCTATTTGCCACTATTATCTTATTGGATCAGATTTGTTCCCTTGAGATGGATAGAGATATAGAAATAAGAAGTCACCAGCTGATTCGTTTCTCTGCTCTGGTATTGTTTGGGGTTTTCTTTGTCTATCGATTACTCAGAGATACGAACCTGCTTCCCTATATCTGGATTATTGGTTCATAAAATTACACACGAATTCATCATTGGTTAAAGGAGTCATTGAGATGGAAGCTGAGATTTTGAAATCATATAAGGTGGACATCGCCGTTTTATTGATATTTTTTTCAAGACCGGAGCAATTTTCTAAGGTATTTAAACAGGTAAAACTGGCCAGACCCTCCAGACTTTATTTATATCAGGATGGTCCAAGGGAGGGAAGGGCGCAGGATCTGGAAGGGATACAAAAATGCCGGAGGATTGTTTCCGCAATTGATTGGGATTGTGAAGTTCATACCTATTATCAAAGAGAAAATGTGGGGTGCGATCCATCGGAGTTTATTGCACAAAAGTGGATGTTTCAGACGGAAGAAATGGGAATCGTTCTGGAGGATGATGATGTACCCTCTCAGAGCTTCTTCCCGTTTTGCAAAGAATTATTGGAACGTTTCCGTTACGATGAGCGTATTAACATGATATGTGGCATGAATAATACGGGGATCTGCGAATATACCCCATATGATTATGTGTTTACAACCTCCGGATCCATCTGCGGATGGGCATCCTGGAAGAGAGTTGTGGATACCTGGGATGAACACTATAAGATTTTGGACGACGAATTTAATCTGAGGCAGATGTACCGGAGTGTCAATACCTTTATCAGTGCAAAGCAGCAGATAGATGCCAGCATTTATCATAGAAGATCAGGAAGGGCACATTACGAAACGATTCTGAGCAATAGTATGTTTCTTGAGCACAGACTCAATATTGTGGCAGCGAAAAATATGATATCCAATATCGGGATTACCTCAAATTCCGCTCATTCCGTAGATCATATTAAAATGCTTCCAAAGGGAATCCGGAGAATATTTCAAATGCAGGTGCATGATATATCATTTCCCCTTAAGCACCCACCGTATGTGATTGATGATCTGGAGTTTCGGAAACGGATCTATCGAATTATGGGGGTGGGACATCCGATGATCCGCTTTTACCGAAGAGTGGAACGTGTGTATCTCAGAATCCGATGGAAGGGAGTAGGAGATGTCCTTCGTATTCTTATTCAAAAGTTGAAATTATGAATACACCCGGAAACCGGAACATAGAAGTATCCGTATCATATATTAATATATGTCATAAAAACGATATAAGGAGAGAAACAATGAATGCTAAAATAGGAGTGGTAATATTAAATTATATGAATTATAGAGATACGGCAGAATGTGTGGAGAGTATTCTGAACCAGACTTATCCCAATTATGAAATTATTATTGTGGATAATGGTTCAACCAATCAATCTTATGAAGTATTAAAGTTTCTCTTTTCGGATAATCCCCTGGTGAGTTTGATTAAAAATGAAAGAAATATGGGATTTGCCAAAGGAAATAATCTGGGCATCCGGTATGCCAGAGAAGTATGCAAGGCAGATTACGTATTTGTATGTAACAGTGATATCCTGGTACAGGAAGATCTTTTTGATCGCATCCTATCCTATGATGCACCTGGAATTGGCGTTATTTCACCCACAGTTTGTCAAACGGACGGAAAACTGCAGCCTTACACCATCTCAACAGATCACATATACCAGAAAATTGTTCAGACCATCAGAGATATCCTATTGGTTTGGATGTCTTATCTGCCCGTACTTCATCATCTCTCTTCGAAGAGAAACAGAAGTGTTCTGCCATCGGAGCAGCCACAGGGCAGGATCAGAAGAAAAAAATATCGCTATATGCTGCAGGGGTGTTCTTACTTTCTAACTCCCCAGTTCTTTCAGTACTATAAGCAGCTTTATCCGAAAACATTTTTATATTGGGAGGAAATCAATTTATTGGTTTACCTGAAGAAGGTCAATTTAGTTTCCGTAATCGCAGATACCTCACCGGTGATACATAAGGATCAGGGTTCCGCCAGGATTCTTTTTCGCAATCAGTCAATCAGCAAAAAAAAGCTTCAGTTCAGCACTATCAGCATGCTCAAATCCTTACCGATGTTTTTCATGAAGTATGAGACAATTAAGACAAAATATAATTGACTTATCGATTGGAGGGATCTGAAGACGGCCATGGCTTTTATCTGAGAAAAAGGGGAAAATCTATGTTTCAAAATAAGACCATATTAATTACGGGAGGTACAGGCTCATTCGGTAATGCAGTCCTGGAACATATTCTGGATACGGATATCGCACAGATCCGGATCTTTTCCAGGGATGAGAAGAAGCAGGATGATATGCGCCACAAGTATCATAATGATAAAATAAAATATTATATCGGGGACGTAAGAGATATTTCCTCGTTGAGAAATGCACTTTACCTTGTGGATTATGTTTTTCATGCGGCAGCTCTAAAGCAGGTTCCATCCTGTGAATTTTTTCCGATGCAGGCAGTTCAGACGAATATTATCGGTACGGATAACGTTCTGACGGCCAGTATAGAAGCCGGAGTCAGAAAAGTAATCTGTTTATCCACTGACAAAGCAGCATATCCGATTAATGCCATGGGGACTTCCAAGGCAATGATGGAGAAAGTATATATTGCTAAATCGAGAACCGTGGATCCCCAGAAAACTCTGATCTGCGGTACCCGCTATGGAAATGTTATGTGTTCCAGGGGATCCGTCATTCCGCTTTTTATTGAACAGATAAAAGCAGGAGGACCATTGACCGTAACAGAATTACAGATGACAAGATTTCTCATGTCATTGGAGGAAGCAGTCGGTATGGTTTTCTATGCATTTGAACATGCACAAAGCGGTGATATTCTGATACAGAAAGCACCAGCGTGTACCATTGAGGTATTGGTAAAGGCATTAAGTAATCTGTTTTGCCGTGAGGTTAACATAAGGGTGATTGGAATCCGTCACGGTGAAAAAATGTATGAAACACTTCTGACAGGTGAAGAGAGCGCACATGCGGTGGATCTCGGTGATTATTACCGGATTCCCGCGGATAAAAGGGACTTAAATTATGATAAATATTTTTCGGCTGATGATCAGGAACGAAACCAGATTCATGAGTTTAATTCCAATAATACCAGACAGCTTTCGGTCAGCGAGGTAGAGCAAAAGCTGCTGTCCTTAACGTATATTCAGGAAGAATTAATGTTATGGAAGAAAGAGGGTTCATAATTGGGGGGAACGCGTTGAATATATTAGTTACAGGGGCAAAGGGCTTTGTCGGTAAAAGATTGGTTCATGGTTTGAAAGCCAAAGGATACCAGGCAATTATGGAATACGATAAAGATTCTTCCCCTTCCATGTTAGAAGAATATTGTACGAAATCAGATTTTATCTTTCATCTGGCTGCGGTTAACAGACCGGAAGACACGGCACAATACATGATCAATAATTATGGGTTTACAAGAGAATTAGTCAGAGTTTTAAAAGAATGCCAAAATATCTGTCCGGTAATGCTTTCCTCTTCTATTCAGGCATATCTTGATAACCCTTACGGTGCCAGTAAGCGGGCAGAAGAAGAACTATTATCTTTATACGGAATAGATACAGGGGCAAAAATATTAATCTATCGCTTTCAAAATATTTTCGGTGGCGGCTGCAGACCCAACTATAACAGTGTGATAGCCACATTCTGTCACAATATCGCCGCCGGTCTTCCAATCCAGGTAAAGGATCGAAACATTACGCTGGATCTTGTCTATATTGATGATGTTGTTGAGGAATTAATCTATGCTTTGTCCGGAAAGGGTAATCACAATGCCGGGGGATACTACGAAGTGCAGCCGGTATATCATAATATTTCCCTGGGAAGTATTGTAGATATACTCTATTCGTTCCAGACAAAGGAGAAGGATATGGAATTACAGTCAGTGGATGAATTAACGAAAAAACTATATCTTACTTATATAAAGTATCTTCCTTCGGAGCAATACAGGCAGGACAGTTGATGGATCATTATGGATTAGGGAGTTGGAATGGTGAGCAAATTAAAATTAATGACGATTCTAGGTACTAGACCGGAAATTATCAGGCTTTCACAAATTATAAAGAGGTGTGACCAATATTTTGAACATATCCTGGTTCACACAGGACAAAATTGGGATTATACATTGAACCGGATCTTCTTTGAAGATCTGGGACTGAGAGATCCTGATATTTTTTTGGGGTCTGTTGGAACAGATTTGGGAGAGACCATCGGCAATATCATATCCGATAGTTATAAGGTACTGGAACAACAGAGGCCGGATGCGCTTTTGGTGCTTGGAGATACCAATTCCGCATTATCCGCCATTGCTGCCAAGCGTTTAAAAATCCCGATTTTTCATCTGGAAGCAGGAAACAGGTGTTTTGACGAGAACCTGCCGGAAGAGACAAATCGCAGAATCGTAGATCATATTGCAGATGTAAACCTGTGTTACAGTGAACATGCCAGGCGATATCTGAATTCCGAGGGTACAGCAAAGGAGCGAACCTTCGTTGTAGGTTCTCCCATGCCGGAGGTATTGATGGCAAATCAGAGGAAAATTGAAAATAGTGAAATCTTAACTGCATTGAAACTTCAAAAAAGAAATTATATTCTAGTTTCCGCCCATCGGGAAGAAAATATTGATTTGGAAGAGAATTTTATGGCCTTAATGCAGGCAATCAATGAATTGGCACATCAATATGATATGCCGGTAATATATTCCACCCATCCCCGGTCTGCAAAAATGATTGCTGCCAGAAAATTTGTCTTTCATCCCAATGTCAGTTCGCTGAAACCATTCAGCTTTACAGACTATGTCCATCTTCAGATGAATGCTTACTGTGTCGTATCCGACAGCGGTACATTACCGGAGGAAGCTTCCTATTACCGATCATTCCCCGCGGTTTGCATTCGAACTTCCACGGAAAGACCGGAGGCCCTCGAAAAGGGTAATTTCATACTGGGCTCCATAACAAAGGACCAGGTATTGCAGGCTGTGGACATGGCAGTCAATATGCAAAAAAACGAAGTATATGGTTCCCCTGTCCCAAGTTATGCCCAGGAACCGGTAAGTATCAGCGTTGTAAAAATCATACAGAGCTATACTGAGATTGTGAATAGAACTGTTTGGAAACGTTTCCAAAATATATAAATGAAAGTTAGTTTATTAAATATACAAATTGTCTTGATAATTTTTAGAAAATAATTTATAATAGAACCATAACCTGAATACAAACGTTGAAGACAGGGAAACAATGTATTCTATGGGAAGATACACGGGAATTAAATTATCTAAAGGAGGAAAAGATATGTCATATTTTAATGTAGGCAAGGTTCAATATGAAGGCCCGCAAAGTCAAAATGCACTTGCTTTTAAGTACTATAATCCGGATGAAGTTGTAATGGGTAAGACCATGAAAGAGCAGTTACGTTTTGCAATGTCTTACTGGCACACATTTACCTATATGGGAACGGATCCTTTTGGTGGGACTACAATGGCCAGAGGATGGGACCAGACGGCAGATGCAATGTACAAAGCGAAAGAAAGAGTACATGCAGCTTTTGAATTTATGGAGAAAATGCAAATTCCGTATTTCTGCTTCCATGATGCTGATATTGCGCCCAGAGGAAAGACATTGGCAGAGACCAATCAGAATTTGGACGAAATCGTTGCAGTGATTAAGGAAGAAATGGCGCGTACCGGAATTCAGTGTTTATGGGGAACTACCAATGCGTTTAGCGATGATAAATTTGTTCATGGTGCAGGAACCTCCTGCAATGCAACCGTATTTGCATATGCGGCTGCCCAGATTAAAAAGGCAATGGAAATCACCAAGGATTTAGGTGGTGTGAACTATGTATTCTGGGGTGGACGTGAAGGGTATGAGACATTACTCAATACCGATACCGGACTTGAATTGGACAACCTGGCAAGATTGCTGCAGATGGCAGTTGATTATGCGAAGGAAATCGGATTTACCGGTCAGTTCTTAATCGAGCCTAAGCCTAAGGAACCAACCAAACATCAATATGATTTTGATACAGCAACAGTGCATGCTTTCTTAAGAAAGTACAACTTGCAGGACTCTTTCAAGATGAACATTGAAGCAAACCATGCTACCCTGGCAATGCATACGTTCCAGCACGAACTGAACATGAGCAGAATTAATGGTGTGCTTGGAAGTGTGGATGCGAATACCGGAGATCCTTTGCTTGGATGGGATACCGATCAATTCCCTACCAATATATATGATACCACGCTGGCTATGTATGAAATTCTGCTGGCCGGAGGCTTAACAAAGGGAGGCTTAAACTTTGACTCCAAGGTGCGTCGTGCATCTTTTGAGGACGATGATTTATTCTATTCCTATATTGCAGGTATGGACAGTTTTGCCAAAGGCCTTAAGGTTGCTGCAAAACTTCTTGATGATAAAGTATTTGAGAATTTTAAAGCAGACCGTTACTCCAGTTATTCAGAAGGAATCGGGAAAGATATCGTAGAAGGTAAGATTGGCTTTAAAGAATTAGAAGCATATGCCATGGAAAATGGTGTTACTCCCAATAAATCCGGCAGACAGGAAATGCTGGAGAGTATCTTAAATCAATACATTTTAGAGACAAAATAATGAGCTGCATGTTGTAACTCAATTATCTTGATAAAGAGAAACCCTGTCATAAATACAGTTTAAATGCTGTAAATATGACAGGGCCTTTTGCTAAGCTGCCTTCTTACAGAACCAGGGAAGGAGCAGCATACAGTCGGGCTTTCATCTCATTATCAAGCATATACAAGCCCTTGGGATCTCCGGCAAACAGATCATACTTCTTAATATTTTCGTCGGAGTTCTTTTCCTCTTCCCCCTGCTCTTTAATGAACCAATCGAGAAATTGCATCGTGCGAAAATCCTTATTCCTAAAGGCAGTGTCGTAAATATGGTGTATGGAGGCCGTTACAAACTGCTCATGTTCATAAGCTTTTACCAGTGGATCGCGAAAGCTCTGATAAGTAACGTCGGGACCGGAGATTGGTGTAAGCGTGACTGCCTGTCCGTTGTTTAGCAGGTATTGGCGGAATAACAGAGCATGATCCCGTTCCTCTTGCATCTGGACAAAGAACCAGTTCTCAAATCCGTTAAGATTTTGATCTGCATAATAATTTGCCATATCAAGGTAAAGATAGGCAGAATAAAACTCTTTGTTAATCTGTTCATTGAGGAGTTGAATGACTTCTTGATTCATCGTGATACCAGCCTTTCTTTTTTTATATTTACATCATCATTATAACGCAAAAGAATAAATTTATCAGCAGTTTTTATTTGATTATTGAGCTTTGTGTTATTTTATGGTATAAATAATGGTGTAACAACATATAGTAAGCTACGAAATGAAGGAGGTCTTTATATGAAATATGAATGTAGTGCATGCGGTTATATTTATGACGAGGCATTGGGCGATCCGGATGGCGGCATAGCACCCGGAACCAAGTGGGAAGATGTCCCGGAAGACTGGGTCTGCCCGGTTTGTGGCGTGGGTAAGGATTCATTTGAAGCGGTGTAAACAAAATACGATAAACTGCCCTTGCTTTTAAGAAAGCAGGGCAGTTTTTAGGTGGAAGCAATTTGCAAAGTGAACTATAGTGATATTGAGGTGGAGCTATAATCCTATAAAACCTATTGACTTAGTAATGTTTTTGCCTTTTTCATCAGATGAATGGACAGATAAAATAAAAGTGGTATAATGGATTGTGCTAAAATATTGCCTGTCTTAGAATCTGATTATAAGAATAAGTCATTCCTTGAGATAGAAGATAGAAAATATATATTTGATGAACAGGATGGATTAGGAGGAATTATGTTGAACCAATTTTCCAGAACAGAATTATTACTGGGTAAGGATTCCATGGATTTATTAAAAGATGCAAGAGTTGCCGTATTTGGAATCGGCGGTGTCGGAGGGTATACGGTGGAAGCACTGGCACGAAGCGGTGTTGGAAACATAGACATTATTGATGATGATAAAGTGTGTTTAACAAATATAAACCGACAGATTATTGCCACCAGAAAAACGGTGGGAAAGTATAAGGTAGATGTAATGAAAGAGAGAATCCTGGAGATAAATCCGGATGCTGTGGTCAATACGTATGCCTGCTTTTATTCTGCTGAGACAGCGGATCAGTTCGACTTTTCCCAGTATTCTTATATAGTGGATGCCATCGATACCGTATCTGCCAAGATCGAGATGATTGTACGGGCACAAGACAAGAATATTCCCATTATGAGCTGCATGGGAGCAGGTAATAAACTGGACCCGACCATGTTTGAGGTGACTGATATTTATAAGACCTCCGTATGTCCATTGGCAAAGGTAATGAGAAAGGAATTGAAAACACGTGGCATAAAGAAGTTGAAGGTGGTCTATTCAAAGGAACTTGTAAGAAAACCCATGGAGGATATGTCAATCAGCTGTAAAAGCAACTGCATCTGCCCTCCCGGAGCAGTTAGAAAATGTACGGTAAGGCGGCAGATCCCAGGAAGTACGTCATTTGTTCCTTCGGTTGCAGGTTTGATTATTGCAGGTGAAGTAATCAAGGACTTGTGCAAAATAAAATAAAGAACTGCCGGGTAGAGATGAGATTTTATGTCTTCGGTAGAAATAAATACAGACAGATAGAGGAGGATGCTGCCGATAAGGGCAGGCAAACTTGTTATGAGAGGATTGGGTACAGTGGTTAACATGGTCGCAATTGTAACGGGTGCAGCCATAGGTCTGAGTGTAAGAGGGGGATTAGGACAGCGATTCCAGGAGACCATCATGAAGGCCATGGGTCTTGCTGTTTTATTTATTGGAATCAGCGGGACTTTGCAGGGAATGCTTCGTGTCAATGGGAATCGGATAGAAAGTGTTAATGTTATGTTAATGATTATTTCGCTGGCGTTGGGAGCCTTCTTTGGCGAAGTGATCAATATTGAAGCCAGGCTTGAGCAGCTGGGAGAACGGATCAAACGAGCCATGAAGATTTCGGAGGACAGGAATCAGAGTTTTGTGGAAGG
Source organism: Bacillota bacterium (assembly GCA_023439505.1). Lineage (GTDB taxonomy): Bacteria > Bacillota > Clostridia > Lachnospirales > Lachnospiraceae > Mobilitalea. The sequence goes on from JAEXNR010000017.1 coordinate 238,322, forward strand.
GTTTGTGACCAGTTCCTTATTATTTTGCATTGGTGCCATGGCAATTATAGGAGCTTTGCAAGACGGATTAACCGGAGATGCATCCATGCTGTTTGCCAAATCCCTGATTGATGGTATTACAGCAATCTTTTTTGCATCCACCCTTGGAACAGGTGTATTTTTTTCAGCCATTCCGGTGGGATTATATCAGGGGATGATTACAGGATCGGCAGCTTTTGTGGGACCGTACTTAAGTGACAGGCTCATAACCAATATTTCTTTTATCGGTTCCATACTAATCTTTGGGATCGGAATTAATATGTTGTTTGGTAAAAAGATGAAATGTGGTAATCTGCTTCCGGCTGTATTCATACCGATTGTATATGAAGTAATTCAAAATTTAATAAAGTAGTACCAGTTAAACCCTACGGAATATGGAAAACCTAAGAAAAATACGCATAATAGTGTGTTATTCTTAGGTTTTTTACGATTTGTATAATTGTAGTTGACAATACAAGTATAATTGTATACAATAAAACAAGTTAAATAATTGATAGGATGGAGATTGAGTGTATGGATCAAAGAAAAGTATTTATTAACGAGCATAACAATTTGCTGCAGTTAGAGGAGCCGATTTATCCTCTGGTAGATGTGACGGAACCCAATGTATTTCGCAATCTGTTCCCTTATGACGATATTCCGAAAATTGCATTCAATGACCGAATTGTTCCACATAATATGCCGGAAGAGATATTTATTACGGACACTACATTTCGTGATGGACAGCAATCCAGAGCTCCTTATACCACCGAACAAATTGTTGCCATGTATGAATATCTTCATCGACTTGGCGGTCCCAAGGGGATTATCAGACAAAGTGAATTCTTCCTGTACAGCAAAAAAGACAGAGATGCAGTATATCGGTGTATGGAAAAAGGATATGAGTTTCCGGAGGTGACCTCATGGATTAGAGCCAGCAAGAAGGATTTTGAACTTGTAAAAGATCTGGGTATGAAAGAAACCGGAATTTTGGTAAGTTGTTCCGATTATCATATTTTCTATAAGATGAAAATGACAAGAAGAGAAGCGATGAATCATTATCTGAGTGTGATCAGAGAATGTCTTGAAACAGGGGTATCTCCAAGATGTCACCTGGAGGATATTACTCGTTCTGATATTCATGGTTTTGTTATTCCTTTTTGCAATGAACTGATGAAATTAAGTGAAATATATCAGATTCCTGTAAAAATCAGAGCTTGTGATACCATGGGGTATGGAGTAAACTTTGCGGGAGCGGTAATTCCCCGTTCTGTACAGGGTATTATCTATGGGTTATCCACTCACGCAGGTGTACCATCCAAATGGTTAGAGTGGCATGGACATAATGATTTTTATAAGGCAGTTACCAATTCCACTACCGCCTGGTTATATGGTGCGGCAGCTGTAAACTGTTCCTTATTCGGGATCGGGGAGAGAACCGGCAATACACCTCTTGAAGCAATGGTATTTGAGTATGCCCAGATCAAGGGGACCCTGGACGGGATGGATACTACGGTGATCACAGAATTGGCGGAGTATTATGAGAAGGAAATCGGCTATCGTGTTCCTTCCAGAACACCGTTTGTGGGAAAGAACTTCAATGTGACCCGTGCCGGTATTCATGCAGACGGTCTGCTCAAAAATGAAGAGATTTATAATATATTTGATACGGAAAAATTCTTAAACAGACCCGTACTGGTAGCAGTATCCAATACCTCCGGTTTGGCAGGAATCGCTCACTGGATGAACACATTCTATCGTTTAAAGGGAGACAAGGCCATTGATAAAGGGCACCCGTTGGTTTCAAAAATTAAGACATGGGTGGATAAGGAATATGAGACCGGCCGTGTAACAGTGATTACTGATGAGGAATTAATAAAAATTATTAATAAATACAAAGATGAAATGCAGATTGTGCTGTAATTAATTGATAAAATGGAAGTAATTTCATCATAATGTCAACTTCAGTTTGACAAGCAAGTTAGAAAGACATAAAATAATTACTGGGTATGGCTACTGTCAAATCCGGCAGAATAAGGATTGCCTAAACAATAGGTACTTACATGAATCGGAGGTCAATATGATAGCTACAGAGAAAATTGAAGAAGCAAAAGAGAAGTTTGGAAAATTATTGTTGGAACAATTGCAAAGAGTGGAAGTGATGAAAGCTCAGGGAGATTTTGTGAATTATAAATCTCTGGATAATATTATAATCGGAGTATGCGGCGGAGACGGAATCGGACCGGCGATTACCTCCCAGGCACAACGTGTTTTGGAGTACTTACTGCAGGATGATATGAAAGCTGGTAAGGTAACCTTCCGTACAATCGAAGGACTTACCATTGAACGCAGAGCGCAGGAGAATGCAGCAATTCCTGCAGAGGTTTTAGAAGAGCTGAAAGAATGTCATGTTATTTTAAAAGGACCCACTACAACACCCAGAAAAGGTGATCCATGGCCGAATGTGGAAAGTGCCAATGTTGCCATGAGAAAGGAACTGGATCTTTTTGCTAATGTAAGACCGGTTCGGATTCCTGAGATGGGCATTGACTGGACCTTCTATCGTGAGAACACAGAGGGAGCATATGCAGTAGGCAGTAAAGGTGTTCATGTTACACAGGACCTGGGTGTGGACTTTACGGTTGTTACTTCCCAGGGTACGGAGCGCATCATACGGGCTGCTTTTGAATATGCCAGGGCCAACGGTAAGACCAGAGTGACTGCGGTTACCAAGGCCAACATCATTAAAACTACAGATGGAAAATTCCTTGATATTTTTCGTGAGATGGCAAAAGAATATCCGGAGATTACAGCGGATGACTGGTATATTGATATCATGACTGCAAAACTTGTGGATGAAAAGAGAAGAAAAGATTTCCAGGTGGTTGTACTTCCAAACCTCTACGGTGATATTATCACGGATGAAGCGGCTGAATTTCAGGGCGGTGTAGGTACCGCCGGAAGTGCCAATATTGGTAAACGTTATGCTATGTTTGAAGCAATCCATGGTTCTGCACCGCGTATGGTACAGGAAGGCAGAGATATTTATGCGGATCCATGCAGTATGGTTCGTGCCGGCGCAATGCTTCTGGCCCACATCGGTTATACCGGGGAAGCGGATAAATTATACCGTGCTCTGGATATCTGTACGGTAACCGAAAAGAAATTGGTACTCACGGGCAGAGACACAGGCGCTACCGGAGCTCAATTTGCTGATTATCTGATGGAGACAATTGAACAAATGAATTAGTTGTTTCATCTGAAAGAGCCGAAAAGACGTCAAAACATGCCTGAGAGTTTATCAATAAGGAGGGAAATCCTTGGAAGATTCATATCTTCAAAAAGAGGCGACAGATAAATATTCGCTGCGGGGGCGGGTATTCAATAAAATCAGGGAGGATATCCTCTCCGGTGTTTACCAGGAAAATGAAGAATTAAAGGAAAATACAATTGGAATTGAACTTGGTGTCAGCCGAACCCCTGTCAGAGAAGCCCTGAGACAATTGGAATTAGAAGGTCTGGTTACCATTATTCCAAATAAAGGGGCATATGTTACCGGAATTACGTCAAAGGATATTCATGATATTTATATCATCCGTTCTTATCTTGAAGGTTTATGTGCCAAATGGGCATGTGAGAATATCACAGAAGAGCAGATCGAGGCATTGGATGAGATTCTGTATTTATCGGAATTTCACACGAGAAGAAGTCATAATGAGCAGCTGGTCGAATTGGACAACAAGTTTCACCATTTAATCTACAAGGCATCCGGCAGCAAGATATTAAACCATGTGTTATCTGATTTTCATCATTATGTAGAGCGAATCCGTAAAATTACGTTATCCCGTTCCTCCAGAGCGACGAAATCAAATGAAGAACATGCTTTGATTCTGGATGCAATAAAGAAGCGGGATTCAGAGCTGGCGGAATCTTTGGCACATGATCATATTATGAATACCATAAAGAATATAAGTGAACAGGGACTTTAAAAAGAGACTGTATAGAACCTCCGGTTCTATACAGTCTCTTTGTTCTCTGAGCGTCAGGGGGTGTCTTATCCGGCAAAAATACCTCCGGTACTAAAATCAACAAGAAGTTAAGGCAGCCGGGTTCTGTATTATCGTCTTAATCCGTTAAAAATGATGACCGGAGCAAATACGAACGGAGTTGCGAAAAACAGAATCAGTGAAACAGGTAAAAAGGCGGAAGGTAACGGGGCCGCAGTGGAAATATAATAAATTATGAAAATGAAAATACTGATCATTTCGACCTTTGATAAGGTGAGCATTAATTTAATGGTACGAAATGTCATGCTGCTTTTACCTCCGGATTTGTCCGGATGGAACAAGAGCGTCGGTATCAGAGATATGGCAGAAATAAAAAAGTAAATTAAGATACTGACAGCCGGTAATGCCAGCATCTCCTTTTTTGATGTCCATTTGGTGATTTCACCTTTCGCGTTATAGTGTCCGGGAATTTGATCCGGAATTTGATTCCATCGTATGCCAAGATAAAGAATCATGCCAAGAACAAGGATGAGACCGATTATTTCCAGAAATGTCTGGAATTTTGCCATGGTAAATTTCATAAGCTACCTCCATAATTGTATAAAACAGGAACAAATTAATCTTCAGCTGCCAGAACTTCCCATACTTCCATCAGCTCTTCCAGGCGAACTTCAAGTTCCTTCTTTTCCTTATTTAATTGAAGCAATCTGGAAACGTCGGTAAAGACCTCTTCCTTTGTCAATAGAAGATCAATTTCCTCATTGCGTGCTTCTAAATCATGAATTTCGTCCTCTGTTTTCTTTAAGTCACTTTTTCTTTTTCGAAGGCGGGACTGCTCTTCCTTTTGTTGCTGCCAACTTAGCTTGTTGTCACTGATATCCTCTGCCAAACCTGCATTTGAATTGTTGTTTTGTACTGACGCAGGAAATGCGCCGGGTTTACCGGTTGGCATCACCGCGCCGGAGACTGGCCTGCCAAGATAGGCAGCCTCTATCTCCGGCTTCTTCTCTAAATAATAATCATAATTTCCGATATAATTTAAAAGTGTCTGTTCTGTCAGATCCAGAATACGTGTTGCAGTTTTATTGATAAAATAACGGTCATGGGAAACATACAATACAGTTCCGGTATAAGCATTGATGGCATTCTCCAATATTTCCTTGGAGACAATATCCAGGTGATTGGTAGGTTCATCCAGGATTAAGAGGTTTGCCTCTGAGAGCATCAGTTTGGCAAGGGAAACCCGTCCCCGCTCGCCTCCGCTGATATCCCTGATCAGCTTAAATACATCATCCTCGGTAAACAGGAAGGCAGCAAGAATATTACGTATGGCTGTATTGTCCAGGCTGGGATACGTATCCGAGAGTTCATCAAATAAAGTTTTATTCGGATCCAGTACCTGATGCTCCTGGTCATAATAGCCCACCATAACCTTTGTTCCCAGCCGGATTTCTCCATCATCACACGTTGTCTGACCGTTGATTATCTTGAGAATAGTAGTTTTGCCCGTTCCGTTATTTCCTATGATAGCAACCCTCTCTCCCCGTTTCATATCAAAATTAAGATGGGAGAATAAATGCAGATTTCCATAGGACTTGGACAAATCCTTTACGGACAGGACATCATTGCCGCTGATAATCCGGGGCTCTAAATGGAAGTGCATCTGGTTCTCTTCGGTAACGGGACGTTCCCGTCGCTCGATTTTATCAAGCATCTTTTCGCGGCTCTCGGCACGCTTGATGGATTTTTCCCGATTAAAGGAGCGAAGTTTTGCTATCACTTCTTCCTGATGCTTTATCTCTTTTTGCTGATTGGAATATTGTTTTAGCAGCGCATGCTGCAGCATGGATTTCTTATCAGTATAGTCAGTATAATTCCCTTCATAGCTTTGGGATCTGCCATGATCCAGTTCAATTACCTTCGTAACAACTTTATCTAAGAAATACCGGTCATGGGCTACTACTACGACAGCGCCCGGGTAATTTAATAAAAATGTCTCCAGCCATGCAATTGATATGAGATCAAGATGATTGGTAGGCTCATCGAGCAGAATAATATCCGGTTTGGACAGCAAAAGTTTTCCCAGTGCAATTCGTGTCTTTTGCCCTCCGGAAAGGGTATTTACCATCTTATCGAAATCATCTTCCGTAAAACCAAGACCCTTTAGAATACCGATTACTTCACTTTTATAGGCGTAGCCATTTTTACTTTCAAATTCATGCATCAATCTGGTGTATTGATTCAGCATCTGTCCAAGTTCGGGTTCCACAGCATGCTTCATCTTATGCTCCAGAGCGCGGATATTTGCATCCAGGTCGATGATGTCCTGCTTTACCGTCATCATTTCATCATATATGGAATGATGGGAGGTCAGGTTTTGATGTTGAGCCAGATATCCCATGGTACTTCCTTTTGCCAGAATTACCTCTCCGGTATCTGCATTCATCTCGTTCATTATGATTTTTAGTAAGGTTGATTTACCGGCACCGTTGATTCCAACAATAGCTGCTTTTTCTTTTTGGTTGACATGAAAGGTAACAGCCTTTAAAATATCTACTGTTCCGAATGATTTATTAATATTGTTACATGCTAATATCATGGTAGTTATCCCTCATCTAACTTTTTTGATCTTAAATTAACAACAGGTAGGAACTATCGTTGCCTGTCTGGGGTGTAAGTTACTTCGCATTATTTAAAATATATTGAAAAAATTATAATAAAACAAAATTTCTTTGATTATTTTAGCATATGGAACCTTACAAGTAAAGGAAAGATAGATTGACTTATTATTAACAATTTTATATAATTATCTTATTATTTGAGGAAGAGAAGGGGGAATTTCATTGTACAAAAACGAGATTTCAAAAGCTGTCATCAACAGATTACCAAGGTACTACAGATATCTGGGAGATTTGCTGGAAAAAGATGTTGTTCGAATTTCATCCAAGGAATTAAGTGAGAAGATGAAGGTGACTGCATCTCAGATCAGACAGGATCTGAATAATTTCGGCGGGTTTGGTCAGCAGGGATATGGTTATAATGTGGAATATCTTCATTCTGAGATCGGAAAAATTCTGGGACTTGATAAAAAATACAATGTTATCATTATTGGTGCCGGTAATTTAGGACAAGCACTTGCAAATTATGTAGACTTTGAACGCCGCGGTTTTTTTATTAATAGTATTTTCGATGTTAACCCCAGGTTAATCGGAACCAAAATCAGAGGCGTTGAGGTGCAGGATATCAGCGAGCTGGAAGATTATCTGAAAGTTCATACCGTGGATATTGCAGCATTGACGGTTCCGAAAGAAAAAGCGCCTGTTCTTGCTTCAGATCTGGCGAAATGGGGGATAAGAGGAATCTGGAATTTCGCACCTACAGATTTAAACTTACCAAAAGAGATCACTGTTGAAAATGTACACTTAGCAGAGAGCCTGATGAAATTGTCCTATATCTTATCGGAGAAAGAGAAGACTTTAAATTGATTCGGGCATAGACACTGAAAGGGACCGGTTATAATACCATGGCAAAAAGGGAGAAAAAGGCTGATATCAATATTAATATAAAGAATAAGAAAATACCCATTCTTACCCTGGATGCGCGCTGGCATGAATTATTTCCAGAGAGAAGCAAGACCTCTGTTATAAAAGATCTGGAGCAAAGGGTGAAAGAACTTTTAAAGAAACAGGGAAAATTAGTAAATGATATAAAGGATATGAAAACCTTAAAAAACAGTCTGCTCAGGGAAATACTTCAAAACATGAATATAGGAAATGACATTCATGCAAAATCAAAAGAGAAAAAGATGGGACAGAATAAGCAGTTTATTACTGAACTAAATGAAAAAATAGATACTGCAATGGATGAGCTTTCTGAAATCCCATATCAAATTAAGGAAGTGAATGAAGCACTGATGCTGGAAAGCCTGAAGATTTGTTATGGCAATCTGGAAGACTACCATACACAGCTGCATGAAATTACAGACAGCATTGAAAAAATGAGAGAAGAGTTAAAGAAGAAAATCATTCTCAAGCAGGAACTGGAGGAGAATAATGCAAAGGTATATTCCTATCTCCATGACCTTTTGGGCCCTGAAATTATGGAACATATCGATAGAAACACGCAATTGAATCAGAAATAACAGGAAAAGAAAGAGCGGTTTTGAATGATAATCGGAATAGGTACTGATCTTATAGAGGTAAATCGTGTTCTTCATGCTTGTGAGAACAACAAGTTCTTGAAGAGGTGCTATACATCCGGTGAGATTGCATTAATCACAGCGGACAAAAAAAAGTCCGCAGATAATTTTGCGGTAAAGGAAGCGGTTGCCAAGATGTTTGGTACCGGTTTTCGGGGATTTTCGCTGATCGATATTGAAGTACTAAGGGATGAATACGGAAAACCCTTTGTTAACTTATATGGAAGGGCTGCAGGTCTTGCGAAGGACCTGGGAGTTAATAGGATCCATGTTTCCATTACCAATACAAAGGATTATGCCAGTGCATTTGTGATAGGAGAATGTTGAAGCGGATTCTATTTGACGTTCTTAAAGAAGGGTATGTTGGTTTATGAGATATGCAGTTAATGCTGAGGAAATGAAGAGGATTGATCAATATACAGTCGAAAAAACGAAAATTCCGGCTGTTTTGTTGATGGAAAGAGCAGCGATTGAAGTTACGATAGCTATGAAACAGGTAATACAAAAGCAGGATCGGATACTGGCAGTATGCGGTATGGGCAATAATGGCGGAGATGGAATTGCAGCGGGTAGAATTCTGTATTTACAGGGTTACCAGGTTGCAATTCTTTTTGTTGGTGATGAGAAGAAGGTGACAGAACAGACGAAGCTGCAACTGGAGATTGCACGTAATCTAGACATTCCTATGGAACATGTCAATCATCTTGCAGAATATAATGTGATAATTGACGCTGTGTTTGGGGTGGGATTATCCAGACCCGTCACCGGGGAATACGCTGAACTTATCACCGGGATCAATAAAGCACGCTGCAGCAGTGATATTTTATGGGAGCAAAACAGAAGAAGGGTCTTCGCGGTTGATATTCCTTCGGGGATATCAGCAGATGATGGTTCTGCTATGAATATTGCGGTCAGAGCAGATATGACAATTACCTTTGGATATCATAAATTGGGGTTATTGCTCCATCCCGGGGCAGATTATGCAGGAGAAGTAATTGTCGCAGACATTGGATTTCCAAAAGTCGCAGAAAGGAGTGTTCAACCGGGCGCCTTCTATTATGAGCAGAAGGATCTTAAGAGAATACCCGCCCGTCACAATTACAGCAACAAGGGAACCTACGGGAAGGTCTTGATCATCGGGGGATCGAAAGGGATGAGCGGTGCTCCCTGCTTGTCAGCAAGAGCTGCATACAAGACGGGTGTGGGTCTGGTTAAGATCTTAACATCTTATGAGAACCGGAATATTATGCAAACCGTGATACCGGAAGCATTATTTGCTGCCCATGATGATATCTGCCTGACGCCGGAAGAAAGAAGGAAGAGGATATCAGAGAGTCTGAACTGGGCAACTGTAATTGTAATCGGTCCGGGACTTGGGAACTCAGAGAGTGCAAGAGAGCTCTTATTTCAGGTTATTCGGGAGGCAAAGGTTCCGGTGATTCTGGATGCGGATGGTCTGAATATCCTGGCAAAGGAAATGGATGATCGGGGTCTGACAGGGAAAGACCGCCTGGCGTATCTTGATTTATTTTTAAAGGAAGGAACAATAGTAACACCACATATGTTGGAATTGTCCAGATTACTTGGTGTTGATTTGAATGAAATCTCCCGTCATCTGATTGACACCGCAGCAGTATGTTCTTCTCATAGCAAGTTGGTATATGCCATTAAGGATGCCAGAACTGTGGTGACGATTCAGGAGAAACTGTATCTGAATACCTCCGGTAATCATGGGATGGCAACGGGAGGCAGCGGAGATGTACTTACTGGTGTAATCGCTGCGCTAATCGCTCAGGGAATGAGCCCGGACGAGGCCGCCTGCCTTGGCGTGTATCTTCATGGAACCGCCGGAGATGCTGCCGCAAAGGAGAAGGGAGCTTATTCTATGATGGCAGGTGACATAGTGAATGCAATAGAGATAATCTTAAAGAATGTTGTAAATTTATGAGGTTAAGTTTAATTTATATGGAAAGGCCGTAACCACGATGAAAGATGAACACAGTATCAGGGATGAGAATACAATGAATTATTATAGAGCGCAGGCAAATGTTGATTTGCAGGCTATCTGTCACAACTTGAAAGAAGTCAAACAACACATAACCGCAAATACAAAGATTATGGTCATAATCAAAGCGGATGCCTATGGTCATGGTGCCATACCGGTAGCAAAAGCATTGGAGCACTCGGGAGCAGATGCCTATGGTGTGGCCATCGTAGAAGAGGCCATGGAACTTAGGGATGCCGGAATAGATAAGCCAATTCTCATTTTAGGATATACGCCAAAGCAACAATACGACATGGTTGTTTCGGGTAATATTACACAAACAATTTTTCAGTATGAAATGGCAAGCGCTTTATCCGATGAGGCAGTCAGACAGGGTAAGAAAGCTATGATTCATCTTAAGCTTGATACAGGGATGAGCAGGATTGGGTTTTCGGATACGACAGAGAGCATTGAGGAAATAAAACGGATTGCAAAATTGCCGGGCGTAGAGATAGAGGGAATATTCACCCATTTTGCTAAAGCGGATGAGACAGATAAGAGCAGTACTAGATTACAGCTTCACAGATACCAGACTTTTATTGATCAGTTGGAGTTGGAGGGAATCCTGATTCCAATCAAGCATGTATCTAACAGTGCGGGAATTATTGAATTTCCGGAAGCCAACTATAATATGGTACGCTGTGGTATTGCAACCTATGGGATCTATCCTTCGGAGTGGGTTGATCATCAGACAGTTCAATTAAAGCCTGCTATGGATCTGAAAACCCATGTCATTTATGTGAAGGATGTAAACGAGGGAATTGGCATCAGTTATGGTGCTATCTATGTGACCGGTAAGAAAACCAGAATTGCTACCATACCGGTAGGATATGCAGACGGCTATTCCAGAAACCTTTCTAATACCGGAAAGGTCATCATACATGGTCAGTATGCACCTATTATCGGTCGGGTCTGTATGGATCAGTTTATGGTGGATGTTACGGGAATTGAAAATGTCAGGCAGGGAGATACTGTCACGCTGATGGGAAGTGATCAGGATGCATGCATTACGCCGGAGGAACTTTCCCAATGGTCCCATTCCTTTCCATATGAACTCATCTGTACCATCGGCAAACGAATACCACGTGTTTACCGGGATTTAGAGGAATAAATCACATAATCTGCATAAAACCAAAACACTTTATGGAATACACACGAAGAATTTGGCAATAATAAGAGAAAAGCCATACAATAGAATGGTACAATAAAGCATTTTATTGTCAAGAAAAATGGAGTGTGAGTAAAGTGGTAATAAAACGAGGAGATATCTTCTATGCGGACTTAAGACCCGTGATTGGTTCTGAACAAGGCGGAGTCAGACCGGTTTTGATCATCCAGAATGATACCGGTAATAAACATAGTCCAACGGTTATCTGTGCTGCAATTACATCAAAAATGAATAAAGCAAAGCTGCCTACGCACGTGGAGCTTGATGCAGATAAATATGGGATTGTAAAAGATTCTGTTATATTGCTGGAACAGGTTAGAACGATAGACAAATCAAGATTAAAAGAAAAGGTTTGTCATTTGGATCGGGATGTATTAAAGAAAATAGATAAGGCGTTAATTATTAGTTTTTCTTTAGATACATATTTTAAATAATATTAAGAAAGAGGGAGTAAAAGCGATAATGGAAGATGGCAGTCCCATATCGGGAATCATAGTAATTTTACTTTTGATATTGCTAAATTCAATTGTTACATGTACAAAAGTTGCATTTGAAAATGTAAATGCGAGCAGTATAAAAAAGAAATCGGATCCTTTGGATCAAAGGACGGCAGTCCTAATCAGAATTTTGGAGAAACCAAAAGGTTTCATGAACGCTATAGAATTCTTAATCGGAATGATAGGCTTTGTTGTTGGAATCATCTTTGCGGTACAGCTGTCGCCCTCCATTGAAGAGGTAATTCGTGGCAGTTCCATGAAGGATCATATTGCAATTCTGAAACCGTGTTACTATATCATGCTGACAGTGGTTATAAACTTTATTGTAACACTGTTTGGCACAATGATACCAAAAGCATTTGCAGTCAAATATGCCGATGAATTGTCTTATCAGTTGGCTGGATTCATACGCTTCATCCGATTTGCGTTCGGACCGGTAGCCTGGCTGCTTGATAAAACGATGTACGTTATTCTGCTGATGATCCGGGTAAAACCGGATACGCTGGAAGATAATGTTACAGAAGAAGAGATTATGTTCATGGTGAATGAAGGGCAGGTGCAGGGTGTATTTGACGCTGATGAAGCAGAGATGATATCCAATATTATTGAACTGGATGACAAGGAAGCACAGGATATTATGACGCATAAAAAGAAGATCGTTGCCGTTAATGCAGATATGACGGTAGAGGAAGCACTTCATTTTATGCTTTCTGAGAATTATTCCAGATATCCTTTGTATCAGGACAACCATGATAATATTATTGGAATACTACATTTAAAAGATGTAATCAATGCCTACATATCGGAGGAATTAAAGAATAAGCCCTTAGCGGATATTGCCAGAGAACCATATTTTGTGCCTGACACGCAAAACATTAATATATTGTTTCATGACATGCAGTCAAAGAATATTCATATGGCAATCGTTATTGATGAATATGGGCAAACTGCCGGTCTTGTGGCACTGGAAGATTTTCTTGAGGAAATCGTAGGAAACATACAGGATGAATACGATGAAGAGGAGAAGATGATTCTGTCAAAAGACGAACATTCAGTGGTTGTAAAGGGCGCCATCAGTCTGGAAGAATTAGAGGATGATCTGAATATCTTGTTGGCCCATGAGGATTTTGATACATTGAACGGTCTTTTGATTTCGCTATTAGATAGGATTCCAGGGGATGGAGAAAATTTTACTCTGCATTATCAGGATTACGACTTTGATATTCTTGCAACCTCAAATCGAATGATCGAACAGGTACGCATCACGAAAGCTGCACAAGATCATTCGAATATTCCGGATACCATGGCGAATGGATGACAAATGAGAGGGAACATAAAATCGGTTCTCTGATCAGAAATGAAAGAAAAAGAATCCGTACAAGGTACGGATTCTTTTTCGGTAAACAACAGGGGAGTTGTATTACCATAGCGTATAATAGGGTGGGAGTAGAAAGTGTTTTATCACTATCTATTTGAAATTATAATATTTAAATGTGTCCACATTGTGATGATATTATAAAAAAAGAATGAAAAATATAAAGATTTACATATAAAGTGTCCTGTCAAAAAAATAAACATTTGTGAGATTTCTGCGACATTTGCATGCTATTCTAACTGGTAAGAAAAAGGACGTGATGACTTGAAAAGAATATTAGTAGTTGAAGACGATACATTACTAAACAAAACGCTTTGCTATAATCTGACCCTTGCCGGACATTCGGTTGACGCGGCACTGTCGGCTATCTCTGCGCGGGGGTTATTCAAAAATCATGAATATGATCTGATTATACTCGACGTCAATCTGCCGGATGGAAACGGATTTGAATTATGCCGTGAAATTAAGGCGTGTTATGATAACGCGGCGGTTATATTTCTGACGGCAAATGATATGGAAAGTGATATGTTAAAAGGATTTGAACATGGTGCGGACGATTATGTGACAAAGCCTTTCCCAATCAGCGTGTTTCAAAGAAAGATCGCCGCTCTTTTTGGCCGGATCACAAAGCAGACAGGCAGCGACTGTTACGACGATGGCAATTTGTTTTTGGATTTTTCAGGAATGACCGCAACACTTGCAGGAAATCCTGTTATGTTCACGCCTATGGAATATCGTATGTTAAGGGTACTTATAAACAATCCGCAAATTGTCCTCACAAGACAGGTTTTATTAGAAAAGCTGTGGGATATAGAGGAAAATTTTGTGGAGGAACATGCCTTAACTTCCAACATCAGTCGTATACGAGGAAAGATTGAAGTCGGCGGTTTTCAATATATAAAAACTGTTTACGGCATGGGATATCTGTGGATTGGTGGTGTTAAAAATAGAAGCTGAAAAACTGTCCATGAAAAAAATTTATATTATTACTGGTATTGGCATTGGGATAACCGCCGCTGCTATGCTTGCCATACTTTATATATTAACCGAAAGCGCACTGGCCCTTATATGCGGCTTGAGTTTTACCCTGCTTATCGTCTTTTGGATTTTGTTTTTTGCTTTTCTGGTGCGCAGGAAACTAATCGTATTTACAACCGGAATCTGCCAGATGATAGATGGTATGATGAACGGCAGCAACACCCCACAGCAAACAAGGGAAGAAGAAACCTTGTTTGTTAAAATCAATTACCGTCTAAGAAGACTATATGAAGTCATGCAGGAAGATAATCGACGTGTTATGGATGAAAAGGCAGCGTTACAAGGATTGATTTCCGATATATCCCATCAAGTAAAAACGCCAATTGCTAACCTGAAAATTGTGAACGCTACACTCTTAGAACAGAATATTTCAAAGGATGAACAAGGTGAATTTTTACAGGCCATAAGCGGACAGATTGATAAATTGGATTTTCTTATGCAGGCTATGGTAAAAATGTCCCGGCTTGAAACTGGTATTATTACATTAACACAAAAAAAATATTCCATCTATGAAACACTTGCAGCAGCTTTGGGGGGGATTTTGTATACTGCCGAGAGCAAAGATATTCATGTAAGCGTAGAATGCCCGGATAATTTAGTTGTATACCATGACAGTAAATGGACAGCGGAAGCTATATTTAATGTGTTAGATAATGCCGTGAAATATACGTCAAGCGGCGGCACAATCCGCGTAACCGCCATTCGCCTGGAAATGTATACGAAAATTGATATAGCGGACACGGGCAAAGGGATTCCGGAAAGTCATCATGCGGAAGTATTCAAACGATTCTATCGTGAGGAGGAAGTACACAACATAGAGGGGATAGGAATAGGCTTGTATCTCGCCCGTGAGATTATCACCATGCAGGGCGGCTATATTAAAGTGACCTCAAAATCGGGAAAGGGTGCTGTCTTTTCAATTTTCCTGCCAAACAGTTAGCGATGAATTTCAAATATCACAGAATTGTGAGAATTAAAGATAATTTTAAGGAAAATAAATAAGCTGTCGTGAGGATTGTGCGATATTTCAGTTGTAATATAAGGCTATTAAATTGAAAGGGATGATTACTATTTCAAGCATTGTGCAAGTTACAGACTTAAAAAAATATTACGGATCAGAGCCTAATATCACAAAGGCATTGGATGGCGTTACACTGTCCGTGGCAAAGGGTGAATTTGTGGCTGTGGTCGGCACTTCGGGAAGCGGCAAGTCTACGCTATTACATATGATAGGAGGGCTTGATGTTCCTTCATCCGGCAGCGTTAAAGTAAGGGATATAGAGTTATCCCAAATGAGCGACGGGCAGCTTACCCTCTTTCGACGCCGTAACATAGGATTTGTATTTCAAAATTATAACCTTGTGCCGATTCTCAATATCCACGAAAACATAGTTCTGCCTGTGGAGCTTGATGGTAACACGGTAGACAAAGCGTTATTGAATGAGGTTGTAGAAATGCTGGGATTGGAAGATAAACGCTCCAATATGCCGAATACTCTTTCAGGAGGGCAACAGCAGCGTGTATCTATTGCCCGCGCCTTAATCGCAAAGCCTGCAATCGTTCTGGCCGACGAGCCGACAGGCAACCTTGACAGCAGGACAAGTTCCGATGTTTTAGGGCTAATAAAGCGAACAAGCAGTAAATTCAATCAAACCGTTGTGATAATTACCCATAACAATGAGATCGCTCAACTTGCCGACCGTATCGTTCGGGTTGAAGATGGTCGGATCATCGGGTAGGGGGGTATATGTATGTTTCAAAATAATAACAAAGCAATTGTGAAAAGGCTTGTGAAACGCACCCTGTCATCCGATAGGAGGCGAAACTTCTTTGTGATTGCCGCAATAACTCTTACCACTTTTATGATAGCCTCCGTTTTCAGCATAGGGCATAGTGAATATAAGACGGTCAATATGCAGGATATGCGGATGCAGGGTTCACTTTCCCAAATGGGATTTAACAGACCCACAGAAGAACAATTAAGAAAGCTGCACACGCTTGATTATGTAAAAATAATCGGTATAGGTGCCCGTATCGGACAGTTATCAGATAATTCCTCAATGGACAAACTCAATGAAACTGAAATCATTTATGTGGATCATACGCAGTGGCAAACAATGTTTGGCCCGACTTTTACAAATATTGTTGGTCGTTATGCCGAGGATGAAAATGAAATAATGCTGTCCCGATATATGCTCGATGCTATGGGTATTACCAAACCCCAAATAGACATGGAACTATCTTTGACCTTTATCATTGACGGTACGAATGAAGTCATAACAAAAACTTTTATCTTGTCTTGTATTTACACGGAATATACACATATTAAGCGAGATGGTTATGGTTCTATTTATGTTTCGTCTGCATTTGCAGAAAGTTATAATAAACTAACAGCAGATAACAGTATTGTAAATGTAATATTCAACGACGAACGTCATGTAGGTGAAAATATTGAAAGATTAAAACAGGACTTGAATTTCACAGAATACCAATCGTATATTCAAAATCCTGCTATAACTGATAACAACGGATGGTCTGCCGATTACACAGCCCTTCTTGTTTTGAGCTTATTCTTAATGTCCGCAGGCTGCCTGCTTATTTACAATGTTATGTATATATCTGTTTCAAGGGATGTACGGTTCTACGGTATGCTCAAAACATTGGGAACAACACCGAATCAAATACGCAGTATTGTGGTTGGACAAGTAATGCGCCTTTGCGTAGTGGGTGTTCCGATTGGTTGTGCGGCAGCTGCGGCAGTCTCGCTAATAATTGTACCCGCCATTATTGTAAACAGCGGTATACAAACGGGTGCTGTTGTATCGTTTTCATCTTTCATCTATCTGGGAGCAGCGGTATTTGCTGTTATAACCGCGGTCCTTGGTGCGATCACACCAGCGAAAAAAGCTGCGAATATTACGCCTTTGGAAGCCTTAAAATTTACGGGTGAACAAATTCATAGAACGAGCGGCCGCTCTTCCCGCAATACCAGGCCTTATAAGATGGCTTTACGCAATATTTTCCGCGATCGCAAACGAGCGGCACTTGTGATTTTAAGCTTGTTTTTGGGCATGACTTCCTTCACGGCGGTGATGACAGTCGTAAGCGGAATAGATATTGATAATTATGTGAACGCTCAGTATGACTATGACTTTGTTTTGTCCTCCGCCCAAACGGAAAAGCCTTTTTTAGATGAGAGCTTTGTAAAAGAAGTTTCGGAATTGTCGGGCTTTAAAGAAATCGGGATAACCACGCTGGGACATGCGCAAATGCAATATTCGGAAAAACTAAAATTGTATGCAAACTGGCTTGGTCAAAAATATGGGGATTCGAACGATAACATGGTTGAAAATGGTGCTTTTAAAATTGAACATGGGATAAGGGGAATTGATCTTTTAGAGCTTAAATTACTAAACAAAACACTAAAACATCCGGTTGATGAAAAAGCTTTTGAACGGGGAGAAATTGCACTTATAAATATTTTAGACGATAGCCTGTCATCGGAATATTTTTCAGGTGTTACTTCCCTGGATATAAAATTTGATGGCGAAGAACGTATGATTCAAATGCCCATAATCGGTGTCGTTTCTTACGTTGATTTCCGTTCGGGTGCTTATAAAAGTATTACTACACAGTATTCTCCGATGGAGATTTTAGTATCTAATCGTTTTATTAGAAAGCATTCAATACCCCAAATACTTTATATTGATGCAAATGTAGAAAATGGCGCAGACGAAGAGGTATATAACCGCTTAAATGGTATGCTTGATTCCTTAACTGTCCAAATGATATCCCGTTACGACGGGCGTAAAATTATGCAGGAAACGAAAACCATTATGATTGTGCTTGGCGGTGGTCTTTCCATGATACTCGGGTTTATCGGCATCTGTAACTTTATAAATGTAATGTCTGTCGGTGTCGTGTCACGAAAGCTGGAACTTGCTACACTTGAAAGTATTGGAATGAGCAAAAGGCAAATGAAGTCAATGCTCAGAAGCGAGGGCTTGGGTTATGCCGTGATAACAATGCTTATTTCCGGCAGCCTTGGAAGTATTATTTCATACGCCATTTTTAGATTATTTCAGAAAACTTTTGTATATGCTGATTTTACCTATCCGCTCATTCCTGTTTTAATCCTGGATGCGGTTATAATACTTATTTGTCTGATCACTCCTCAGGTTTCCTACAGAGGCATAAGCAAAATGACCCTTGTAGAAAGATTGAGAGAAGCACAATAGCGCCTGGTCGAAGGCGGTTGCATCAAAGATTTTTGCAATAAGTAGAAAATGAGAAAACGGCATAACCGTTTGGCCATACCGTTTCTCTTTTACCTCACAATGTTTTCCTATGTGAGGGGGTCTTTAGGAAAGACACCTTTTTATTATTTATAATGTAGGGAGGAGGAGAGTGAAAAACTATCACTTTCTAAGAAATAGTATAATACCAAATTATGTTTTGTTTGTGGATAAAATAAAGATATTTTGTGAACAATTTGGTACACAATTGTGTCAGAATGAAACAGTTATTAGAATTATTTATAGAATGTATAATATTACCATGCTTGACAGATTATAGCTTATAATTTAGATAAATTGTGAAGAGTGGGCAATTTTGGAAGGACAATTCCATAGAACATACTTGAAAAAAGTCTTATAATTAGGTATCATGGAGAAATGAACGGTTTCATCCTGTTATTAATGATTCATAGACAAAAGAAGTATGATTAGGAGTAAACAGATGCGAATTGGACTTTTAAGACATTTTAAGGTGAATTGCCCTCATAAGAAGATGATGACCTCCGCGGAGTTTAAGGAATGGACTGAAAAATATGAGGTATCAAAGGTAATTAAGAAAAAAGTTGATATGTATGGTATTGAATGGGATGTTTGTTATGTCAGTGATTTACCCAGGGCAATTACCACAGCAAAAGCAGTCTACAAAGGAAGTCTGAAAATAGATCAGCTTTTGAGAGAAGTTGGTTACGAACCCTTTATTCATACGGAACGTATCAAACTTCCATTCGAAGTCTGGCATGTGTGTGCAAGGCTTGCCTGGTTTTTAAAATCAAAAAGCCAGCCGGAGACAATTACAGAGACGAGGAAGCGAATTCATCAGTTCCTGGATCGGATTGATTGGTCCAAAGAGAATATTCTGGTTGTATTCCATGGATTTATGCTTTATAACTTTCAGAAAGAGCTTAGAAAGCGTGGGTTTGAAGGTGAAAAGATAAGAGCAGTGAAAAATGGTGTTTTATATCAATACATACGGGATGAAGAATAAAGGAAGCATAGATAAATGAAAATAACACTGATTTGTGTTGGAAAGTTAAAAGAGAAATATTTTTCCATGGGTGTCATGGAGTATAGCAAACGGTTAAGCCGATATTGTTCCCTGGATATCATTGAACTGGCGGATGAGAAAACCCCGGACCATGCGGGGGATGCCATAGAGACAATGATTAAGAAGAAAGAAGGAGAGCGGATCTTAAAAGCAGTAAAGGAAGATTCCTATTGTATCGCATTGGCCATCAATGGAAAGATGCTGACGTCAGAGGAATTGGCGGATAAGGTAAATTCTCTGGCAATAACAGGTAACAGTCATATCAGCTTTATCATAGGAGGGTCTTTGGGACTATCGGATGAGGTGATGGAACGGGCGGATTTTCACCTGAGCTTTTCAAAACTGACATTTCCCCATCAGTTAATGAGGGTAATCCTGCTGGAGCAAATCTATCGGGCTTACAAGATTAATCATAAGGAACCATATCATAAGTAGGATAATACAAAAGCTGTCGCAAAATCAATTCTGACTCCAGCAGAAAGAAATGATCATTGCAACAGCTTTCTTCTATTTTCGTTTTTCTTTCAAAATAATACGCTGAATACTTTTAACAGATAAATAGAATTGATCGGCTAAGACAGAGACGCATTCTCCCTGCTGATATTGCCGGTATATGTCCTTATCCCGTTGCAGGATAAGTTGTCTGGAGTTGGTATTCTCACCCCAGCTCTTCCGATTCACGCTTTTCTTCGGTATATATAAATATTGGCCTTCCGCATATTCCTGAAGTAAGGTAAGTAATTCTTTGGGTAATATGTGCTGTGCCTTTTGATAGCTCATTTTGCTCCTCCTTATAGATTACTGGATGACGAAGCAAAGGCTATGTTCATTATCTTGAATACAGTAGCCTCTGCTATGCATTCAAAATGTAATTTCTCATAAATAAACCTCCTAAAAATTCAAAATATGATAAAATGTTTTAATGAGTATACCATATATTATGAAATTTTTCCACATATTTATAGTTATGGAAGGGATATTTTTTATTGTGATTTTCTGATTATGAAGGGGAAAACCCGAAGTATCTTAAGATCCCAAGATAAATTCCATAGGCAAATTGCTGTTGGTTATTTCTTAGCTTTTCTGCATCGGATGGATTGGATAAGTAAGCAAGTTCTACTAATATGGAAGGCATATTAGTGCGGCGCAGCACATAAAGGGATTGGTTTTCGCGAATTCCGTTGTTCCGTGTTCCGACGGTTTGTACAATCCCATTCATGACTTGCTGTGCCAGCCAATTGGCCTGGGTATAATACTGATAAATATAAACTTCTGTACCGTTGACTGCCGGATTGGGATTTGAATTGCAATGAATACTGATAAAATAGTTGGCAGGCCATTCATTTGCCATTCGTACCCTTTCAGCTAAACTCGTGGCATTGTTGGTACCTAATACTGTGGTAGACGTGGGTCTTGATAAACGCGCATCAAAATTGGGATTGTTGTTCAAAAGATTTGCAAGGGATAGTCCTACCTGAAAATTGATATTTTCTTCATTTAAACCAAAACCGACTGCACCGGTGTTATGATATCCGGTTGGATTGTGACCTTGATCTATAAAAATCTTAATAGCCAAAGTGACACTTCCTTTCCATTTTACTAGTACCATCATATTCTGATCAGAATAAGTTGTTACATTTTCAATTTGTTTAATTAATTAATAAATATAGAAAACGATTTTGGAATATGCTATAATAATTGTAAAACACGCAGCTCAAAGGAAGTAGAAGTGCCGTCAGGACTCCTGAAATTGCCTCACAATATACGTTCTCGTGATTTAAACATACATCTTGACGCGTTCATAACATAGTCAGTCTGACTTCAAACAATCTTCGCAAGAAACAATCAAACACCACAAGCAGAATAAAGAGGGAATCCGTGTAAAAACTAAAATTTTCACACGGTAAATTTGTGCAGATGCCCAAACTGGCAGGCATTGGCAGCATGGAGGATTACGATGAAAAAAGCCTTTCATAATATAAAAGGTAATAAAGCAATCTTTATGGCAATTATGATTAGTGTCGCAGTAGGGATCGTTATTATACTTTCCGGTATGGCATACTATAATTATAGAATGTCAGCCCTTGGGATAGAAAAACCCAAAGAGTATCAGCGATATCAATACCATTACGTCATTATTTCGGGAGAATCGGACGAGCCCTTCTGGGATGATGTATACGAAGGAGCATTAGAGCGGGGGAAGGAAGAAGATACCTATATTGAAAAGATAGGAAGTAATTTAACCATAGATTATTCGCCGGCAGATTTGATGGAGATAGCCATTGCATCTAAAGTAGACGGTATCATAATTGAACCGAACGGGGACGACACAATTAATACACTGATTAATAAAGCGGATGAGGCGGGGATTCCTGTGATTACGGTATTAAAGGATGCACCTAACAGTAAGCGGAAGAGTTTTATCGGCATTAACAGCTATAATCAGGGACAAGCCTACAGCAAACAGGTTTTGGAAGTGCTTGAGGAAGGAAAACGCAACGTAACCGTGCTGTATGATTCCAAGAATAATGATTCCGGTCAGGATATTATTTATTCCAACATAGCGGAAGCAGTCAGATACCGGAATGTGGAGGTGAAATCAGCCACCGTAAATGCGGAAAGCACTTTCAGCTCGGAAGAAGATATCCGAAATCTGATTATGGATCAGCAAAATCCTACCGATGTTCTTGTCTGTCTCACCGCCGTGGATACCTTAAGCGCATATCGTGCGGTGGTGGACTATAACAAGGTGGGTCAGGTGGACATTATCGGATATTACGATTCGGATCTTATTCTTCGTGCCATTGAGAAAAGAATTATACATTCTACCATGACAATTAATGCAAATATGATGGGTAAATTATGTGTGGACGCATTGGCCGAATATAAGAATACCAACAGAGTCAGTGATTATTTTTCTATTGATATCAGTGTTATTAACAGAAATAATATTTCCTATTTTATTAATTCCAGGAACAATGCCGATGAGTCGAATGAATCATAGGAGGAAACGACTTCGTTAATGGGTATATGATGGTACACAGATGGGAGACAATATGAATAAAAGAATAAAAAGATCATCCATTCGGCGTAAATTAATTCTGGTATTTGCGTTTTCGACAAGTGTAGTGTTTTTTGCAAATATAGTTATGTACTTTAATATTAACAGGTCGTTAAGTACCATTGACCGTGTTTATGTAAGCAATATTGAATTAAATGAATTATTGGAAGCATTGAATAATGTTCAGGATTATGTTTATGAATATCTGAATACAAAAAGTACTGAGGCACTGGAAAATTACTATCGGAGTGAGCAAAATTATCAGAGACTGGTCAATGATCTAAATGGTGGAATTCTCGATGACGATATGATCATTATGCAAGAGAATATTAAAAACATGTCTGAATCATATATGAAGATTATTGATTCTACGGTTGATGCCAAGAGAGGCAGAAATATTGAAAAATATAAGGTGGATTATGAGAATGCTACAACGATTTACGATTACATTACCACGTATATCAACAGCCTTTTTAATGAGCAGTTTAAATTCAATTTCAGCAACTATCAGCTCCTGCTGATGTCTTTGCATTATCTGGAGGTGATCAGTACCATTGCATTGGTAATTATAACGATGTTAAATATGATCATTATTATATTTGTTACAAGAAGCATCACCGATCCGCTGTTAAAACTGACCCAGGCCGCCAATCGCGTATCTGCGGGTGATTTTGAAGTGGGGATAGTCGATGTGGAATCTTCTGATGAGGTCGGAATTGTAACTAAGGCATTTAATACGATGGTGGTCAGCATTCATCAGTATATTACAAAGGTGAAGGAAAGCATGGAAGTTGAGAGCAGAATGAAAGAAAAAGAGCTTATGATGACAAATCATTTGAAAGATGCCCAGTTAAAATATCTGCAGGCCCAGATTAATCCGCACTTTCTCTTTAACACGTTAAATGCGGGGGCTCAGCTTGCCATGATGGAAGAAGCAGATAAGACCTGTCTGTTTATCGAAAACATGGCGGATTTCTTCCGCTTTAATATGAAAAGCTTTAACCAGGATTCTACGATAAGAGATGAGATTAAACAGGTGGACAGCTACATTTATATCCTGAACGTGAGGTTTTCGGGTGGTATTCATTTTTATAAGAAAATTGACACCACCATATTGGATGTTCGTGTCCCAAGCATGATCTTACAACCGGTAGTTGAAAATGCGGTAAATTACGGAATAAGAAATATAGAATACGAAGGGAATATTAAGCTTTCGGTTTATCAGGAAGAGGAATATATTAATTTAACCATTGCCGACAACGGAGTCGGTATGGATCAAGATACAATAGATAAGGTTATGCATCAAAAAATTGAAGATAATACGGTACCTTTTGAGCGTACATTGCCAAAGGATTCCAATGGGATCGGACTTGGAAATGTAATCAACCGGCTAAAGCTCTATTACGACAGAGAAGATGTCTTCGAGATTAATAGTGAAGGTCCCAATCAGGGGACCAAAGTTACGATTCATATTCCCATCATCACAGGGACAAGATTTGAATCATAAACATAAGGCGGTGAAGCCGGATTGGAGAGATTATGTACAAGATTTTATTGGCGGATGACGAGGGAATCGTAATTGATTCCTTAAAATATATTATAGAAAAAAATTTTAAGGAGATCTGTGTTGTAGAAGCCGCTTCTACAGGAAGAAGTGTAATTGAACTGGCAGAAAAGTTTAATCCCGACATTGCGATCATGGATATTCAGATGCCCGGGATTAATGGAATTGAAGCAATGAAAGAGATTCGTAAGAATAATAGCGCAGTGATCTTTATCGTTATGACTGCATATGATAAATTTCATTATGCAAAAGAGGCAATTAACCTTGGCGTTCTGGAATATCTTACAAAGCCGGTGAATCATACGGTGATTGCAACTGTAATTCAAAAAGCGATGGACATTATTGAAGAAGACCGCAAAAAGAGAAGCAATGACTTGATGATAAGAGAAAAACTGGAGTTTGTCATCCCGATTATAGAAAATGACTTTATTTATGCGGTACTGGCAGAGGACGAATTATCCAGAGAACTGGATAATTATAGAAATCTTCTTGGAATCAAAGAAGAGTATGGCATGATGATGATGATCGAATTTGGAGATTCCATTGAAAATGGATCTTTAACGAATCCGGTTGGCATCAGTGTGAAGGCCCAGTCCTTTTATTCTGTGATCAGATCAAGCCTTAAGGAAGAATTCAATTGTATTGTGGGACCTATAATGGTAAATCGTATCGCGGTTTATTTGCCAAGTGATAAGGCACAGCAGGAATATGATGACAGAACGGACCTGATTGATAAGACAAGGCAAATGGTACGGGATTTAACCAGGAGAATCGATGTACAGTTTAAGGTGGGGATAGGCTCCGTTGCTCCTTTACATAGGCTGAGTGAATCTATGAAAGAAGCAGTGAATGCGCTAAGAAGCGGCAAAGGAAGGGTGACCCATGTCAAAGATATTATCATTGGCTGTGATTATGAATCTGATTATCCCATCGATATTGAGAATGCGCTGTTTGAGATGATAACCAAGGGGAATCAGGAGAAGACAAAGCTGGAAGCCAATTCATTTTTTGACTGGATGGTGGAACATTATCCTGATCATATGATGAACATAAAATTGAAGGTGTTGGAATTTATTCTGTTTGCGGAGCAGAAAGCATTCTTAAGCGGAGGAATGACCTATTATTTTAGTTACCGCAAGGATTATCTTCCGACCTTATATAAAATTGACAGCTATGAACAGCTGAGGACATGGTTTATAGATAAAATCATGGATGCATGCCGTAATATTGCATTTAAGCGCGAAGAAAAAGCCAGCGGGGTGATCGCAAATGCGAAGAATTTTATTGAAGAAAATTACCATAAGGATATTTCCCTGGATGATGTTTCGAGAAAGGTGGATATCAGTCCATATTATTTCAGCAAACTTTTTAAAGAAGAGGTAGGAGAAAATTTTATCGAATATCTTACCCGAATACGAATAGAAAAGGCAAAAAGACTATTGCAGAATCGAGATCTCAGCATAAAAAACATCTGTGCGGACACCGGTTATAGTGATCCGAATTATTTTAGCCGCATCTTTAAGAAATATGTAGGGGAAACACCTACTGAATATAGGGATAGGATTGTGTGATTATGACAGCAGGAGGAGCAGAGAAAAGGGTATGTTTGTTTTGAACCGGAGAATGCTTTGGTTCAAACAGGAGGAGTGTTGGAATGGGTAGGACTGTTTGTATTGGAAAGGGGAGTGGTAAATTTTATGAGAAAAAAAGGAACATCAGCAGTAGTTGTGTTAATCGTGTGTATGATTCTGGCTTTCACCGGCTGCAGTAACAAAAAGGAGGGGACAAAGGAGATTAATGTTGAGCAAAAAAAAATCCAGATAGGGTTATCCTTTGACTCCTTTGTTATTGAACGCTGGCAAAGGGATCGGGAGGTTTTTGTGTCCAGAGCACAGGATCTTGGGGCTGAGGTCAATGTTCAGAATGCAAATGGGGATGTGAAGGAGCAAATTTCACAAATTGAGTATCTGATTGACAAGAAGATGAAAGTCATCGTGGTGATACCCATCGATGCCGATGCCTGTAAGGATGTTGTAAAAAAGGCAAAAGATGCAGGGATTAAAGTAGTTGCCTATGACCGGCTGCTGACCAATGCCAACACAGATTTATATATCTCCTTTGATAATGAGGAGGTGGGTAGAATGATGGCCGAAACTATGGTAAATCATATACCGGCAGGAGGTAATATTGTTACGGTATTCGGTTCACCTACGGATCACAATGTTCAGATGGTGGAACAGGGGTTTGAAGAAGTTATAAAGAAGAGCGATCTGAATATTGTCTATTCGGATTATGCGCAGGGCTGGCTTGCGGAGGAGGCTTTTAATGCGGTAAATCAGGCGCTTAGTATCACAGAGGATATTGACGGGGTCATGTGCGGAAATGATGACCTGGCCAGTCAGGCCGTACTGGCATTGTCGGAGAATCGTAAAGCAGGAAAAGTAATCGTAACCGGTCAGGATGCAGATTTGGTGGCCTGTCAGAGAATTGTGGAAGGAACCCAGGCGATGACCGTATACAAGCCTGTGGACAAATTGGCAAAAAGTGCGGCAGAATATGCTGTGAAGCTTGCCAAGGATGAAGACATCAATGTGAAGAGTACCATTAATGACGGAAAATACGATATTCCTTATGTAAAGCTGGAACCGATTGCCGTAACCAAAGACAATATCGATGAAGTAATTATCGAGGGCGGCTTCCAGAAGAAGGAAGAAGTCTACTTGAATATACCATAATATATAAATACTTGTAAATAATAGTATAAATTTATAAAAAATGCTGATGATAGTAAATTATTGCTTAATCATTAGCATTTTTTTGTGCATTAATCTATGGTTATCAGAAATAATAAGAGTAACGGACAAGAATTTGCGATAGGTAGCAAGTAAGTCCAGTTTATTGTGTGTTATAGTTAGTGCGTAGTAATTAATAAGTAATATTAAAGGGAGGATTTATTAATGAAAAGAAAGTTAATTAGCATTTTACTTGGTATCATGATGATTGCATCATTATTCGCAGGCTGTGGTAAGAAGGATGATGCAGGTAAAGGCGGTAAAAAAGTTGGTGTGGCAATGCCCACAAAGGACTTGCAGCGTTGGAATCAGGACGGCGCTAACATGAAGACCGAGTTAGAGAAAGCCGGCTATACCGTTGATTTACAGTATGCAAACAATGATATTGCAACTCAGGTATCTCAGATTGAAAATATGATCACGGCAAAATGTGATGTTTTGGTAATTGCTTCTATCGATGGAAGCTCCTTAGGTACAGTATTAGCAGAAGCGAAAAGTGCTAATATTCCGGTTATAGCATACGACCGTTTGATTATGGATACAGATGCGGTTTCCTACTATGCAACCTTTGATAACTATAAGGTTGGTACCATTCAGGGTCAATATATTGTTGATAAATTAGATCTTGAAAAACAGGCAGGTCCTTTTAACATCGAATTATTCACAGGTTCACCTGATGATAACAACGCTCGTTTCTTCTTCGGCGGCGCTATGGATGTGTTAAATCCTTATATCGATAATGGCAAATTAAAGGTTGTTTCCGGTCAGAAGAAATTCGAAGAAGTTGCTACGCAGGGCTGGTCAACTGAAGAAGCTCAGAAGCGTATGGAAAACTTAATTACAGCTTACTATGCAGACGGAACAAAGCTGGATGTCGTATTATCTTCTAATGACTCTGTTGCAAACGGTATTACCAACGCCCTTGTTGGTGCAGGTTATACAAAGGAAAATTTCCCGATCTTAACCGGTCAGGACTGCGATATCACTTCTGTAAAGAACATCCTTGCAGGAACACAGTCAATGTCAATCTTTAAAGATACACGTACACTTGCCGCAAAAGTTCTTGAGATGGTTGGCGCTATATTAACAGGAAAAGAAGTACCGGTTAATGACACAAAGACTTATGATAACGGAACAGGCATCATTCCTACCTTCGCTTGCGATCCGGTATTTGCAGATATTGATAACTACAAGAAATTGTTAATTGACTCTAAATATTATACAGAGGATCAATTAAATTAAGTCAACACATAAAAGGTTTAGGGTGTTGCTGATGCAACACCCTAAATCCTATGTATGGATTACGTTAGAAGGAGGAGTTTCCTTGGCTAAGATATTACTTGAAATGAAAAATATAATCAAACGCTTCCCAGGAGTGAAAGCATTAGATAATGTTAATCTTCAGGTGGAAGAAGGAGAAATTCATGCACTTGTTGGGGAAAACGGAGCAGGAAAGTCAACATTAATGAATGTTTTAAGCGGTATTTACCCCTATGGAAGCTACGAGGGAGATATCCTTTATCACGGAGAAGAATGTAAATTTAATCAAATCAATGATAGTGAAGAAAAAGGCATAGTTATTATTCATCAAGAGCTTGCTCTTGTACCTTACATGACGATAGGTGAAAATATGTTCCTCGGAAATGAAAGAGGAAATAAAATGAACATCAGCTGGGAAGAGACCTATCGTAAAGCAAATGATTTATTAAAGACAGTAGGCCTGAAGGAATCATCAAGGGTACTGATTAAAGATATAGGTGTTGGAAAACAGCAATTGGTGGAAATTGCGAAAGCGTTGGCAAAAAATGTTAAATTATTAATATTAGATGAACCGACAGCTTCCTTAAATGAGGCAGATTCTCGTAAATTACTGGATTTACTACTGCAATTTAAAAAAGAGGGATTAACTTCGATTATAATTTCTCATAAACTGAATGAGATTGAATATGTAGCGGATAAGATTACCATTATACGTGATGGTTCAACGATTGAGACGCTTGATAAAAGGGTGGACACAATTTCGGAAGAACGTATTATTAAAGGAATGGTTGGCAGAACGATCACTGACCGTTTCCCGAAGCGTGATAATATTTCCATCGGAGAAGTAAGTCTTGAGGTTAAAAACTGGACTGTCTATCATCCGTTATACAGCGGACGCAAGGTAGTTAATGATGTATCAATGAAAATCAGAAAAGGCGAAGTGGTTGGTATCGCCGGATTGATGGGCGCGGGAAGAACAGAGCTTGCCCTAAGTATCTTCGGCAAAAGTTATGGTGCAGGGATTTCGGGTACACTTTTCATTAATGGAGAAGAGGTAAAGTTAAATAGTGCCAGACAGGCCATCGATAAAAAATTGGCATATATCACGGAGGATCGTAAAGGGGATGGGTTAATCCTCTCCAACCCAATCCGGATTAATACGACTCTGGCTAAGATGGATAAAGTCAGCTCCCATGGTATCATAGACAAGAACCTGGAGATCATGGCTGCCAATGATTATGTAGAAAAATTAAGAACAAAATGTCCTTCCATAGAACAAAATGTAGGTAATTTAAGTGGTGGTAATCAGCAGAAGGTTTTAATCAGTAAGTGGATGTTTGCAGATCCTGAGATTATGATACTGGATGAACCGACCAGAGGGATTGATGTTGGTGCAAAGTATGAGATTTATTGCATTATCAATCAGCTGGTGAAAGAAGGCAAGTCGATTTTAATGATTTCATCCGAGATGCCGGAGTTAATCGGTATGTGTGACCGCATCTATATCATGAATGAGGGAAAAATGGTTGGCGAGGTTATGAAGGAAGAAGTAACGCAGGAACTGATCATGGGGCAGATATTAAAATCGAGTAAAGGAGAGTAAACAATGGATAGAGCAAAAGAAGTATTAAAAAAGAATACGATGCTGATTGCGTTAATTATTGTAACAATATTTTTTACAATACAGACAAGCGGAACCCTGTTATATCCGCAAAATGTTACGAATCTGATTGCTCAGAACGGCTATGTTGTTGTTTTGGCAGTAGGTATGTTAATGTGTATTTTAACAGGAGGTAACATTGACCTTTCGGTTGGTTCTATTGTTGCCCTGGTAGGAGCAATTGCAGGTAAGTTAATTGTAAATGCACACTTGAATATTTGGTTATCTATTATCATATGTCTTATCGTAGGTATTGCAATTGGAGTTTGGCAGGGTTTCTGGATTGCCTATATCAGAATCCCGGCATTCATTGTAACGCTGGCAGGTATGCTATTATGGAGAGGTGTTGCATTAATCGTATTAGGCGGTTTAACAATTTCTCCGTATCCGGCTAATTATTTAAACTTATTTAACAGTTATGTTCCTGATGTATTCCAGGGAAGTATTAATATATTATGTATTGTTGCAGGTTTTATTATCAGTGCCATCTATATTGTCGTACAATTTGTATCAAGAATGAATAAAAGTAAAAAGGGTTACGTGCAGGAAAACCTTCTTGTAACAATTCTAAAGGCTGTGATTATCATTCTGGTAATTATGGCATTATCATTTACATTAGCAAACCATAAAGGTATCCCGGTAATCTTAATCTTGTTGGCTGTGATCGTATTCATCTATGCTTATTATACAACAAAAACTGTTCCGGGACGTTATCTGTATGCTATGGGCGGTAATGAAAAAGCTGCAAAATTAAGTGGTATTAATACCAATCGGGTATTATTCCTGGCGTATGTTAATATGGCGTTTTTAAGTGCGGTTGCCGCTCTCATGTGTGTGGCCAGATTTAATTCTTCTGCTCCTACTGCAGGTACAAACTATGAGTTGGATGCAATCGGTGCTTGTTTCATCGGTGGTGCTTCCGCATATGGTGGAATCGGAACTGTTGCAGGAGTCGTAATCGGTGCGGTCTTCATGGGTGTTATCAATAACGGTATGTCTATTATGGGTATTAACACAGATATGCAGAAGGTAGTAAAGGGTCTTGTTCTTTTGGCAGCGGTAGCTTTTGATGTTATCTCCAAGAGAAGAAGTAAGAATGCGTAATCTTTAAAATGCTTGCAAGAATTCCGTAAGGAATGAAAATAATTTGCCTTTTAAAATAATAGATTGGTCAGTAAAATGATCAGTCTATTATTTTGTGTGCCCGGTGGGCACACGTTCTAATGTAAAGTCCTCAACAAAAATTCCATCTAAGATGCAGAACTTGGGTACTGACGGATGCAAACACTCCTTTTCTGAATGATTACCGAAATCATTGGCAAAGCTACAAGAGATGAATGAGCAGTTTGAAGTGTTTTGCTGATTTTTCTTGTATAACCGCAAGAATTCATGATAGAATAATAAAGTCATCACTGTTTGGCTGGAAAGTAAAACGTTTTGACCTGCTGCCGTGGGGTTGCAGGCGATGGAAAGGGCAAGATATACTTATGGACGATGAACTTAGACAATTCGATATGGAACTAAGAGGATTATTTGTAGAAACCAAAATAGAAGAAATGAATGATTTGCTGGATACACAATCGGATGAAAATGTAAAAGCATTAATGGAGGCTAATTGGGCCATTATTAAAAAATATTATGATACAGAAAATTTTGAGTTGATGTTCCGGCACTATAAATTTGTTGCCTATTCCTGTTATTTAATTGAATATGCTCATCAACGAGATATAGTAAAAGAAGATGACTTTAAAAATATGATGCTGATTTTTAATGATATTTATGAATTAAGAAGAAAGCAATGATATTAAGTTGATTAATGATATTTATGAATTAAGAAGAAGGCAATGATATTAAGTTGATTAATGATATTCATGAATTAAGAAGAAAGCAACGATATTGGGTTAATTAATGATATTTATGAGTTAAGAAGAAAGCAACGGTATTAGTTGTTTATGAAGGAAAAGGACGTACAGATTAGACGGAGGAAAACTTATGGTTAATCTTTACCTTATTCGACATGGCAGGCAGGACAGTAAATTGTGGAACAATGATGTGGGATTGTCAGAGGAAGGACGGATGCAGTGCGAGCTATTACGGGAACGAATGAAGAATTATCATGTGGATGCCCTGTATTCCAGTGATCTGATTCGTGCGGTAGAGACAGCGCAGATATTAAATGAGACCTTTCAACTGCCGCATCATATCCGGAAAGAAATATGTGAGATCTCCTTTGGCCAATTTGAAGGAAATACGGAAGAATATATCGAAGCACATTTTCATGAGTTTAAAGAAGAGCAGTTAAAGCTTCTGGAGGATATTCCGTATCCGGATGGAGAAAACGGAACTTCTGTATATGAGCGGGCTATGCCGGTGATACAAGAGATTGCACAAAGTGGTCATAAGAACATTGCAGTTGTCACCCATGGAGGTACCATCAGGGTGCTGCTTGCGGCACTGTTTGGTAAAAACCAGGCAAAACGGTTTTTATTCGGATTATATCTTGAGAATGCGAGTATCACACATCTGATTTATTGTGAAACGTATGATCGGTTTTATCTGGAACGGTTTAATGATAGTGCCCATCTGGAGGATTATCCAAAGTTACAAAGAACCAAATGGTACGAAGAAGGAACGGTATAACAGATTGGAGGCAGATAGTGATACATATAAAGGCAGTAATTTTTGACTTGGATAATACATTAATTGACAGAAGAATGGCTTTTTTGCGTTTTTGTGAATATTTATTTCAACAATACGCTCCTCAATATCCTTATCATGGTACAAAGGAAGAGCTGTTACAATATATGATTGAAATCGACGGGGACGGTTATGGAGGAGTGCCAAACTTCGTTCCAAGGTTAAAGGGACGATGGAATCTTCCTCATACACCGGAAAGCTTTGAAGCAGAGAGGAACCGGGTTTTCGGGGATTTTACACAACCCATGCCAAAATTACATGAGGTATTAGAAGAATTAAAGAAAAAATATAAACTGGGAATTATTACGAATGGTTTTTCCAAGGTTCAGAGAAGGAAAATTTCTTTGGTTGGAATCGAGGATTACTTTGAGACCATCATCATTTCACAGGAGGAGAAGATGGAAAAGCCGGATGCCCGAATCTTCTTAGCCGCCTGTGAACAACTTGGAATCAGCCCGCCGGAGGCCGTCTATGTAGGCGATTATTATCCCAATGATATTGCCGGTGCTATGAGCGCACACTTAATACCCATCTGGATCACAGACAACCGGGAGGAGCATCCGGAATATTCAGGGATTCGAATAAAAGAACTACAGGAAATATTACAGATTATGTAATAAATTTTCTTTCAGCCACATTGCAACGCCATCGTCGGTATTACTGCCGATGACGGCATCTGCTCTATCTTTTAATTCTGTTACCGCATTTGCCACCGCATACTTATGATCACTGGCCTCAAACAGGGCTAAATCATTTCGGTTATCTCCAAAACTAACGATGGAATCTAAGCTCAGATAATTCCGTAAAAAGCAAAGGGCATGATACTTGGAAGCATTCTTACTAAAAATCTCAAGGTACCATAAATCCTGCGAATAATTATCCTTATAAAATACACAGTTTAATTCGTTGTATTGTTTGAAGATCCCGTAAATCGGTTCAAGATTTTCTTTATGATCCATTAAGGTAAAATAGATGATAGGTTCCTCTCGAAGCATAGAAAAATTTTCTACCTGAATAAATTGCTTTTGATATTTCTTTACACGTTCCTTATAGAATTCCTGCATAGAGGAAGTACCAAGCGTTTCATAATAGGTAAAGAGCTGTCCGTCTTTTATCACATACACAAAACCCATCAGTTTATGTTGTTTGATAACGAAGAGGAGGTAATCAATGCTCGTAATACTCAGGGGTTCAATATTGATATATTCTTCCCTCCATAAATCATAGATGCATACGCCATTCATAAGAACAACAGGCAGATTAATCGTCAGCCTTTTTAGTATCGGCTTGACAGAGGCAATGGATCTTGCGGTTGCAATGGAAAACATCAGACCGTTTTTGATCAATTCATTCAATATGGTTATGGTATTCTCGGACAATTGAACGTCCTGCCCAAGAAGCGTACCGTCCAAATCTGAGATATAAAGTGTTTTCATGGGTAGCTCCTGTTCTCTCTTATGTTGATGACAAAATGATTCTGGCACTCGCATCACTTATGGGACGGGTCTCATATTCTTCCCGCAGGTATCCAAAGATATAATAATCTGTGATTACATTCAGGATAACGCCATGACGGATCATTCCTTCCTTCACAAAGTTCAGCTTTTGTGCTACTCGTACAGAGCCGGTATTATTCGTAAAGCACCGAAGCTGTATTCTGCTTAACTCCATGGCCTCAAAAGCATATTTTACTACGGCCTGTCCTGCTTCTGTTGCATACCCCTGGCCCCAATAATTTTTATTGATTCGATAACCGATATCAGCCTGTTTCTTCAATTTAAAATCATACAGTACAATCTCACCGATTACTTTACCTGAATTTTTCTCTTCCATCAGCCAGGTGACTTCACGTCCGGCTTTGTACTCTTTCATGGTATTTTTATGAGGATAATCTAGTTTTATTTTCTTTTTCGGTTTATGTTTTCCATTGATATCATTCGCTTCATCATATAATCCCCAAAAACGGTAAACACTGTAATCATTAATAAATTCCAGGCAATCTCTGCCGTCCTCCCCGCTATCGGTGATCTGGCGAAGGATAAGTCTTGAGGTTTCAATTTTAGGTAATGTCTGAAAGGTATCTTCGTAACTCATCTGGAGCTCCTTTTCTATGGATTTAATCTGTTTTCTGATATTATCCTATAAAACAGCAATATTATCAATCATTTTTAAAAAGTTTTCGGGGAAGGGGATTGCTACTGATACATTTCTCCCCCCCATTCAAGACCATGAATATGAATTCGACATCAGAGCAGCACTCGCTTATAGGGCGTTAGCTAACCTTCTGATTTAGTTAATTACCCAGCAGATGCTGCAAAAAAAGCTTTATGCCCAGCAAAATTAGAATGATACCGCCAAATAAACGGGCTCTGATTCCTAAGATGGTACCAAACTTGTTACCAATGTAGACGCCGGTATAGCAGCATAGGAAGGTGGTAGTACCGATCAGTAATGAGGCCTTCACAATATTGACCTGCATTGCCACAAAGGAGACACCGGCGGCCAAAGCATCAATACTTGTAGCAATACCTTGTAATATAAGATTTCTTGACGTAAAGACATGATTTGAGCAGCAGGATTCCTCCGGATGGTTTCTTTCCGTAAGTGCTTCCATCATCATATTGAATCCGATTGCACTAAGCAAAAACAGTGCAATCCAGTGTTGAAAGCGGCTGATGAATTCATAAAAAGAATAACCCAGATAATAACCGATAACCGGCATCAGAGCCTGAAAAAATCCGAAAACAATAGCAGTTGCCGCCGCGTTTTTTTTCCTTATTTCACAGGAGCACATACCGTTTGAAACAGCAACAGCAAATGCATCCGTTGACAGACCAAGAGCAAGTAAAAAAATAGTGAGCAGACCCATAACTTATCCTTTCCGTTCCATAGATCGATTCATCCTGTTATCTGCAAAATTAAAGCTCATGTAGGAAGCGATTCCTGCATGAGTCATAATAATGTCAGCTCATACGAAATAAGGGATTTAACCACGTCGTTATTTGTTATATGTCATACTATATGCGGATATCTTCTGATTTATTACATAATATCGTAGCCGGGTCCATGTATCCGTCAGTCCTTGGGTTCTGTATGTCAGAATAAGTTCTGTATGCCAGAACCGATTGTATGTTGCGTAAGGCAATTAAGCGCGAGCGGCTTAGCTTCGATATCATTTACCGAAGTCATATTTTTAATGTTGAGCAGGAAGAGGGCCATAACGAAGGATAAGGAAAAGACTTATTTAAAAATTTTAAGGAAAAGACTTATTTAAAAATTTTACTTGATTGCTCCGGATAAATAGTGGATAATAAAATATTGACAAAATAAATAGAACAAAGTAAGAAGGCAGGGAAAATTATGACAACATTGGTAACCACTGTATTTAATCAAATTGTGATCATGCTAATTCTGATGATGATCGGAATGGCGAGTTATAAAATCAAATTGGTTGATACGGGAACAAATAAAAAGCTCTCGGATCTGGTCTTAATGCTGGTCAATCCCATTTTGATTTTTATGTCATATCAACGAGAATTTGACGCAAAACTATTACATGGATTATTAATATCCATATTGCTTGCTATTATCACTCATGGAGTAGCTATCGCATTATCGGTGCCTTTCATACATAGAAAAAAACAGGAAAACAATCATGTTATTGAGCGTTTTGCAGTAGTGTATTCCAACTGTGGATTTATTGGGATACCTTTGGTGAACGGTATTTTTCATAGTGAAGGAGTATTTTATATTACGGCCTATATGACAGTGTTCAATTTGTTTGTATGGACCCATGGTGTAATTATTATGACAGGAAAGAAAGACAGAAGGACATTAATCAGCGCCATATTGTCTCCTGCTATGCTGGCAACCTTTGTGGGATTTTTGTTCTTCCTGACCCGGATCAAAATTCCTTCCATACTGTATTCTTCCCTTAATTATATTGGTGAAATGAATACACCTCTGGCCATGCTTGTTGCCGGTGTTACCATCGCACAGACAAATATCATTGAGTTGGTCAAAAGAGTCAGGCTTTATTATGTGGCGATCGTAAAACTTTTTATCGTGCCTCTCGTATTGGTGCTAGTGTATCGCATGTTTCCGATCCCACGGGAAGTAATATTAACTTCCATTCTTGCCGCAGCATGCCCGACTGCAGTTACCATCAATTTATTCTGCATCAGATTTCAGAAAGATTCTGTCTATGCATCACAACTTTTTGCGGTGACAACGATTCTTTCCGTTATCTCGATCCCAGTGGTGATGATGATTGCCAATATATTGATTTAGCTAGAAGAAATTACAGTTCACTCCCCATTCAAGGCCATGAATATGATTTCGACAAAGATTTCCGATGCGGAGCCGCTCTCCCTTCGTTGCATCACGTAGCAGTACAAAAGGTACTAATATACAGAACCAAAGTACTGACGGATGCAAATACTCCTTTTCAGAATTATTTATTGAAATCAATGTGTTCATTATTATATAGGGAGTGAACAGTAATACTCGAAGAATGTATGTTAGGATATCGTAGGAATGTAGCTTGAAGTCTGATGCATTATCGTATAGAATAGAATTATATCGTAAGGTTCAGCGATCTGGAATAGTATGACCGGCAAGCCGGGAGATGAAATAAAGGAGAAAACAGATGGACGATTACATCATCGTTAGTGATGCAACATTAGATTTGCCGCAAAACATGATAGAGGAATGTGCAATTAAGGTAATACCAATGGGGGTAGAAATCGATAATGTAGCATATTTCCATTACCCTGATGAAAGGGAAATCAGCATTGAGGAATTTTATCAGAAATTAAAAAACGGTTCGATATCACATACCACGCAAATTACTCCCTCTGTTTTTCTTGAGTTCTTTGAAGAATATCTTAAAAAAGGCCTGGATATATTGTATATTGGATTTTCATCCGGATTAAGTGGTACATATAATGCGGCCCGGTTGGTATTGAAGGACCTGAGAGAAGAATACCCTGACCGCAAGATATATTGTGTGGATTCACTTTGTGCCTCAGTCGGAGAGGGACTCCTGGTATATCAGGCCGCGATGCAGAAAAGCAAAGGGCGAAGTATTGAAGAGTTAAAAGAATGGACAGAACAGAATAAGAAAGCGGCAAAGCACTGGTTCACGGTAAAGGATCTGTTTTTCCTTAAAAGAGGGGGAAGAATCTCGTCTATTGAGGCGGTTGTCGGTACTGCCTTAAAAATACGACCGGTTCTGAGCACAGATGATCATGGCAAACTGACAGTGGTTTCAAAAATCAGAGGTGCAAAAGCAGAGCTTGATTTTCTGGTATCTAAGATGGTCACAGAAGGCGCGGATTTGTCTGAGCAGACGGTAATTATTGGCCATGGAGATGATTTGGCGCAGGCAAAAGAATTGGAGAAGCTGATCAGGAGTAATACGCCGGTAAAAAATATTATTATTTCTAAGATTGGCCCTGTCATTGGAACACATACTGGTCCGGGGATGCTCGCATTGGTATATATGGGTAAGAAGTAGAAGGAGGAAGAGCTGATGAGCGATAAGAAAGAAGACAGCAGGATAGAAGGGCAGATTAAATCTTATAAAAAGGATTTTGACTATTCCTATACCCTGGGTGCATTTCCAACTTATGAATTAATCTTATCAAGACATCAAATTGTACGTAAGGTACTGGTACATTCCGGATTTACGGATCAGGAAAAGCTTGTCAGGCTCTGCAGGGAGAGAGAAATCCCGTTGGAATATAACGATAAATTAATTGCAAAATTAAGTGACAAGGAAAATTGCTATGTTGCAGGAATTTTTGACAAATATCAGGATGAATTAAGGAAAGAGAAATCTCATATTGTATTGGTTCATCCAAGTAATATGGGGAATCTTGGAACAATTATTCGTACCTGTGCCGGCTTTGGTATCTATGATATCGCCATGATTTCACCCTGCGCAGACCTGTTTCATCCGAAGACTGTCAGGTCCTCCATGGGGGCGATGTTTAAATTAAATCATCATGTGTTTCCTTCTTTTGAAGAATACCGAAGGCTTTATCAAAATCATGAAATATTCACCTTTATGTTAAACGGAGCGCAAACCTTAACCTTAAATGACTGCCCGAAGGCGGAGCTTTACACTTTGGTTTTCGGGAATGAGGCTACGGGACTTGACGATTCTTTCCTCAATATTGGAACGAGTATCTTTATCCCCCAGTCTCCGGATGTGGATTCCCTGAATTTAACCATTGCTGTTGGCATCGGAGCATATGTTTTTACAAATCGAAATGAAATAAAAGAATAAAGGGGCCTGTGAAACAGGCAGAAGGAGGCAGGATGAAGTTAAACTACAGAAGAACTTTCTTTGTCGGGCTTGCATTTTTATCGATTTGTGCTTTTTGGCAGATGTATGATAACATCATTCCATTAATGCTTAAGAAAACATTTCATTTAGGAGAAACGGTAACAGGTGCTGTAATGGCGGCAGATAATATTCTTGCCTTATTTTTGCTGCCGTTATTTGGAGCTCTCTCTGATAAGGCCAGTACTCCACTCGGAAAGAGAACACCCTTTATTGTGGCGGGAACGGCAGTAGCGGTTATTGCCATGATATTTATTCCTGTTGTGAACCAAAGGGCTGATTTTCCCCTGTTTCTGATTTTTCTGGGTATTGTCCTGATCGCCATGAGTTTCTATCGGTCGCCGGCGGTAGCTTTAATGCCCGATCTTACACCCAAGCCCTTAAGGAGTAAAGCAAATGCGGTGATTAATTTGATGGGCGCAGTCGGCGGCATCTATACCTTAATTATGATTAAATTACTGGTGAGCAAGAAATCCGAGAACTATTTACCCTTATTCTTAAGTGTTGCAGCGCTGATGAGTATAGCAGTTATCATACTTGTTATTACGATAAGAGAAAAGAAATTAACCGCTGCTGTCATGATGGAACAGGAACCGGAAATGCCTGCTGAAAAGGTAAGTGAGAAAGCCGGTCAGGGAGTACAACAGCAGCCAATGCCAAAGGAGGTCAGAAGGAGTATTTTCTTCATACTGGCATCCATATTTCTCTGGTTTACGGCGTATAATGCGGTTACTACTGCCTACTCCCGATATACGGAGGAAGTTTGGCATCTTAGCGGAGGAGGTTATGCGGACTCCTTGTTGGTTGCAACCATTGCCGCTATCTGCAGCTACATACCCATTGGAATAATTTCGAGCAGAATCGGAAGGAAAAAGACAATTATCGCCGGAATATTATTAATGACAATTTCCTACTTGTGCGGGATCTTCATCATAGAGTATTCTTTTCTTATTAATATTGTGTTTGCCTTCACCGGGATTGGCTGGGCGGCGATCAGCGTGAATTCCTACCCTATGGTGGTAGAGATGAGCAGGAGTACAGATAATGGAAAATATACAGGATTATACTATACGTTTTCTATGTCAGCTCAGATTATTACCCCTATCGTTTCGGGATTTTTCCTGGAATTCGTATCATACCGGACGCTGTTTCCCTATGCTTTATTCTTTTCTCTTGCATCGATGCTAACCATGCTGATGGTAAAACACGGTGATTCAAAGCCTATGAAGAAATCAGATGTTTTGGAGAATTTTGATACAACAGATTAAGATAGGAGTACTGACATGCTGTTAGAAACAATCATTCTTATTACGATTATCATCTTGTTATACTTATTGGCTATTATGCCAAAGCTTCATCGTCACCCGGATTTAAAAAAGCTGGAGGGGTGGCTTTACGCACATCGTGGATTGCATGATAACCATTCAGAAGCACCTGAAAACTCGTTGACGGCGTTTTCCCACGCGGTGGAGAACCATTATGGAATTGAGCTGGATGTTCAACTGACAAAGGATTTTGTACCGGTCATCCTGCATGATTATCATTTGCTGCGCGCCTGTAATGTGGATCGCAGGGTTTCCGAGATTACTTACGAGGAATTAAAGCAATACACCTTGTTTGACTCTAAGGAACCTATACCAACCTTACAAGAGGCATTGGAGGTGATTCATGGCCAGGTGCCTCTGATCGTAGAACTTAAAATCCCCTTTCGGGCTGGTAAGACTTGTGAGAAGGTATCAAACATTCTGGATCAATATCAGGGAGTTTACTGTATCGAGTCCTTTAATCCCTTTGGTTTGATCTGGTATAAGAAGTACAGACCGGATGTCATAAGAGGACAGCTTTCCACAGATTTTCGCAGGGAAAAACAGGAAGGAAGCAAAATTCAATATTTCATTCTAAAGCATTTATTAATGAATACCTTTTCAAAACCGGACTTTATTGCATATCAATATAAGTACAGAAAGGATCTGTCCTTTACTTTGTGCCGGAAATTATATCATATGAAAACATTTGCCTGGACGATACAATCACAGGAGCAGTTGGAAGAAAATAAAGGGTATTTTGATCACTTTATCTTTGATAGCTTCCTTCCACAGGAAAAGTCCCAATAAAATAAATATAATATAGTCAGAGGATACCGTATATCGGATTTTGAGAGGGTAAATGTCAAATCATCGATATGCGGTTTTTATCTGCTTATGGAATAGTAGATAGGTGTTTTTTTAGAGATTTGCTTCCTTCGAATAATACAGATAAATCAGGGTATGATTAAGGCATAAGAAAATATAATCATTATATTATTATGTTTTTTGGGACTCGATATCAGAATTAAGGAGGAGGGATAGATTACGCATGGTAAAAATTGTTGGCTGGTTTTTGTTTGAAATATTGTGGTGTCTCTCGGACTTAATTGTTAAGCCCAGAAAAATGTCTTGTGATAAGATATATACTGCCGAGGCTGCCCGTAAATCCTTTGATGAAAAGAATTACCATCAGTTAGAAAAGAAAAAGTTTACCCTGCCATCCGATTATCAGTATTCCCTATCCTGTGAATTGTTAATTCCTCAGGGAAAGAAGGATGAGGAAGGTGCAAGCGCTATTGCAGTACTTTGCCACGGATTGGGGTACTCAAGATACGGCTGCTTAAAGTATGCGCAGATCTATCTGAAGCTGGGCTTTCATGTTGTGATCTATGATCACAGAAATCATGGACGAAGCGGGAAAGCTCTTACATCCATGGGATATTATGAGCGATATGATTTAAAGAAGGTCGTGGACTGGTGTTTTCGGACTTATGGTAAAAACAGTAAAGTAATTACCCATGGAGAATCTATGGGTGCAGCTACCGTCTTGATGCATCTTGAGATCGATCAAAGAGTTTCCTGCGCCATTGCTGATTGTGCTTATTCTGATTTGAACGAATTATTGAAGCATCAATTGAAACAGTACTATCACTTACCGG
This sequence comes from Bacillota bacterium, assembly GCA_023439505.1. GTDB lineage: Bacteria > Bacillota > Clostridia > Lachnospirales > Lachnospiraceae > Mobilitalea. The sequence continues at coordinate 280,355 of JAEXNR010000017.1, forward strand.
CGTTCTTAATTCCTGTAGAAAGTTTACTTACTTACCTGCGTGCCGGATTCTGGTATCGGGATGTCTCACCTGTGAGATCGGTCAGTACGTCTGAGATTCCGGTTTTATTTGTACATGGTAAGATGGATCATTTTGTTCCCTCCATTATGTCAAAGAAGATGTATGCCTGTAAGATAAGAAATAAAGCCATCTATCTGGTCGCCGGAGCGCGGCATGCGCAAAGCTGTTGTATTAACCCCAAAGGATATGAGGAAGTGCTGCGAAAATTTCTATTAAAGTGCAAGGTGCTTTGATTGATATCCTATTCAGAACCAATTCGACAAATATATACTTGAAACACAAAAATACGATATAAATCGACTTGATTAAATCGAAAATTTATTATAAAATGATGTTGCAATAATATGGTACCATTGGTAATATATTGGTTTTTAATATGGAATAATAGGGGAGATGACAGCATGCCTTATCATAAGAATGACGTTTTATATGAAATGTTCTTATTTGAGACAAATCAAAATATTGAACAACTGGAAGTTTTAATCCTTAACAGCGAAAATGCAGGATGCTATGAACCCGCTGCAATTAATGAGATTTTTCGTATCATGCATACGATCAAGGGATCCTCTGCCATGATGCAGTACCCGGAGATCTCTGAGCTGGCACATGCTGTTGAGGATTTATTTTTTTATCTAAGGGAGCAAAAACCTCAGATACATAACTTTGGTACCCTGTCGGATTTGATTCTGGAAAGTATGGATTTTATAAAGAGCGAGCTCTCCAGCATAAAAGATGCTAATCAGGTGACTGGAAATTGTGCGCATTTAATCCTTCGCATCAAGGAGTATCTGAATCATTTGAAACAAGACGGCACGGCTTCAGCGGAGGAGGCTGCCTCCAGATGCTATAAAGCTATCATATTTTTTGAAGAAGATTGCGGTATGATAAATCTAAGGGCGTTTGCCCTTTTCACCCAGATGAAGGAAATGGTGGATGAGATTTCAACATTACCTGAAAGTACCGAGGGGGAAGAGGCAGAAAAAATTATACTCGAATCAGGATTTACCATGTTTATGAAGACAAATAAATCATTCAGGGAATTAGAAGATATCTTACAATTGACAGTCTTTGTAAAACAGGTTCAATTAATTTTACTGGATCATGAGAAGGAATTGATGGGATACAAGACACAAACCGAAACTTGTAATCAACAGATCGGAAACAAAGAATTTATCAGTACGCAAACGTTACAAGGCGATCAGAATATCATTAGCGTTAACGTATCAAAACTTGATCGGCTGATGGATTTAATGGGAGAAATGGTGATCGCAGAAGCTATGGTTACACAGAATCCGGATCTTGCAGGGCTGGAACTTGATCATTTTCATAAAGCGGCACAACAGCTGCATAAAATCACCAAGGAATTACAAGATGTTGTGATGTCAATTCGTATGGTGCCGATTTCAGGCACCTTTAGAAAAATGCTTCGGATTGTACGAGATATGAGCAAAAGACTGGACAAGAATGTGGAGCTGGAATTAATCGGGGAAGAGACAGAGGTGGATAAAAATATCATTGAGCATATATCTGACCCGTTGATGCATCTTGTAAGAAATTCGGCGGATCATGGATTGGAACCGACGAAGGAAAGAATAGCAGCAGGGAAACCGGAGACCGGTAAGATTACCCTGGAAGCGAAAAACGCAGGAAGTGATGTCCTGATCTTAGTAAAGGACGATGGTAAGGGATTGGATCGGGAGAAAATCCTTAGAAGAGCAAGAGAAAGTGATCTGCTTACAAAACCTGAGCAGGATATGACGGAGAAGGAAATATTCAATCTGATTTTATTACCCGGCTTTTCGACGAAGGATGAGGTGTCGGAATTCAGCGGGCGCGGTGTGGGGATGGATGTTGTTGTCAGGAATATTGAGTCCGTCGGCGGAACGGTAACCGTAGAAAGTGTGTCAGGCAGCGGGACAACCATAATCCTTAAGATCCCGCTTACACTTGCTATTATTGACGGGATGAATATATCCGTTGGTAATTCTTGTTTTACCATACCAACTACGGCTATCAAGGAATCCTTCCGGCCCGAACGGAAAGACCTTATTTCGGATCCGGAGGGTAATGAAATGATCATGGTAAGGGGAGAGTGTTATCCGATCCTTAGGATACATAGCATATTTGAAGTAAAGACAAGTAGAACAACATTTACAGAGGGCATCCTGATTATGGCAGAGCAGGATGACAAAACCGTGTGCTTATTCGCGGATGAGTTGCTCGGACAGCAGCAGGTAGTGGTAAAGACCCTTCCGGATTATGTTAAAAAACTGAGAAGAACCAAGGGATTATCCGGATGTACCCTGTTAGGAGACGGCAGCATCAGTCTGATTCTTGACATCGGCGGACTATTGGATATTACATCACAGTACCATTGAACTTGCAGGCATACAACAAGATGAACTGATAAAGTCGTTTCACTAGTCATGATGAAAGAGGCAGTACGGGAAATTGTGGTAATCCCTATACTGCCTCTTTGATATGTTGTCTGTTATTTTTCTTCTAATGCTGCCATCTTCATGGCACGAACCTTTAAGGAGAGACCAAAGAGGTTGATGAAGCCTTCTGCATCGTGATGATTATACAGGTCGCCTGTAGTAAAGGAAGCGATGCTTTCGTTATAAAGGGAATAAGGAGAAGTGGTTCCCTGCTTAATGATATTGCCCTTATATAATTTTAATTTTACCTCTCCTGTTACATATTGCTGTGTAACATCAATAAATGCCTGATAGGCTTCTCTTAACGGAGTAAACCATTTTCCCTCATATACGATATCTGCAAAACGGTTTGCCACTTCTTTCTTTGCTGTCAGGGTGGCACGATCAAGAATTAATTCCTCCAGCTGGGTATGTGCTTCCATCAGGATGGTTCCGCCCGGTGTCTCGTATACGCCACGGGATTTCATACCTACAACACGGTTTTCAACAATATCAACGATACCGATTCCGTGCTTTCCGCCAAGGGTGTTAAGTTCATGAATGATATCAGCTGCTTTCATTTCTTTCCCGTTTAAAGCGGTAGGGATTCCCTGATTAAAAGTAAGACTGAGGCTTTCCCCTTCCTGCGGAGCTTTCTCAGGAGATACGCCCAATACCAGCAAATGTTCATAATTCGGTGCACTTGCAGGATCTTCTAATTCCAGACCCTCATGGCTGATGTGCCAAAGGTTACGGTCACGGGAATAGCTGTTATCGGAGGAGAATGGAAGGTTTATTCCATGTGCCGCACAATATTCAATTTCCTCTTCACGGGAGGACATGGTCCAGATTCTCCAGGGAGCGATGATCTTAAGCTCAGGAGCCAGGGCCTTAATCGTAAGTTCAAAACGCACCTGATCATTCCCTTTACCGGTTGCACCATGGCAGATTGCGGTGGCGCCTTCTAACTTTGCAATCTCCACAAGTCTTTTTGCAATAACAGGTCTTGCCATGGAGGTGCCTAATAAGTATTTGTTTTCATAAACTGCATTTGCCTTTACACAAGGAATGACATAATCATTGACAAATTCGTCTACAACATTCTCAATATATAATTTTGTGGCACCGGATAATTTCGCTCTTTCTTCCAAGCCATCCAACTCGTTTCCCTGACCGACATCAATGCAGACACAAACTACTTCATAATCATAATTTTCCTTTAACCAGGGAATGATTGCGGTAGTATCAAGACCGCCGGAATAAGCAAGGATCACCTTTTCTTTCATATGAATAACCTCCTAATGATAATTCGTTTTGTTATTTTTTTCAATTTTTGTATTTTTGTTACTTTACAAAATCCATATGACTAAATATACAACATATTTAATTATTATGCAAGATGAAAAATGCATAAAAGTGAAATAAAATTGAATAGTTTTTGCTTCATCCTGTCTATCATAATGAAAGTATATCTGTCTTTAGTATCTTATAACAATGGAGGCAATTTTTCAAATGATATTTCTAAAATATAGTCTGCCTATTTACAGCAAAGGGAGATTCATTATAATAAGGATATGTTTTGTGATAGAACGAACGTGGTGACAAAGGGTCCGGCAATCGTGCCGATAAAAAGGAAGAGAGAGGTATCAGGAGATGTATCAAATTATTTTAGCTTCAGAATCACCAAGGCGCAAGGAAATCATGGAGATGATGGGAATTCCATTCAGAGCCATCGCAAGTAATGTAGAGGAGACGGTACAAGAATCTGAACCGGACAGGCTGGTGGAAGCTCTGGCAGCCTTAAAGGCTGAGCATATTTTTTCAAATGTGGAGTACGAAGAACGAGAAGATCAGGATTCTATCATCATCGGAGCGGACACCATGGTTTTCTATGATGGGCAGGCCCTTGGGAAACCGCAAAATGAGGCCGAGGCATGTAAGATGCTGCAGATGCTGTCCGGCTCCACCCATGAGGTTTATACGGGTGTTCATATAATCCTTTGGTCTGCAGGTAAAAAGCAGGTGATAACCTTTGCCGAATGTACCAGGGTTTTTGTCCAGCCTATGAGTATGAAACAGATAGAGGATTATGTGGCAACGGGAGAGCCGATGGACAAAGCAGGAGCTTATGGAATACAGGGACGTTTTGGGATCCATATCAGAGGAATCGAGGGAGATTACTATAATGTTGTTGGATTCCCCATTGCAAAAATATATGAAATATTATTTACAAAGGGAATTGATATAAAAAAATTAAAATAGGTATTGCATAAAATTTAATCGAGATGTATAATTATTAATATTTATTTTTGCTCGGATAAATATTCCATGCATACCGGATGGTAAAAAAGGTATTGCGGAGGGTGCATTTACAATAATAAGAATAATCAGCGATAAGGCGGGAGGAAAAGATGATGAAGAAAATAGATGGCGGAGTTACAGCAGCACAAGGCTTTCAGGCGTCAGGAATTTATGCGGGAATTAAAAAGAAGAGAAAGGATATGGCTCTGGTATATTCGGTTGTACCGGCAAAAGGAGCTGGTACCTTTACAACAAATATGGTGAAAGCAGCGCCCGTAAAATGGGATATGAAATTGACAAAAGACAGTGACTTCATTCAGGCGGTTGTATTAAACAGTGGGGTTGCCAATGCCTGTACCGGCAGCGAAGGAGATACCAATAATTATCGTATGGCCAAGGCCGTGGCCGATTCCCTGCAGATTTGTGTGGAATCAGTCTATACCGCTTCTACAGGCGTAATAGGAAAACAACTCCCGATTGAGATTATCGAAGCCGGTGCAAAACCTTTGGCAGAAGAATTATCTGACAATCTGGAAGCAGGAACCATCGCAGCTGAGTCAATTATGACCACGGATACCTACTCCAAAGAAAGCGCGTACAGCTTCCATGCAGACGGAAAAGAGATTAAAATCGGTGGCATGGCAAAAGGCTCCGGTATGATTCATCCGAATATGGCTACGATGCTTGGTGTGGTGACTACCGATCTTGCAATTACCAAAGAATTGCTGCAGGAAGCATTGAGCGAGAATGTAAAACATACCTTTAATATGATATCCGTTGATAGAGATACCTCAACCAATGACTCTTTGCTTATACTGGCAAACGGTCTGGCAGGAAATCAGGAGATTACAAAGAAGAATGAGGACTATGAGAACTTTTGTAAAGCCCTGAATATGGTGACTACCGATCTTGCCAAAAAAATGGCGGCAGACGGAGAAGGGGCAACAAAATTATTAGAAGTCTCTGTGGTGGGAGCAGCCTGTGAAGAGGAAGCAATTATTGTAAGTAAATCGATTATTACTTCCAATCTGGTGAAAACCGCGGTATTTGGAAATGATGCAAACTGGGGCAGGATCCTTTGCGCCATGGGGTATTCCGGTGTAACCTTTGATCCGGATCTGGTAGATCTGTATATCGAAAGCAGGGATGGCAGATTAAAACTGGTAGAAAACGGTATGGCTACGGATTACTCCGAAGAGGTGGCGACTAAGATCTTGTCTGCCAAAGAAGTAACGGCCATTGCAGATATGAAAGCAGGCAGTGCTTCTGCAACAGCCTGGGGCTGCGATTTATCCTATGATTATGTCAAAATCAATGCGGATTACCGTTCATAGTATCATACAGAGAAACTATAATTCGATATCCAGAAAGGATGCAGGGAAACATGGAACATATGGATCAAATACTTATGAAGGCGCAGACACTGATTGAGGCGCTTCCTTATATACAAAAATTTAATAACAAGAAAGTTGTGGTAAAGTATGGCGGCAGTGCCATGCTGGATGAGAATCTTTTGCTCAATGTCATTAAAGACGTAGCTTTATTAAAATTGGTGGGAATGCAGCCCATCATTGTACACGGGGGAGGGAAAGAAATAACAAAATGGCTGAATCTCCTTGGTCACGAATCTAAATTTGTGGAAGGGCTGCGGGTCACGGATGAACAGACGATGGAAGTGGCGGAAATGGTTCTTGGGAAGGTCAATAAGAATCTGGTGCAGCTGGTAGAAAAACTGGGTGTGAAGGCGGTTGGTATCAGCGGCAAGGACGGTGCAACATTAAAGGTTGAGAAGCGAACGGTGAATGGTCAGGACATTGGTTTTGTGGGAAATATTAAAGAAGTAAATGTGGACTTAATCAATACCTTAATCAACAATGATTTTGTGCCGGTTATCGCACCCATTGGACTTGATGATGATTTCTGCAATTATAATATCAATGCGGATGACGCTGCCTGTGCAGTTGCTACGGCCATCGGTGCAGAGAAGCTGGTGTTTTTGACAGATATTGAAGGGGTTTATGCCGATCCCAGGGATAAGGACAGTCTGATTTCTGTTCTCACCTTGGAAAAAGCGGATGAACTTCTGGACGGGGGCTTTATCGGTGGCGGTATGCTGCCCAAACTTAAAAACTGTGTAGATGCAGTAAGAAACGGTGTGTCCAGAGTTCATATCCTGGACGGTAGAATTGAGCATTGTCTGTTGCTGGAGTTCTTTACCAATCGTGGTATCGGAACAGCCATCATTGACAAACAGAGTGTATTTGAAAATGAAACTCTGAACAAATAAATGTTCCATGAGGAGGAAGCAGGATGAAACAACTGATCGAAGAAGCAGACCAACTGCTGATGCATACCTACAGCCGTTTTCAGGTTGTACTTGAGAAGGGAGAGGGTGTGTATTTATATGATTCCCAGGGGAAGAAGTACCTGGATTTTGGTGCCGGGATCGCGGTATTTGCCCTTGGATACGGGAATCAGGCGTATAATGATGCATTAAAGTCACAGGTTGATAAATTACTTCATACTTCAAATCTTTATTATAATGAGCCCAGTATAGCTGCGGCTAAAAAATTGGTAAAGGCATCCGGTATGGACAGGGTATTCTTTACCAACAGTGGAACCGAGGCAATTGAAGGCGCTGTGAAGCTGGCCAGAAAGTACTATTATAAAAAGCATGGTGTTTCAGATAGTGTGATTATATCCATGGACCACTCCTTTCATGGCAGAAGTATGGGGGCACTGAGTGTTACCGGTACCAAAAAGTACAGGGAACCCTTTGAACCTCTCATTGGCGGAGTTGTGTTTGCCCGGTATAATGATTTGGACAGTGTTAAGGCATTGATCGGAGATAAAACCTGTGCGATTATCATGGAACCGGTTCAGGGGGAAGGTGGAATTTATCCTGCTGAGAAAGCATTTATGGAAGGTGTAAGAAAACTTTGCGATGAAAATGGTATTCTGCTGATTTTTGATGAAATCCAATGTGGTATGGGCAGGACGGGAACTATGTTTGCTTATCAGCAGTATGGTGTAAAACCCGATATGATTACCAGCGCCAAGGCACTTGGCTGCGGAGTTGCGGTAGGTGCATTTGCAGCGGTAGAAGAGGTGGCAAACGCCTTTGAACCGGGAGACCATGGGACGACTTACGGGGGGAATCCCTTCGCCGGCGCAGCGGTCAGTAAAGTGTTTGACTTATTTGAGGAGCAGAAAGTACTGGAACAAGTAAACAATACAGCGCCATATTTGATTCAGAAGCTGGAGGAATTGGTACAAAACTTTGATTGTGTGAAGGAGCGCAGAGGACTGGGCTTAATACAGGGACTGGAGCTAGATCGGCCGGTGAAAGAAATTGTAGCAAAAGCACTGGATGCGGGACTGATTTTAATCTCCGCAGGGGCAAATGTCATTCGATTTGTTCCTCCATTGATTATCCGTCAGGAACATGTGGATGAGATGATTGCCATTTTAAAAGACTGCCTTTTGGGCGAGTAGAAGACAGACAATAGGGAATATTGGGAAGATATCTTCGGAAGGATCAGATCTGCGGGATATCTTCTTTTTTAAATAGAATATAAGATATTGTGCGAATGCTGCATAGGAAGTAAAGAAAAGGGTAATGTTATAGAAGTACTATGTATATTAGCAGAAAGCGTGGGGTGTCTTATGTTGGGGTTTCTTATTGCAATCATTTCCGGTGCACTTATGAGCACACAGGGTGTGTTTAATACCGGAGTTACAAAACAGACCGGGATATGGATTTCGGCAAGTTTTGTTCAGTTTACTGCGTTAATCGTCTGCATCAGTGCGTGGTTTTTCACCGGTAGACAAAGCAATGTCTCGGCACTCTTTAAAATTGATCATAAATATATGCTTTTGGGCGGCGTGATGGGAGCATTTATCACATATACCGTTATTAAGAGTGTGGATACCCTGGGACCTGCACGGGCGAATATGTTTATCATTACAGCACAATTGATTGTTGCTTATCTAATCGAAGTATTTGGGGTGTGGGGTACGGAGAAAGTGACCTTTGAATGGCGTAAATTGATTGGACTTATCCTTGTAATTGGGGGAATTATAACCTTCAAATGGGAGAAGAACGGGATTTGATTAGGAAATAAAATGTAAGATCGACGAATTCCCTATTGTAAATGTAAAGTAATTTATGTAAAATAGTAATGACTTGTTCATAAAAGTATAGAGGGTACTTTAAAATCTTCTTTTGTTTGAAATAGTAAGGAAGATGGTATGAAGAAGAAAATAATAATGATAAGTTTTGGATGTGTTTTTTTATTGATTTCAGGAATATGTTATAGTTGTTCCTATCAAAAGAATTCTGATGGTTTTTCTTCCACGCTGGAGAAGCGGAAGGAGGAGAACGCTGATCAGAAGGAGTCAAATGAGGTATCGGAGCATTCAATCAATACGGACCCCCAATCAAAAAATGCGAATCTGATGAACCGGGATAACGATTTGGAAAAGCAATCTTCAGAGAAGGATGCAGAGCAGATTACGGTTCATGTTTGCGGTGCGGTGACAGATCCGGGGGTATATCAGATGGCTTTTGATATGAGACTAGTGGATGCGATTGCTCTTGCCGGCGGTCTGACAGAGGAAGCTGCCGGTGATTATATTAACCAGGCGCAGCCTGTTAAGGACGGACAGCGGGTGTATATTCCGACCTTGGAGGAGATAAAGGAGATTAGTGCCAGCGAGTATATCAAAGGAGAGACTCCCGTTTCAGAGGATTCAACAGAGAGCGGCAGCAAGCTTGTTAATATTAATCAGGCAGATGCTGCTTTGCTGATGACGATTCCCGGAATTGGACAGGCAAAAGCAAATAGTATTATTGAATATCGCAATACCAACGGAACATTTCAATCAATTGAGGAAATCATGAGAATTCCAGGAATTAAAGAAGGATTATTTCAGAAGATTTCTCCTTATATAACGATATAAACCGGAATTCAGACATGGAAGATCATTCCAAATAAGAGGTGAGAGTATGGCAAAAAGAGTTCTTGTAGTTGATGATGAAAAATTAATTGTAAAAGGAATTCGGTTCAGTCTGGAGCAGGATGGGATGGAAGTGGACTGCGCCTATGATGGAGAAGAGGCCCTGGAAGCGGCCAAAAAGAAGGAATATGATGTGATTTTGCTGGATGTCATGCTTCCAAAATTATCCGGATTCGAAGTTTGCCAGCAGATCCGTGAATTTTCTGCCATGCCGATTATCATGTTGACTGCCAAGGGTGATGATATGGACAAAATTCTGGGTTTGGAATATGGTGCAGATGATTATATTACGAAGCCATTTAACATTCTGGAAGTGAAAGCCAGAATTAAAGCAATTATGCGCCGCAGTGCAAAGAACACGGTAGCCAATGCTGACTCTAAGACAGTTACCTTTGGTGATATGAAGATTGACTGCGAAAATAAAAGAGTTTATATCAGCGGAAAAGAAGTGAATTTAACCGCAAAAGAATTTGATCTGCTTGAGTTGCTTGTATTTAATCCAAATAAGGTTTACAGTCGTGAAAACCTGCTTAATATTGTTTGGGGTTATGATTACCCGGGCGATGTCAGAACAGTGGATGTGCACATTAGAAGACTGCGTGAAAAAATAGAAGGCAATCCAAGTGAACCAAAATATATACATACAAAATGGGGTGTTGGCTATTTTTTCCAGGATCAAGACTAAATTGCATTATCTTAACAGCATGAGAATGTATATGCTGTTTGTGTTTATTATCGTTGGGGTAATTCCTTTGTCCATTTTTTCTTATGTCATGTTAAATACCTATGAGGAAAAGGCGACCAATAATAAAATTACTGAGTTACAAAATCAGGGGACAATGCTTTCCAATATGCTGATCCCTACGGGATTTCTAACCTCCGGAGACGTACCAGAAGTTACGACGGAGGTTAATCGTGTTGCTGATATTTATCAGGGGAGAATTGTTATTGTTAACAATAATCTAAACGTGATAGAGGATACGTATAGTCTTGAAGTTGGAAAATATCTGGTATCTCCTGAAGTTATACAGTGCTTCAAAGGGGAAAACAGCAGGCATCATGATAAAAAAAATCATAGTATCACATTAACCTATCCCATTACCAATAATGATACCAAGGAAATTATGGGTATTATCGTGATGAAATTCTCTACCAAGGATATTCAGGAGATCAGGAGCAGCCTGGAGCAGAGAATTCTTTTGATTACCATAACGCTGGCAATCATCATTGTGGTATTTGCGATTTATTTATCCAGCAAACTGACCAAACCATTAACCAATGTGTTAAATTCCATTGATCACCTTACGGAAGGATATATGGAGGATGAAGTATCAATTAAAGGATATTATGAAATAGAGAAGATTTCAGATTCATTTAATCAGATGATTTCCCGGATGAAGAAGCTGGAGAGCTCAAGACAGGAGTTTGTTTCCAATGTATCCCACGAATTGAAAACACCGATTACTTCAATTAAGGTGCTTGCTGATTCGCTGTTAATGCAGGAAGACACACCGGTGGAGCTGTACCGTGAATTTTTGGTGGATATTACGGATGAGATAGAACGTGAGAACAAAATTATCAATGATCTTCTCTCCCTTGTTAAACTTGATAAGACCGCTGGCGATCTGAATATATCCAGCGTAAATATTAATGATTTGCTGGAACAGATTTTAAAACGTTTGCGTCCGATTGCCCAGAAGAGAAATATAGAAATGATCTATGAAAGCTTCCGGCCGGTACTTGCTGAGATAGATGAAGTAAAACTGTCACTGGCAGTCACCAACCTGATTGAAAATGCCATCAAGTACAATATGGAAGACGGTTGGGTAAGAGTATCACTGAATGCGGATCACAAGTACTTTTTCATTAAGATATCCGATTCGGGAATCGGTATCCCGGAAGATGCACTGGATTCTATTTTTGAACGTTTTTACAGAGTAGATAAGGCGAGATCAAGAGAGTCGGGAGGTACCGGCCTTGGGCTTGCAATTACAAAAAATGTAATACAGATGCATCGCGGCGCAATTAAAGTTTATAGTAAGGAAGGCGAGGGAACGACCTTTAATGTCAGAATCCCGTTGAATTATATAGCTTAGGGAAATCCTCGGCCCCAATTGAGGATTGCCGGAACAGGCATGGATGATAGCGTGATATTTCATAATGCAAGAATAGGTAAGGATGAAGATGATGAAAAAAGGGATGTATACTTTGCTGATTGTAATGGCGTTACTTTTTATTACTGCCTGCAGCAGAGAAAAACTGGATGATAATTCAGGGGATACAACAGAATACCAAATCTATTATTTTGATAATAAAACCTCTGAGTTTGTCAGTGAACCTCATGATACAATGACAACGGATAAGACAGAGCTGGTCAAAGAATTGATTGATGCACTCAGACAGGATCCAAGCAAATTGGGATATAAAAAAACACTGCCGGACAATGTTGCGGTGCGAAATCTGATCTTTGGAGAAGATGGTCAGCTGACCATGGACTTTGATTCGGCTTATAATGATCTGACCGGAATACCGGAGGTGCTTTGCAGGGCTACAATAGTAAAAACTTTAAGCCAGGTAACGGGAGTGGAATCCATAGAATTTCAGGTAAACGGCCAGAGACTCAAAGAGTCGGATGGCGATATCGTCAGACTGCTTACAAAAGATGATTTTATCGAAAGTACCGGGGATGAGACAAAATATAAGGTATCATTATATTTTGCCAATAAAGAAGGGGACGGCTTAATTGAGTATATGACGAATCTTTATGACTCAGGTGCCGGTTCTCTTGCGGAAACCGCCATAGAGCAATTAATTAACGGCCCAACGCAAATCGGATTATACAATACTGTTCCGGAAGGTACCACGTTGCTGAACATCACGACAAAATCAGGAATCTGTTACGTGGATTTTAATGAGAAATTTTTAAATAAATTAGAAAGCATTACTGACGAAGTTGCTATCTATTCTATTGTGAATACCTTGGTTAATTTGCCGGATATCAATAAAGTACAGTTCGAAATAAATGGTGAACTCCAAAAGACATATGGGGAGAGCACTCCTTTTGACAACATCTTTGAACAAAATCTTTCTCTTATTAAAGATAGTAAATAACAGCTAAGATTTATCGGTGCAATATTTTCTGGCACCGGTCAGATAACAGGATGGATTTTCATGGGTGATATTCATAACCAGGTGCAGTGTTGCTGCAAAGGCTTTTTGAATGACTGCTATGAAAATCCTTCAAATTTTATACTTGCATTTCATGTGAAGTGTTATATAAAGGGGGAACAAAAAGTGCTGTTACGCCCTATGATCTGGGTACTGGGTGCGTATCTTGCCGGTATGTATCTTGCCTGGCATAAGATTACTGCATTCATTCTAATTTGTATTCTTGTTTTTTTCTTTTTTGTCTTGTATTTGTTCCTGTTTCGTATTCCCAATCCTTTGATTAACCGGAAAGATTTCTTTCTCTTATTCTTGCCAGTGTGTTTGTTGTTAGGATTCCTGTCGATGGACGGTCGTATGAAGCCGCCGGAGCTGGAGGAGATGTTTGATGATGAAGTTCCCTGTGACATTACCGGCACCATATCGATGGTAGTTGTGAAGCAGACAGGAAAAGCCATTTACCTTACGAATAATTCGGTGTACGTAAATCCTGATCAAAGGTATTTGTGCGAGAATCTCATCGTATACACCTCGGATTCTCAGAATTATCAGACAGGAAATCAGATTACCGTCACCGGAAAGCTGCTGAAGTTTACTACGGGGACGAACCCCGGCCAATTTAATGAAAAAAGATATTATCAGATTGCAGGAATAGACTATAAGGTTTATGCCAAAGAAATAACAATTACCAATTCTGATTTTTCCCTTCTGCATGTCTATCTCGATCAGATCAAACAACAAATGATTCTATCCTTTCAAACAATTTTACCGGAGAAAGAAGCGGGTACGATTATTGCTATGACCTTGGGGGATAAATATCTTCTGGATGAGGAGATAAAAGGTCTTTATCAGGAGAACGGTATCTCTCACATCATCGCTATTTCCGGTTTACATATTACCTTAATCGGATATTCTCTCTATAAGCTCTTGCGAAAATGCAGGCTATCCCTGAATCTTTGTGTCATCTTTACTATTACATTTATTTATGGATACGGAATCCTGACGAATTTCAGTGTATCAACCAATCGCGCTATTGTTATGCTGTCGGTTATGCTCTTAGCTGCGGTATTTGGAAAAACCTATGATATGATATCAGCCACTTCTCTGAGTGCATTTCTCATTCTTTTACAAAACCCCTTGCAGATATTTCAAGCCGGATTCCTACTATCCTTTGGTGCTGTCATGGGAATCGCAATCATTCATCCGGCCTTACAGCTCCTTTTCCCGGCAAAAAATGCAATGATCGATGCCATGAAAGTAAGTTTTAGTGCGCAGGTCATGACGACCCCATTTCTACTGTGTTTTTATTATCAATTTCCGGTTTATAATTTACTGATCAATATTCTGATTCTTCCCACGACTTCCATATTAATCCTCACTTCCCTGATAGCAGGGATTGCAGCAATAATTTACCGGCCTCTTGGGATATTCCTGATCGGTGGGACCGACTATATTTTGAAATTTTACGAAGCATTATGTCGTTTTGGAAGGTCGCTTCCCTTCCATCTGCTGACAGTGGGATATCCGGCGGTTTATCAGATTGTGATTTACATTGTTATGGTTGTTGTCTTTACCTGGTGTGCTTACAGGTATGGGAAGAAAATTGCAGTACTGCCGCTGGTGTTCGGAATCCTGGTACTGCTATGGCCATTCCCGCAGAAGGGCTTGGAGATTACCATGCTGGATGTAGGTCAGGGAGATGGAATATTTATGAAAACTGAAACGGGAAGAACCTATCTTTTTGATGGAGGAAGTACGGATGTTAAAAAGGTGGGAAAGTATCGGTTACAGCCATTTCTACTGTGGAGCGGGGTGGACCGCATTGATTATTGCATCATTTCCCATTCAGACAATGATCATGTAAATGGTGTAAAAGAATTACTGGAAAGCGATCGGATCAGGATAATGCATTTGATTCTTCCTTATATTAATAAGAAGGAGGACGCCTACCTGGAGCTGGAGGAATTGGCAAAGAAACAAGGTGTTAAAGTTCAATATATGGAAGTGGGTGATCAAATTCTGGATGGAAAATTAAATATGGTATGTCTTCATCCGTATCAGGACGATATCCCTTCCTCAATCAATGCATATTCTTTGGTCATCAGCCTGTCCTATGGCGAATTTGATATGCTGTTTACCGGCGATCTGGAAAAGGAAGGAGAAGATTCTCTCGTAAAGATTCTGGAGACAATAAAAACCGGACAGAATGAGGAGGGGATCATAAATAAATTCAAGGATATGGAGAGTAGAAGGAAGATTGCCTGGGATTATGATGTGTTAAAGGTAGCCCATCATGGATCCAAGAACTCCACACATGAGGAATTGCTCCAGATCATCCGCCCGGAAATGTCGTTGATATCCTGCGGAAAGGATAATTCTTACGGGCATCCCGGCAAGGAATTACTGGAACGGCTGGAGCTTGTAAACAGTGATTATCGTATTACCTATCAGAGTGGTGCAATTACGATAAAGACAGATGGAACTAAGATGTGGATAGGAGTGACAAGGGGAGTGACAAGGGGACGGGGAGAGTGACACGGGGAGTGACAGAGGATGTGACAGAGGGATAAGATTATTGACATGGATTAATATAATTTACTATGGAGGTGGTTTTGTGCCAAGGGTAGCAAGGATAAAAAGTAATAGTGAGATATACCATATCACTATGAGGGGAATAAATCGCCAAACTGTATTTGAAAACGAGGAAGATTGCGAACGGTTTATTCAAACAATACAAAGATATAAAGAAGTGAGCGAATATAAGGTATATGCATATTGC
>JAEXNR010000004.1 GCA_023439505.1 Bacillota bacterium
CTCCAACACCGACGCCGACACCAACGCCGACCCCAACGCCGACCCCAACGCCGACGCCGACTCCAACACCGACTTCAACCCCGACACCGACCCCAACGCCTGTTGCGGTGGTGTCAGTTGATAAAGCGGCAGCATCTGTATCCACTCAAGTAAAAGCTGAGGGAGAGACAGTTCAGGTGGATGCATCTGTTCTCACACAGTTGTATCAAAATGCGGTGAAGGAGAAGGCAAAACTAATTGAAATTCATGTGGATGTACCTGATCATACCGGGGAAGTGAAGCTTGAATTAGATCGGAATGCTTTTTGGCAGTTGGCTGACTCCACAAAGACAGATGTGAAAATTGATACCAAAATAGCTTCTGTAACCTTTAGCGATAAAGCAATTGATGCAATCAGCGCTGCCGCGTCTACAGGAGATATTACAATCGCCGTAAAAGCAGTTGACAAATCTTCATTAACCTCCGCTGCTCGCAGCAAGATCGGTGACCGTCCGGTATTTGATTTTACCATTTCTGATGACAAGAAGGTGATTTCTGAATTTGGCAGCGGCAAGGCGGAAATTAGCATACCGTATACCTTAAAGCCGTCTGAAAAGAAGAATGCCATCGTTGTATACTACATTACTGATGCCGGAAAGCTGACCGCGGTGAACGGAAGATATGATGAAGCATCAGGAACAGTGAAGTTTACCGTGAAGCATTTCTCCAGCTATGCAGTTGGTTACAATGAAGTAGCGTTCAATGACATCAAGAACAGCAGCAGCTATTATCATCCGGCGCAGTTCCTGTCAGCAAGAGGTGTTATGAACGTATTCGATGGTAAGTTCTCACCTGCGAAGAAATTAACCCGTGCGGAATTTGTCATGGTCGTAATGAAAGCATATGCAATTATGCCGGATACGAAGATAACGGATAACTTTAGTGATGCGGGCAATAAATATTACACTCCTTACCTTGCAACAGCAAAGAAGCTGGGCTTCATTAAGGGCTCAGGCAATCATACATTCAAACCGGGAGCTGTGATTACAAAGAAGGATATGCTGATCATACTTAACCGCGTCCTGGGATATCAGGGAGAAGCTTCCATTGGAAATCCAGTGCTCTTATCTGCGGATGGGAAGAAGATGAATGATAAAACAGGTATCACAAGAGGGGATGCCGCGAAGTTACTTTATGAGTTATTATCTAAATGATTTGATGGAACGATGATAATAGGATATGGGAACATAGTTTAAGAGTATCATTCTCGGAATTGGAAAATAATGAAATTCCCCGCGAAGATTTCTCTTTACAGGGTGGGAAAGAAGCAGCCGTTTTTTGGCTGCTTCTTTCTTGTATAATTACGCCATATCAAGAATTTTTGGAGGGGCATTTACCGGTTGTTTTCCCGATATGAACCACGGGTAAGGTGGTGTAAGTCTGAATATGGAGTGCGGGATTTTCCAGTTTCCGAAATAACATATTCCCGGCTTGAACCCCCATGTCGTATACGTTTATATGAATCACGGTGGGTTTGGGATCGATGATTTCGGAATAAGGGTAGACATCAAAGGTAAGAAAAGCAATGTCCTCAGGAACCTGCAATTTCATTTTTTCTATGGCCTTTGCAACACCAAGCGCAATCATATTATTCTCACAGATAATCACCTGGGGAGGCTTCTTTAAATTCAGTAATTCCAAAGTGACGTTATAACTCTCTTCCTTGGTAGAATCCGTATAGCGCACTTTCTCGGGAGGCACAAGGAAACCATAACTGTGCATCGCGCCAAGAAAGCCTTTGAGCCGCTGCAGGGAGATATAATCGGTCTTCTTTCCGCCTATAAATGCGATATCACCATAGCCACAGGAAATTAAATATTCTGCGGCCGTCTGTCCGGCCATGGCGTGGTTTGTATCCACCCAGCATAACGATGTCTCAAAGCCGGGGTGACCAATCAGAATATGCGGGAATTGCTGTTTTATAATCAGATCGGCAATGTCCTTATTGATGGCGGAGCCATGGATAATTATACCATCAGCACATTTTTGTGATATGATACGGGAGACAGACTCCCCTTGATAAGTGTCATGATAAGTATCCAGAAGATTCATAGAATAATTGTTCCTGGAAACAATATGATTTACCCCGCACATAATATCAAACATGTGGGGGTTATGGTAAGCCTCATCTTTTTCCAGAGAGGTTAAGAATACAATATTCTGAGTAGACTGTCTGGCGAAGCTGACAGCCCGGGAATTTGGCGTGTAATTTAATCTTCTGATTACTTCCTTCACCCGTTCTGCGGTTGAAGGAGAGATGGTAGTCCAATTGTTTAAAACCTTTGAGACAGTGGATGTGGATACCCCTGCTTCTCTGGCAACATCGCTTATGGTGGTTGGCATAGTTTCCTCCCGAAATTATTCACAGTTTTAATATTATAGTATAGCGGTTTCCTTACAAAGTCAACTATTTTTACTAAAATATAATTGACCATATCTTTTTAATATGGTAAAAATAACTCAAATAGGCGACAAAGAAAGCCTGTTATATGAAAGCCTTAAGAAAGCGCTTTCCAAAATTGAAGGAGGGTATTATATGAAAAAAATCATGAGCCTCATTTTGTGCAGTGTATTGATCCTTGGAGGGATGGCTGGATGCGGTAAGCCGGCAGCGGAAAATAATCCAACCAATACAGAAGGAACCGATAAAGCGCAGGAGCAGGTTACGCAAGCGGCAACCGAGCCGGTGGAGCTTAAGATCTGGCACGATGCAGACGAGAAAACGATGGCTGTTATGCAGCAAAGAGTGAACGAGGAATTAAAAGCGGATCAGATTAGTGTCACCTTTGAGAAAAAATCCGGTTTGACGGATCAGCTTAAGTTATATGGTACAGATGAAGCCAATGGCCCGGATCTGTATTTCTATGCTCAGGATTCCATAGGTATTTTTGCAGAGATGGGAATCATAGCACCCATCACAGATATCATCAGTGAAGAGGTATTGGGAGATTTGCTGCCTGTGACTGTGGAGGCAGGAACTTATAAGGAGATTAAATATCAGCTTCCGGAGTATTTTGAAACGTTACTATTCCTGTACAATAAAGATTTATGGAAGGGAGAGCTTCCTTCCACCACGGATGCATTATATCAATATATGCTGGACAATACGGATAGTGCTGCAGGCACTTATGCTGTTGTAAACCAGCACTCTACGGCATACAACGTAGCACCGTTTATTAACGGATTTGGGGGATTTATTATTAATTCTGATGCAGAACCGGGATTAAATCTGCAGGCTACGAAGGATGCAATTGCCTACAATCAAAAGTTTGCCCAGTTACAGGCGGATGGAGATTATAACACTGTCTCTACGTTGTTTAACGATCAAAAGGCCGCAGCAATTATCGGGGGACCATGGCTGATTGGAGGAATTAAGGAAGCGGGAATTAATCTGGGATACAAATCCTTATCAGAGTTTACCCTTCCAAACGGGAAAGGTCTGGCACCTTACTCCGGCGTTCAGGGATTTAGTGTAATGAAATATGCGGTGGCGTCAAAGAAGGATGCAATTGCTAAGGTGCTGGGTGTACTTGCCGACGCCAAGACAGGCGCTGACCTTGCAAAACAGTTTAACTGTGCACCGGCAAATGGAACGTCATATGATGATGCCGACGTATCCGGCAACGAAATGATTATGGCCATGAAGGCTACCGCTGCAACAGCACAGCCCATGCCTAATATACCACAGCTAAGTGTTATGTGGGCACCGACGGAAGCACTTCTTGCCGCTGTTAATAAAGCCGGAGAAGACATCGATGCATCAGCAGACCGATATCAAAACGAAGCCATTACTGCAATCTCCGATATGCAGTAATTACATCAGAACAATGAGATTGCCGCAGAGATATCAGAGGGCGGCGCATAAGGAAGAACCGTCGTATATCAGAGAGTATATGCGCGGTGCGGGAGGAAGGCTAATCCACGAATGATTAGCCTCCTGCCCGATCCTTGCCCAATCGTTAACATTTTACTAAGGTATGCGCATGAAGTATGTGCCTTAGGGATGCGAAAGGAATGACTGTACTATGAATAGAAAACGTAAATTACTTCCCTGGCTTTACTCATTACCGGCATTGTTTCTCATCGGAATTATTATTTTATTCCCCATTATTTACACAGGCTTTATATCTCTTACAAATATGAATTTATTTCATTGGCTGGATTATAAGGTAATTGGCCCTGGAAATTATCAAAGAGCATTGTTAAAGATGAACTCAGGATTTTTGACGGCACTTGGAACAACTGTTTTGTGGACGATTGCTAATATGGTGCTTCAGATTGTAATTGGATATGTGATCGCATTGGGACTAAATTCGCCCAGATTGAAACTGCGGCGGTTGTATAAAACCCTGCTCATGTTTCCATGGGCAATGCCGGCCTATGTTTCCATATTATTATGGCGTGTCGGCATATATAATACAGAATTCGGGCTGATCAACAAAGTTTTGGTAATGCTTGGAATGCCAAAGATGAATTTCCTGTCTGATAATGTAACTGCCTTTCTTTCCTGTCTATTATTGAATCTTTGGATGGCCTTGCCGTTTATGATTATGATCATTGATGGTGCTCTTCAGAGCATTGATTCGAATTACTATGAAAGTGCGAAGCTGGATGGTGCCGGCTTCTTAAAGAAGAATAGATATATTACAATTCCCTTACTAAGACCTGTCATTGCACCGGCAGTAATCCTTACAACATTTACTACATTTAAGCAGTTTGATATTATTTACCTGCTGACAATGCAAAAAGGTTCTTACACGGGGGCTACGCTTCATACAGTAATTACCTATGCACAGCAAAATGCATTTGTATCTAATAATTATGGACTTTCCTCGGCGGTATCGATTGTAATCTTTGTCATCATCATACTATTTTCCGGTTTTACAAACAGAGGATTGAAGGAGGAAGACTGATGAAAAAGCGAATGGTAAAAAATTTAATCGCTGATGTCTTATTGAACATATTCTATATCAGTTTGTGTCTGGCGGGACTGATACCTATTTTGTATGCGTTGACTCTGGCTTTTAGCAAAGGCGGAGGAGCTTTATCCGCCGGTTTGCATCTTTTCCCGCAACATCCCACCCTGGAAAACTTCAAAATCATATTATATGAAGAGCCTTTTTTGATTTGGTTGAAGAACTCCGTAATTTTAAGTGCCGGAACCATGATTGTGGCAATGGGTGTCTCTGTGGAAGCTGCATATGCCTTCTCCAGGTTTCGATTTAAAGGAAGAAGGGGAGTACTAAGAATGCTTCTGCTTCTCAACGCATTTCCCCAGATTCTCTCTATGTTTGCCATCTTTCGATTATTTAAGTTGATGAATTTGCTGAACTCGCATCTTGGTCTTATTGCAATTTATGCCGGATCTATGTGCATCTTTGGCATTTGGAATATGAAAGGTTATTTTGATACCATACCCATTGAGATAGAAGAAGCATCAAAAATTGACGGTGCGGATAGCTTTAAATTAATCTGGATGATTATTATGCCGCTGGCAAGACCCGCAATTATTGTTACCTCGGTTATGGTCTTGATTTTTGTGTGGAATGAGTATTTATTTGCGACCACGTTTATGCTGAGTGAGAGCAGTTATTCTCTGGCGGGCGGACTTTACCAATTGCAAGCCAGTGATTATAGCAGGAGCTGGCCGCTGTTTTCGGCAGCAGCCATATTGGTATCGATTCCGATTTTAATTATATTTTTCTGCATTCAGAAGTATATGGTATCGGGACTGACAGCAGGGGGAGTAAAGGGATAGAAGACATTATACGAACAGGAACAGGAAAGATAGGAGTGAAACGATGAATCGGAGTGCTATTTTACATATACCCCAGTCCCAGTACGCCTTTGCCGACGATGAGACTACCCTGACAATACGGCTTAGGACCGGCGTGGGGGATTTAAGCTGCTGCATCTTATATTATGGTGACAGAGCCTGCAATAAAAGTCCGGTGGATTTTTTTCCGTTACCCATGGGAGTTGCAGCAAGTGATGAACTGTTTGATTATTATGAAGTTACAATAAGGTGTCCGTTTAACCGGGTTTGTTATTATTTTAAGCTGGAGAAGGGCGAGGAGTGGATCTATTTTTACGCGGATATTTTCTCGAAAGAACTGCCGGATTTTGAACTTGATGGGGTCGTGATAGAGGGACGCAGCGAATATTTCCAATATCCTTTCATCTTAAAAGAAGAAGTACCGGATGTGGCGGAATGGTTCAAGAGCGCAGTGGTCTATAATATATTTCCTGACAGCTTCGCCAGTGATAGGCATAGAATTGATCAGTGCGGGAAAGAAATAACGCTGGATAGCGGTGATGTCAGTACATCGAAACTGGGTGGTACAATAAAGGGAATTACGAAGAATCTGGATTACATTGCAAGTATGGGATTTAACTGCATTTATCTCAATCCAATCTTTACAGCTGGGGAGTATCATAAATATGATTTGCTTGATTATTATCATATAGATCCTTGCCTGGGCACGGATGAGGACTTTAAAGAGCTGGTGGATCTGGTTCACGAGAAAGGGATGCATATTATCATCGACGGTGTTTTCAACCACTGCAGCTGGTATTTTTATGCCTTTGATGATGTGGTGAAGAAGGGAGAGGAGTCAGAATTCAAGGACTGGTTCTATCACCTGGTGTTTCCCGTGATAAGACCCGAAGAAAATCAATTACCGGCTTATGCCTGCTTTGCCTATGAACGGAAGATGCCAAAGCTCAATACCTCAATGGAGAAGGTACAACAGTACTTTGCTGATGTTTGCAGATATTGGATCCGTGAATTTGACATAGACGGCTGGCGTTTGGATGTGGCCAATGAAGTGGATCGCAACTTCTGGAGAGTATTTCGGGACGCAGCAAAGAAGGAGAAGCCGGAGATTGTATTGATTGGAGAGGTCTGGGAAAATGCAGAAACATGGTTGCGGGGAGATGCCTTTGATTCCACTATGAATTATGATTTTCGCAGACATTGTAAGAATTTTTTTGCGTTGGAAAAAACAGATGCCTTTTTATTTGCCGGTGCTATTCACAAGATGCTGCTTCGTTATCCGACGAACCTGGTAGCCGGGCAATTAAATCTTCTGGACAGCCATGATGTACCGAGATTTCTTTCGCTTTGCAATGAGGATATCAGAAAATGGAAGCTGGCGTTTCTCTTTCTAATGTTTTGTCCAGGGGTACCAAGTCTGTTCTATGGTGATGAAAAAAGAATCAGCGGTATTACAGAGGTGCAATATAGAAGTGCTATGCCTTGGGATAAGAAAGATAGCGAAACTGAGGAATTTGTCAGAAGAATAATTAAGATAAGAAAGAGCTATGTGAAGGCAACTTCAAAGTTTCACGTATTGCAAGCTGAAAAGGAGAGCAGGAGTTTTGTTTTTAGCAGGCGAAGCGAGAAGGAGGAATTATTGATTTGCCTGAATGCGGGGAGCCGAAAGAAGAAAGTAAAGCTTCCTGTTGTTAGGGAGGTTTTAATGGAAGCGGGTGTGGGAAAGGAGAATTCCGGGTCTGTATTAAATCCATATGGCTTTGGTATTTACCGGGTTTAGAGTTCCTGAATTCTCTCTGCCAACAGAAAAGTCCCATTCAACCGACTTAATTTCCTTAAAAAATCCGTATGATGATCCTCTATATTTTAATGTAAATTAGAATATGGAGGATTTTTTGCATTAGGATGTAAACCATTATTTTGAAAAAATAGGTAATTATATGTCGCAAAATGTTGAAATAAATCGACACAGGTATTATAATACAATATAGGAAAATAGTAACAGAGTGGTATTGGCATGAACGGATGCGGTATAGAGGCTGTTATTATATGAAGGAATGATCAATCGGAGGAAGTTATGGAGTATTATAAGTATTTTGACGAATGTATTAAGGAGACTTTCTTGAGTATGTTTGATGAAGAAATCTCTACGCAGAAAGAATTACCGGCACTGGACTGGATTACTTCAAAGGGAGCCGCTTTTTTGATCGGTATCACAGGACGAAAAAAGGGGAGGGTAGTAATGGATATGTCCCTTTTTACCGCTATGTATATGGCTTTGAAACTGGACGCTGAGTTATCGGAAGAAAATCAGGCATTAATAACTTTGGCAGAGGCCCTGAATATTCTTTCAGGTTATGCCATAACAAAGATCAATAAGGCAGATCATACATCCGATTTTTTGCTGACGATTTCCAGTATTTCATCGGGTTCCGATTCAAAAATCCATACTCCGAATTTGAATATGACACAGTTATCCTATGATACCAGGTTTGGTATGATAGATTTCTATATTGGGTTAGAAGAAGACGAACAGATGTAGTAACCGTATCAATGAAAGGAGAATGACGATGTTTGAATGGAGAACCGAGCTAGAACTGGGAATTGATTCCATTGATAGTCAGCATAAAAAACTGATTACCTTTGCTGACCAAATTTACAGGATGGCACAACAAGAGGCCTCACAGACTGATGATGAGATACTTTTGGTACTGAACGAGTTAAAAGATTATACCATCTATCACTTTAAAACGGAGGAGGAATTATTTCTTAAATACCGTTTTCCTGAGTATGAGACGCATAAACTGGAGCATGATAATTTCAGGCAATATATTGCCGCATTTCAGCTGGAAGAAGCCGGACACAGCCGGCAGGAGAAGATCAATGAACTTCTTGTGAGCATCGTGAAATGGATCATAAAGCATATTATTGATTCTGATTACTGGTATAAGGATTACCTGATTAACTTAGGCGTGAAGTAAGTAATTTGATTTTTGTCTCATTCTTTTTTTTGAATTATGTTTGAGGTATTCATGAGAAATGATATCATGTAAAATAACATATGACTGATCAGTCAAATTTTTTAAAAGGAGGAGTTTTAAAGATGATAAATATTAATTTTAATAGCAGAGGCTATTACAAATAATAGATTGGAATAGCCTTTGCAAATCCGTTCATTTTAATGTATATAAGGAGATGCAAAATGCGCTGTTTAGCAAAAACAAATTATAAAATGGCATCTGTGAAGGCTGTCCAAATGAGCAGCAGCTGCGGATGTACAAGGAAATGGAGTCACACACCTTTCAAACAATTGGGTTTTAGCAGAAATCAGGAAAAACGATCAGGTGATGACTTTTTGAGTGGTAAGACCTATAAAAGAAATGCAATTATGTGGTTTCTTCTAAATCAACATCAAACATTTTGATTTAATAATATGAAAGACAAATCATATAGGAGAGGAACCCTCTTGTTGGAGCAATCTGACAGGAGGGTTCCTTTTGGTAGGAGTCATAGGAAAGAAGTGATATGTACCCTATTTTTTTATTGCGTAGAGCACTTTGCATGGAGGAAATATTTGCAAAGGATGTTGTACGGTTTCTATGAGGAAGCCCTCTCTTTCAAGAATAAGCTGATAATAATTAACATGTGCAATATCCAATATAGCCAGCCTGCAGCCTTTTTTTGCAACGCGTGCTATTTCCATAAGTGCTTTTTCACGTTCCCTATTATTTTTTAGATTATGGATTGCGAGACTAGAGGTAATTACATCAAACGACTCATCTGAAAATGGTAAATTCCTCATGTCAGCATTCACTACTTCTACCTTTTCTTGTGTACCCTCAATTCTTGCATTTTTCATGACAGCATCATAGGTGTTGCCGGATTGATCTTTTGCACTCCATATATCAACCCCGTATGCTTTTCCAGTGGTTAATAGAGAAGCGGCCCCGTGAAGCATCAAACCTCTTCCACAGCCGACATCCAGAATTACTTCGCCACCTGTTAAGGACAGGTGATTTATCATCCTTTCTCTTAACCTGTATTTGCCTACTTTACTGCTGTAAGTCATATAGATGCCAATAATTAGACATATCACTCCTAAATTGCCCAGCCAATTTGCTCCTGATAAGATAACATATCCGGTAAATGTTAATAGAACGCCAGATGTAATATATCCGATTACAACAGCAGGAGCATCTAAACCATAATGTCCCCTTTTCATCTTATTACCTCCCTTGCATGAAATTAAAAACGAATGATATAATATTTGACCGTTGGTCAATTTTTTATAGAATATCATAGATTTGACCACTGGTCAAGTGTTGGATGTTATGATATAATCAATGATTGAAAGCTGCCAAACCCTGGGCATATTAGGTGGGGTATGGTTATTTACAGAGAAAGATCAATCTTTCCCAGATACAAGAAAGGCATACTAATTATAATGAATAAAAAGGAATTAATTTTAGATACCATGATGAATTTAATCATGGAAGAATCAAATGCATCGATCAGTGAAATTGCAAAAAGAGCAGGCATTGCAAAAGGCGGAATTTATTATTATTTTTCTTCAAAAGAAGAAATTCTTGATGCCCTGATTGACCGCTCCTACCATCAGATCATTGAAAACTGCAGAAGGAAACTGCAAGAAGACAATTCAGACGCCTTATCAAAAATGCGATTATTAGTTACAACATATTTTGATCAGCATGTGAATTCGAAAATCGATTCATATTTACATTTGCCACAAAATGCTCAATTACACCAAAAATCACTTTCCAGAATTTTAACGGAGATATCCATCTTACTTTCAGATATCGTGGTACAAGGGGTTAAAGAAGGAATTTTTCAATGTGAGTATCCAAAGGAATATGCTGAAATAATGCTGTCAGTGTTCACGTTTTTGTTGGATCCGGGCATATTTCAATGGAATATCAATGAAGTCAGGAATAAATTAATCGCATTGGCTGACCTGCTGGAGAAGGGCCTCCTGCTTCCCGAAGGTAGTATGCGCATTCTGTATGATTTGGAGCAGTTCCATCATAGCGAAAAATAATCTGATATAGTTACTGCTCACTTTTATAATAAGGCAAAGGATTTGTCATGAAGTAAGCGCGGGCGGCTAGCTTCGGGTAGCTATGTCGAAATTATATTTCTGGCTTTGAATGGGAAGTGGATAGTAATATGATATATCGTGGAAATGCATATTGAAATCGCTATTATAGTGTGTTAATCTAATTATATTGACAAAATTAGGGGGATATCTGATGCATTTTGCAGCAATGGCATGATCAGTGTCAGCAAAAGGTCAATGGAATGATGATTCAGAATAAAGCAGAATTTAACTGATGTTCTTTACCGGCTTTGATGTACAGAATTTGGTTTTCTATCCGCCGTAACTCAATCAGTAAAGTTGATGATTAGGTTCGCGTAAGACGGATGTTATGACGGACATAGAATTGAAAGGTCATAATATTGTGAAAAGAGGAGTCTATATGAAGAAGAGAAGGAAGAAGCAGGGGAATTTGGATGTGATTGAACATCTACTCCAATGGGATTTGGAGGAGGCTTCCTTTACGGAAGGAAAGGCTGATACAGCGTATTTAAAGTTATTTCAGAACTATCAGGAGTTTTTTGAAAATTTCTTTCAGGACTTTCATGAGATCAAGATGATCTCGGATCAGCTGGAAGGCATCATTGACGGTATGGTGGATTCCACCAATCATGTCCGATTATCGACCGAATATATTTCAGAAGGTGCTCAGAGTCAAACCCAGGAAATTGTTCGATGCCAGAGTATAGCAGATATCCTTGCGGATAAGATTGCCAGAATGGGTGATAAATCCAGAGAGATCATTCAATATGCATATGAGATGGGTCAGGTAAATGCCAACGGTAAAATTGCAGTGGAAAATCTGGCGGAAAGTCAGCATAAAAATTATGCGGTAAATACCGCAATTGCAGAACAGATTTATCAACTGGTGAATAAATCGGAGACAATTAATCAGATAACCATCCAGTTAAATGAGATTTCTAATCAGACGAATCTGCTGGCACTAAACGCATCTATTGAAGCTGCAAGAGCAGGTAATGCCGGTAAGGGCTTTTCTGTGGTGGCAGATGAGATACGTAAATTGTCCGAGGCGAGCAAAAGTGCCGGAATTGATATTAATAACAATATCGGACTGATCATGGAGCAGTTGTCACAAATCAAGGATGTGATGGATGGATCAAAGAAAATAATTGATCATCAGGATCGTGTCGTATCGGAAGTAATTGATGCTTTTGAAAAGATGAATCACTATGTAGATAATTTTATCGTAAAGCAGCAGGAATTTAATGAAGATGTTTCCGGGCTCACCAATGAAAAGGATCATCTGATTTCATCTTTTTGTAATATAGCAGCCGTTATTGAGGAGTCATCCGCTACTACCGAGGAAGTTGCATCGTTAACCATCGGTCAAAACAGTACGGCGAACATTATATTTAATATGGCACATGATTTACAGAAGAAAGTCGGGCAATTATCTGCAGGGGTCTCTGATATTAAAATAAGAAAGGAAGAGTACAAGCAGAAAAAGGTTGCGCTGATTTTCGATATTGAATGTGATTTTTGGGAACCCACGGAGCGGGATGCAAGAAAGACTGCAAAAGCATTCAATTTCTATTTGGAAGTTTTTGCACCGAAATCAAGGGAGCACGGAGCTGTTCAGATGCTTGAGGCATTGGAGAAATTTATCCGTGAAGAATATTACGCGATTATTATCAGCCCCATTGAAAGCAGAGAAATTCGTAAGGCACTGGAAGCGGCGAATGCAAAGGGGATCAAGATTATTTTTATTAATTCTGCCGTAGAAGGGATAAAGTACGAGGCCCTGATCGAAACCAACGGTTTGGAGCTTGGCAAGAATGCAGCTAATACAGCAAAGCAGATGTTAAATAATCGGGGAGAAGCCTTTGTGGGTTTATGGTCTGATATGAAGATCAGTTCCATTGACAAGCGTGCTCAGGGATTTATTGCCGAGCTGAAGGAACATTATGATATCCCGGTGCATACATTAAGTGTTTTGAGTACTCCGTCGGAGGCAGAAGTAAAAAGAGTGATGAATTACATAGAACAGGAACATCCCATGGTGAAATTAATCTATGCTACCGATGTGAATTGGGGAATCGCCTATGGAAGATATGTAGAAAAATATCATCCAAAGCTGAAGGTCCTCACGGTTGATTTTACAAAGGATATCTCAGGATTGATTAAAAATCACAGCATTGAAGCCTCCATCGCCCAGCGGGCATTTTCCTGGGGGACGATGGCGATGAATTTTCTGATTGATCTTGAGTCGGGAAAGAAAGTTGTCAAATATACAGATACCGGTACTTATGAAGTCAACTCCAATAATATCGCTATCTACGAGAAGAGAATTTAGAGATTAAGAGCGATATTCTCACGGTTAAGGGTAGGAAGGATAAGAAGAACGATTAGGAATATCCCGGATTGGCAGGAAAAATAAGAGGCAGCGGAAAGGACAGCCATGTCAGCCGCTGCCTTATTTTTATATTATAGCAAACTTCTCCTGACAGATACCGGGTTTGGGGCTGGCCCCAATTTATTTAAGCTCACGGGGTTAACTGGACAAGCGAATACTGTTACAATAGAAACATACATTTATATGTATGTTTCTATGAGAGGAGTACTAAAATGGCGAGAAATAAGCATCCAGAAATTACTGAGCAAAGGATTTTAGATACGGCATACAAATTGTTTGTAGAAAAAGGATGGGATAATACCACTATTCAAGACATCATAAATGAACTTGGAGATTTATCAAGAGGAGCGTTTTACCATCATTTCAAATCTAAAGAGGATATTATTGATGCAGTCACAACAAGAATTTTTACAAATGACAACCCCTTTGAGTTCGTAGAAAAAGACACCTATTCCAATGGGCTTGATAAAATGAAAAAAATTATGACGCTCTTTTTAACGAATGAAAGTAATATAGCCCTTTTGAAAAAGCTCCCTCCCACTGTAAGAGAAAGCCCCCAGCTTATTGCTAAACAGGTAGACGACTGTAAGACTATTTTAGCCCCTTACTTTGAGGAATTGATAATCTGCGGCGTCGAGGATGGTTCAATAAACGTAAAATATCCAAAACAGGTAGCTGAAATGTTCAGCTATCTCATTACACTTTGGGCATCATCGAAATATTTATGCAAAGACGAACAAGAGTTCACTGACACTATTGATGCTTTGTCAATTACGCTTGTTGGGGTTGGATTGCCACTCATTGATGAACACATGAGAGCCTTATGTATTGAAATGTTTCTAAGAATAAACTAAAAAGGAGTTTATCATGGATTGGAGATATGAACACGGGAAAATTAAACCGCCCGGTATGCTGGTGACGGTAAACAACCACAAAATGCACATGTATAAAGAGGGCAATGGCAAAGAAATATTGGTGTTTATGTCTGGTGGAGGCACTTGCTGCCCAGCACTTGATTTTAAGCCACTTTGGATGCGTCTATACTCCCGATATACTGTTGTTATAGTTGAAAAAGCGGGTTATGGGTGGAGCGAAACTGCTCATGTGTCCCGAAATATAAATATTATATTGGAAGAAACTCGTACTGCATTGTTACAGGCAAATCTACGGCCGCCGTATGTTTTGGTGCCACATTCTTTATCGGGAATTGAGGCATTAGCATGGGCGCAACAATATCCCGATGAAGTGAAGGCCATCATTGGATTAGATGCTGCTATACCTGTTTTTTATAGAGAGCTAACACCGCTAAAAGCGGCCACAATGATTTTCTTATACTATGCCTTATTTATTGGCGCCCGCCTTGGGCTACTTCGTTTTACAACAAAAACCGCAGAAAAATCTATCAGAGCAAATGGTCAGTTTTCTGAAAAAGAAATAAGCATTTATAAACACATGTTTGTCCACAATAGTTTTACAAAAAATATGCTTGATGAAGTCAAGTTGTGCCGAAAAAACGCAAAGAAAGTTGATGATTTAGGCCCGACTACATCAATCCCATATTTAGCATTTATTTCAGACGGTAAAGAGGTCGGTTGCTTAAATTGGCGTGAACTCATAATAAACTTTGTCTCAAAAATGCCAGACGGGAAATATATAGCTTTAGATTGCGGACATTATATGCACTACTATCAGCCACAGACCATAGCTCTTGAAATGGAAAAATTCATTTCCTCTATATAGTATTGTGAGAGTGCTACAATGATAAAGGAAGAATGGATACTATGTCCTATCTGTAAAAATATGACCCGGATACGAATACGAGAAAATACGATTCTTGAAAACTTTCCACTCTTTTGCCCTAAGTGTAAGCAAGAAACTGTAATCAACGTGAAAAACTGAATATATCAGTAATCAAAGAGCCGGACGTTAAGACACAGAGCCGGTGACCAGCGAGAATGAAACTCGTGGTTATCAGTTTTGTATCCCTAAACCGCCGTTTTTGTAACGTAGCACATGGGTGGTGTAAACTGTGCCCTTGTATCACACGGCGGTATCTTTGGAGGTATCGCCGTGTTTTATTTTATTATAGGAAACTTGTCCTGACAGAGGAACTCTGAAAAAAATAAAAAACAGCTCGCTAGAAGCAGGCCGGAAAAGCAGACGGTGACTAGAAAAGGTCAATATAAAAGCCTTCTTCGAATTCGCCGTCTTCAAGGTCAACATCCTCTGTTAGAAAGCAGTGGCGGTGTGTAGTATATTCATAAGACTATTATGAAACAAAGTGACACAAAAAGAAACCCCTAATTCCCCTCATGAATGAGGGGCTAGGGGAAGTTGAAGTGTCGAAGACACTTTTTTGTTGAAAGTACTTTCAAGTACAGGGTGGAATGATACGGGAACAAAATCATAAAGTATTTTATTAATAGTAATCTGTAGAATGTGTGATAGAATAATGTAAGATAAGGGAGGGAAGCTATTGAATGTGAATGGAAAATTATGTAATTCAACCTGCCTTTCACCGATAGGTATGAGTTATTACGAATTAGGAAAGGTGATCGGAAAAAGGAGAGATACTTATGAAGCTAAGGGAAGTAGGGATCAGTTATGAAATTTTATAGCAAATATTATAAAAAATATAAAATACCATTTTTAATCGCCATCTTGTGCGTTACCCTGGAGGCTTTCTGTGATTTGCTGGGACCGACCCTGATGGCAAGGATCATAAATAAAGGAATCAGTTCGGGGAATTTATCACAGGTATATCAATGGGGTGCATTCATGCTTTTGGTTACTTTAATCGGGGCATGCTTTGCTGTTGTCAGAAATAATCTCGCCAGTATTGTATCACAAAGAATGGGTGCGGATTTACGATCAGATTTATTTGAGAAGATTATATCCTTCTCGGAAGTAAATGTGGATAAGATTGAAAGCGGCTCTCTGATCACCCGCATGACAAATGACACATCACAGATTATTCTGTTTGTTAACGGAATCATGAGAATATTTCTTAAAGCGCCCATCACCTGTATTGGCAGTATTACACTGGCTACTTTATTAAACTTTCGCTTAAGTCTTGTGATTTATGGCGTAGTCGTTCTGGTAGGGCTGCTCATATATATTAGTATGAAGCTTAGCTATCCCAGATTTTATAAATTGCAGAAGGCGATGGATATTGTGAACTCCAGAATTCAGGAATATCTCATTGGGGTTCGACTGGTGAAGGCTTTTGGCACCTATGACAATGAAATGAATAAATTTGAAGATTCCAACAGCAACTTAATGAAGAGCGGCGTATCCTCTCTCATGGTAATTACGGTGATAGGACCAATTCTTTCTTTGATTGTAGGGATCGGAACTGTCACAGTGATTTATCTTGGCAGCAGGCTGTTTATGGTGGATCTGGCCAATACGGGGGATATTACTGCATTCACCATCTATATGGCCCAGATTCTGTTTTCTCTGATTATGATCACGAATGTATTTAATATGTTTGTACGAACCAAGGCCTCTACCTCAAGATTAAAGGAGATCTTTGACTGTGAGGGTGATTTTGCAAAAAGCAGAGAGGACAGAAAGCTCCGTGGGGAAATCACATTTCAACATGTCACATTTACCTATCCCAATTCCGGAGGACTCCCTGCCCTCAGAGATATCAATTTCTCCATCCATCCCGGTGAGAGCCTTGCTATCATCGGTCCGACAGGAAGCGGCAAGTCAACGCTTGTCTGGCTTTTACTGCGATTTTATGATGTTGACCAGGGAAGGATTCTTCTGGATGGGTTGGATCTGAAAGGCCTCGGTGTAGATGAAATTCGTAATAATATAGCCATTGTCCCCCAAAAACCCATGCTTTTCTCGGGTACGGTAGCTGACAATCTCCGGTGGGGAGACGATGGAGCCTCTCCGTCGGATCTAGAGCAGGCAGCAAGAAATGCAAAGGCGGACTTTGTACTGCAAATGCCGGAAGGGATGGAAAGTGTACTTGGAAGCGGAGGCGTTAACCTGTCGGGTGGACAAAAACAGCGTATTTCCATAGCCAGAGGCATGCTTAAGAAATCCTCGGTTCTAATACTCGATGATGCCACTAGTGCCCTTGATGCTGTAACTGAGGCAAGAGTACAGGAAAATCTAAAGAACAAAAAGAAGGACAACCAGACAATTATCACCATTACCCAGCGCTGCTCCACCGCCATGTTTGCGGATAAGATTATGGTCATGGAGGAGGGCAACGTTGTAGGATTTGGCTCTCATGAAAAATTGATGGAGGGGTGTCAGGTTTATCAGGATATTTATCATACACAGATAGAAAGCGTAAGGGAGGCATAACAGATGACCGAGCAGAACAACCGACAGCAGCCAAGAGCAATGGCATTTGGAAACAGGGGAGGAGGCAGAAATCCCTTTGCTCCGGGCGCTAAGCCTAAAAATGCAAAGGGAACCATGCTTCGTATCATTAAACTTTACGTGCAGTGGGCAAAAACAATTTTTCTGGCGGTACTTCTGACGATTGTATCCTCCCTGATTTCGGTAGCAATCCCATATTATGTGGGGAAAGTCTTTAATACATTTCATATTAAGGACAGGAGCGTAGATACACAGAAATTGGTATCTATCATAACAATCATTGTATGCTTATATGTGATTAACTGGCTGCTTACCTTTTTCAATGGCATCATTACACTAAGGGTTTCTCAGAAGCTTGTATTTACACTTCGTACGAAATTTTTTCAGAAGATGCAAAAGCTCCCGCTCCAATTTTATGATACCCGATCTCATGGCGATACCATGAGCAGAATCACCAATGATGTTGACAATATCAGCTCGGTCATAGCCCAGACAACGACACAGATTATCTCGAGTATTGTTATTCTTGTGGGATCTTTGGCGGTAATGATCACCCTTAATATTACACTTACTGGTGTTGTCCTGCTATGTGTTCCCCTGGTGGCACTGTTGACGAAGATGATTGCCTCAAAAAGCCGTGTATATTTTAAGGAACAGCAGAGAAGTCTTGGACAGTTAAATGGGATCATCGAGGAAAATATACTGGGACTGAAAATGGTTAAGGCATTTGACCGGCAGGAAGAATCAACCAGGCAGTTTCGAGAGATTAATGATCAATTATGCCAAAGCAGTAACAAAGCACAGATCTGGTCCGGCTTTATGATGCCGCTTATGAATGTCATTAATAATCTCATATTTGCCATTGTTTCTATTGCAGGAGGAATTTTATCGGTAAGCTATGGGGTTGCCATAGGAACGGTGATCAGCTTTTTAAATTATTCCAAACAATTCGCACAGCCCCTTAACTCTATCGCTGTCATGTTTAGCACAATCCAATCGGCGTTGGCCGGAGCGGAGCGTGTCTTTGAAATTTTGGACTTTGAAGAGGAGCCGGCGGATATCAACAATGCAATTGAAATGGCTGATCCAAAAGGAGAAGTGACATTTCAGAATGTCGTTTTTTCCTATGATAAAAGCAAACCGATTCTCAATGATGTGAGTTTTCATGTAAACCCAGGGGAGACAGTAGCGATTGTGGGAGAAACCGGCTCCGGTAAAACCACCATTGTGAATCTGCTGACACGATTTTATGATGCCGACAGCGGAAACATCATGGTTGATCAGGTGCCGATTACTTCAATCAAATCGACCAGCCTTCGTAAATGCTTTTCTGTTGTACTTCAAGACACCTGCCTCTTTAGCGGAACAATCCTGGAGAATATTCGATATTCCAATATTGAGGCTACCAGAGAAGAAGTGATCGAAGCATCAAAGATTGCCCACGCCCACGAATTCATACTAAGACTACCCAAAGGATATGATACGATCGTATCATCGGCAACGGATAATTTGAGTCAGGGGCAGCGTCAATTAATTGCTATTGCAAGAGCGGTTCTATGCAAGAGTCCCATTCTGATATTAGATGAAGCAACCAGCAGTGTTGACACAAAAACAGAGAAAGAGATACAAAGAGCGTTGGTCAGTCTCATGAAGAACAGAACCAGCTTTTTGATCGCACACCGGCTCTCAACAATCCGGGATGCCGATCACATAATGGTAATCGGAGACGGACGAATCATAGAATACGGAAACCATCGGAGTTTGATGAAAATGAAAGGACATTATCATGAAATGGTGATAAGTCAGATGGGAAAGGCGCTTTCCTGAAAGTATCTATGGGAGTTTGGATGGCAGGTGGGAGAATAGAAGATACGTTACAATTGGATTGATTCAGGTAAATTAAACTTTTGAGTATCAGAGGGAACCTTATAGACAGGTGTTTTCTTCTGATACTTTTTTATGGAGAAAAACGCTATAAGGATTTGCAAATGGCAAGCGGTTGACATTTATGTTTATTTAGTATATATTTATTTTATGAAATAGGTACAAATTTGTTTAATATGACAAAAAGCATAGGGAGTATTGATGAAAAATAGATCATTAACATCAAAAATAGTCAGAATTTTAGTTCTTACGATGATATTTTTACTGTTATTGCTTTTTGGAACCAGTTTATTATTTTACCATAAATCTAAGGAGGACTTTAAAGAGAAGAAGGTATTTGCCGTCAATATCTGTGTTCAGACGATCAAAGAGCATCTGAATAAGGCAGAATTACAGTTAATTGATTTATTATTGAATACGATGGATGAAACAGATCTGAAGAGTTCCAATGATTTATCCAGATATTGGGCTAAGAATAGAATTAATACCACGATTAGGAACAAACTGTCCGTGAATTATGATCTGGATTGCATTTTTGTCAGACATCAGGATGCTTTTATTGTGAAAGGTTACAATACCGTCTTACCTGGCATCAGCCGTCAGCACATCATGAACTATTTGAGAAAAGATGAGCCGATGGAGGCTTTCAAATCCAGAAAAGGTTTCTGGAGGGTAATAAAGATTGAGGAGGAGGCGTTCTATTATCTTGCTTATGAAATGAATGGCTATATGGTAGGCGCTTTAATCAGAGTCTCGATTTTTGATCATTTATTAAATATTGTATTGGATCAGGACAGTGACGGTTATATGTACTTAGAGGGGGAGGAAGATATTTACTCCTACAAAGAAAAGGATTCAATACAGGAGCGTACTGCTGATAAAAATAGATTTATTAATGAAACAGTTATTATTAAGAGCGTCATTCCAAACAGCAATATCACTTTTGTTGGCCAATTTAAAATTCGGATATTAACATTATTCCTAAATAATACCTATATCATGCTGATCGGTATTGTATTTGTCTTTATGGGAATGTTATTTGTTTTAAAGAGAAGCATTTCCCATTTTATTCTCAATCCCATTTATATGCTTTTAAAAGGAATGCAGTTTGTTTCAAACGGAAAATTTAGTTATCAGGTAGGAGAAAATACAGGAAGCATAGAATTTGATGAATTGAATAAATCCTTCAACCGGATGATTACTGAGATCGTCGAACTCCGAATTGATAAATATGAACAGCAAATCAAGAATAGTGAGAGACGGATTAAGCTCTTGAGAATGCAGATTAAACCGCACTTTTATCTGAATGCAATTACAACGATCCGAAGCATGACTTATCAGGATAGAACCGAAGATATCAGGGCTTATCTGGATGCCTTATCAGATCACATTCGATATATGTTAAGAGTAAACAACAATGAAGTGAAGCTGGGAGAGGAAATATCCCATATTGAAAATTATATGAAGATGCAGGAGATTAAATTTCCTAATTCTGTGGCTTACTATATTGGCTGCAGTGATTTACTGAAAGAGAAGGAAATCGGACATCTGATTATGTTTACAGTGATTGAGAATGCCTTTAAATTTGCTATGAATTTATATGATACGATGATTCTGTTAATTCAGTGTGAAGCCGTAAATGACAATGAATTCACTGGATACCGGGTGATCATTGAAGATAACGGGAACGGTTTTCCTTTGGAACAAATCGATAAATTCCGAATTGGGAATGAGGTGGAAGAAAAGCAGGATGGAAGACATATTGGCTTGAGTAATATTAAAAAGACATTGGAGCTTCAATATGGAAGAAAAGATTTGCTGAGACTTTCGAATGTGGAACCGCATGGGGCCAGAGTTGAAATCTGGATACCGGATACGAAAAATATTGTACCGGAGGAGGATTAGTGGTGTGAAAATAAGCAGGGGATAGGAAGGGATGGTTATTATATGAAAATGTTAATTGTAGATGATGACCCGAATGCCATAGAACTGGTGAAAAATAAGATGAAGTGGGATGAAATGGGAATTGGGGAGGTCTTATATTCTTATAATGGAATTCATGCGAAACAGGTTATTCAAAGCAGGGAGCCGGAAATCGTTCTTTGTGATATTGAAATGCCATTATGTAATGGTATGGAGGTTTTGCAATTTATCTACGAAAATGATCTCCCTTCGGAGTTTATTTTTCTTACCTGTCATGAAAGCTTTGAGTATGCTAAGAAGGCCATTGAATTAAATGCCATGGGATATCTGATGAAACCATTCAAGACAGAAGAGGTTTATGCTGTAATCATGAAAGCAATTGTAAAGGTAAACAACAAAACGACACATAACGAGCTGCTTCAGAATGATTATCTTTGGAGAAAAAATCAGGATATTATGCATAACAGTTTTTTATGGGCGATTTTTCAAAAGACGGTTCCTAATCATAAAGAAAGATTGAAAAATGTTATTAATTTAAGAAATATTGACTTTGATGTAGATGAAAATTATTATCTTGTTTACTCAGGGATTAATACCCATAAGCTGAAAATAAAAGATTATAAAGAGTCCGACTTCTTCTATATGCTCCGTCATCTTTCCCTGGAGGTAATTAACAATCAATTTGATTATAAATATGCGGTGGAATATTCCCTGGGCCCATATAGTATTCTGCTTCTTGTGGTGAAAGAGTCCGAGGCTGCTAAGGAGCAATTAATTGAGCGCTGTGAGAAGCTGGTTTTTGTAACCAAGACATATCTGGATGCGGATGTAACATGCCTGGTCGGGAACTTAATCAGTTGTGAAAGTTTGTCGGATACGAAGAAAGAGATGGATGATCTATACTTGCAAGAGGCGGGTTACAGAAAAAAGGTTATGACTTATAGCGATATCAATCAATCTGATGTCATTGATGAGGGAATTGATTATGACAGAATACTGAAAGCTTTAAGGAATAAAGAAAAAGTGACGCTAATCAACTATATCCGAACGTTTATGGAAGACAGTATGAAGGCAGATACGTTAAACGCCAGCAAAATGAATATGATTCATCATGATTTACT
Source organism: Bacillota bacterium (assembly GCA_023439505.1). GTDB lineage: Bacteria > Bacillota > Clostridia > Lachnospirales > Lachnospiraceae > Mobilitalea. Next base: position 22,575 of record JAEXNR010000004.1, read on the forward strand.
GCAGATTTTTTATGGATATCTTCAGGAACACAATATTCAGGCTGACAGACTTTTGCAAGAGCCTGTTGCCAGACAATTGAATACCGCTTCTGAATATTCCATATTTGATATGATTAAATATGCCAATTATATGTTTGATCGTATTGCGGACCTCATCAGTGAGCTTGGGCAAACGTACACCATTGTGGCAAGGGCAAAGCAATATATTCAACAGCATTATTCCGAGGATATTGACCGGGATGATGTGGCAAAGAGTGTCTATTTAACACCTAACTATTTATCAAAATTATTTAACAAAGAAACCGGATTAACCATTCGGGATTATATCAACCAGTTGAGGATTGACGAAGCCAAGAAGATGTTGAATACAACCGGTAAAGCAATAAGCATGATCGCCATGGACGTGGGATTTGAGAATGTATCCTATTTTTCTACCGTATTTAAAAAGTACTGCGGATGCAACCCGGATGCATGGAGAAAATTATGAAATGGAATGATCCGGGTCCGTTCTTTGCATACGGGAACAAAAACATTGCGTATTTAATCAAAAGTATTGGAGGATCCCTGTGCTAAAATGTAAGAAAAAGGACAATTGATTACGGATGGAGAGAAACTGAAATGGTATTATTTGTAAGAGATAATGTGTTTTATAAAAAGGTAATTAGACTTGCAGTTCCTGTAGTAATGCAAAGTATGATCACCATGGGAATCAGTATGATCGATACATTAATGGTGGGGCAATTGGGAGAGAAACCACTTTCCGCATCCTCCCTGGCCAATGAGTTTATCGTATTGTTTCAGATCCTTTGTATGGGAATGGGTTATGGAGCTGCTGTTTTGACGGCTCAGTACTGGGGCAGAAGAGATATCACATCACTTAAAAAAATAGTGGCAATCATGATGAAAATGTGTATTTTTATCAGCTGTCTTTTGGGATTAATCGCATTCCTTGCGCCGGAATCAATTATGAGAATATTCACTCCTGATTCGGAATTGATCCGGGAAGGCGCGATTTATATGAAAATTCTTGCCTGGAGCTTTTTACCCACGGGTCTGTCTATGACGTTAACTGCAATTTTACGGTCCTACGGGGAAGTACATATTCCGTTGTATACTTCAATTATGGCTTTTTTTGTTAATATATTCTTTAACTGGATTTTTATATTTGGCCATCTTGGAGCCCCCAGAATGTTAATTGCAGGAGCAGCTCTTGGAACATTGATATCCCGTCTGTTTGAAATGACTTTCATTGCGGGTTATTTTCTGTTTTTGGATAAAAAAGTTGGTTATCGTATCAGGGATTTATTCAAATCCAGTAAAGGGTTATATATGCAATATATCAAATTCTGTGTTCCGGTTCTGATTTCAGATACCATTTTGGGAATAGGAAACAGTGCAATTTCAGTTGTTATAGGTCATATCGGCTTTTCCTTTGTTGCGGCCAATGCCATTGTATCTCAGGTAACCCGTATGACAACTGTTTTAACAACCGGGGTTTCAAGTGCGTCAAGTGTGATGACGGGTAATACCCTGGGGGAAGGAGACGTGAAAAAAGCGTATAGGGAAGGAATTACCTTTTTGAGCTTGAGTGTTACGCTTGGACTGGTGGCCGGAATTGTCCTCTTGGCAGTATGTCCTCTTATTCTGGGGAGTGTTAAACTCTCGGGAGAGGCAAAAGGCATTGCAAATCAGTTGATGTATGCAATCTCGGTAATCATGGTATTTCAATCGGCACAGACGGTTCTTACCAAAGGAGTTCTAAGAGGAGGCGGAGACACACGCTTTCTTATGGCAGCCGATGTGTTGTTCTTGTGGCTGGTCTCAATACCACTTGGCGCTTTGGCAGGCTTGGTGCTTCATTTACCGGCGTTCGCAGTATATCTGTGCCTGCGTGCCGATTACATCATTAAATCCATCTGGTGTTCCCTGCGATTGATTAAGGGGAACTGGATGAATAAGATTTCCACCCATCAGGCACACTAAACCTTCTCATCAGAGCGTCACCAGGAACATAATCCCGATCATCATTAGGATTTAGGAGGTATACCAATGAGAAAAGATAAAACAAAGCATGGTCATTCATTTTTTGGAAATTTTTTAACAATACGGGTTAAGCTGATGGTTTCATTTCTGGTATTGATAGGAATGACCGTCTTTTTGGGCGTTGCATCCTATCAAAAGTCTGCGAATGCAATCAGAAAGAATTATACGGAATCCGCATGTCAGACCTTGAATATGACAGGGGAATATCTGGCTTTTGGGTTTCGCGCGGTTGAGAATACGGCAGCACAATTAGTGAGTGATGAAAATGTAAAAGGATATTTCTCCGGCATGTATGGATCAGATAAAATTCAGATCAGCAGTGCCAGACAGACGATTACGAAGCTATTGGCATCAAAAAGTGTAACCGAAGAATTCATAGAGAATATTTATCTGATATCTGAAAAAATAGATTCCCTCTCCACCAGAAAAATAAAATCATCCGGTTTATATCATGGGTTTATCGATACACCCATGGGGAAGAAATTGCAGCAGAACAAAATGGATGTTATCTGGAGCGGAGAAGATTCTTATCTGGATGAAAAACTGGATACGAAATCCACAAAATATTCACTGCGATTAATCCGGAATATCACATCGATTAATGGAATTATAGTGATTGACATCGGCAGCGATATTATGAAATCGACTCTGAGCAATATAGAAATGGATCAATCCGGGATCCTTGGTATTGTCACTGCAGATTCCAAAGAAATTTTGCTAAAGGACAGTGACAAAGCAGTCTTTTCTGATCAAACATTTTACAAGGAGGCTTTGGCATCAGGAGAATTGTCCGGGTCGAAATATGTGAATTATGAGGGCCACAAATATTTGTTTATGTACGCCAAAATAGGAAGATCCGGGGCTATGATATGTTCCCTGGTATCCCAGCGTACTATTTTAAAGCAGGCAGCAGATATGAGACAGTTCTCGGTAATCATCATTGTTATCGTATGCTTCGTCGCCTTATTTACCGCAGTTATGATTACCAATGGCATGAATAAGGCCATTAAGGGAATTATAAAATTGCTGAAGAAGGCATCAACGGGAGACCTGACCGCGCAATTTCATTCCAAAAGAAGAGATGAGTTTAAGATGCTGATGGATGAGATACAGAATACCCTGTCCAATATGAAGGGGCTGATCTATGGCGTGAAGACCTTAAGTAATGCAGTGCTGGATTCTTCTGTGAAAGTTGGAGAAGCGACAGGAACCTTTCAAAGATCCACTGAGAATATTTCTTTTGCAATGAATGAGGTGGAACAGGGTGTCATGCAGCAGGCAAACGATGCGGAGGGCTGTCTCAGTGAGATGGATAATTTATCAAAGAAGATAATTTTAATCAGCGATAATACGAAAGAGATCAGCAGAATTACAGAACAGACCAAGGATAGTATTCAGAACGGGACGAAGGCTACCAACAAGCTGAATGATCAAACAAAATCCACAATTGAGATAACAACCAATATTATTAAAAAAGTGGAACATCAGGCGGAAAAATCGTTATCCATCGGTAAGGTCACGAATGTAATCAGTGAGATTGCCAATCAAATTAATCTGCTTTCATTTAATGCATCCATTGAATCTGCCAGAGCAGGGGAATGGGGAAGAGGATTTGCAGTGATTGCCGATGAAATCAGAAGTCTTGCAGAACAATCCAAGCAATCGGTGGATGATATCCAAAAGATGATTCAAAATATTCAGGAAGAATCCAGGGAAACGATGAGAATTGTACATCAGGCAGAAGCTGTAATAAGGCAGCAGGAACATGCTGTTATGGAAACAACCCTGTCTTATCAGACAATAAGCAGTAATGTTGCGCAATTGGTGGTCAATGTAGATGATATCACCAGCACCATTGAAACGATCGAAGGTTCAAGAGTCAGTACTTTGGAAGCAATAGAAAATATATCGGCTGTTCTGGAAGAGGTAGCCGCATCGTCAAATACAGTAACGCATGCCTCAAAAGAACAGGTAATATCGGTGGAGGGTTTGGGAAAATTATCAGAGGATTTATCTGATAATGCCAATCAGCTGCTGTTTGAAGTACAGAAATTTATTGTATCTTGAGTTAGGTAGTCTCACGTTCTACGAAGGTAACCGGCAGCTGACGATTGAGGGGAATAATATCATGGGAAGAAGATTGGAAAATCCCCTCTACGGCTTGCCGGCAGATCTCTTCAATCGGTTGGTGAATGGTGGATAAGGACGGGGAACATAAAGAAGCTACATCGGTATCATCATAACCAATCAACTTAACTTGTTCGGGTATGAGAATATGATGCATATGACAATACTGAATTGTTTGCGCAGCTATAATATCATTGGAGGTGAAGATACCGTCTGCTTCCGGTTTCCTCTCAAATAATTGTGCGACGATTTCTCTGTAATCCATGGTGAAAAATCGCTCTTCGGTAGCATCAAGAAAGAGCGGGAAAGCGACACCACGTGACAGACAGGCATCACGAAAGCCAAGGAAACGTTTGTTGGCTTCAAAATCAAGATCTGCACTACCACTGATATAAGCAAGATTGTTACAGCCTTTTTCTATTAACTGTGTGGCAGCCAAAACACCGCCATGGTAGTTATCGGAAGAAATTGAGGGTATTTTAGGAGAGATAATCCGATCGATGGAAATCAGGGGGGAATCAATCATCAGATGGTCCGCAAGATGTTGCGTCCGGCTTGCAATGATAATTCCGGTAACCTTATTCGCTTTCAGCATACCAAAATATTCAATCTCCTTTGTGACATCATGATTAGAAATACACAGAAGCAGTTTACAACCTCTTTTTACGGCATAGTGTTCCGTATATTCAATAATCTGACTATAGAAAAAATTCTTCGCAGAAGGAACAATCAACCCTATCATATTGTTCTTCTTCTTCGTCAATGACTGTGCAATCTCATCCGGATAATAATTTAATTCCCTCATGGCAGCAAAAATTTTATTACGGGTTTTTTCGCTAACATTACCCCTGTTATTTAACATACGTGAAATTGTGGTGACTGAGACACCGGCTCGTTCTGCCACATGAACTAATGTTGCCATATGATTCCCCCCGTATTCTACATGACAAGTGATGATTCTTTTGTTTCCCTCTCCATACATTTTTACATTTTTTTAGTAAAAAGTCAAACCCCCTGTACTGGAAAATCAGAAATAAAAGAGGGTTAAGAGCCATGGGAAGAATCGGATTTATACAGGTAGAATTGAAAATAACAGGAAACAATCGGAAATACGGAACCTAAGTACGTATTTGATAGATCAGAATACTTTATTGATAGTTTTGTATGGGATTTAACGATATAGTTAATGCAAAGAGCAAGTTATATAAAGCAGATAGAGAGAAAGGAAATGTGAAACGATGAATAGGAAAGATTTTGAACGAGTAACACCGGAAAGCGTAGGGATACCCTCTGAGGTAATCGCCAGACTGATTGACAAATTAGAAAGTGGATTCACCGAGCCTCATGGGTTGATGATCATGCGCCACGGAAAAATATGTGCAGAAGGATGGTGGGCACCCTATGCACCGGGAATTCGTCATGGCCTTCAATCCCATACCAAAACCTATGCGGCTACAGCGGTAGGGATTGCCTGTACAGAAGGATTACTTAAACTGGAGGATAGAGTAATTGATATCTTTCAGGAAGAAGCACCGGAAGATCCTTCTGAGAATCTGAAGAAACTTACAGTCCGGGATGTTCTTTGTATGGGGTGCGGAATGGACACCATGCCATTTCCGTCGAAGGATTGGATTAAAGAATTTCTTGCAACACCGGTCAACCATGTGCCGGGAACGACTTATATGTATAACAGTACCGGATCGACATTACTTGGGGCGATGGTACGTAAAGTTACGGGCTTAGGACTTCATGAATATTTGAAACCAAGATTATATGATAAGATAGGAATTGATTCCGATAACCATCGCTGGATTTATATGCCGGACGGAATGGAAGTTGGAGGCGGCGGCCTTTATGCAACGACTGAGGACAATCTGAGGTTAATGAAGCTGTATGCAGATGGCGGTGTATGGGAAGGAGAACGTATTCTTTCTGAAGAATATGTAAAAAAAGCAACCACCCTACAGAATGAATCGGCAACTGAATCGAAGAATAATCCCATGGCAAAGGATAATTTTCTGGGATACGGTTTTCAGATCTGGATGTGCAAGCCCAAGGGAGTTTATCGTGCAGACGGTGCAATGGGGCAGTTTACCATTGTGGTTCCGGACAAGGATATGATCATCTCAATTACAGAGAATGCAGCGGGGGCGCACTGGGCTCAGACCACACTGGATGCAATGTGGGAATTTTTGGACGAAGTTCCTGAGGATGAAATTTTATCTGAAAATGAAGAGCTCTCGAAAAAACTGGAAAAGAGAATGCGGATGCTTGCACTGGATGCACCTGCCTATGCTCCGTTTGGTGCATATCGCCAAAAGGTGAACGGAGTATCTTATCAATGCAAGGAGGATACATTTTTGCTCAATGGCAGCGTTGTAGCAACCTCCATGTTTATGGGAGGAGTAAAACCGCCAAAAGGTATTGAAGAATTCAGTTTTAACTTCACCAATGATGGTTGTACCTTTGATTACCTGCAAGGTGGAGAGAAGAAGAGTGTATCCGTCGGAATTGATGGGGCTTACCGTCACAATAAACTGACTGGCGGTGCGGTGGACAATGCATTAATCAGTGGTGCATGGACTGAGGATCATGTATTCCAGATGGCAATACGATGGATTGAAACATGCAATCAGCAAAAATTAAATTTCACATTTACGGAGGATGCACTAACCATAGAAGAAGAAGGAAGCGCTGCATTTTTAAGAAAAATGCCTGTAGTCAATGCGATCATAAAAAAATAGATTAAAGTAATTCCCGGTGCGTCAGATCAGACTGTCCTTTGGTCAGACTGTCTGTCGCCGGAATGGAGGGCTCTTATGAAAAAAAACATATTAGAAAACAAGGTAGTTGTTGCGATGACAAAAGCAACGGATCTTATGATCATCAGCGTTTACTGGCTGTTGTTATGTATCCCCGTTATCACCATCGTTCCCTCCACTGCGGCACTTTATTATACGTCTGTGAAAGCGGTCAGAAGAGACAGAGGCAATCTGACTTCGGAATTCTTCCAGGCATTTAAGATGAATTTGAAGCAGGGGATGCTTATTTCACTGATCTATGTCATCATTGGTGTTGTTTTATATACCTGCATCGATTTTTCCAGAGGCGTGGGACTGGATACCGGACTGGGGAAATTGTATTTCACCTTTGGCATTGTGGCGGGAATTCTGATCATGATGCTGACATTTTATCTGATTCCGGCGCTTTCAAGATTTCAGGTGGGTATTACAGGATTATTTCGACTGGCTCTTTATTTTACCGCAAGAAATCTTGTGACCCTCATCCCTTTGATTTTGACTTTTGTTATGGCGTGTGTAACAATTTATTGTATTGTACCGCTCATCTGTATTATACCGGGAGCATATTGTTATTTGCTGTCGTATTCTGTTGAATCGACATTTAAAAAATATATACAGGATCATATGACATCGGATGCGGATCAATCTGAAATGTGGTTTATGGAATAACACATCATTGTACAAAATTAAAGTCTTATAGTATATTTTTTAATGCTTCGATTTTTATTTTTGATATGATTAATATATAAAAAAGAGGAGGTAGTTCAATGAAAAGATTGATATCTATTGTATTGGCGATTGTACTTGTTTTTTCTCTGATGGGGTGTGCAGGTAAGAAAGAGGAAAATAAGAATGATGCAGCAAACGCGCCGACCAAAGCGGCGGACACTGCGAAGGATGATACAAAGGACGGAGCAAAAAGCACAGAAATTACAACGATTAAACTTAGTTACCCAGTAATCATGGTAGTTCCTTCCCAGGAGGGCACGAAATCGGTAGAGGATGCGATCAATGCCTATCTGGAACAAAAAGGTGAGGATGTTCGAGTACAGTTAGAACCGGTTGATGTATCTAACTATAATAATCAGATGGATATGGCACTGGCCGGCGGTGAAGGGGTTGATATCTACTGTCCGTTTACAGGATTAACCTCAGCCATTGCTACAAATAAGGTTCTGCCATTAAATGATTATATTGACGGTCCGCTTAAGGATACCGTTGCTCTCATGGGTGAGGAATGGTTAAAGCCATCCACCTATAATGGGAATGTATATGCTGTTCCATGTTATAAAGGGGTGGTATTAGAGCCATATTTTATCTGTCGTAAGGATATCGTTGACGAATTGGGATTTGATATGAATAGCATTCAGTCAGTGAAAGATCTGGAACCGCTGCTCACTCAGGTGAAGGCAAAATATCCGAATATGTATCCGTTGGTTCCCACCGGTGGTACCGCAGGCGGTAATACGCTGATGATAGACACTGCAATGAATGGAGTTCAGGGATATAAGGTAGACAATTTTGGTTATGGAGCAAGTGTGGTCGGAACCGATCTGAAGGTACAGAACTATTATAATACAGATTTCTTTAAAGAAGCTACGAAACTTGCATATGATTGGAATCAAAAAGGATTAATCATGCCGGATTCTTCTCTTTCTTCTGACATGTCCACAGATTTACTTGGCTCAGAGCAGGCATTCTCCGTTATTACCGGATACGGATATGTACCGGAGAGCGTGGAAGCTACGTATAAGAGCAGATGTAACGGATTTGATTTTTATGCAAAATCTTTGAATAAGTATTTGTTAACATCATCAAGCATGGCTGTTACCTGGAGTATTGCTTACACCTGTAAGAATCCTGAGGCAGCAGCAAAGGTTTTAAATCTTCTTTACACGGATGAATTTGTTCTTAATTCCGTTATATTTGGTATTGAGGGCAGAGATTATGTAAAAAATGATGATAATACCATATCTTATCCGGAAGGTCTTGATATGAACACCGTTCCCTATACTGCAGCACTTTCCTGTGGAATCGTAGGTAATATGTTTAAGCAATATGCATTAAGAGGGAATACGGATCCGAAAGATGTGGAATATATGCAGCAAAACAATAAGAACGGACAATATTCACCGGCCTTTGGCTTCCATCTGGATGCTACCGATCTGACGTCCCAGTGCTCAGCAGTAGATAATGTAATCCAGCAGTACCAGTACTCCTTACTCTGCGGAGAGGTTGATCCGGACGTAGTACTTCCTCAGTTCATATCGGCTATGGAAGCAGCAGGAGTTAATGATATTATTTCAGAGGCTCAGAAGCAGTTGGATGCATGGGCCGCAGAAAATAAATAATTAGGATTGGTTAAATCATTTCTGGAAAGGAATCAGCCCTGGGATTCTGATATGAAAAGGAAACCCGGGGTTGTTTTCTACCACACATAACCGGATAAGCTTGTACCGGATATTAATTTGCTGACATTATCGTTTTATCTGAGTCAGCTTTGGGATTATGAGAGTATTTATTCGATTAAAGGAGGTAATGAATGATGTCAGCAACTCTCAGGAAAACAGATGTGGCATCCAGGAGGCGCAACAGGAAGAAGAAATCATCAAGAGTAAACTACATCCCGCTTTTTTTGATGATGCTGCCGGGAATTGCATATCTGATTGCAAATAATTATATTCCGATGTTCGGTATTTTAATTGCATTCAAGAAGATGGATTATTCTAAGGGGATTTTATTTAGTGACTGGTACGGGTTTCGTAATTTTGAGTATCTGTTCAAAACGAAAGATGCATTCATTATGATTCGTAATACACTGGGCTATAATCTGATCTTTATTACATTGGGTTTGGTTGTGGCATTATCCATTGCGATCATGATGACGGAGATTGGAAAGAAAAAGATTGCAAAATTTATTCAACCTGCGATTTGTTTTCCTAATATGATTTCCATTATTATCGTGGCATATCTGGTTTATGCCTTTCTTGGAAGTAACGGCTTTATTAATAATACCTTATTAAACGGGAATGGTATTAAATGGTATAATGAAGCGAAATATTGGCCCTTTATCCTTGTGGTCGTAAATTTTTGGAAAAGTGCCGGTTATAGTTCCATCATTTACATTGCCAGTATCTCAGGTATTGATACGAGTCTGTATGAGGCAGCAAAATTGGATGGGGCTACAAAAATGCAGCAGATTACAAAGATTACCCTGCCAATTATTAAGCCAATGATTGTATTAATGTTATTGTTATCTGTAAGTAAAATCTTTAATTCAGATTTTGGTCTGTTCCTTCAGGTGCCAATGAATTCAGGTATGTTATTTTCAACAACCCAGACCATTGATACGTATGTTTACAGATCATTGATGGAATTACATAATGTAGGTATGTCATCAGCTGCAAGTGTCTTTCAATCCGTTATTGGTTTCATACTGGTTATGTTATCCAATGCATTAGTACGCAGGGTTGACAGCGAAAGCGCATTATTTTAGGAGGATGGATGATGAAAACAAAAACGTATAATTCTGAAAAAAGATTCCAAACGATATCCCTTATCATAATGTTAATAATTACGGTTTTCTGTATTATGCCATTTGTGCTTATGATTGCAGCATCGATAACAGATGAGAATGTCTTAATCAGAGAAGGCTATAAATTCTGGCCTTCCAAGGTGAATTTGGGAGCATATCATTACCTTTGGGCAAAGCGTGAGACAATCTTCGGTGCCTATGGGATTTCGATTTTAGTTACAGCAGCAGGTACTTTAGTTAATGTGATGTTAACATCATTATTTGCGTACCCGTTATCCAGACAGGATTTCAAATACAGAAATTTCTTTGCCTTTTTCATCTTCTTTACCATCCTCTTTAATGGGGGAATGACGGCTTCGTATATTGTTTGGACGCAGCTCTTTCGTGTAAAGAATACAATTTGGGCACTGCTTGTTCCGAATTATCTGATGGGGGCATTTAATGTTTTGCTGGTTCGAAATTATTACACTGCAAGTATTCCGATATCCATCCTGGAAGCAGCCAGAGTGGACGGAGCAAAGGAACTCACGATTTACTCCCGCATCATATTGCCGCTGTCAAAGCCGGTATTAATCACAATTTCCCTGTTTTCCGGAATGGCTTATTGGAATGACTGGACCAATGGTTTGTACTATATTACCAATACGAAATTATATAGTATTAACGTATATCTAAACAGATTAATGAACAACATCACATTTTTAAAGAGCTCCTCTTCCATTACGGAGGGATCAAATCTTGTTGGATTGGATCTTCCCAGTGTAGGAATACGAATGGCAATTGCTGTGATTGCAATTTTGCCGGTTATAATTATATTCCCTATGATTCAGGCACAGTTAATCAAGGGAGTTGTCATCGGCGGCGTGAAAGGATAGGAAAGGGCTGATGTAGTGTACCCTTAGGCCGCTGCTGTTAAGAAAATGAATATTGCATGAAACTGGATCGTATTCCGGATCGGAAAAGTATCTTCAGTCATGTGAGAAATATATTGAGAACATAGCGTTACGGGACATAAAAGTTATCGTTTTCTCCCCACATAAAATGAGCGGCTGCAGATGCAACGCTCATTTTTGCTTGTGTTAAGCAGGCTGATAAGTTACAATGGAAATGTATGCAATCCGAGAGAACATACGGATTGAAGATAAAACTGTGATTTATGGGGGAGGATACGATGGTAGAACTTATATTTTTTGTGATTGCTTTGATCACAGTATTTATATTATGGAATTTGAAATTAAATATTGTGGTCATATTTCTGATTGCCTTTTTTGTTCTGTTGGTATTCAATTTTATGATTGGTTATTTCATGAAGGTCAGACAGAGAAAAGTCCTGGATTGGGACTGTGATCCAAAACGGTATTTGAAGATGATGGATGAAAGGGAGAAGAAATTTCGCAAGAACAAAAGGGTTCTAAGCTATCTGTCGATCAACCGTGCCGTGGGTCATCTGCTGCTGGGAAATTTTATGATGGCAAAGGAATATCTGGAAGGGATTGATACCTCCTATCTTTCCGAAAAGAACGGCAGCTATTTTGTGTATACCATAGATTTGATCTCATGTTACTATGAGCTCGGTGAGATTGAGAAAGCGGAGAATTTGTATGAAACAAATCTGGTTCGTCTTGCTCCCCTTGGAAAACCGCATAAACGGAGCGTGGAAATCTTAATCGGAGAACGATACTACTTTCAGGGGAAATATGAAGAAAGTTATGAATGTCTGAAGAAGCTGTTAAAGGAGGATCTTGATAAAAGGCAATATCTGGGCATCTTGTTTCGCTTGGCTCAGATGGATCTGAGGAATGGAGAAACGGATCAGGCAAGGAAGAGATTCGAAAAGATTGCGAAGCTTGGAAACAAGCTGTGGATTGCAAAGGAGTCCGGGGAAATCCTTGAGAAATACGACAAATTCATAAATGCCGAAGAATAAAAATCATATTTAATCTGATTATAATGTCATGGGGACTATGATCTGATATAATGTTGTTAAATAGTTGTCAGAAGACTTATTATATATTAATTCATATCAGGAGGAATCAAATTGAAAAAGATACTTCGTGTTTTAGTTGTAATTGTTATATTATGTCTCGTCGGAGGGGCATATTATTATGTGGCACTGCCGGCGGTAAACGTTCACTCTCAGGGATTCTGGTGGTTTATCCTGGCTGCACTGATTATAGCCGCAGCATTGGCGGGTGCATTCGCTTACCTGGATAAGAACGCCAAATTTCAAAAGAAAGATACGAAACAGAAAGCAGTTTTTATCATCGCGGGAAGTGCTGCAGGCGGTGTGTTAATTATCTTTATCATTGGCAGCATTTTATCCTCACCCATTGTAAATGCGGGGAAATATCAGAAGCTGCTTACGATTACGGATCGAAATTATACCGATGATATTAAAGAGATTTCCTATAAAGATATTCCAATTCTTGATAAGGATTCGGCGAATCTGCTGGGATCCCGAAAGATGGGAAGCATCGCAGAATACGTTTCCCAGTTTGAGGTCGCCCCAAATTATACACAGATTAATTATCAGGGAACTCCGGTGCGGGTGACTCCATTACAGTACGGAGGCGTTATTAAGTGGTTTACAAACCGCTCCAAGGGAATTCCAGCCTATATCAGAATTGACATGGCAACACAGAATGTAGAATTGGTGAAGCTTGACAAGGGAATGAAATATACACAGTCCGACCATTTTGGCAGAAATATCTACCGTTATCTTCGCTTTCATTATCCAACCTATGTATTTGATACCATTAATTTTGAGGTGGGAGACGATGGGGTACCTTATTGGATTTGTCCCGTGAAGAAATATACCATTGGATTATTTGGCGGTCAGACTATTGGCAGAGCGGTAATTGTCAATGCGGTAACGGGAGAGTTACAAGATTATGCGGTAGAGGATATTCCGACCTGGGTGGATAGAGTTTATTCTGCTGAATTATTGATTTCTTTATATGATTATTACGGGACATTACGTCATGGATATCTGAATTCGGTATTCGGGCAGAAAGATGCGCTCCAGACCACCGACGGATACAATTATCTTGTTCTGGATGATGATGTATGGGTATATACCGGTGTAACCTCAGTCGGATCGGATGAGTCCAATGTAGGTTTTGTATTAATGAATCAGAGAACAGCAGAAACCAGGTATTATTCCGTATCCGGTGCTGAGGAATACTCAGCAATGGCATCAGCGGAAGGACAGGTACAGCATCTTGGTTATAAAGCTACCTTCCCCTTATTATTAAATATCGGCGGAGAGCCAACTTATTTTCTGGCATTAAAAGATGCCGCAGGTCTTGTCAAGAAGTATGCCATGGTAAACATTGCCCAGTATCAGATTGTTGCAATCGGTGACACCGTCAGTGAGTGTGAGAAAATCTATCTCGGATTAATGAAGAGCAGCGGAATCAGCGTGGCGGATGCTTCTAAGCTGCCCAATATAACAGGGACCATCCAGAAGATTGTAGATTGTGTTGTCGATGGAAATACCCATTATTATATCCTGCTCAATAACAGTACGGAGATATTTGATGTGCCGGTGAATGATTTTATTCAGATAATTAAGTATAAGGAAGGTGATTCCATAACATTTAATTATTCTGCAGGGACAGATTCCAATACCGTTGTGGGAATAGAGTAGTAATTGCAGGCGTTAGCATCAACAGATCTTAGATAGGGAGAAAGACGGATGGAATGGATTAATATTTACGGATTGATTATTGTGATTCTTATGCTGATACCTAATATGATATACTATGCGATCAACAAATCCTTTGAGAATAAGTGCAAGAATAAAATAATATTGTTGATGGAGCAGATCGGAAGATACGGGTCAATGATATTTATGATCCTACCCATCAAAATCTTTGATTATGGGTTTGGCTCTAAGATGAGCTTTGTCATCTGGTTGATTGGTTCTCCTATATTATTGCTGTTATATGGGACGTTCTGGTTGCTCTATTTCAGACGGACCAATCTCTTGATTGCAATGATGCTGGCAATTATTCCAAGTCTTATATTTATATCCACCGGACTGCTCCTGTCCAATTGGCTCCTGCTGGCATCCGGTCTGATCTTTGCCGTCAGCCACTGCTATATTACGTATCTGAATGCGAGAAGATCGTAGTAATGCGTTGGATTTTGAAACATTGAATCTTATAAACGGGGCAGATCGTATATGATCTGCCCCGTTTATAAGCGTGCACCCGGTGGGCACACGTACTGATATCTATCAGTGTACTCGTTCTTACTCAATATCAATGAATTTTTTCTTTGCCTCGATTTCCTTCTTTGGAATAGCAATTTTAAGAATTCCTTCATTGAGTGTGGCGTGTATATCCTCCTCTGCAACACTCTCGCCTACATAAAAGCTTCTGCTGCAATTGTTATAGGTATACTCCTGGCGGATATATCTGCCGTTGCTGTCTTTCTCGTCCTGTGAATCCTGATGCTCGGCCAGGATGGTGAGATATCCCTTCTTTAATTCCAGCTTTACATCTTTCTTTTCAAAACCAGGAAGCGCAATATCTAATTGATATTCATGATCCAGCTCTTTGATATTGGTTTCCATCATAGTTTGTGATCTGTCAAACATGGAAGGGAATGAAAAAAAATCATCAAAATAACGATCCATTGAATAATTATTATTTCTTAATCTTGGTAAAAACATATGCATACCTCCTAATTAATTTGTGTTTTTGTTGTTTTATATGTTATACATATTATATAACACACATTGTTAGCACTGTCAATAGGTGAGTGCTAATTTTCTTAAATTATTTATCATGATATATTTATCATGATTTAAGCAATACGCTTTGCAAAAAATGGTACAATATAGTAAGCTAAGATAAAGTGGGAGTATAGGATAAGAACGATGAAGGGATAAGCAAAAAAAGAGGAAGATAACGATAGTATTTACATAAAAGCAGCAGAAATGGAGAACAACATGAAAAATGAGTTTAAGGTATTTTTTAGCGGTAATTTTTGGGGACATCGACCTTATGAACGGGCCGGGAAAAAGATTATGCAGGGATTACCATTTTGCTGGGCGGGTTACGATTGGGTGATACCTGGCGTTTATACGACTTCAAAAGGAGTGGTTGCTGATATCTGCAGAAAGATATCGAAAGATAGTATCTCTGCGTAATATGATAAATGGGATAATGATAATCTGGCGCGGCTAGACAGCGGACAGCGTGAGCAACTAAAAAGAGAGAGCCCG
>JAEXNR010000057.1 GCA_023439505.1 Bacillota bacterium
GTTCTTTTAATAAAGACAATTGTTTAGGCAATTTATCATTAGAATGTTTTGAAGGCCATAGCCTATTTTCCCCTTTTATATTATTGTCATCTATTAGTCCGTATTGACAACCGGTAAAAAGAGCAAATTTTAGCTGCATATCACTAGATACCACTATTCTCCACGATTCAGTTCCTTTTTTATACATACTATAATTCTCCTTAACAATATAACTCGTCATAATTTACTATTGTAAACCATTATCATATCCAAGAGATTACTCATATACTCTTCTTCGTATTCAGTCAGCTCGCAGGGCAATTCGTTAAAAAAACGCTTCATCTGATCGATTCGAGTTTTCACATCCTGTCGCGATGCCTGCTCATTTTGAAGGGCTTGCTTCTCATCCCTCAACCTTCTAATTTCCATACCAAAACTCAACTCTATGGCAACACATAACTGGAAGTTCAATATAAACTAATAGGTTTCTAAACATAACTCAATAAACACTTTCATTAATGGGCTAACCCATTTATTTTCATGATGTGCACATATGGCAGATATAGAATTCCCAGATATTCTTGTATCAATTTCAACCAGTTCTCCATTATCCAACTCTTCCTGTACGGTGAACCTGGGCAAATAGGATACGCCCACATTGCTTTTTACTAGATTTTTAATTGTTGGTATACTCCACAACTCAATCGTATGGTCAAGAATGATTGAACTTTCCACGAGGTATTTTTCGAATATCTGTCGAAAAATGCAGTTCTTTTCATTAATTATAAATGGCACTGAAATTCTTTGATCTGTTGTAATAAAATCTGAGTACTTAAATCTCAATTCAGGTGATGACACCAAAGTTAAAGGGTATTCGCCTAATGCGTACGTTGATAGTCTAGATCCAAAACCTTCTACATCTTCATAAAAAATGCCAAGATCTAGGGTTCCGTCAATTAATGAATCACGAATTTCATAACAATTCATAGACTTTAGAAACAGTCGTGCTTTAGGTGCTTTTTCATGAAATCGTTTAAGCACATTCGGTAATTTATAACACAGCTGCGTTTCAGCTACTCCAATGACTAAATCCCCCTGACACTCAGTTAAGTCCTTTTCAAATTGCCTAAGTTTACTAACAGATGCCAGTACTTCTTCTACGTATGGCACAAGCTGAAGACCAGCTTTCGTCAAAACCATTCTTCGTCCTACTTTTTCAAAAAGCTGCGCAGATAGTTCCTGCTCTAGTTGACCAATCTGAAATGTTATTGTTGACTGAGTATAATTAAGTTTCTTAGCTGCTTTTGTAAAGTTACCTTCATCTACAATCGACTTAAATGTATACAAGTATTTTAGATCCATATTATCACCTCGTATATTCAATATAAATGAACTATATATTCGAATACTTCAAATTGAATGAACTCTTCTATAATGGTATGATATCACTCAGATAATGAATTTGCAACATAGATTCATTAGGCTGCTGCAACAAGCTGTTGACAGCAACACTAAATAATTGGAGGTCATACACATGAATTTGTCAGCTTTTTTTTCTTACACGTTCTTAACTGCGTACACACCTGGTCCCAACAATATTATGGCAATGACGAATGCAGGCCGGGATGGATTTAAGCGTTCATTACCCTTTATTTTGGGTATCTTTACAGGCTTTATCGTTGTAATGTCAGCCTGTGCAGCTTTTACAGCTCTGCTTTATGAATTTATACCCACAATTAGACCAGCTATGGTCTGGTTAGGTGCAGCATATATTTTATGGTTGGCATGGACTATATGGAGGGACAAACCTAGTAAAAATAAAAATGGAGTAACAAAAGTTAACTCATTTATATCAGGTATGTTTTTACAATTTGTTAATGTCAAAATAATCCTATATGGGATTACAGCAATGTCATCCTATATTTTACCGAATTATCATGGTGCACTTATGATAGAGTTTTTCGCACTCCTATTATCCCTAATTGGTACATCCGGCTGTATTTGTTGGGCGTTTTTCGGAGTGGCTTTTGAAAAACTATTTAATCAATATCGTAAGAATTTAAATATCATTATGGCTTTATTGCTTGTTTACTGTGCAATATCACTTTTTATATGATTTAAGGAGGACGCTTTTAATTATATCTGAAATAGAAATAATAACTTAAGCCTTAGAACTTGGTTATAATTCTACAGCAACAAATTAGCCGGGTTGATTTAGCAAGATAACATAAACGAGGCAGTAGTTCTGTAATAGAGCTGCTGCCTTTCAATATGTTCAGTTAACAACAGTTTCCTAGTCTCAACCTATTCTAAAACAGTGGTTCGCTTAACTCGCAAGGCAAAAAGCAATTCTCTAGTCTCAACCCAACAATGCTTTTTAGACCAGATCTATTTTTGAAAGATAAAAAATAAGGCTTCCATCAATCGGCTATTCTTAGCGGAAATCTGGAAACCTTTGTTTTCAAGCCCTTTGGGCCCTTCTATTTATCTATCCGTGACATCAATACAATCGTCTCAACATGCACTGTCTCCGGAAACATATCCACCGCACATACTTTCTCCACCTTATATCCCTTTGCCTGCAATATCACCAGATCACGCGCAAGAGATGTTGGTTTACAGGAGATATATACGATCCGATCAACACCAAAATCAATAATTTTATCCAGCGCCTTAGGGTGAATTCCATCTCTCGGAGGATCAAGAACGATAATATCCGGTTTACCTTCTGCTAGTTCATCTATCACCTTTAATACATCTCCGGCGATGAATTCACAGTTGGTAAGTCCATTTCGAGCGGCATTTTCCCTTGCTGCATCAACGGCTTCCTCCACAATCTCAACACCAGTTACTTTATCTGCAACAGGGGCGAGCAATTGTGCAATCGTACCAGTTCCACTGTACAGATCAAAGATTCGTTTGTCTTTCGTATCACCCACATATTCTCTGACCTTGTTGTATAAGACCTCTGCTCCCAATGAATTGGTCTGAAAGAAGGAGAAAGTAGAAATCTTAAACTGAAGTCCCAATAGCTCCTCGAAGATATAATCATTTCCATAGAGATTTACCATTCGATCGCTTTTTACCACATCGGCCTGACTGTCATTATACGTGTGAAAGATACCGACAATTGATCCCATCAGAGAAATTCCCTTTAATTTTATTACCAGCGGATGGAACAAATCGTTGGTTTGGGTTTGCTCCATTTCTTCCTGGGAGGTTGTCACGATATTGATCAGAATTTCACCGGTCTTAACTGCTTTTCGTACCAGCAGATGCCGTAAATATCCCTTGTGGGATAGCTTATGATAATAGCTTAATCCCAGTTCTGAGGCGTAGTCTAATACACAACGCAGGATCTGATTGAAATCCTTGTCCACAATCTGACAGTCATCCACAGTAAGAATATCATGAAAGCTCCCCTTCTTATGAAGTCCCAGCGCCAGTGGACCATTTTTATATTCATCTCCGAAGGAAAATTCCATCTTATTACGATATCCCCATTCAACCGGGCTTCCGAGAATTCCTTCAAATTGATACGCTTCGCATACCTGATCCAGTAATCTCTTCACCTGGTCTTTTTTCATATCCAGCTGGCTGTTATACTCCATGGACTGATAGCTGCAGCCACCACACTCACCAAAAGATTTGCAGGCTCCTTCTCTTGTTTCAAGAGGCGATTTTGCTATGATCTCCTGTAACTTACCTTCACACTTTCCGCTCCTGATCTTATTCACTGCTAAGCTGATTTTCTGTCCGGGAATACAATTCTTTACAATAACTTTATCAGCTTCCACCGCAACAATCCCTTTGTTGGGAAAATCAATTCTGACAACAGTCCCTTCATAAATCTGACCCTTTTTCATCTATGCACCATCGCTTGCCAGTTTCAGCTTCACCTATAACAAGCGACTACTCCTTCCAATTCTTGAATTATGATAATTATCACATATTTTACCGTGCTTCCTCTTTGCCAAATCCTTTCATTACACCATCAAAGCGGTAATTCTTACGCTTATCATCTTTACTATGTGTATTCAGCTCTCTTATTATAATGTGGAACGACCAATTTGTCTACCTCCAGCGTCTGATATCGCTGCTGTTTAGCGTCTGATATTGCTGCTGTTACCGATAAATTACAGATTAAAGTGGTACTATTAAATATTTCTCTGCTTCTTAATCTAACAACAGAAGAACAGGATAAAACAAATGGAACGGCCACGCAGATTATCATTGTGACCATTCCATTCATATTGTAGATGATTCATGTATTAATTTCTACCGATTACCGCTACTGTTGTTTCGTAATATATTTCTTGATTCCTTCTTCGGTTTGATAAATCAACTCATCTTCTTTGAGATCCATGGTATGAAGTTTATTCAGCACCATCTCCACCTGATTTTTGACGTTACTTACACTGTCCCGGGAATTTCGAATCTTATCCTGCATATACCAATCGGCAATCAGACCATCAAAGAAGAAATCAGCAAATTTGGCAAATCCGCCAATTTCAATCTGTATGGAACTGCTTAGGCTGATATCTGCAAGCTCCGACTTGAAGTTTCGTAATAAGCTCTGGGTGTGTGACACTTCATTTTTAGCGTCATCAATATGGGAATGTTTTGCCAGATCCGAGATCAGCCCGCCTCCAAGCATATCCCAGGTACCCCACCCTTTGGCACTGTCCAGGCTTGCCAGGATCTTATTTAGACTGGCAATAACTTTTTCCCCTGCAATCATCGCCTCTCTGATTTCTTTTTTATTGTTTTTCTCTTTCGTAATTGTATCCGTCAGCTGTATGATTTTAAGGGCAGTCTTCTCATCGGATCTCATCAGCATTGCTTTCTTCTCTTCGTACAGACGCTCGTAATCCTTTGAACAGTGCTGGTACTGTCTACGTTCTATGCTTAAATTGGATATCTCATGATTTAAATGCTCCAGTTCTTCCCTGGCCTGCTCCAGTTTTAATCTGGCCGCCAGCGCTTCCTGCTGCTCCTTTGCCAACTTCTCATCCATATTCCCAAGCATATGATAGAATAGATGGGTCAGATTCTTATTCTCCAGCTTTCTGACATCCTCTTCTTCCTTCTTTGCTGCAAGCTCAAGTTCACTGATTTTTGCCTGAAGCTCTTTCTTATCCTGCATGTAACCATCGAAGCTTTGATTGATTTTCGCAAGGCGATACATTCCAAGCTGTGCATCCTCTAATTGACGATTTAATTCTGAATACATATAGCGTTTCGCTCCTTTTTACATATTATCTGAATTATATCACCTTAGATGGGATAGCGGAATACTTCTCATCATATTCTCAGCCAATTCTAAACTTATACCAAATTGGCCGGCTGCTTCTAATCGTCAGAGCATTTCCGGCATAAATATAAGCATGATACTTCGTATTTGTTATTCTGATTTTTTGCAGATATTCTTTAAGCGAAGACAGTCGTTAATATGTACCACCTGATGACGGGTGACAGGCATTAATATGATCCCCGCAACATTTTTTCTCCCCCAGAAGTCCAGAAGCCATATGGAATCAGGATGGGTAGTGACTCCGCCCTCATTTAGGATACGATTTAGTCCCTCTTTCTCCACCTTGCGTTTCAAATCCTCCTGCCGCAGATCCTGAATCATTTGTCTGGTCTTCTGCCCGACTGCATTACGATATTCATATAAGCTTTCCCTGTGGATCGTTTGACTGAGTTCTATGATCTCTTCATCGGTCATCGCATTGCCTGTATCCTTAACCGCCGTCCCCAATCTTTTATGCCATTCCTCATCAAGCACCTGATTGCCTTTTGTAATCAGAAGATTAACAGTAAGATCCTCAATTCTCGTAATATGCCAGATATTCCAGGCAATTGTGTCGTCCTTTACCGTTGGCATCTTTTTAAATGCCATATCATCCAGCCCTTCCCAGATTTCATCCATATAGGTTGTTTCTTTGCCCTGGTATACCGCAGAGGAATGAACGAGCGCATGCATCTGAAACAGTAACTCCTTCATTTCTCCAAAGTTGTCTTTTGATTGTATCAGTTCTCTTAATTTTGATTGCATGGGATTCCAATCCGCTGTTACCTTTACCATAATTTGATATCTCCCCTTATTATACTCCTTCTTCTTGCAATAATTATACTACCAGACACACTTCCTATCAATCATTTCCGACAGTAGCTTCCCAGCTTATGACTTTATTGAATACGTGCCATCAGCATCCTGACTTAAGCGATAGACAAAATCCGGGTGCCTGTAAATAACAGCTGTCTCCGACCTTCCTTTATTTTCTGCTTTCTTGAATCCCTGCTTCTTCTTATTCCATTTCTTAAAGCAAAACAGATTGGTACTACTCCGATACCAATCTGTTCTGCGTTTGCTTCCAGTTCTGATGCAGGCATACAGCCTTACTTCCTTTTCACAACCGGAATCCAGATCTCACTCAGGTAGTCGTGTGCATCCCCTTCCCCTTCTGAGTACCACTCAATCTCCGCTTCACCGGCATGTTCATAGCCGGAAGAGGGAAACCACTCCGTGTAAATCTTCTTCCAGACTGCCTGCATTGCACCCGGTAAAGGTCCAACACAGGGAAAGATTACCCATAGCCCCGCCGGTACTACTATTTCCTCCATTCCCTGAGGAACCTCCTGATTTGTTGCACTGGCGATGTAATAACCCAGGGAGTCTTCCTCAAAATCAGAACATATCCCCAGGACACCGGAAGGCTTCTGATTTGACAGCTGTTCAATCTTTTCGTACATACCGTTTTCATAAACCTCATTCCAAATTAACGGTATTCTCTGAAAATTATTCTCGTTCACTTTGGAAACGGTTTCCTTCCATCCAACAAATCGCATCTTTGGTTTTTCTTCCATCCTGTAATCCATTTCTTTTCCTCCTTTCATTGATACCAGAAAGGTAATTCGAGGGAAGGACTTAAGCATGATCCCCTTTTCCCGGACTGCTTTTGGTGATACACCGTGAACTCCCATGAAAGCTCTTGTAAACGCAGTCGGCGAATTGTACCCGTATTTCAAAGCAATATCAATGACCTTATTCGACTTATCCTGCAGGTCAAAAGCCGCCAGTGTCATTTTCCTCATTCTAATGTACTCACTCAACGGCATATCCGTTGTAAAGGCAAATATTCTTTGAAAATGAAATACAGAACAGCAGGCGATTCTTGCCACTGTGCTAAGATCAACTTCCTCTGCAAGATTCTCCTCAATATAATCAATCGCTTTGTTCATTCGTTCCAGCCATTCCATCTCATACCCTCCTTCCAAGTTAAAGTCTACTATGATTTGAATTTACAATCCTCTCATTCTCTGCTCATTGATGAGAGATTCCAGCCGTGATGCAGAGGACCATTCCCTTTTCCAAGATTAAGATTTGCGGCAATTGCCCCCGTGATATATTCCTTTGACAGCCTGATACTCTCTGCTATAGAATATCCGGCCGCCAGGTGACAGGCAATGGCACTGGATAATGTACATCCCGTCCCATGGGTATTGGGATTATCAATGTGCTTTTGATCAAACCACAAGAATTCTCCCTGATAATAAAGCAAATCATCGCTGCTGTCTGTAAGATGCCCGCCCTTGATCAAGATAGCACCGGAGTATCGTTTTGATATTCGTTTGGCCGCATTCCTCATATCTTCCCTGGTATGAATCCGGCATTCACCGAAGACCTGTGCCTCCGGGATATTGGGTGTAACCATCATTGCAAGGGGCATCAGCACTTGAATCAGACCCTCCATGGCATCCTCGTCCAACAGTCTTTTTCCGCTGGTAGAAATCATCACAGGATCCAATATTATGTTTCCCGCACCATAAAATCTAAGGCGCTCTGCCACCTGATTTATGACAGACGCCGTTGATACCATACCGATCTTTACCGCATCGGGATATAAATCTGTAAATACCGCATCCAACTGACTGGATACAAATTGTGGTGGAACCTCCAGAACTTGTGTGACACCCATGGTATTTTGTGCGGTTAGCGCTGTAATTACACTCATACCATACATATGGTGTGCCATAATCGTTTTTAAGTCTGCCTGAATTCCCGCACCGCCGCTGCAATCCGAACCTGCAATACTCAGTACCTTCTTCATAGCTTACATCCCCTTACTCTGTCATCTGCCTGGACAATCGCAATAATTTCTTCGTAGCCGCTTTGATATCCGGTTGGGCAAATATGGCAGAGATTACTGCAATGCCATCCACATGGCTTCCTGATAATTCCATGATATTGTTCTCATGAATTCCGCCGATTGCCACCACCGGAATTGATACACTGTCACAGATCTCCTGCAGCAATTGATGGGTAACAAGCTCCACATCGGACTTCGTCACCGTCGGGAAAACCGCCCCAACACCAATATAATCGGCGCCGCACGCCTCTGCCTGCTTCGCCTCTTCTACATTATGCACGGATAAACCAATGATCTTATTTTTACCAAGCCTTCGCCTTGCAGTTTGAAGCTCTTCATCTGACTGACCGATGTGTACACCATCTGCATCTACTGCAACCGCCACATCAATATCATCATTGATTACAAATGGAATGTTATATTCATCTGTAACTTCCTTGATCTCTTTGGCAAGCGCAATGAATGCTTCAGTCGTAATGTCTTTCTCCCGAAGCTGCAGGAACGTGGCTCCTGCCTCCATGATCTCTTTCACCTGATGGACAAGACTGTCCTCACCCAGCCAGGAACGGTCGGTTACCACATATAAGCACATATCATTTTTTGTAACTTTCATTATTCCTCATTTCCGGACTGCAGCTTACTCTGTCTCCGGTATCAGAACCTTTCTCATCATAACACAGAAAGTTATGACTTATGTCAGCACCATCCTATGCCCAGAGCGGGCAGTCCATCTTTATACACAGTATACCAAATTCGTTACCTTTGCTCAATCCGGCTTTTTAAAAGAAAGGTTCCTTCCTCCATGGTACTCATGGCATCAATTAGATGCATTCTAAGGGAAGCAGTCCCTCCCTGATCCCTGAGCATCTTCTCATATGCCAATTCTCCGCAAAGTCCCATCAGACTTACCGCCGCTGCCACTGCGCTTAGTATGTTCTCCGGATTCGCTGCTGCAAATGCACCTACGATGGAGGTCAGCATGCATCCCGTTCCGGTAATTTTACTCATGAGTGGATGACCATTTCTAATGATATAAGCCGCAGCTTCCTCTGCTACAATATCAATGACACCTGTAATTACAATGATCGAATGAAGGGAAGAAGCCAATTGCTTTGCAAATTGTATGGTTTCAGTCAGATTTTCTTCCGTTACGCTATCCGTAACCTCTGCGTCAACACCCCTGGTATTTCCACGGCCCTGACTGATGGTTTTAATCTCTGAGATATTACCGCGAATCACACAAAAGTTTATTTCTTCCAACAATCTGATGGCTGTATTCGTTCGAAGCGCAGATGCCCCTGCACCTACCGGATCCAATATAACGGGATGATTCAGCTTATTTGCTCTTTTCCCTGCCAGTATCATTGATTCAATGGTTCGTTCATTCAGCGTTCCTATATTAATCACAAGGGCGTTGCAAATGGAGGTGATTTCCTCCACCTCTTTGATATCGTCCGCCATAATAGGGGATGCCCCGCAGGCCAGCAATATGTTTGCACAATCGTTGACTGTTACATAATTTGTAATATTATGTACCAGTGGTGTTCGCTTTCTTACATTTTCTATTGGATAAAACATACTATCTCTCTCCTTTAATTTAATATTTCAACTTTTTCCCCATTTAATATTTTATTTGTAGTTCTCATCGCACACATTTTTCCGCACATAGAACAGCTGTGTTTATCTGTTGGGGGCATACTTTCAAAATATTCTCTTGCCTTTTTACCATCAATGGCATAAGAGAACATCTCTTCCCAGTCAATTCTTCGTCTGGCATCACTCATTTTATTATCTATCTCTCTCGCATTGGGAATTCCTTTCGCGATATCTGCTGCATGGGCAGCAATTTTGGATGCAACAATTCCCTCCTTAACATCCTTGAGATCAGGCAGACGCAGATGTTCTGCCGGCGTCACATAGCAGAGGAAATCTGCTCCATTGGCAGCTGCGATTGCTCCCCCAATGGCTGAGGTGATATGATCATAGCCAGGTGCTATATCCGTTACCAAAGGCCCGAGTACATAGAACGGCGCACCGTAACAAAGTCTTTTCTGCAGGGTCATATTGGCAGCTATCTCATTCAGCGCCATGTGTCCGGGCCCCTCCACCAATACCTGCACATTCTTCTCCCAGGCACGCTTTGTCAGAGTTCCCAGCTCCACCAGCTCTGAGATTTGTCCTGCGTCGGTACTGTCGTTAATACTGCCCGGCCGAAGAGCATCTCCCAGACTGATGGTTACGTCATATTCGTAAAGAATCTCCAGTACTTCATCATAATACTCATAGAACGGATTCTCATTTCCCGTCATCTCCATCCAGGCAAAGAGTAAAGAACCGCCTCTCGATACAATATTCGTCAGTCTCCCTGATCTCTTAAAACTTTCCACGGCCCGTTTGTTAATTCCCGCATGAATGGTCATAAAGTCCACCCCTTGCTCCGCATGGGCTCTGACCACCTTAAGAAAATCTCTCGCTTCTATCTCCATCAGATCCTTTTCCAGATATCCGATGGCATCATACATGGGTACCGTCCCGATCATTGCCGGAGAATACGCTATTAATTGCTTGCGAAAGGTATTGGTCTTACCGTAGTTGCTTAAATCCATGATGGATTCCACTCCAAACTCGATGGACAGTTTTACCTTCTCAAATTCTTTGTCGTAATTGGCACAATCTCCGGAAACCCCCAGATTGACATTGATCTTTGTCTTCAAGCCCTCTCCGATCCCTTCCGGCTGCAAAGAAGTGTGGTTAATGTTGGCCGGAATTACAATCTTACCGCATGCCATCCGCTCCAACAATAATTCTATTGCCATCCCCTCTTTGCCTGCAACTGCCTCCATCTCTTTCGTAACAATGCCTTTTTTCGCTGCTTCCATCTGCGTTTTGTAATTCATTTTTCTACCATACCTTTCTTTCTATTGAAACTTCCTTTTCCATGGATCCTGCCGGCGATCATCACCTGGGAATTCCAATTCCCTGCTGGTCTTCCTGCTGATATCAGATGATCTGCTCCCGGATGACCTTATTTAATAGCCCTGTCCTTTTCAAGCCAAGAAGAACTGCAAGAGATAGCAGCGCACCTGCAAATGAACTGAAACTAAACGGAATGATAAATGCAAACATGGCGGCATCCTTAGACAGCAGAAATGCTGCCACCGGGTAGGCCAGAACTGCACCGATCACACCGGTTCCCAATACCTCTCCCAGAAATGCGAATCCATACTTCCTGGTGTGCTGATAGAGCAGACCGCACAGAAAAGCACCACACATACTCCCTGGAAAGGCAAGTAAGGTTCCTGTTCCCATCATCACCCTTAAAAATGATGTTACAAATGCCATGCATACTGCATAGAGCGGCCCCAACAACACACCTGCCAATACGTTAATGGCATGCTGGATCGGAAATACCTTTGATACCCCGATCGGTATGTAGAAGGTGGAACACACGACCCCCAATGCTGTTAAAATTCCTGCTGAAGTTAATTTTCTGACTGACATATTAAATATCGCTCCTTTTCATTTTTCATACATAATCATCGGGCGGCAATGTTTTAGACGTAAAAAAAGAGATGTACCGCGTAGGTACATCCCATCAACCTCAAAATGTTATTCCCTACGTTGGCATTACCCAAATCAGGTACGGTCGAAACTTTAGTTTCCTCTCAGCCTGTACACACAAGCTCCCGAATGATTATTTCTTTTATTATAGATTGACCCGACAGGAATGTCAATCGTCTTTCAACTATTATTGCTGCCCTAACTGCATCACCGTTTCAGACGCCTTACGGTCCATATCAAACTGATCTCTGGGATCATAGGCATTATAATACCCCCTGCTCACCATGAAAGAAGCAACTTGCTCATGGGAATCAATGGCATCATTCAACTGCTTTCTCAAAACATCACATACCTCCGGCGTGGTTGTTTCAGCAATAGCTCCTGCATAACTTTTGATTGCATTCTTTGAGGCCAGCAACAGATCAGATGCAATTACCTGCTCCGTCATATTTCCCATGCCCGCCATATTTTGAAGTACATTTGGCATATTTTCACCATCCTCTCTTATTCTTCCCTGCCGGTTACTACCGGTTCAACTCCCGAAATTTTCGTAGGCGTAAAAGCGGTATCGGCACAAGACATCAATCCCTGCAGCTCCTTGATATGTCTTTGGGACATGGCATAATCCTCCTGGAGCAGATTCTTTAAATCCTCATCCTTTACCAACCCTGCCATAGTGGCTGATTTAGTTGCACATAAATTCTTAAATGTAACTAGTTCATGAACCTCCAACGCTTCATGTGGGGCAATCAGATTACCTCCTAATTTCATACAACGCACCTCCTGAATTAAATTTAAGGTTTTAAAATCACCTTAATACAATGATCTTCCTTCTTATCAAATATTTCATAGGCATGTGATCCCTCATCCAATGATAATTTATGGGTAATGATATCTGTTGGATCAAACTTCTTCTCTTTGATTAACTTCAAAATGGGATCAACATAGGAATGTACGGGGCATTGACCCATCTTTAAAGTAATATTCTTTGAGAAGAAATCCCCCAAAGGGAACATATTATATCTTGTTCCATATACGCCAACCAACACGACGGTGCCACCCTTTCTCACCGCCTGGGTTGCCATTTCGATGGCAGATTTGGAGCCACCCTGTAACTTCAGCAGCGTTTCCACTTTTTCAAAGGCAGTCATTTTCCCATCAACACCGACACAGTCCAAGACTACATCGGCTCCACCATGTGTCAACTCATGAAGGTATTCCCCTGTGTCATCATAATCTTCAAAGTTGATTACTTCCACACCATAATGTTTTTGTGCATGTTCCAGTCGGTAACTTACGCGATCAACAGCAATGATACGTTTTGCTCCGGCAAGAGCTGCCCATTTTATTGCAGTAAGTCCGATGGGTCCGCATCCCAGTACCACTACAATGTCATCCTTCTTCACCCCACCGGAAAGAACCCCCCAGTAGGAAGTCGGAAGTACGTCCGTTAAAAATAATACCTGCTCATCCAGAAGTTCTTCCGGGATCACAGTTGGACCGACATTGGCATAGGGAACTCGAAGATATTCTGCCTGTCCTCCGTCATAACCGCCATAGGTATCACTATAGCCAAAAATGCCTCCGCATTCTCCATGATCATTGGAATTATCACATTGACTCCATAATTCATGCTCACAAAACCAGCAATGTCCGCATGCAATCGGAAATGGCACAATTACTCGGTCTCCCTTCCTGACCTTATGAACCTCCGATCCCATATCCTCAACAATTCCCATGGTTTCATGCCCCAGAATAAAGCCCTTTGGCATATTCGGTACCATTCCGTGAATCAAATGAAGATCAGAGCCGCAAATGGCCGTTGATGTAACTTTAATAATAATATCATCCGGTTTCTCGATTCTCGGATCTGCCACTTGCGTCACATTTACATTTTTTATCCCTTCATACACAAGAGCTTTCATAATATTTCCTTCCTGTTCGATCCTGTAACTCTAATTTTATTGATTTTATAATGCTAGTATGTACATCTATTTTAAAAAATACATATCAATTTTAGAAATAAAATCATAAACATATCTTTAAGTTGTGATCATGAAATCCCCCTGCTAATTCTATGAAATCAATCAAATTTATTCTGATTTCCACTAAATATCAGTTTTTATGATATTTTTCTCCGATTAAATTCACCATAATTTTTGAGACGCATAAATTAATATTAGAAGACTGAAAGGAGTTGATCATATGGGATGTGATAATCGATATGGTGATTGTGGATATCGTCGTGGGGGGTGCTGCAATAATCGTCCTTACTATGGTTACGGTGGACCTTATCGTGGTGGCGGTCCTGGCCCATTCTACGGTCCTGGCCCATTCGGACCGGGCCCATTAGGACCAAACCCATTTCCAATAGATAGACCCTATTTCCGCGGTTATAGAAGGCCCTTTTAATAAATATCATGTCAATCAATAGGAGAAAAAAGTCTTTACTTTAGTACTATAGAGTGTTAAAATCATACTGTACGAACAGGAAAGTACGTGGATGAAAGGAAGGAATCTTACATGAGTAAGAACATCAAAACACCGGCTGTTGATCACCTTTTCGAAGCTATACTAAGTTTAAAGGATTCTGAAGAATGTTATATATTTTTTGAAGATATCTGTACCGTTAACGAATTGCTCTCTCTCTCCCAGCGATTTGAAGTTGCAAGGATGCTGCGTAATCATAAGACTTATTTAGAGATAGCCGAAAAAACAGGAGCTTCTACAGCCACCATCAGTCGCGTGAACCGTTCCCTGAACTATGGAAATGATGGTTATGATATGGTTTTTGCCAGAATGAAAAGTATACAAGACAACAATTAAAACAACAGGATGAAGCTGCGTCTGTTTCTCTTGTTAAGAATAAATAAAGGATGCTGGTCTTATTGACCAGCATCCTTTATTCTGTATTGGTTGAATCTGTTCTATTCTCCGTCTTTCCTTCGGCTTTTTTCACATTTGCCTTACCTTCAGGCTTTGTCTGGGAAGCCCTTTGCTCCTGCTTCTTATTCTCAAAACCCTTCAACGAGTTATCAATCATCTTCTCAATCATATGCTTTCTCATATACACATCAAAACATAACATGGAGATGTATGAGAATACACTCAAGAAATCTCTGTCATCCTGATCGGTTACCTCAGGAAACGCTTCCTTCGCTTTTGACATCTTACGAACCATATCCTTTGTCAAAGCATCCGTTTGCTCCTTTTCCAGTCGAAAAATCTCTTCATAAATATCTTCCAGCCTGACATTAGAATCAGCACCGTAATATCGTTGCGTAAGCGGATTAAAAATGCTCTGTATATCATTAATGGATAAGATATTCTTAAAATAATAGATGAATATCAAAAGGAACATATGCTCCTTCGTATACTTCTTCTTATTTGGAGGCGGCAATAAGTCATTCTTCGTATAATTATTGATCATCGTCTTTGTGAGAAGCTTATCCTCACTATAACGCTTCGAGGACTTTAAATGCTTGTCCATGAAAGTAGTAACCTGATCCATATATAAATCTATGTTCGGTATATCGTCCGGCATAATATATTTTACATCCTTTAAACTGCTGATTAAGCCTTTGATATACTCTTCATTCGTCATATCCAACATCATCACCTCGTTACCATTATATAGTATCCGTTACTAGATGTCAAAGCAAAAATAATGATATAAATAACATATTTTGCTATTTTTATATTTCTTTCGTTCGTATAGAATGATATAATTTTAACATTCTTTGTTAATTTTTCTACTATATTAACATTAATATTTCTTACTTTTCAGCTTTATGAGCAAAATTAATCTTCCATTAAAAACAGATTATGGAAAACAGGCATCCATCTTAATACAACAATATTTTAGTAATTTATATCTATAATTTTTCAAAAAATCCGCAACAATTTTGTAGAAGAATTTAATAAAATAAATAAATTATGGTTTAGATAGATAAATTTTCGATTATTCATAGACATTTTATTTATCTTATGTTACTATTAATAATATTTTAACAATATCATATGGTATAATCGGAGTAATTTGCGAATGAATTATTCCGCTTATTCTTATGAGTCCTTTAAAATAATTAACAACCAGATAAAATTAATACTTTCTGAATTGAAAAGAGGTGAAATTAATGACATTTATTGATAGTCTTGTTACCGCATTGTTTGTGATGGCAGTTGTTTTTTCCGTACTTGTCGTGTTATTGTTTATTGTGCGGTTATTTTCAGCTTTGATTAGAGTGATTGAGTCAAAAGCTTCACAATCATCTTCAAAATAACGCCCATACTTTACAGTTTCAGAATTAAAACAACTAAAGGAGGATTTTTTCAGTGTTTGGTGATTCATTAATTAAATTATGGAACAGTTCAGGATTTGCTGCTTTAACATGGCAGTCCATTGTAATGATTGTAGTGGCTTGTATATTAATTTACATGGCAATTGTTAAGAAATTTGAGCCTCTGCTGCTTCTTCCCATCGCATTCGGTATGTTACTTGCTAACCTTCCCATGAGTGATCTGATGAGCGCTCCACCCAGTGAGACAGAAGCCGGCGGACTTTTATATTATCTTTACCTTGGGGTAAAGAAGGGTATTTATCCCTCCCTGATTTTCTTAGGCATCGGAGCTATGACTGATTTCGGTCCTTTGATCGCTAGACCTGCCAGCCTTTTAATCGGTGCAGGTGCACAATTTGGTATTTCTGTTGCCTTTATCGTTGCCAATCTTCTTGGCTTTACAACCAGCGAGGCTGCCTCCATCGGTATCATCGGTGGCGCTGACGGTCCTACCGCTATTTATCTCACCACCAGACTGGCTCCTCATTTACTGGCGCCAATCGCCATTGCCGCCTATTCTTATATGGCATTGATTCCTTTGATTCAGCCTCCGATTATGCGTTTATTGACAACGGAGAAAGAACGACAGATTAAGATGGAACAGCTTCGTACCGTTTCCAAATTAGAGAAAATCTGTTTCCCTATCATGGTAACCATCCTTTGTGTATTACTGCTTCCTTCAGTTGCTCCTTTGATTGGATTGCTGATGTTAGGTAACCTCTTTAGAGAGTCCGGTGTTGTAGAACGTCTCTCCGATACCGCACAGAATGCATTAATTAATATTGTTACCATATTCCTGGGTCTTACCGTTGGTGCTACAGCAAACGGTGGAGAATTCTTAAAGGCGAAGACTCTTGGTATCATCGCACTTGGTCTGATTGCCTTCATGTTCAGTACCGTAGGTGGTCTTCTGATCGGTAAGTTAATGTGTTTCTTGTCCAAAGGAAAGATCAATCCTTTGATTGGCTCTGCCGGTGTTTCCGCCGTTCCTATGGCAGCCCGTATCTCTCAGATTGAAGGCCAGAAAGCTAATCCGGGCAACTATCTGTTGATGCATGCTATGGGTCCTAACGTTGCAGGTGTTATCGGTTCTGCTGTTGCAGCCGGAATCCTTCTCTGTCTGTTTGGTAAATAAAGAACGATATTTTTATCCTGCGATATTTTATTAAATCGTGGATGTTTAAGATCTCCGCAGTACGTAATGTGTATGAAACCACATTACATATTGCGGATTTTTATTTCCCTTAGAGGAACTCCTGCTCTTTCAATCTTGAATATCCCTCCTCTCCATGCTATAATAAACATATGTTTGCGGTTATATCCCGTAGGCGGATTACATAGAATAGGCAGGTAGCGCTATGACAATTTACGATACGTTAAATCCCGAACAAAAAAGGGCTGTATACCATGATAAAGGACCTTTGTTAATTCTTGCCGGTGCAGGCTCAGGTAAAACAAGAGTCTTAACCCATAGAATCGCTTATCTTATAGAACACAGAGATGTGAATCCCTGGAATATACTGGCCATCACTTTCACGAATAAAGCTGCAAGGGAAATGCGGGAAAGGGTCGATAAGATCGTAGGATATGGATCAGAGAATATCTGGGTAAGTACCTTTCATTCCACTTGCGTCAGGATTCTGAGAAGATTTATCGATTCCATCGGCTATTCCAGAAGCTTTACCATTTATGACACCGATGATCAGAAAACCTTAATGCGTGACATCTGTAAATACTTAAATATAGATACCAAGAAAACAAATGAAAAGAGTATTCTCTCTGTGATATCCAAAGCAAAGGATGAATTAATCCCTCCAGAAGAATTTTCCCGCAGTTCTCAGGGTGATTATAACCAATCCAAATACGCCGCTGCCTATACAGAATATCAGAAACGGTTAAAAGCAAGCAATGCACTGGATTTTGACGACCTTATTTTTAAGACAGTAGAGCTCTTTCAATTGAATAAAGAGGCCCTGACCTATTATCAGAACCGCTTCCGATACATTATGGTTGATGAATATCAGGATACCAACACCGCACAGTTTCGATTGATCCATCTGCTTTCCAACGGAATCAATGAATTGGGGGAAAGAGAATATAATTTATGTGTGGTTGGTGATGACGATCAGTCCATTTATAAGTTCCGCGGTGCCAATATTTATAATATATTAAACTTTGAACACGCTTTTCCCAATACCAATGTGATAAAGCTGGAGCAGAATTACCGCTCCACAAAGAGCATATTAAATGCCGCCAATGAAGTGATCTGTAACAACAAGGGTCGAAAGGACAAATCCCTCTGGACGATGAATCCGGAAGGAGAACCGGTTCATTTTACCCAGTATAATTCAGATTTTGAGGAAGCAGATCATATCACTTCCCAGATCAGAGAGATTGTTGATCAGGGGGAAGCCGGCTACCACGATATCGCCATACTGTATCGGACGAATGCCCAGTCCCGTCTCTTTGAAGAGAAATTGCTCCTGCGCAATATTCCCTATAAGATTATCGGAAGCATCAATTTCTATGCCCGAAAAGAAATTAAAGATATTCTGGCTTATTTAAAAACCATTAATAATGGTCTGGATAACATTGCAATAAAGCGAATCATTAATGTACCAAGACGTGGGATCGGACTCACCACCATGGATAAAATCAGTGATTACGCCACCGGGAATGATATCAGCTTTTATGCCGCACTTACCAGAGCCCGCAGCATTCCCGGTCTGGAACGAAGTCTGTCAAAGATCACACCCTTTGTCAGTATGATCGAAGGCTTGAGATCCAGAATTAATCAGGACAGCTATTCCCTTCATGAGTTGATTGATGATGTTTTGGATGCCACAGGCTATTTAAAAGAACTTGAGGTGGAAGGGTCTGAAGAAGCACAGGAGCGTATCGCTAATATCGATGAGTTGGTCAATAAGCTGGTCTCTTACGAGGAAAGTGCCGAGGATCAGCCGACCTTAAGTGGATTTTTAGAAGAGGTAGCTCTTGTATCCGATATCGACAACCTGGATGAAACCTCCGATCACATTGTACTGATGACCCTGCATAGTGCAAAGGGTCTGGAATTCCCTTATGTATATCTGTGTGGGATGGAGGATGGTATTTTCCCTGGATATATGTCCATTAACGCGGATAATCCCGCAGAGGAAATCGAGGAAGAACGCAGACTTTGTTATGTGGGTATTACAAGAGCAATGAAGCAGCTGAGTCTTAGTGCAGCCAGACAACGGATGCTTCGCGGGGAAACACAATATAACAAACCCTCCCGTTTCATATACGAGATACCAAGATACCTGTTAAAAATGGAAGTTGCCACAACCAATAGAATTCGTCCGTCCTTCCTTTCCGGCGGCTCCTCCGATGTTAGCAGTACTCCTGCCATTGATACCGGCTACAGTAATATCCTGGATTTCGATAAACCGGTAACGGCTTATAAGCAAACCCAAGTGTCGTATAAACCTTTTGCCGAGGCAAAAAATATTACAGGAACTCAGATGGGAACACTCGATTATGGAATTGGTGATACGGTATCTCATGTTAAATTCGGTGTAGGTGTGGTTACAAATATCAACGATGGTGGAAAGGATTATGAGGTTAGTGTTGATTTCCCCAATTTTGGACCCAAGAAGCTTCTGTCTTCTTTTGCAAAATTAAAAAAACTGAATTGATTGTTTCCCTTTTGCATAAAAATTAATCAGAATTGAAATTATATAGTAGAACAGCAAATTTTTATGATAAACTATGGTAAACTAATGTAAATTATGAATTTCAGAAAGGAAGTGTTAGTTATGGGCAATAAAATTGAAGATCTTCTTAATGCTATGAGATTAGGTGAATTAATGCACAGAAGAGATCCTATGGAAAAAAAGAGACACGTAATCATGTGTATTCTTGCAATTCTGGGTGCAATTACTGCCGTAGCGGCTATCGCATATGCTGTATATCGTTATATGAATCCTGATTATCTTGAAGATTTCGATGATGATTTTGATGATTTTGAGGATGACATGGACATTGATGAAACTACACCCAAAAATGCTACTGTCCAAACGCCGGATGTTTCATCAGACGCAGAAACAGAATAGTTCCCGGTTGGAAACGATAAAAACAAAAGGAGCGGTTTACTTTCACCTGCTCCTTTTTGCTTTTTTACTGATTTTTGTTTCCCGTCATTACTTGATTGCTTCTTCTGCAAATACTCTGGTGACAATATCCTGATAAGGAACCCTTTGTGTCAATTCTCCGCCCTCTGATAAAATATCCTGAAGCAGTGTCAAACTATCTTCCTCAAAGATTAAATTGTCCTTCCAGGTGTCCTGATCATAATATCTTTTGACAATCTTAATCAAAGTATCCTTATCCGTCTCAGCAAATTGGGGTGCAATCACTTTCGCAATCTCCTCCGGTGTATGACTTCCTACATAATCCATACCTTTTTGAATCGCATTGGTAAATCCCTGTATCACTTCCGGATTCTTTTCAATATAACTCTTCTTGGCAGAATAAGCGGTGTAGGGTACTTTTCCGCTCTCTACACCAAGGGAGGCCACAACTTTACCGGTTCCCTCCTTTTCCAATGCGGTTGCCGCCGGTTCAAATTCAATGGTATAATCTCCCTGACCCGAGGCAAATGCCTGTGCCGTTAATCCAAAATCAATGTTTTGGATAATATTCAGATCACTCTTGGGATCAATCCCCTGTTTCTTTAAAATGTACTCAAATACCATCTCAGGCATACCACCCGGTTGACAATCTGCGATGTGATTTTTAAAACAAAAATCAGTTTCCTTCTTTTTCCACCAGGATTTGATATGTTTTTCTTCTCTTTGTCGTGGGCCGCAATATCCCCTTCTCAATGCAAAGATTCAGAAAGGGCAGAAGTTGCCTTTCAGATAGCATCTTATTCCTTGATGACAGTGCCGCGTTTATACAGGAGACAGTGGTATAGGAACTTTCTTCCTGTCTGATCACCTCCAAAATTGCCGCCAATATCTCATCATGCTCCTGATTAAGACATTGTTCTAATTTCATTGATAGCTTGCGCTCCATCTCGCTTTTCAGATAGAGATCCGGCATGCCATCCTCATCAATTACAATCCTGTCAATGAATTTACAGATTCTATCCCGGGTTACTCCCTCTGACAGATCTGTTTTAAGGGATTTATCCATTGCTTCACCGGATGTCTCCTCCCGGAACTCAGTAAGCGCATGCTTAAGCTGGGCAATCTGATCCGTTAACTCCCGTTGAATATTGGAATATGAGTCTTGAAGAATTTCAGCATGATTTGGATGCTGCGCCAGTTCCGTTATCTTTTGCTTCATCAAATATTGCAGCTGTTTTTGGGCCATTTCCATGTTTTTTTGCATCTCTTCTTTTTGGTTGCTTCTTATTTCTCTTTCGTGGTCTATCCGATGAATCTTAAATTGATTAATTTCCTCATGGAAGAGCTCCAGAATGGCTCCCATAAGGGTAAGAACATCACCCTTTAGATCTTTTTCATAAATCAAATGGGAAGACTGACAATAGCGCTTTCCTTTCTTATTATAAGTGGAACATAGATAGCAGGGTGCATCCTGTCTTTCTTTGCGTCGAATGATTGTCATTCTCCCCTGACAATCCCTGCAATAAAGCAGACCTGCAAAATCATGTCCGGGAGTGTCCGTACGATAATCCCACCTGTTTCTTTGCCTGATCAGGTCCTGTACCAGTTCAAAGTCAGCGTTATCAATGATTGGAGGATGATGCTCTTTGAACACGAATTGTCTGTCTCCCGGAACACGACAATCTTTTCCGTTCATTATGGTTCTTGCTCTTTTATGCAATCGAAGTGTCCCAATATAAAAATCATTCTTTAATATGGAGGAGACCATACTTTCTGACCAGGCTGTCGTGACTTTTCTCCGATAAACCTTTCCCTCTTTCAGATATCGCTTCATAAGCAGCATAGACGGCGTGGGTATCTTCTGTGCTGTCAGAAACTCTGCAATCTTTCGATAACCGGAGCCGTTTTGATAAAGTTCAAATATTTGTCTGATGATAGCGGCTTCTTGTGTCAAAATCTCTATCCGATTACCTTTCTTATTATAACCGATGGGCGTTCCGATCAGTAACGTACCTTCTTTTTGCCTGACCCGGATTACGGACTGAATTTTTTTGCTGACATCTTTAATATATCTTTCATTCATCCAGGTTTTAATGCCGATAATTTCATCTTCCTCCTGACTTAGGGTATCATACCTGTCATCTATGAGGATCAATCTCTTATCCCGTTCCTTGAACTCATCCAGTAAGATCAGCACCTTCCCGTTATGTCTGCCTAACCGGGAAAGATCTTTTGCAATCACCGTATCAATATCCGCAAGATCATTTATCATCCCGGTAAATGCGGGTCGGTCAAACTTATACCCGGAATAACCGTCATCCTCATACCATTTGTCAATTGACATCTGATGTTCTAAGGCATAGTTTTCAATAAGTAATTTTTGATTTTCTATTGACACATAGTTCCTTTTATCATCATCTCTGGAAAGTCTGACATATCCAACCGTTTGATTTGTCTTCTCTGAATATGCATGTTCTTCTATCTTCATCATTACCGGCTCCTTCTAACCAATATCATGAATGGTCCCAAAATCCCCCTCATAAGAACCAGTAAATCATCCTGCAAAGAATAAGACAAAGAATACAGGGTAAGTGCTCAGCCAGTTTTTTCAGCATAACTTCAATCTTCTCTTCTCCTTCCCGAAGAATTACGACCCGAAAACCCATTCTCCTCCAGTATTCTTTCTTCTCCCATAGTTCATTCTCCGGCATATCCTTCGTCTTCCACACATAGTAGGTTGGCTTTCTCATACTATGCCTCCCAATCTCCTTTATCTAATCATATGAAAGTGTCGAACTGCATTATGCCTTGTTCCTTTACAAAAGCGGTCCATCGGGGGCAGAAAGAAACAAGATGAACTTTTCCCATACGATAAAAAAGTTCTCCTTGGTTATTCATAAGGAGAACTCTCGCTTAGTGTGAATTATAAAGAGCTAATTCACATATTGAATTTATGCTTGTGAAATCAAAGCAGTACCAATACTGTCACCCGGTAAGACAATAGCAATCAGTTGCTGTTTCAGGCGCAGATAGAGCTTCATTTCCTCGGCGGTTCGATTCATTATGACCACCGCCAGCACTCCATCCGGTCGCTCAAAGGCTGTCACATCTATTTTATCTGTGAATTTACTCATACCGATACGTACACTTCCGGGAAGAATATATCTGCTGAAATGTCCTATGTAGGTATAGCAGAGCTTTTTTTCCATTGTTTTCTTATTGATATCGTACATAATCGGTGCCTCACATAAATTATTCACATGATTTGGCCCGCCTTCACTGTTAAAAAGGATGGTCCATGCGATAAATGCTTTTGCACCGCCATTCATATCTCCGATGATATCATGTCCGTACATTCTTGCGTTGGCTAACTGGTTTTCTGCCGAGAATCTGCTGTATTCCACACATCCCTCAGAGAAGATTAATTTCTTGTCCGGATAACGCTCCCTCAGCATGGTCAATGCCTCAAAATGATCGCCGGAATACCAGTGAAACGCAATCCCCGTAATCATCTCCCGGGTATCTTCCTCTATGATTTCCATCGCCCGTTCTAAGGCACGCTCTTTGTTGTGATCCCAGATATAAATCTCCAGATCTCCCAGTCCATGTCGTTTCAGTGCCGGATACAGGAAATCCCTTAAGAACTCCTTTTCCTCCTTTGCCGTATAAACACAGGAATCCCATGTTTGTACTGCAGCGGGTTCATTTTGAATGCTGATTCGTTTTATTTGAATTCCCCGGTTATGATATTCCTTAATATATCGGCAAAAATATTCTGCCCATAGATCACGATACTCCTCTTTCAGTTTTCCACCATGATTCTTCTCTCCATTGGTTTTCATAAAAGGAGGAGGGCTCCAGGGGGACAGCATGATGGAAATCGGTTCTTCGCACTCTGCCTGAACTGCTCTTACAAATGGAAGGATATACATTTCATCCCGCTTGATGGAGAAACTCTCTAATTCCTTGTCCGCTTCCTGATCCATAGCAGAATAATTACTAAGGCATGCATCACAGCTGTCCAGTGCCATTCGGGCCTGTGTGTATCGCAGACCGGATTCTCCAAAATAATCTTCAATCAACGCTTTCTTTAGCTGTTCCGGCATCTGATGCCAGGTATAAGCAGCCGCCTCCGTGATCGATCCCCCAAACCCTTCCCAGGTCTGATATTTAAATTCAGGATGTAAATTAATCGCCTGATTTTCCTGTCCCCGGTCCTCCACCGCCTCTAATTCAAACGTAATGGTATCCGTGTTTGTTCCATCATATGTTGTACATATCCAAGTTCCGTTCATTTTCGATCCTGTCCTTCCAAAATTCCGAGATTCATTCGATAAACCGATGGGCTATATCCTGTTACCTTTTTAAATACCTTGGAAAAATACTTCTCATCATGATAGCCTACTCTGTAAGCGATCTCATATATTTTCATCTTACCGTCATGCATAAATTCACATGCACAGTCAATACGCATCTTATTTAAATAATCAATAAACCCACATCCCATTTTCTGCGTAAATAAGGTGGATAAATAGGATGCTGAAACACCGACCTTTTCTGCAACCAGTGTCTGATTTAAATCCTCATCCAGATGTTCTTTCATGTATTCGATGGCATTATAAATCAGCAGGTTTCCTTCTTTCATCTGTTGAGGTTCTGATTTTTGCTGTAGTTCCGGTCTCACTATACTCTCCAGCTTTTGTAATAATTCTGTTGATCTGCAAGGTTTCAGTAAATAATCAACGGCTCCCATTCTTAATGCCTGCTGCGCGTAAGAAAAGGTGTCATATCCTGATAATATAACAGTCTTCGGGCATACACCTACTGCACTGGCCTCTCGCATGACATCAAGACCTGACTTAATCGGCATCTGGATATCCAGCAGCATTACATCAGGGTGATATTTAAATATGATATCCACTGCTTCCTGACCATTTTGCGCGCAGTATATTTTAGAAAAGAATTTTGTATTCTTTTGAATATAGGATGCCATTCCCTGCAGAATGTTCTCTTCATCATCCGCTAACAATAATCCAAAAGATGGTTGTGCCATATGTCATTCTCCTATTCTTCTTTTTCTAAAGGTATCGTCATTGTTACAAGTGTTCCCTCATTTACTTTGCTTTGTATCTCCAGTTTAAAGTTCTCCCCATATCGTAAAGAAAGCCGCTCTTTGATATTACGGATGGCATAATGTCCCAGACGAACATCACTGTACCTTTTATTTTCCGTTCCCATCAATATATTGTCTGCGTCTTCCTGATTCATACCAATTCCATTGTCTTCGATGGTAAACATCAGATGATGATTCAGCTTTGATCCGGTAACCCGGACAAAACCACCTTCCCCGGTATTCTCCAGCCCATGAACAATTGCATTCTCAACAAAGGGCTGTATGGAGAGCTTACTGATCTTACATGTCATAATCTCATCATCCACATGTATTTCATAATCTAAGCGTTTCGAAAATCTCATCTTTTGAATCTTCAAGTAACATTCAATCAGCTCCATCTCACTTCGGATATCCGTATCGGAATTTCCCTGATTTAATAACAGGCGAAAGAGCTTAGACAGTGCCAGTACATCTTCTCCCAGTTCATCATTTCCGGTACCGATTACCCTCCAATAGAAGGAGTCGAGCACATTATATAAAAAATGCGGGTTAATCTGCGCCTGAAGCGCATTTAATTCTATTTCCTTTTCTTTTAAAACCATAACATAGTTCTTATTAATTAAGGACCGGATATCACTAACCATCTGATTAAAGGATATCGCTAATTGTCCGATTTCATCCTGACTGGTAATTTTTACATTTTGATTAAAATCCCCATTTCTGAATTTTTCCATGGATTCGCTCAAAATAAAGGTCTGTCGTGTTAATACTCTGGAGAGCAGCATAGACAAAGGCCATGCACAAAGCAGCAATGACAATGCCAGGGATATGGGCAGTACCAACCCTTTCCGCTCCTTGATCTCCCAATTAAGTTTCGGCGACATATAACAGACGATCATTCCTGTCTGATTACTTCTTGATAAGAAAATATAATAATTTTCGTTCTCCAGCTTTATTTTATTATCCGAATAATTCTCCAGATTAATTTTCTCACATACTAAATTCACTACATTTTTATCGATAACTCCGGCACGGGCAAATTCTTCTCCTCTGTCATTTAACACTACAATGCCCTCATTTGACTGCTGAAGCATACTTTCACATATGGCATTATAGCGGGAGGCATCCATACCAAGAGCCATAAACCCCAGTTTCTTTTGCTTTGATAAATTATATAACTCCTTTACCGCAACAATTTTATCAGTCTGATTATAATCAAATAAGCCTTCCTGATATGCATTCACCCTGTGCCACACCACATCACCGCGGGCAAGATCCGCTTCCTCATAGATGGGAAGCTCTTTAATTTGATTTAGATCCTTATTCATAACAGTGGCATCACGACTCAGGTAATAAGGCCTCAATCCATTTTCAGGATATAAAATTAATGTCTTAATCTGGCTCTTAATGGCTAATACATCCTGCAGAAACGATAAGGGTGTCTTTTCCGTCCAAACCAGTGGATAATTTTCATACACCGACTTATTACTGATTAATACTTTATGAATCTGTGAATTCACCGTAAAATAGGTGAACATATCAACAACATCCTTTTGCAGATAATCGATATCATCACAAGCCGTCTGGGTAAATCTATGGTATAACTGGGTATCCTCTTCCATAATGGTCTGATAGTTACGATAAAAGGTAAGTACTGTACTGATAATAAGAACGGGAAACAGCACCAGATAGATGGAGAGAATAATTTTATTCTTCAATTTCTCGTACCAGTGATGTTTTTTTATTTTCGATTTTTTCTGTTCCACACAACTCCTCCATCATAAGATATTGGCTGCCCCTATTGCTTTGAACACTTCCCGCATTCACGCTAATATTATCTTACCAGCACTACATTTCTTCACTTCTATCAGCATTGAAATACTGATTGTCTGCAGAATCAGCCTTTTACAGCTCCCATGGCAACGCCCTTTGTAATGTGCTTGCTCAAAAATACATAAATAAGAACAATGGGTGCGGCGGTAAGGGCCATAACTGCAAATTGAACAGCATAATTTGAGGAATATAGACCGGTGAATTTCAGTACAGAGAAAGGTAAGGTTCTCCATTTATCCGTATTTAAGTAAGTACTTGCCATCATAAATTCGTTCCAGTTGTTCAAAAATGTCATAATTGATACAGTAACCAATGAGGTTCTTAGCATCGGCGCGATGATTACCGCAATAATACGATATATTCCGCAGCCATCCATAATTGCTGCTTCTTCAATTTCCTTTGGAATACTCTCCATAAATCCGCTGGTTAAGAACAAGCCTTGAGGCAGGGAGAAAGCAACATAGGGAATTAATAAAGCCCAGATTGTATCTGTCAACCTTATTCTATCATATATTACATAATTCGGCAGCAAAGTTGCATGAATCGGAATCATCATTCCTAATAAAATGATATTTCTTACCGTAGAGGATAATTTCCAATGCATTCTGGTACAGGCAAAAGCCGTCATAACCGAGATAATTAACACCAATATTACTGCCAGCGTATTAATTAGTAAACTATTTTTTAGATACAGTAAAAAATGTCCGTCCACAAATGCTTTCACATAGTTGTCAAAATGAAATTGCTTAGGAATAATCAACAGACCGTTTGTAAACATATCATTACTGCTTGCAACCGAATAGTCCAAAAGCCAGACAAGGGGGAAGATCTGTACCACAGCAACTACAATCAACATGATCCAAAGCAGTGTATTTACCAAAGGAAAGCCTTTCTTTCTCGTTACGATATCATTCATCTCTTATCCTTCCTTTCGTTCTTTAAAGATTACATTTAATACCTGGGTGGCAATGATACAGATTGCTACAAATACAACACTGATCGCATTTCCATATCCATAACGGAAGGAGGAAAATGCCTGTTTGTACAAGTAATTTGCCATAAATTGTGTTTCATTGCCGGGACCGCCGTTTGTCAACAGATACACTGTTTCCATTTGCTTTAATGCTGAAATAATAGCCAGTGTAACATTTACCTGAATGACCGGTTTCATTAACGGCAGCGTAATTTTCAGGAATGTTGTACGATTGTTAGCACCATCTATTGCTGCGGCTTCATACAAAACAGGATCTATATTCTTAATGCCTGTATAATAAATTAACATACCCCATCCAAAGCCATGCCAAATCAGAACAATAAGTACAGACCAGATGGCATTGCCCGTACCCAGCCAGTTAACACCTTTTAATCCAAACATTTTTAAAATGTTATTTAATAATCCAAAAT
This sequence comes from Bacillota bacterium, assembly GCA_023439505.1. Lineage (GTDB taxonomy): Bacteria > Bacillota > Clostridia > Lachnospirales > Lachnospiraceae > Mobilitalea. The sequence continues at coordinate 28,496 of JAEXNR010000057.1, forward strand.
TCGGATTGTAGATGAACTTCCACAAATACGCAATAATCGCTACGGAAATTACGTTTGGAAGGAAATATATACTACGGAAAATTCCTTCTGCACGACCACCCAGCCGATCAAGGAAAGCTGCCATCATCATAGCCAATGGATGTTGGATGACAATAAATCCGGCAGCAAGTAACAGTGAATTACGAAGCGCATACCAAAATGCTTTGTCTTTCAATAATTCCTTAAAATTGTCAAGTCCGATGAATTGATAACTGCCTAACCCGCTGAAATTAGTAGCAGAATAATATCCGCTCAAAAATATTGGCGCCAGTATAGCAAATAAAAAGGCGATAATTCCCGGCAAGACCAGACTTAGTATGACTGCCTTATTACTATACGTTTTCTCCATGTTGCCCTCCTCTATTCCTTCGATTATAGATATGGCCGTCTCAGTATATTCACATGGGACGGCCACCTATAATTCATACATTATGTCGATACATTATTTGCAAGCGTCTGCTAAACCTTTTACATAATCATCAGAAGAACGATTACCGATACTAAGTTCCTGGGTAAGATCCTGTGATGCTGTTTTAAACTCGGATGTTCCCATATCGCCAAGAGGTGTTCCTGACAGATTGGTTGCATTTTTTACGACGTCTGTAAACTGTTTCTGTACTTCTGTCTCTTTACCGGTTGCAAATTGTGAGAAGTCCTGAGCTGACATACATACGCCGTTTTCCCAGGCAATTTTTGTCCACTGATCCGGTTTAAACATATAGTTTAATAATTTAATTGCTGCATCTTTCTGTGCGCCGTTTGATGTTACGGAATATCCACCGCCGTTCCATGCTGCAATATCAGATGCTGTCCCTTTACCACCTGTTACTGTAGGCATTGTGAATACTCTGATGTTATCACGTACATTCGCAGTAATATCCTGATTTGTTGCCATACTCATATTCCAGCTGCCCATATAGTACATAGCTGCCTGAGCATTGGTAAATAAATTCTGTGCAGTACCGTAATCGGTTGTTTCAAACCCTGTCTGGAACAGTCCCTTCTTAGCGGAATCTGCCAAGATATCTGCTGCCTGCTTGAAGGTCGGATCAGAGAAGTCTGCTTTGGCAATTGCGTCATGTGTCTTAGCCATAACTCCGCTGCCATCAATCTTTTGCATTAAATCTGTGATGTAAATATATAACGGCCATTTGTCTCCGCCGTCCATAGATACCGGAATGATTCCTTTTGCTTTGATCTGATCTGCAAGTGCCAATAATTCATCATATGTGGTTGGAACCTTCCAGCCATTATCTTCAAACATTTTAGCATTATAATAAAAACCCATTACATCTGTATTACGTGCCAAACCATATAATTTACCATCTTTTGAAAATCCGTCAAGAGATCCGTTGATAAAGCCATAATCAGCATAATCAGCAGGATTAAGCTCTGCCAGAAGACCTGCATTCATTACCTCGTCAATAAATCCCGGCTGTCCCCATACACTTACTAAATCGGGCATTTGATTTCCGGCTGCATAAGCCTTGAATTTGGTTTTGTAAGCTTCATCGTCTAATGCTTCTACTTCGATCTTAACATTCGTGTTCTCTTTCATGTAGCTGTCGAAAATAGTCTGCTCTACAAGTCCCTGTCCGGATGTACGGTCTGGTAAATTGGAGAACACTTTGATGGTAATCGGTTGAGCGGAATTGTCGGTACCTGAATTATCCGTTGCAGCCTTCGTTGGAGTAGTTCCGTTGGTATCACCACCATTATCTGACTTCGTGTCAGATTTCTTACATGCCGCCATAGATACGATCATTGCTAAGACAAGCATTAAGGACAATAACTTTCTTTTCATAATGTAATTCCTCCTTCTCTTTGAACGACTTGCCTCGTTCTATTAGGAAGTATACCAAAACCTGCACATATACTTAACCTAATATTTTTATAAATAGTGTAATTTTTTAGGCAATAGTCACAAGTGGTTCCGAGTTCATTCTTTAATTTCCGTCATTATGACCGAATATCTCCCATTGTGACAAAGCCGGAAACGGTGATTCTTCGTCAGATTTAACTAAATCAGCAAGTTTAACCCATTCAACGGTACGTGGTGAAAAGCGAATATTCTGCTTGTCCTTCGTTTTGCTCAAATGTAGTACTTCTGTGCTTGTATCAGAAAATACTAACGTTGCCTGTTTCCAGTAATTATCATGGGGAAAATCAGCACGCAGCAATATCATTGCCTGATCTACTGTAACCTTTCGACCGAATTCAATCATGATCTGTGCATTCGCATCTTCGTTATCTCCCCAGCTTGTAAACGGCCATTGTCCGTGAAATGTATTATCATACCTGCCATCGATGGTATTGCGTGCGGCAAATACAGACTCATCCCGGGTTTCAACCGTTGCGCTGCAATGTGGATAATACGATGTCTCCCCTCTTTTGTCCAGTGGATTAAAGCTGAGATTTCCATATGCATTCCAGATCGCTTCCTCTATTTTTCTTACGGTAATAGTATGCTCATTTTCCAGAAAAGCATTCGGAGGATATGCATCGTGGCTGGATCCAAGCGGAATCGGAAATTCCATGGCTTTTTCCACCAGCCATAGATTTGCCTGCGAAAGCGTTTTGTCCACTGCAACCTGAATGGCGATTGGAACTTCACTGCTTTCAATTTGAATAATGTCTCCTTGAACAAATTGCCGCTCAAATTGCAGGCAGACATCTTCATGCCCGCTAATTTCTTCTATGATCTTCTGATCACGATCTATGATACGGATTATAAATTTGACTGCCATCTCTTTCCCCTCTCTATCTCGCCAGTTCATAGATCGACTGAATATCTTTTACATCCAGGCGCTTCATGCTGCCAAGCGGTCCGTTAATTGCAGCCTTCTTCGCCATAAGTTCAAAATTACTGTCATCAATTCCTGCTTCGGCAAGTGTGGTTACCAATCCGATCTTTTGGAAGAATTCTTCCAGTTTAGCAATCCCTTCACCGATAATGGAATTCTCAGACCTGCCCTCAGGGCAGATGCCAAATACCCGTTGCGCAAATTGCACGAATCGCTCCGGATGTGCATCATTTACATATTTCATCCAGGCGGGAAATATAATTGCAAGCCCCGCTCCATGAGCGATATCATACAAGGCGCTCAGCTCATGTTCGATTCCATGGCTTGCCCAGTCATCCTGGCGTCCTTTTCCAAGCAAACCGTTATGCGCCACATTTCCCGTCCACATCACTTCCGCCCAGGCATCGTAATTGTTCTTATCCTCCAATACCAGGGGTAAATTATTGATTAATGTTTTCATGGTTGCTTCGCACAAACGATCCGTAAGATCATTGTTTTTATTGGGGACGAAGTAGCGTTCCATGACATGGGCCAGAATGTCCGCGCCTCCGGCACTGATCTGATTCTCCGGAAGGGTATAGCAAAGCTGCGGATTTAAAATGGCAAAGTCAGGAAACATAAGATCTGTACAACAGGAACGTTTTTCTTTCGTTTTCTCATTGGTGATCACACTGCCGTCACTGCTTTCACTGCCTGCCGCAGGAATGGTTAATACAACTCCCATGGGCAGAATCTTCTCAGGCTGCTTTGGGGTGGAATAGAAATCCCACACATCTCCATCATAAGGAACTCCCACTGCAATTGCTTTTGCGGAATCAATGACACTACCGCCGCCAACGGCAAGAATAAAGTTGATTTCTTCCCTCCTGCACAGCTCAATTCCTTCCTGAACCAGAGATAGTCTTGGATTTGGTACAACTCCTCCAAGCTCCACATACTCCACTCCATTTTCTTTCAGAGAATTAACCACCACATCATAGGTGCCTGTTGTCTTAATACTTTTTCCGCCATAATGCAGTAAAACCTTTTTGGCATATCCGGCAGTTAACTTTCCTGCTTCCTTATGTGTATCCTTACCAAAAATAATCTTTGTCGGATTAAACCATGTAAAATTATTCATTCCTACTCCAATCCGCCGCTCCGCGGCATGATATCTCAACAAACGCACTCCCGTGCCCTTGCCGGTTGAAATCGCTCAGGCAGCATCTTATACTGATCCGCCACCCTGACGACATAGTTATGGTTACAATTAATTTAACCAGGCAATGGTATTTTGCAGAATTTTACCAAACTGGGAATCATAAAATCCCTCTTTATTGTGCCCGCAGCACAGATAAACCATCCTGCCCTCTCCATAAGGACGATACCAGCCCGCAGGAACTCTCTCTCCTTCAAAGTCATAGCTTAATAACAATTCTTTGTCCGTATCAGGATTCATAGCAAACTGATATGCCTCATCCGACAGGATAAAATCAGATACGCCGGCAAAGATAGGATGTTCTGGTGCCTCGATATGATACGATATCCTGGGAAGGGTATCATATGGAGGATGTCCTGTAAACACTGCGCCAATCAGATCCCTGATTTCATTTCTGGCCGCCGCACTAATCCCATTATGCAGTACCAGCAAGGAACCTCCGTTTGCGGTATACGATATCACTGAGGCGGTCTCATGATCCGTAAACAAAGGCAGGTCAAACTCTGTATACATCACCAGTACGCTGCATTCCATTAATTCCTTTGGGTCAAGAATCCCCAACTCAGACGTAACAAGAACTTTACTGTCCGGCAATAGTTCTGTCAGTCTTATTGCAACACCTTCCATAGGGTGATACTTTGCATTCGGGCTTCCTAAAAATATAACTTTCTTATTCACCATGGTACTTCTCTCCCTTCACTATCTCTCATCACCAGACGAAATTCATCGGAGTGCTGATTGCTGCCCGGATCAATACTGCGATCTTTCAGAAAATAATCCACAACACAAAAGCTGTCCTGATGCTTCCTCTCTCCCTCCTCATACCCGAAGATTCTGAAGGTATATCCTTCCGGCTGAAGTCTGTTCTTTAAAATTGCCGCCTGCATATTTCTGGCTGCCCCGATCATATGGTTCAGATAATGTTTCGTATCCCGGCATAAATTGTTGCTGGATGCAATGGAATTAACATAGCAGATTCGTTTTCCATCACCGGCATCCATCAGAGGAAGTAATCTATGGATGAGAATCAAATTCCTGTTGATATTCTGCTCATATTTCTCAACCGCCTGGTCCCATTCTTCCTGACTATTCCAGATGTCAACCGCAGTTATCTCTTCGTCATACCCCAGGACAAGCAGATCAATCTTTATGTGCTCCTTCAGTAATACGGATACCTGCTGATCAAAGGATTCCTTGCTGTTATTTTTAATCTCTTTCTCTATCACATTCCAACCGGATTTTTTTAGATCCCTGATGATTTGCCTGCCTACGATAGTTTCGGATCCATAGAGAAAGGCTGTATTTTTGCATTTGTCTGCTTCTAAAACGGCCATATTCGTCCCTCCACATCCTGGATCATAAGTACCTTTTCACAGCTTTGATGTCCGAGAAACTGTTTTATCGCAACTAGTGCAGACTCCTCGGCCTCAATCTCTCCATTTGCTTTTTCGTCTGCCAGCATATAGGTCTTCATCCATCCCGGATGATAAATGCGAAAGGTAAATCCTTTCTCGTACAACTCATTATGCAATAATCTGATTCCCATATTCAGAGCGGTTTTAGACATACAATAGCCAAAGAGATCTTTTCTATGGGCCACCCCTACACTTCCTGCTTCAGAGGATACAAAACAGAGACGCTTCTCTCCCCCCTCCATAAGCGGCAATAAGGATTTCGTGACCAGAAGGGGTCCAAGACTGTTGACATGAAAGCAGTTAACATTTCCCCTGTCGTTTACCTTTTCTCTGATATCTTGTTCCAGGGTAATAATTCCTGCATTGTTTACCACGCAGTCTATGATGTCTGTGCTTTGTGCAATGAGCTTTGCCGCATGATGGACAGAAGCACAATCAGCAACGTTTAGCGGTATTAAGATCAGCTGCTCCTTCCATTTTTCCTGCAGCATCATCAGCTGCTTCCATTCCGACATAAACTGCCCGGCATACACAATATAATTCCTCTTCAGAAATTCTTCGCATAAGCTGTATCCTAAGCCTCTGTCCGCACCTGTAATAACAACTTTTTTCATTTTATCGCTTCCTTATATTTTTGATAAGCAGTTTCCATAAGAAGATAGAAGGCCTGTCCCTCGGGTGAAAAACCCGGTTTATCAAAGGCAGGTGCCCCGCAGACATCGTGTACGAAGCCATCCTGATCTATCTTATCCCTGGCGGCAGCTCTTAACTTATGCCCCTGATTCACATATTCCTTTGACAGCCAACCCTGACTGATTCCTTCATAAATCATATATGCCGTCATTTGGGAACAATTTGTCTCAACGAATGTGGTGTTGTCATCTATTACATCGTAAAACAGACCATCCGGGCGCATATAAGATAATACATGTTCCAGTAAATCGATTCCCATGGTGATTAATTTCTGTCTGTCTTCCCTGTATTCTTCAGGAAGAAGGCGAAGCATTCTGGCAATTCCAGCAAGTGCCCATCCATTTCCGCTTCCCCAGTGGGCATCTCTGATATATTTCTTTTCATCATCATCCCACATATGACACATAAGATGATGCTCCTTGTCATAGAGGGCCTCCCAGTAGCCGTATAAATTCACCATGGCCTCCTGATAGTATCCTGCCGCTGCCAGAAATGGAGGCAGCATATACATGGAATCAACCCAGAATTGATGACTCGTATTCAGATGATACAGTACTCCCCCACTGTTTTTTGGGGCCAGCTGTAATGCCCAGTTTAAGAGCTTGTCTTTTCCTTCAATTAAAAATGGATCCCGGGTGATCGTACAAGCCATCAGTAATGCTTCTCCCGTTGCACATGGATCCGTAATCGCATCCGTCACTCCAATGGTTGCGACCCGCCCGTCAGGCATACTGCGATAAACCGCCTCCTTTGCCATGGCAACCACAATGTGATTGTCTCCTCTTTCTAAAAATGCCTGCATGGCAACCCCCTGCTCCCAGGAATGGCGCTGCATAGACAACAAAGCCAGTACCGCCTTCTCATCCCTTACTCCGTCATTTATCATTTCATCCCTCATTTCATCCCTCATTTCATCCCTCATTTCTGCCTATTTACCCGGTGAAAGAATAAACAAATCCTTTTTCCCATAGTTATCATTTTCCTATTTAATTACTATTTTACTTGCTTCATGCTGATATCAACACTGCAATTTTTTATATTTCGTGTCTATTTTTTATATAAAATTGTGCAATATGCTTAAAAGTCACATCAAGCTTTGTCTGCCACCCGGTCTGCCGCCGATGACAGTCTTACCCTTCACATTATCCCATGTGAAATTTTCATCCGGATCTCTTGATACCAGGAAATTTCCTGCTCGCTGCGTCAGCTGGGCAAAGTTCACAACATAATCTTTCTCTCCCTGATTGTACACGTAAATCGAGGCTTCAGCACCCATAAAACCGATATCACATTCTCCGGATAATACCGCCGTCGCGGTGCGTTACATTTAAGATTCTGGTTACAGTTTATAAAAATGGAACTGTTTAGAAATAGGATTTTTCTGAATATGAAATTTCATACTAAGTCATACTAAGTATGTTATCTCATGAAAGCACCTTGTATACTTTTCATAAAAATAAACCCTGCAATGAATTGGAGGCACCATGTCCGACCTGCTGCAATTACAAAACCATCTTTTTCTTTATCACAACGGAAGAGATTATAAAACTTATGAATTTCTGGGTTCCAAACCCTATCAGGAGCATCAGAAGAATGGTGTGGTTTTTCGTGTCTGGGCACCGAATGTGGCTTCTGTATCCGTGGTCGGAGATTTTAATCAATGGGACCGTTTGTTAAACCCAATGACGATAATCAATTCAGAGGGCATCTGGGAATTGTTTCTTGAGAACATTAAGGAATACGCTCTTTATAAATATAGTATTGAGACCTATGATCATAGGATTCTATTAAAGTCCGATCCTTATGCATATCATTTTGAAACACGCCCAGATACAGCTTCCAGATACTATGACATATCAAAGTTTGAATGGAAGGACATGGAATGGATCAACCACAGGAGAAGCCACAATATTTACGAAAGCCCCGTTAATATCTATGAAGTCCATGCCTCTTCCTGGAAACGATACAAGGATGGTAATTTTCTGGAATATGAAACTCTGGCAAAAGAATTAATCTCTTATGTCAAAGCTATGGGTTATACCCATATCGAACTTATGCCCATCGCAGAACATCCTTATGACCGATCCTGGGGTTATCAGATCACCGGTTATTATGCCCCCACCTCCAGATATGGCACGCCCAAGGACTTTATGCAATTTGTGAATCTTTGCCATCAGTCCGGAATCGGTGTTATTATTGACTGGGTTCCCGCCCATTTTCCGAAGGATGCGCATGGTCTATATGAATTTAACGGTTCCTGCTGTTATGAATATGCCTCCGGTTGGAAGCAGGAACACAATGGCTGGGGAACCCGCGTGTTTGACTACGGGAAAAGGGAAGTTAAGAGCTTTCTCATCTCCAATGCTATTTTCTGGCTGGAACAGTACCATATCGACGGACTGAGAGTAGATGCCGTAGCGTCCATGCTCTATCTGGATTACTGCCGGACCGATTGGCAGCCAAATCAATATGGAGGCCATGAAAACCTGGAAGCCGTAACTTTCTTTAAAGAGCTTAATGTCGCTGTATTTGAAATGTTCCCGGATACCCTGATGATTGCCGAGGAGTCAACCTCCTGGCCTCTTGTTACCAGGCCGGCGTATCTAAATGGTCTCGGTTTTAATTTTAAATGGAATATGGGTTGGATGAACGATATGCTTCAATATATCTCCCTGGATCCTATTTACCGAAAGCATTTACATAGGGCGATTACATTTTCCTTTCACTATGCATTTTCCGAGAATTTCATTCTGCCAATCTCACATGATGAGGTGGTTTACGGAAAGTGTTCTCTGATATCGAAAATGCCGGGGTCCTATGAAGATAAGTTTGCCAATACCCGCCTGTTTCTTGCTTATATGATGGCTCATCCCGGTAAGAAACTATTATTTATGGGCAATGAAATCGCACAGTTTAAGGAATGGGATTACGACGGCGAGGTTGAATGGTTTTTATTGGATTACGAGATGCACCGCAAATTCAAGGATTATGTAGCCCGGCTTAATTTCTTCTATTTAAATCACCCTGCCCTCTGGCAGATCGATTTCAGCTGGGAAGGATTTGCCTGGATTTCATCGGATGACTATGAGAACAGCATCATTGCATTCAGACGAATTGACAAATTACAGGACGAATTAATCATTGTCTGTAATTTTACTCCGGTAGTAAGAGATAATTATTGCATCGGCGTCCCATGGGAAGGTGATTACAAAGAGATCTTTAATACGGACTGCATCTCCTACGGAGGCTGCGGTTTTGGAAACCCGGATCTTATTTGCTCCATCCCATCACCGCTGCACGGATATCAAAACAGTGTGTCGTTGACCATTCCGCCGCTTTCGGCAATATTTTTAAAACGAGAAATAACCCTAATCGGGAATAATGAGAATATGGAAGAAGGAGCGTAACAGGATGCAGAAAGAATGTATCGCCATGTTACTGGCGGGCGGTGAGGGAAGCCGCTTAGGTGTATTAACGAAAGAAACAGCAAAACCTGCAATTCCCTTTGGGGGAAAATATCGGATTATCGACTTTACATTATCTAACTGCGTTAATTCAGGAATTGATACCATCGGCGTCCTTACCCAATATCAGCCACTGGAATTAAATGATTATATCGGTACCGGTCAACCCTGGGATCTGGATCTGCTGGACGGCGGCGTTCACATCTTACCTCCCTATCAAAGGAGAAACAATGCCGACTGGTATAAAGGAACAGCCAATGCCATCCTTCAGAATATTCCTTTCATTAAACGCTATAACCCGGAATACATCCTTATTTTATCCGGTGATCATATCTACAAAATGAACTATAACCATATGTTGTTATATCATAAGGAAAAGAATGCCGACTGCACCATTGCTGTGATTGATGTGGATCTAAAGGATGCTTCCAGGTTTGGTATCATGAATACCAGAGAGGATGGCAGTATCTATGAATTTGAAGAGAAGCCAAAGGAGCCAAAAAGTACAAAGGCATCTATGGGTATCTACATCTTTCCCTGGGAAAAGCTTCAAACTTACCTGAAACTTGATGGAATTGACAGTATGTCTTCCAATGATTTTGGAAAGGATATTATTCCGGCAATGATAACTGCTGGTGAGCGGCTGTTTGCCTACCCCTTTCATGGTTACTGGAAGGATGTAGGAACCATCGACAGTCTTTGGGAGGCAAGTATGGATTTACTTGACAGCGAGGATAACATCCTGACAAAAGATCCGGAGTGGAAAATATATGCCAAGAGTCCGGTCATGCCTCCGCATTATATCAGCAGCAGTGCAAAGGTTTCTAACTCCATCATATCGGAGGGTTGTGATATTCAGGGTGAAGTCGATTCCTCCATTATCTTTTATGGAGTCAACGTAGAAGAAGAGGCGGTCGTAAAAAATTCCATCATTATGTCCGGGGCACAGATCAAAAAGGGGGTAACCATAGACTATGCCATCGTAACAGAGAATGCCATTCCGGATCAGAATACAGGAATCCATTCTGAGAAGGAAGCATCCGCTGATAAACCGTCCATCACCGTGATAGAGGCATAAATTTGATAATATATTGACTGAATGAATTGACTTGCATGAAAAAGGGGAGCAAATATGAATACCAATGCGACAGGAATCATTTTTTCTAATATGCATGATGAAGAACTGCATGAAATTACTGCCAATCGCACCATGGGTTCCGTACCCTTTGGCGGAAGATACAGGCTCATTGATTTTACATTATCCAACTTAAAAAATTCCGGCGTCACGAATGTGGGCGTCATTACAAAGAGCAATTATCAATCCCTGATTGATCACCTTAAATCAGGGAAGGAATGGGATTTATCCCGTAAGAGAGGTGGTTTGTTTCTCTTTCCTCCCTATGGCAGACACAATTCCGGTTTTTACAGAAATAAGATTGAAGCATTGTTTGGGATCATGACTTTCATCCGCAAGGAAACCAATGACTATTTCCTAATCAGTGATTGTGATGTAATCTGCAATATGGACTGGATTCGGGCATTGAATTATCATATTGAAAAACACGCTGATATTACTACCATTTATTATGAGAAAGAACCGGATCCATACCCGGAGAATCCGGAAACTACCTACACCGTATCTGAGCAAGGTTATGTCACCGATCTTATGGTGGGTCAGAAAATCAAAGTGAAAAGCAAGGTAGGCACTAATATGTGGATCATTGGAAGGAATCTTTTGATCACACTCATTGAAGATGCAATTGCTCATAATTATGAAGATTTTGAACGGGATATTATGCAGCGGAAATTAAATTATTTGAAAATAGCTGCCTACAAATTTGAAGGATATCTCCGTAAGATTAATTCGATTACAGATTTCTTTCAGACCAATATGGATCTCTTAACTCCATCGGTACAGAAAGATTTATTTCATAGATATGGCAAGATTTATACCAAGATACTGGATGACATTCCCACCCTCTATTCTTCTGAAGCTTCTGCGATCAATTGTTTAATTGCCAATGGCTGTAAGATCGAAGGGACCGTGGAAAACAGCATACTGTTTCGCGGTGTCCGTGTTGGGAAGGGTGCAAAAATCAGCAACTCGATTATCATGCAGGGCAGTAACATCGGCGAATTTGCCACATTAAATTATGTCATTACCGATAAGGATGTCACCATCAACAATCAACGTATCCTGATGGGCTATGAGACAAATCCTGTCTATATTAAAAAAAGCAGCATAATATAAGGAGGATTCCATTATGAAGGTTCTTTACGCAGTCGCTGAGGCTTATCCCTTCCTGATGACCGGCGGACTTGGAGATGTGGCCGGGGCATTGCCCAAGGCGATCCGGCAAAACGGAGTAGATTGCCGTGTCGTCCTTCCTCTGCATTCGGATATTTCCGGTGAGCTAAAAAGTAAACTCACGTATCTTACAAACTTTAACCTTTCCATTGGATGGCGAAAACAATATTGCGGAATATTTGAAGCACATATGAATGATACTATTTATTATCTTCTTGACAATGAGTATTATTTTAATCGATCAGGAATTTATGGGCATTATGATGACGGAGAACGTTTTGCCTTTTTCTCCGGTGCCATCCTGGAAATGCTACGGCATATAGAATTCAAACCGGATATCATTCATTCCAATGACTGGCACACTGCGCTGGTTCCGGTATACCGAAATCTGCTATATGGTGATATGGAGGAATATAAGCATTTAAAAACAGTCTTTACCATTCACAACATCCTGTATCAGGGACAATTCGGGACGGATATTCTAACCGATGCCCTGGGTTTACAGGAACGGGATCTGATGCATCTGGAGTACAAAGGATGCATCAATCTGATGAAAGCAGCCATTGCAGCATCCAATGCTGTTACAACAGTAAGCCCTGGTTATGCCAGAGAATTAAAGGATCCGTATTACGCCAATGGACTGGAATATGTAATTAATGAATATTCTTATAAAATCAGCGGCATCCTGAATGGAATTGATACCATTCTTTATAATCCGGAAACAGACGAACAAATAGCGCAAACCTATTCTGTTAATGATATAACAGGAAAATCCGCCAACAAAGCAAACTTGCAGGAGCTGCTGCAGCTGCCGGTGGATGATTCCGTACCGGTGATGGCGATGGTGACAAGGCTGGTGGGTCATAAGGGGCTGGATTTAGTCAATCGGGTACTTGATACCCTTCTTTCCCACCCGATTCAACTGATTATACTGGGTAAAGGGGAAGCCTATCATGAAGACTTCCTTTTGAAGATGGCAGCAAAGTACCCGGATAAATTAAGTGTTACCCTGGGTTTCTTGCCTGATCTTGCCAAAAAGATCTATGCCGGAGCCGACCTTTTTCTGATGCCTTCCCAGTCTGAACCATGCGGTTTATCCCAGATGGTGTCCTTGCGGTATGGAACGATTCCCATCGTGAGGGAAACCGGAGGACTTGGAGATACCATCACGGACTGCGGCGATGGCATGGGGAACGGATTTACCTTTAAGACTTATCATGAACTGGACATGCTGGATGCCATAAGCCGTGCCGAAGCACTCTATTCTGAAAAAGAAGAATGGGAGATCCTGATAAAACGTGCCATGACCTGCGATTTTAGCTGGAGAGAATCAGCAAAAGCATACATTCAATTATATCAAAATCTGATCAATTAAATCTTGCAACCCGTAACCTGCGGCCCGGACATGATCTTGTATATTTGCACCGCCGCATCCTGGAATAATGATAAGAGGTGCTGTTATGAATACACTTATGGTATCCCATTCCCTCATGAACAAGGATGAGATCAAAGAACATATCTGTTCAAAACTTGAACTTAATTTTGGAGTAACTGCTGAGACAGCAACAAAGGAACAATTTTACCGTGCTGCCGTGATGATTGTGCATGATTTATTAATTGAAAGCCGTCGTAAATATGAAGCGAAAGTCCGTCATCAGGAAGCAAAGACGGTGTATTATATGTGCATGGAGTTTTTAATCGGCCGGTCTCTTCGCAATAACCTGTATAATCTGGGAATGGAACAGGAATTTGAGGCAGCCATCAATGATCTTGGTTATTCCATCACCTATCTCTATGATCTGGAACCGGACGCAGGACTTGGCAACGGGGGACTCGGAAGACTCGCCACCTGTTTTCTTGATTCCTGTGCTACTTTGGGATATCCGGTGAACGGCTATTCCATCCAATACGAATTCGGAATTTTCAAACAGAAAATCATAGACGGATGGCAGACTGAATTGCCTGATTTTTGGCTGAATGGCGGTGATGTATGGATGACACCCCGATTCGATGAAGCAGTCGATGTTTCTTTTGACGGAATGATCAAGGAAGACTGGAGCAACGGAGAGCATCATATTGAATGCATTAACTGTAATACAGTAATGGCAATTCCCTATGATATGATGATATCCGGATATCAAAATACCAGTGTAAGCAGACTTAGGCTCTGGAAGGCAACAAATTCCAGTCTGGATATGGGTCTGTTTAATAAAGGAGATTATCTGCGTGCCGGGGAAGAAAAAGCCATGGCAGAGGTTATCAGTAAAGTATTATATCCTTCCGACAATCATCCCGAGGGAAAAAGTCTCAGACTGCGCCAGCAATACTTTCTGGTATCTGCCTCCGTCCAGGATATTGTAAGAAAGCATCTTAAAAATTACGGATCCATCGACAGTCTTTCTGATAAGGTGGGGATTCATATCAATGAGACACATCCTGCTCTTGCAATTCCCGAGCTGATGAGAATTCTTCTGGATGAGCATAAATACAGCTGGGAGGCTGCCTGGGACACAATCACAAGAATATTTGCCTACACCAATCATACCATTATGAGTGAAGCGCTGGAGATATGGCCGGAAGATATCTTACGTCAAAGGCTTCCACGAATCGATCAGATTGTTCATGAGATCAATCACAGATTTTGTAATTATCTTTACGAAACCGCACACCTTGACCTGAATCAAATCGCTAAGATGGCGGTTGTTAATAACGGACAGATTCATATGGCAAATTTATGCCTGTGCACCTGTTATAAGGTAAATGGTGTCTCCCAAATCCATTCCGACATCATTAAGGCGAATTTATTCCGTAATTACAGCAGCATCTTTCCTTCCAAATTCACAAATGTTACCAACGGTTTTAATTACCGCCGATGGCTCTGTCAGGCCAACCCCAGATTATGCAGTTTTATCTGCGAACTGATCGGCGATAAATTCACCTCCGATCCGGAAGAACTCCGGGGTTTATTAAACTATGATCACAATCCTGAGGTTTTAAATACACTGGCACAAATCAAGAAGCAAAATAAGATCCGTCTGGCACATTTTATTAAGGATGCCACGGATATTGCAGTTGATACCGATTCCATATTTGATCTTCAGGTGAAACGTCTGCATGAATATAAGCGTCAGCTGCTCAATGCCCTCCATATTCTTCATTTATATGAAGAATTAAAGGAGAACCCGAACATGAATTTCCACCCGAAAACCTTTATCTTCGGAGCTAAGGCCGCTCCCGGATATTATATGGCAAAACGGATCATTCGTCTCATCTGCTGTCTGGCCAATGAAATAAACAGTGACAAGGCCGTTGCAGATAAGCTAAAAATTGTCTTTCTGGAAGATTACAGGGTGACGCTGGCAGAGCTTATGATGCCCGCAGCTGAAATCAGTGAGCAGATATCCCTGGCCGGTACGGAGGCCTCCGGTACAGGAAATATGAAGCTTATGATCAACGGAGCAATTACTCTGGGAACCCTGGACGGTGCCAACGTAGAAATCAGTGAGGCCGTCGGTGAGGATAATATCCTGATCTTCGGTCTTCATAAAAATGAGGTGGAGGCAATGAAGCAATCCGGCTACAGCTCCTCCAACTATTATCAGCATATCAATATCAAAAAGATAGTGGAACGACTGATCTGCGGGATCAGTGGTGTAAGTTTTCAGGATATCGCATCCAGTTTGATCGGCGGAGTATCCTGTGATCCCTATATGGTGCTTGCTGATTTTGATTCCTATTGTAATATCCACGCAAAAGCCGATCAACGTTATCGTGATCCCATGCAATGGAATAAAATGTCCCTTGTGAATATCGCCTGTGCCGGTCGATTTGCCGCAGACCGGGCAGTAGAGGAATATGCAACCAAAATCTGGAATATTGATCGCATATAATCCGCCCGACGATCTCTATGTTTGGAGGTTCAGAAGATGATGAAAAGACTCCCCTTTGACTCAAGAAATCTTCAATATAAAGCTCCCTTTGGGGCAATCCCCTTAGGGCAGTCCGTGGAATTTTATATCCGCCCCAATTACAGCTATTCCATCCAGCGGGCTTTTCTTGTTATCAATAAAGATGAAGAAGCACAGAATCAGCTTCTCCTGTCCTTTACCGGCAGGGAGGAAGGTTGTGATATTTTCCATGGTACCTTTTCACCTGAAGGTACAGGGCTATACTGGTACTCCTTTCTCCTTGAATCAGAGAATCAGCATTATTATATCTCCCAGTCCGCTTTTGGAATGGGCAGAATCACCTTCTTTCCCGAATCCAAATGGCAGCTGACCGTATATCAGGCAGATTTTACAACACCCGGATGGATAAAGGGTGGTATTTTATATCAGATATTTCCTGATCGCTTCTGCAAGGCGGGTCCTGCTTCTGTATCCGTACCTTCTGATCGCAGGATGCAGTCGGAATGGGGCGCTTTACCCGATTATCAATGTTTTGAAACCCAGACTGATATGAATAATGATTACTTTGGCGGTAATCTATTGGGTATTGAGTCTAAACTTGATTATCTGTGTGAGCTTGGTGTTACGGCACTCTATCTGAATCCGATCTTTGAAGCTCATTCCAATCACCGGTATAATACGGCAAACTATGAGCATATCGATCCACTGCTCGGATCCCCGGAGGATTTTATTCATTTATGCGAGAAGGCGGGGGAAAAGAATATTCGTATTATTTTAGACGGTGTATTTAATCATACAGGAGATGATAGTATTTATTTTAACCGGTATGGAAGGTATACGAATCCTGGTGCCTATCAGTCAACAAAATCCGATTATATCGACTGGTTTGAGTTTTATGAATGGCCGAAAGAATATCATAGCTGGTGGGGGATCATGAGTCTGCCGACGCTGAATAAAGCAAATCCCGATTTGCTTTATTACCTTTTAGGAGAAGACGGTATTGCCGCGAAGTGGCTGCGCGCCGGGGCTAGTGGCTGGCGCCTTGATGTAGCCGATGAACTCCCTCTTCCATTTCTGATGGCGTTGCGGGAAAGAGTAAAGGCTGAAAATCCGGATGCCCTGATCATCGGAGAAGTCTGGGAAGATGCTTCCAATAAAATCAGTTATTCACAACGAAGACACTATCTGGAAGGAAAGCTGCTGGACAGTGTAATGAATTATCCCTTCAAGGAGGCTATTCTTCATTTTATGAAACATCATGATGCAGTACTGCTTAATCACAGAATCCTTTCCGTATTGGAAAACTACCCCAAGCCGGTGATTGACGTATTAATGAATATCCTTGGAACGCATGACACGAAAAGAATTCTCACCGAACTGCAGGGGGAAAGCTCTGATGGTAAGACGAGGGAATGGAAGGCCAATACCTGGCTTTCTGAAAGAGATTACCAATATGGGCTTAGAAAAACTGCTCTTGCCGCGTCAATTCTTTACTTTCTCCCCGGTGTACCATGTATCTATTATGGTGATGAGATTGGTCTGGAAGGTTATGAGGATCCCTTTAACAGACGCTGCTTTTTATGGGATCGCATTCATTCCGGACTTACTGATTGGTTTCGCAGACTGGGCAGCATCAGACGCAGCAGCAAGGTGCTGGCTGCAGGCGAATACCTTCCACTGGTACTGGAGCCGGGCTTTTATTCTTTTCTGCGCAAAGACCAGTCAGAAGGCATTGTTTGTGCTGTTAATTTAAATCATGCTCCTCTTGATTTAAATCTGACCCTTCCATATAGAGACCTCTCGCTTATTGCCGAGCTGAAAGAAAGTAATTCCGATATGCTTACGATAGCAGGGAACGACTGCAAGATTTACAGAATCACCTTGTGATAAAAGCTTCATAGCTTAATTTAAGTTTTATTCTGATTTCCCCTTCCTTCACATCAATTCGCTCTATTACCTTTGGCAGGAGCATTTTCTTTTGTTCCTGTTCCAGACAAGAAAATTCCTCCTGCCATAAGGGCAATATTCTTAGAGCCTTCTCCTCACAGTGCACCATAACACTCTGCTCTTCCTTCTCTTCTCTCAAGTGGAAAAGCTCCTTCTTATGATATTCTATCTGATCGTTGACATCCAATATCATATCATTAAGAATTCTTTTCGCATATTCGCTTGCTCCTGACAGGGATTTTATTAATTCTGCTCTTAACAGCGTTTCATTTTTTTGCAGAACGGCTAACTCCTCATTTTCTGATTTTATTTTCTTATCAATTTTACTTATTTTATTATGATAAGCTGCCGCCAGTTCCTTTTGTATCTCCATCTCACCCAATCCGGTCAGATAGTTACTCAGTTCAGATAATATGGCACCTTCCAGCCGATGCGCATCATAATATTTTCTCCTGCAGTTATGCTGTCCATTCTCCCCTGCATAACAAGTGTAATAGGCCCTTCTTATCTTCGTGTTTGAATGTTCTTTGCTGCCACTCCTTCCATATGCATAATGAAGTGTTAAAGCGGATCCGCAGTCACCGCAATAGGCATAGCCTGAGAACAGCAGAGGGCCTTTGGTTGCTCTGATCCTGTTCCTGCCTCCTGCACTTCTTGAGGCGATCAAAGTCTGGGCAGTCTTCCACTGCTGATCCTCTATCATTACCAGCTCCGGATGAAATACCTCTGATCTCTCACAATCGGATTGATTGCGATAACGCCTTTTCCCATTTTGAGCGGTATACCTGCCATAGGTATAATATCCGCAATAAATGCTGTTCTTTAATATACCAAGGACGGTGGAACCTGCCCACTGGGCATTGCCGCTCTTGGTTGGTATCCCATTCTCATTCAAATCCCTTGCAATCCTTCTTGCCCCAAACCCTCTCTCCGTCGCCAGAGCAAAGATTTGCTTCACCACTTCCGCTTCTGCCTCCAGCAAACAAAGCACTCTGATTTCTCTGCCCTTGGCATTATGTTCCCCCGTAGAAATATGCTGATACCCATAGGGGGCGGTACACCCCAGAAACTTTCCCGCCTGTATCATCTGCTTTTTTGCTTCCAGCGTTCGCTGCTGGATCTTTTTACTTTCTCCCTCTGCCTGCCAGAATGTGATATAATTCATCAGATGATCATTATGGTTTTCTAAGAGTCTTTGTCCTTCCTTCACTGACCACATTTCAATTCCCTGATCAATAAACCATTTCACCACATAGGGAGTTTCCTCCTCCATTCTTCCCAACCGGTCAAACAGAAAAACCAGGATCACATCAAACTGCTTTTGTCTGGCATCTTCCTTTAATATCTCCATCATTTCCCGATCGCTGGCCTTGATCTTATAACCTGACACTCCCTTTTCAAGGTATTCTCTGGAAAAACACCAGTCCGGCCTGCTTTTGATAAACTCCATACAAGCATTTCGCTGCATCGGAATATCATCCTCTGTCACCTGCTGCTTTGTGGAAACTCTGTAAAAGCAAGCCACTCTTTTTATATTTTCTGTCTCAAAACCATCAGACCTGATCATCGCGTCCCCTCTTCCAATTCTTCTCAAGATAAAACTTTTTAATTTGCGCCAAAAAACAGTCCAGCTCCTCCTGGTTCTCCCCCACAAAATCCAGCGTCACCCAGTAATCATATTCTCTTAAGTATCTGCGCAAGGACTTTGATCCGTCTTCCTTTATAATCAATTGATATTCGGACAAATTCATAGGATTTCCTATCATATAACTTATTTAATATCATCCTTATGCCACAGACCATTGTCCCTATTCTCCTTTCTGCCGTTTTTTCATAAAATGTAACGCACCGCCGTCATGGTCTTATCTGCTCCTAGTCCATTCACAAGATTGACTTTTAACCCTTCCTCTTTAAAATAATCCTTTTCAATCGCCACGTACATCGGTGCATAGAATATAGAGTGAGCAACTTCATTTACCGTAATTTTTGTTAATCCTTCATTACTTTTACATCCTGACAGAATTGTTGATAATAAAGTAATGATAGCAAGTACACAAATCAATTTTCTCTTCATTGCAGCCTCCCGGAAAAATATTACTCGTTATAATATATCCCCGCCACTAAGGGTTTGTGCCTGATTAGACAATAAAAAATGTGCCCTGGAAAGATAACTCTTTCCGGGCACAATTTGTCTTTATCTGACTTTCTTTTTATTTACCTTTGGAGCCAAGGGTTACACTAAGATCTTTCTCAACATAATTCCCATTTTCGCTTACGCTGACTTTCAGTGTAATCGTTTGCCCTGCCTTGGTATACGTAAGGATATTCATCAGATCATCGATGGTCTCTACTTTCTTGTTATCAATCCCCACAATGATATATCCGGGTTTTAAACCGGCTTTCTCTGCCGGAGAACCTGCGACAACATCATTCACATATACACCGATTGGCATATGGAAGGTTTCTGCATAAGCTTCTGTTACATTCTGAGCGCTGTCCTTATAGATCCCCAGGTATCCCTGTTCTGATTCTGCCAGTACTTCTCTGTTCATCAAATCATTGATCATCGGCACTGCATCAGTAATAGGTATTGCAAATCCCATGCCCTCAACTTCCTCGGAAGCATATTTTACGGAATTAATTCCGATGACCTCACCTGCTGCATTAATCAAAGCTCCACCGCTGTTACCGGGGTTAATCGCTGCATCTGTCTGAAGAAGTGTCATCTTTTTTCCTTCAATATCTACCTGACGGTTCACTGCACTGATATAACCTACGGTAATGGACTGTCCATAGCCAAGTGCATTGCCTATGGCAATTGCCATTTCACCCGGTTTGGTCTTGGAAGAATCTCCTAATTTCGCTATTTTAATGGTAGAAGCTGTCTCCTGTGTAAGGTCACTCATCTTAACAGAAACGACTGCCAGATCGGAACTTGCATCCGCACCTTTAACAATACCTTTTACTTTCGTTTCATCAGAAAAAACAATTTCAACTTCCGTTGCATCCTGTATCACATGATTATTGGTTGCAATCAGTAATTCGGAATTATTCTGGCCAATAATGATTCCTGATCCGCTTCCCTGCATTGGCTGACTATATTCTCTTCCAAAGAAATCGTAGCTTGTCACAGTACCGGTGGAATTAATGGCAACAATGGAAGGCATCACATTCTCAACAATCCCTGAAACATCCGTTACTACTGCTTCAGAGGAAATGTTGACGGGTACAACGCTTGAATCATCTGTGTTCTCATCGGTTGGCGCAGCTGTTTGATCCGGCATCTGCACGGTGGTTCCCTGTCCTGGTGCTGTCCGATAACCGGAGGATGTTACATAAGCGAATCCCTGAAATACAACCCCTGCAATTAATCCGAAGGCAACTGCTGCCGCAGTAAATTTAACGGCTCCCCGAAAGCGGCGTCTCTTCTTCGGCTTTTTCTCGCTTATCGTTACCTGGGGTGTAGGATAATTCCTGTAATCTCCCTCTGTATTGGAACTATACTCTGAATAAGAATACTCCTGCCGATCCTGTGTGGATGGACTCTGATCCATCCTCTGTTGGGAAGGCTGATACACAGAGGGTTCCATATTTTGCTCCTGCGGATAACCGTAGGATTCACTATTCGGATTGTCATGTTCGTTAAATTCCTGATTCATATGAAAAATCTCCTTTCAAAACTGTTATTATTTATTGGATGAGGTAATTACCTTTGATCTCCCTTTGATAAGAACAGTTTAACAAGAAATTATGTTCACTTTGTGATTAGAATTTGAAAATAATATGAAGAATGTGTTTCTTTTATGTCTAACTAACCGGTTGAAAGCTGCCTAAAATTTTCATCTCCAGTGCCTCTTCCTTAATACAGTGAAGTGCATTCATCACAGCAGGATGATTTAATCCCCCCTCAATATCCACAAAAAAACGATACTCAAACGCTTTTCCTGCAATGGGTCTGGATTCAATTCTGGTCATATTGACATTATTATAGATAAAGTGGGAAAGCGTATGATACAGGGAACCGCTTTTATGGGGCAGGGCAAAGCAGATGCTGGTACAATTGGCTTGTTTATCATAAATCCGTTTGTTTGATATAATAATAAATCTGGTGGAATTCGTTTCATCATCCTGGATGGCTTCCTGCAGCAGATGAAGTCCCAGAAGTTGTCCGGCCCTTCGGCTCGCGATGGCAGCCTGGTTTCTATCCTGGTCCTCCAGTACCTTCCTTGCACTGCTTGCCGTACTTCCTCCATCAAATTGTTTGATATCACCATGCTGCTTTAAAAAACCGGAGCATTGCATCAACGGCTGGCGGTGGGAATATATCGTTGTAATATCCTCAAGCTTTGCTCCCTCCAGCCCCCAAAGATGATGTTCAATTTTGACAACATGCTCTCCGATGATATAATTGTCATACTCGGCTAATAGATCATAGATATCGGATAAGGCTCCTGTAGAGGAATTCTCTATGGGGAGAACACCATATTCAGCGCTCCCCTCCTTTATCGCCTGCATAATCTCCTGAAAGGATTCCTTGGCAACCGCGGTAACTTCTGATTTAAAGTATTCCCTCATCGCCTGTTCGGTATAGGAACCTGTTTCGCCAAAGAAAAGAACCCTGGTATCCTTCCCGGAGATGATGTTGTCAAATGTATGAAAGCCGAAGCTGTCATGACTGTCCAGCATCATATATTGCAATCTTCTGCTCATAGACATAATCTGCAGAAATAAATCGCTGATTGCCTTCTGATTAAATTCATTTTTGGTAATCGCTCTTAACTTCTCCAGCTTTTCCTCTTCCCTTGCAGGATCATAGATGGGTTTCCCAACGCTTCTTTTGTAATCAGCAATGTCCAATGCCAGATTCATACGTGCTTCAAACAATTCTACAATCTTTTGGTCAATCTCATCAATTTTTATCCTGCTTTCCTGTAAATCGATCATTTACGTTCCTCCATTTATCTGTTGCTTCCATCCCGCACCCTGACGTCCTGCCTGCAAGGTACTCTAAAAACGGTTCACCCATCTCTTCTTTTTTGCCTCATTATACTATTATAAGCGGATGGATGCAAGAAAGAACTGTACCAAGTCTATCTGCTTATTGCATATTCCATCGGTACAAGCTATAATTAAGTGAGTTCCGGTGAAAATAACCAATGTTAACCCGAACAATCATTCCATGATGATGTACATAGTTTTATGATGGAGGTATCAAATGCTGTCAGTGATTAAGAGGTTTCTTATATGTTTGATCTTGTTAACAATCATAGGCGTTGTCTTTATGGTTCAGTATTCCAATAACCACACCTTTACCAATCAGGATAGCGTTACCGGGAATACCACAGGTAATTTATATAATGGCGGTCTCTTCTGTGAACGAAACGGAAAAATCTATTTCAGCAACGATGCCGATGACGGAACGCTCTATGTTATGAACTCAGATTGTACCAATTTTAAAAAGATAACGGATGATAAAGCTGTTTATATTAATGCTGATGACAATTATATCTACTATGTCAAAGCCAATGACACCAGAGAGAATAAGTCCGGGAGTTTTTTCTATTTCAAAAACAACGGAGTATATCGAATAAATCAAAATGGTACCCATTTAAAAGCCATTACGGGGAAACCGGGCGCTTATCTCACCTTAAAAGGTAACTTTTTATATTTTCAAAATTATGATGTGAATAAAGGACTCTATTTATTCCGATATCAGACAGATGGTTCCAAAGAAAGAGTGATGGTAAAGGATGCTGTGATTCCGGCCGCTGTTACCGATCAGCTGCTTTATTTTACAGGTAACACCAGGGATCATCAAATCCATCAGGTGGATCTATCCAGCTATACCATTAAGACGGTATTCCCGGGAAGTTACCTGCAGCCGATCATCTTCGGCGATTATGTCTATTATATTAATCTGGAGGATAAATACCGAATATATCGAATGAACCTGGATGGAAGTGATCCCACACCCATTGTGAAAGAGCGCTGTTCTTCTTACAATATCACCAACTCCGGGATGTATCTCTACTATCAGGTGGATAATCAAAAGAAGAACAGAATGGCTAGAATTAACCTTGAGACGATGTCTGAGGAGACGTTGATTATGGGAGATTTCAAGCAGATCCACGTTACTGATAAATACGTTTTTTTCAAAGATTATAATAATAAAAACACCTATATCTTAACAGCTGACGGAACCGGAAAGCTAAATACCTTTCACCCGCCCATAGAAGGAAACGAATCATGACGGTTCTTTCGGGTCCACGCTTCCCATAATTCCATTATGGTCTTGCCGCAAACCGGGTGCTTCGCCCATGGTGCAATTTCTGCCATCGGTTCCAGTACAAAGGCGCGATTGCTCATCTCTTTGTGGGGAATGATCAGCTCCTTCGTCTGTATAATTTGATCCTCATATAACAGGATATCAAGATCAATGGTTCTCGGACCCCAATGCACAATCCGTTCTCTCTTTAATTCCTTTTCAATTTTCCCAATCAATATCAGTAATTCTTCCGGCGATTTTAAGGTTCTTAATAACAGCGCGCCATTAAGAAAATCCTCCTGCTCCACCCCACCGACCGGCTTGGTGATGATAAAAGAGGAGATTCGTTCTACCTCACATTCCTCATCCTCCTGCAGCAGACGAATTGCTTCTCTGAGATAATATTCTTTGTCACCCAGGTTCGACCCTATGCTAAGATATACCTGGTGCCAGCCTCGTTCAAGTATTACCGATACCGTATCCAGGGTCATGAGAATGGGCGCCCAGGGCTTTTTAAGTTCTATTTCAATTTTGCTGATTCTGTGATAATTCCTTAATAAATGGATTGCCAGCCGATTGGCCGTTGTCTCAATCAGCTGATAGGTATTGGCCTTTAGAAAGCCCTCTATTGATTTGCATACCTGACTATAATTAATGGACTGGTTTATGTCATCATCCTTGGCAGCAGCAGTAATATCGGTATAAAGTCTGGCACTTACCAAAAACTTTTGTCCCAGCGCATTTTCTTCCTTTAAAACGCCGTGATAGGCAAACACCTCTAAATTAGTAATCGTTATCTGATCCATATATCACACCTCGTCTGATTTGATAGTTCTATCGTAGGGAAGGATGCCCGGATGTCGTAACACTGCTTCTGCCATTCTGACAGCCCGGACATTCTCCTTCACATCATGTACCCTGATAAAGTGACAGCCCTTCATTACAGCGATGACTGAAGTTGCAATGGTTCCCTCCAGACGGTAATTCGCACTAAGCTCCAGGGTAAGCCCCACAACCGACTTTCTGGAAGTTCCCAGTAAGACAGGATAGCCAAGTTCCTTTAGCATCTCCAAATGATGGAGCAGACTCAAATTCATCTCATAGGTTTTCGCGAATCCGATACCCGGATCTACGATCAGCTTATTCTCTTCAATACCGGCCTGTCTGGCGATGGCAATGGATTCCTTTAAATCCTCCATCACCTCTTCATAGAAGTTCTCATACGCTGTCTTTTCCCTGTTATGCATCACACATACTGCCGCGCCGTATTGCCTGGCTACCTCCGCCATATGGCGGTCATATTTCAGACCCCAGATATCATTAATCAGATTTGCACCTGCCTGGCAGGCAGCCTGGGCCACCTTACTCTTATAAGTATCAATGGAAACCGGGACATCTGAAAACTTCCGAATCCCCTCTATTACAGGCAGAATACGGGAGATCTCCTCTTCATCCGATATCATGGTATAATTCGGTCTGGTAGACTCTCCTCCCACATCAATAATATCAGCACCTTCATCGATCATCCGCAGTGCGTGTTCCAGTGCTTTATTTACCTGATTGTGTCTGCCGCCGTCAGAAAAAGAATCCGGAGTAACATTTAATATCCCCATGATATAGGTTCTTTCCCCCAGTGCAAATTCCCTGTTTCCTATTTTCATATTCTGTATCATCCTTTTCCCCTTTCTGCCTTTTAGCGGTTCACCAACTGGAAAAAGGTATTCTGAAGGTTCTGATTATGTTCAAACTCTCCTCTGCAAACATAGGTCATGGTCTTCGTACCCGGCTTGTTCACCCCACGCATGGACATACAAAGATGTTCCGCCTCCATCATGACCATCACGCCCCTGGGAGCGAGAAATTTCATGATATCATCTGCAACCTGAGCGGTCAGATGCTCTTGAATCTGGGGCCGTCTTGCATAAGTTTCCACTGTTCTGGCAAGCTTACTAAGTCCTGCAACCCTGCCGTTTGGAATATAGGCAATATGGGCCTTCCCAAAGAAAGGAACCAGGTGATGTTCACAAACAGAATAAAATGTAATATCCTTTTCAATTACCATCTCATTCTCTTCGGTTGCAAAGGTCACCGAAAGATGCTGTCCGGCATTCTGATCAATTCCGGAAAATATCTCTTTGCACATCTCACTGATTCTTCTGGGTGTCCCAATCAGACCTTCCCTCGTTGTATCTTCTCCGATTGCTTCCAGAAATAATCGGACCGCCTGCTGTAATTTTGCTTCATCTATCATATCATTCGTCTTCCTTTCCCAATTCCCGTGCATTCACAAATTCCCCAAGAAACGACAATGAGCCAAAAGCGATGATCACATCTTCTTCTGCTGCTTCCTGCTTTGCCAATAAAAGAGCCTGCCTCACCTGTTTGGCATCGATCACCCGCTTATGATAAACCATTGCCGCTTTCGCTAATTGATCGGAGGGTAATGCTCTTGCACTCTCCGACGTTACCGTAAAGATCACATCCGCCAGTGGTGCCGTTAATTTTAGGATACTATGATAATCCTTATCCGCTAACACCCCGATGATAAAAATCTTTCTTCTATCATTAAAATACCGGAGGATACTTTTTCTCAGCATCAGGGCAGCATCCTGATTGTGGGCTCCATCGATTACCATGAGGGGTCTGCGCCCGATGATTTCAAACCGGCCGCTCCACCTTGTAAGCTTGAGCCCCTGTATCACAGCTGCTTCCCTGATGAGATATCCGGATTGACGAAGGACATCAATTACCTTCAGCGCCAGCAGTGCATTCTTCACCTGATATTCTCCCAACAGATGAATCCTGTAAGTCTTCCTCCCTGTTCCATCTGCATGCTCCAAAGTGAAATCTGTCCCATCCTCAGCAAAGACAGTACCGGAGAGCTTCCTCTCCTCTGAGACTGTCAAAGGAGCATGTTGTTCTCTGCTTACCTCTTCCAGCACCTGCATCACTTCTTCCTCCTGAACACAGGTTATAACGGGACAATTACGCTTGATAATTCCTGCCTTTTCTCCGGCTATCTTCCCAAGGGTGTCCCCAAGGAATTGCATATGATCCATGCTGATGGAAGTAATCACCGAGCAAACCGGAGCCTGAAAGATATTGGTGGCATCCATTTTACCACCCATACCAACTTCTATTACAGCAAAATCAACCTTGCTGTTCACAAAATACAACATTGCCATAGCCGTCTCGATCTCAAAAGAAGTAGGATGGGGATAACCCTCTCTGACCATAGCCTCACAAGCCGCTTTAATCTCTTGTATTGCAGCAGCCACACCGGATTTTGTTATATTCTCTGAACACAGTTTCACTTCTTCTGTCTCATTATTTTCCGTATCCCCACTGGCTTCATTGCCGCCTGATATTAATTCCTGCTCCCTCCGGGTAATCTGTATGATTTCCCGATAAGAAAACACGGCCGGTGAATGATATCTTCCCACCCGGCAGCCCTCACAAGCCAGGATGGAAGCAATAAATGCAGCGGTAGAACCCTTTCCGTTGGTTCCGGCTATATGCAGGATTCTTAACTTCTCCTGAGGATTTCCCAACAGATGCATCAGTTGTGTAATCGTATCTAAGCCCGGAACGCAACCGTATTGGCCTGATTGATGAATAAAGTCCCTTGCTTCCTGATATGTCATAGATCATTATCCTTTTCGTTTCATTCAATATGCTTCTAAAAACTTTTGTCTATTATAACACATTATTTCTCATTTAAAACCTGAAAAATAAAAAATTTCAGATAATAGGATTCATCCGCTGCCCAGAGAATGGGATGATCCGGCGATTGGGTACGATACTCCACCTGCCTGATCCGTTTCTTCACATTCTTCGCTGCCTGACCGATGGTTTCACTGAATAGCTCCGGCGTCATAAAGTGGGAACAGGAACAGGTTGCCAGATATCCTCCGTCCTTCACCAGCTTCATGGCGCGAAGATTGATTTCACGATATCCCTTGATGGCATTCTTTACGGAATTCCTTGACTTGGTAAAAGCCGGAGGGTCCAATATCACCACATCAAATTTCTCTCCCTTTTGTTCCAATTCCGGCAGAAGTTCAAACACATCCGCACAGAGAAACGTTACTTTGTCCTGCAGTCCGTTTAATACTGCATTCTCTCTGGCCTGGGCAACACCCAGCTCAGAGGCATCCACTCCTGTCACCTTCGCCGCACCGCAGATTCCGGCATTTAGGGCAAAGGAACCGGTATGGGTAAAGCAATCCAATACCTTACCACCCCTGCATAATCTCCCAACCGCTGCACGGTTATATTTTTGATCCAGGAAGAACCCTGTCTTCTGACCTTCCGCCACATCCACCAGATAAGCAACGCCGTTTTCCACCATCTTTACCTTGGTATCAAATTCCTCACCGATAAATCCTTTGACACGCTCCATACCTTCGTTGCTTCGAACCTTTGCATCACTTCGCTCATATACCCCGCGGATGATAATCCCATCCTCAGCAAGAATCTCCTTCAAGAGATCAATAATCTCTATCTTCATCCGGTCGATTCCCAATGCCAGTGACTGCACTACAAGTATATCGGAGAATTTGTCAATGACCAGTCCCGGAAGAAAATCCGCTTCGCCAAAGATGACCCTGCAGCTGGCTGTATCCACTGTCTGCTTCCGGTAATCCCAGGCATTTCTCACACGCATTGCCAGAAACTCATGGTTAATTTCCTGTCCTCTTACTCTGGACATCATTCGTACCGTAATTTTAGAATTGGTATTGATAAAACCAATCCCCAGAGGGTAATCATCAAAATCGTGAACTTCCACCAGATCTGCGTTGTTAAAGTCTCCTATGATCTGATCAATCTCATTATCATAAATCCACAAGCCGCCGCTTTTTAAGGATCTTCCTTCCCCTTTTTTTATTTTAACTATTGCTTTATTCTTCATCGTTTTCCTCTTTTCTGTTCCGCTTATCGTCCATTTTGCAGGCATATAGCAGTTTAATCTATCGTAACAGTCTAATCTGATTCCGGACTTCGTGTAAGAAGAGGCTGCCCCCATACCGGAGCAGCCTCCTTCGTTATGATTTAAATATGTAAAGCTTACTGAAGATGTAATTCAAGATGATTACAATAACAGCCAGTGCAGCTTTTACAATCAGGTTATAAAAACCAAGAAGATCAACAAAAAGATATAATCCGGCTTCTTCTATTACAAAGGTTACAACTCTTGCTCCAAAAAACTTCGTAATTTTGATTGCCTCATTCTTAACATCACTCTTTATTGAGAGAAATACAAACTTATCATTCGTAATGTAAGCAAAGGATACCGCCAGCACCCAGGCAATGGCATTGGCAATCAGGTTTGGAACACCAAGAATATTACATAACATATAGTAGCTGATAAAATTGACAAGGGTTGTAAGTCCTCCTACGATAGCATAAGCGATTGTTTCTCTGTTAACAAGTATTTTATATAGCTTTTGGACCTTGTCCCAAATGGTTTTCATTTCCATCCTGACCTCCGTATTGTATCAACTTATTCCTTACTCCAAAGGGAATAACCCCCGTCGGAGTAAGATCACGTCGTCGCTTCCTTTATTCCCCGGGCTGACTGCCAGCGAGGCTTCAATGGAGATTGTTCTTGTTACCACCCCATGGAGCAGCCCGGCTCCTTCCGGGATATGAAGCAAATATCTTCCGGGAGGCACCGACACCCCCAGCGCATATGTGGTTCCGGGAATCTCTACCCATTGTCCCTCACTGTTCTGGGTCATAGGGCTGAGATAATAGCTTATATTGTTGATGATGATGCTATCACTGACTAAATTAACGAGAACAGAATTTGTTACACCGGAAACGCTAAATTCCACCTTAATCTCTTCCTCCCTTGCCGTGTTGCCGGCACTGTCCGGATAATCGATATTCACATAGAGATAGGCATCATTGATTAAATTCTCGACGGTAACAACCGGCCTGTCTAACGCCATTACAACAGAGAAAGAATAGGTATCTTCCAATGCTTGTCCATTCCTTGCCTTTAGAATAACCTGTCTTGGAGTCTCTGTTATATCAGCCTTCGGTATTCGAATGGTATAGACGGTATCCCTGACAATGTTATAGTTGCTGCTGCCAAGATTAACCGGATTTGCTCCCTGATAAACGGTTGTATTCCACCCGCCAGTTGGTATTGCGTCCGGCCAGACTACGGTAAAGGCAGAATTGGAGGAACTGTTTTCAATCTTAAACTCAATTTCCAGCTCATCTCCCGTCAGCATATCCGGCGTCACCGAAATTACTCCTCCCGGTATAACCGAAGGATCTGTAACAACAATCCTCGGTCTCGTTGCAACAACACGTCCCGAATCCTTAAAGGCTGCAATGATGGTATTTACAAACAGCTTTATCTCTTCATCATTATTTAATGTGTCCGCATTTTTCAAATTAATACCTGAATAATACGTATGACTGCGATTTATAAGATAATAATTATTCTTCACATCTTCGGGAGAGGTGCTGTATAGTCCCTGATACAGATTTTCAGGCGTAACCGTACTGTTAACAATAGGGCTCTGATTGTCAGACAAGGTAAACCAACCGGTTAATGCCGCACCGTCCGCCGGTGCCAGACCAAAATCTCTGGTAACATCCTCCGGATAGCTTGTCCAGGCAATGGAGAGGAACGTTCCGATTTTGTAGGGATATTCTCCAATTGCCCCCCTATTGGATCTGGTGGCATACGTTGTATGATAGGTCTCTTCCCTGGTAAGATCACGTCCCGGCATATTCAGCTTGCTATGGCTGTAATACTGGTAACTGCCACCCATCAAGGATCTCCTGTTTAAATAGTTATAGGTCTGGAGATTCAGGAAGAGCGGATTAATTAAATAATTTGACTGCTTACTGAAATTGATGGCGTCTCTGGTAAAGATCACCCCTGCCGGATTTAGCGTATTGGTTATCTCATCCTTAATATTATTCACCGCACCTCTTGTATTGGGTATCTGATCCACCTGATTATCCAGGATGATAAGATGATAGTTGGATAACTTGTCCGTGGCACTTTTTGCCTCAGCAGACGAATTATCATATGCCTGTGCTTCATACAGTGCCTTAAACTGATCCACCGTCTTCGTCTCGAAGATTATATTATAATCCCTAATTTGATATCTGTCATCATATCCTGCATATTTTTTTATTAAACTTGCAGTATCATTTACTTTACTTGCCAGACTGTACTCTGAAATGCCTCCGGACGGGTTATCAATAATCTGAAGTACTCTGATGTCCTGCTTATTTGTCACAGCCACATATCCGGTTACTTCACTGCGAATCTCGGCATTATCCTGACGCTTCACCAGGATCTTCCACTGATACACTCCATTGAGAGCATCCATGCTATACCGGAATATTTTATGGGAGAGCCGGGTCGCAGTATTTTCACTAATTCCTTCCCAGGGCCTGCTTCCATCCACACTTTCCACTTCGATCCTCTCGCTGCTGCCAAAGATACCGTCGCCATCCAGATCCAGATACAAATAAGCATCATATACATAACTATTTGGCAGCCTGCCGCTTGGCTGCAACATGAATTGAACCGTGAGCCGATTCCCCGGTGCATATTGATAATTCACGCCGGCATCTGCCGGAATGGTTGGAGCTTCCAGATCAATTTGCGGACGGATCACACCAAGGCCGCTGAGCAGTTTAAACTTTGACGCTGTTTCATTATTTAACAGATTCGATAATTTAATTACATTCTTATAGGTGGAAGCATTGGCGGATGCGGTAATCTCATTCATTAACGTATACGCATTGGTATTACTAATGTTAATTTTATGATACAGATCATCTTCCAGTATGATCGGATAACCTGCCGTCAGAAATTTCTTCAATTCACCCAGCTTCTGTGATGTGATATCATTCCCGGCATAATTTTTCGTTCCTCCGGATAAATTCACCTTATCCCCCAGGGACAGATAAACGGAATTATTATATGCAGCGTTATTAAACACGGTTTTACCGCTCACCAGATTAAAACGGCCTATTCCACACCCCATATAAATCAGGTCATAATGGGTGTTCAAATCCATCATACTGCCATTGAGCTGGGTACTGGTCATATTATCGATCTTGACACGATATCCGTCCAGTATCCGATTAATATTGTCTACCGATGCGGTAAAATCGGCGGTTGGCTGAATATTTAAAACGGAGATAAAGCTCCTTAAATTACTTCCCTCCTGTCCGTCCCCCGGACCGGTGCCGCCTTCGTCCACACTGGGATACCTGCCATCACTGTTGTAGCCATCGCCTCCATTGGTTATAACATTCACTAAATTTGCGATTGTTAATGTTGTCTGAGAAGTTCCATTGTTTTCATTGTAGGTATTCAGAGCCAATTGAGGCGCTTGCCGATATAGATTATCATTAGTTCCTAAACCTGAGGGTTCTAATACAAAGGCATTTCCAAATATTTCCTGGCTGTTTATAATCAGTACATTTTCATGCACGTCAGTACGATAGTTAAGTAAATTTATATTTTTGATTTCACTGTATACTTCGGTTGTTGTGGCGATTTTGACCAACCCATTGGTTAGCCGATCATACTTATATGGTACAAATGTAATCTGATTCCAATATTTTGCCACATCTTTATTTTTAGCAGTATTATAGGCATTGGTAAACTGTGTTCCGGTTAGTCCTGCCTGGATTTGATCCGGTCTGACAAACACACCGGTTGAGCCCGAGGAATTCGCAGTAGTATCCATCCGGGTTATTTTATATGGTCCCGTTGTATTGGGGTTCATAAAGGCATTATAGAAACTTACAATATCCCGCTCATAAACCATCAGGTAAAGTTTTGATACATTACATATCGTAGCCTCCCTATTATATGTCTGATAGTCCTGTCCGACAACATCCGGAAACTCTGAAAGAGGTAACATCTTATAATATCCGCTGGTTCCTTTTCCATCATCATAGGCTTTGGCATCAAATAATACGGACGCTCTTGCTCCGCCGACACCTGCCAGCCGTTTAAATATTGCCTCTGTTCGTTCCCAGCTTATGTCATGCCTTGCAAAGTTATAGTCACTGGAATAGCTGTCATATTTCCTTGTTTCTGCCCGTCCGGAATAAGTATATTTTTCGTAAATTCTATAATAGTCATTATGTTTCATGGAATTAATATAAAACAAATCTGCATTTTGAATTAATGCCGCCCCGCTTGCCTGATTTAGTTCCTCAGGGGTTACCGTGATAACATCAACATTATAATTCTTGACCTGATTCGCGGGAATACCCAGTATATATCGCTTCAACCATTCATTATTCACCAGCGTGATCCCTTTTGTAAACTGATAATCAACCGTAATCATCTGACCGCGAATCTCTGCTCTGGTAATTGTATTACTACTATCTTTAACGATTCGTACCGTATCTGATACGGTGTTGCTCTGAACCCATTTATACGGTCCGCCCCACTGTTGATATTGAAAATCTACATCTATTTTAGTATAATCTCCGTTATTCGTACCAACATCCTGGTATGAGAGATTCCAGGAATAATTTCCCGAATTATCCGTTACAATGGTATAATCCGCAAGCATATAGTAATCACCGCTGCCGGATTTAAATATTACGTCATAATCACCGGTATGCGTATTATTATAGCTGAAGATATTCGTCTCACAATTATAATCATATTCCCCATGCCCGGTATTACGTGTAACCAGTTCCAGTTTATATCTTGTGTTATTATAAAGTGGTTTTCCGGAAGCAGTTCCATAGACAAATTTTGCTTTGACGTTCTTCAGATGTATCATAATATTGTCACTACTATATGGATCATTGGTTGATTCGGAAGATAACACTGCCTTATATCTTCCCCTGCCGGAACCGACATACGCATAGCTTACATTTCCAGTATAATTATAGTTGCCTCCATTGTTCCAGCCTACCCACTCAAAATAACCATTCTGCGCTACGGTTGTTCTCCCTCTATACCATCCGGAATTTACTGAACCATTGGCATTGATGGGAGCCTCCTGCAGACTTTTATAATAATTGAGAGCTTTATTTACGAAGGATAATATACCAACCTCATCCCATTTCATCAATTCCAGATTGATGGGTTCTTCTCCTCCTGCCAGATATCCCATCTCAGCAAGTCCTTTATATGGTACGATCTCCAATATGGTATAATCTGTATCCCCCGGGCTGACACCCCCGGAAGGCGGCGGCAGCTCTTCCAGCTGCTCCTCCCATTCTGCCAGCTGGGCACTGGATTTAGCTGAAAAGAATTCAAATTGATCCAGAAGGACAGGCAGCAAAATTGTGACGGATAAAATTACAAATACCAGCAGAATTCTTTTTAAGGTCAGTCTCATTTTGATACCTCCTTATAATAAATTACGAAGTGTTACTTTCTTTGTCACCGAATATTCTTCCTCCCCCATCCTTAAGGTCAGCACAATCAGTACACTTTTGTTATGATCCGTCATGGTAAAGGATATTTCAGAGGTATATTCTGCAAAAAGATTCTCTTTATCATCATAGCTTGCGGCAACAGCCTTAGCTGCTTTCACATCTGGTGTATCGCCCGCCTCGAATGTGATTTCCTTCAGGTATAGTTTAGCGGTGTTTCTCCGAAAGATAATAATATAGTTGGTATTCCCTTCCAGCAGATATCTGTCTTCTTCCGTGTCAAGAGAGAGCAAATCGGTGGAGATACTGTTGGCCTGTAACGCGATATTGGTGATCTGATTGATCACCGTCTGGGCCTCCATCTGTAATTGTACTTCATCATTGGTCTTATGAAACCCTTTTAGCGCCCCGTTAATAAAGGTAATGACCATGATGATGACAATGGAGGATATGGCAATTACAATAATCAGCTCAATTAATGTCATTCCCTCGTTGTTCTTGTCCATCCTCAAACGATCACCTCATTATTCCACATAATATTTGCCTGTCTCTTTTACCAGGTGAATCACATAGGATCGCCCCATAGCCTCAATCTGAATTGCCGTAACAATTGGGGTTGGGACATCAGAAGGATGCTCCCGATACGCGATAAAATTTCCGGAATCCTTACTAAAGCATACGGTCAATTGCGGACTTGTATTTCTTCCCGGAACCGGGTCCCTATGTACAAGGATGGGAGCCTCCCCTTCATTCATCGTTTCATCCCAATAGGAGATCTCTCCCTGTCTTAAATCCAGCGCCACCCGGGAAACCGTCTCTTCCAGTGCTTCCGGCGTGTTATCTTTTATTCTTTTGAGCAGATAATATTTCCCCTGATCCTCTTCGATGGAAAGAAAATAATTCTTTTCTTTACTCATATTTTCCGTCCGAACCAGATTTAGCATAGCCTTTACCCGCTCCATACTAGTCTGTGCACTGCCGGTAAACAACGTATTGACCCCAAGCATGGCGCCGCCCGCAAGGATTGTCATAATAATCATGACGATGATTAATTCAATTAACGTAAAGCCCTGATTGTCTTTCATCTTCTCTCATCCTCTCCGGGAAGTGCCTGGCATAAATCACAGCTACTGATTCTTGCGCCAATTTTCGTATACAATGATGTCTGATAGCTTAACGAAACTGTCCAGATCTGTGGACGGCATAACTGTCTCTGATGCCTTAATATTTCGAAAGAGATCCTTTAATACGGACAGCTTCTGATGGAACAGATTTGCAAGTCCTGCCTCCATCGTACTGTCTGTGGCAATGTCACAATTGTTTCCTATGATGATGTGATTTGCGGATACTACTCTGCCCCTGACCTGTACATAGTTGTTGAGTATAACATTGGCCCCTCCCACACCTTGAGACAAAACCAAGCCGGACAGCCTTGTCTTGTTGGCGGAAGTTCCCGCCTCCACAGTAATTTGACCTGTTGCTATCATGATACCATCAAATACCGCTTCCGATGTGACGGTAATATTCCCGTCGATTAAAACAAAGGACTTCTTCGTTGTATCCGTAGAATTCCAGATATAATTACTGTTTTCCTCCATTACCGCCTGATCAAAGCTTCCCCCGCTTACTACTTCCTCCGGGGTGGTATGATGAATCACATAAGATACTCCTTTTCCGCTGCCATCCCCGGGTATATACGTCGTATAGGGAATGAATTGATCCGGCTCTCTGGCACTTATTGGTTCTGTATTAAGGTGATGACTGATTTTATTATATAGGGAAGCTAATTTGTCCACCGAATAAGTTGCATTATGAAGTAAAGTTCCGGAATAACAATTCAGGGATGCAAATGTCAAACCCCCGATATGATTCTCCAGCTTCCTCTGCCGCTGCTCTTCTGTATCAGCTGCATCGTTGAATTCGGCTTGGGCGCTTAGACCATCCTTTACCCTTACTTCACCGGATCCGGCATCATAATAGGTTATATTTCCCACGGTCATTGTTCGGGCATCCGCAAGTTGCGGGAGCTTCACCGTCTCGGTGACAACTGTCTGAGGATCCAGCAATCCTTTCGACAGATACAGTTTGATAAATTGATCCGCCAGTCTATAGGAAGCAAAGTTCAGGTAGAAATAATAGAGACTGGTGCTGTTGGTAGCCGCAAGCTGATATTTTGCCGAGCTTCTTAAATAATCATTATAGTTGATATCGTGATAAGAAGCGGGAATTACCAGGTCGGGCCACCTTCCCAGTGACGTAATTTCAGCTCTTGTAACCGGATTATGCAACACCTCCGGCATAAAGCTGCCAGGTATTAAATAGGCAGTCTGTATCCTCTTTAATCCCACGGATTCACCGGTCAGAATATTGGTTTTCTCTGCCTCATCCCCTACGGCGATATTAGCACGTCCGGCAAGAATCAGATCCTTTAGCTGCTGCAAATCCAGCATGGATCCCGTTCCATTGAGCATCATGGCACTTTCATTTGCACTGTATCCCACATAAGCGCCGTTTAATACCACCTCACTGTTTTTCCCGTTCAACGCCAGATCATCCCGGATCAGACTGATACCATTGATGGAAAGGTTTGTCCGAATGTCGGAGTTATCCGGGTATTGATTTGTGGTCTCCGTTATAAGATTATTTGCCCAGACCACCGGCTTACTTCCACCGGTACCGGGACGGATCGTCAGATTCGCCGTATCCCTTACCGTGATATCTCCTCTTGTGACGATTACCGGTCCGGTCATTGTAACTATATGTGACATGCGATCCGGCAGCCGTTCCACCGTAATTCCCTCTCCGGAAAAAACATTTCCGTCCACCGCATTATCACCTGCATTGTTCATGATAATTTCACCGTCAGCAATGAGGCAATATCCCTCATAAGGTTGTCTGGTTGTATACTCCGTATCGGAACCGGGGGGTGTAGAGGCCGCGGTAAATACCGGCAGATTGATGCGAATATCAGAGGTGATGGAGGATTGATATCCCGTGGATGGATTCAGATAATTAATGTTAATATCCTTGATAATGACAGCTTCCATACCGGCGTATAGTTCCCCTGCGGTTATCCTGATCCCTACTGAGGAGCTAAGAAACACGGTTAACTTACTTTCCTTCGTTACCACTGAAGTATTGTCCATATTCTTTACGGCTCCCAGGGTATCGGTAAAGATAAACTCAGCCGGATCCTTCTCGGACAAGCCGCTGATCAGGTATGTAATCACTTGTTTCCTGATCTCCTTGTTAACATCACCATAATTCATTGTTCCGGTGTAATCGGTTAATACCATCTCCTGATATACCCGCTTAATGGTATCAGCGGTCAGCTCCTGAATACCAACTCTGATCTCTTCCATGGCTGCTTCACAGGAATAGAAGTTCTCCTTTGATTTGCTCTCCACCATCTTCATCTGTAGATTTGTCATGGTAACAGAGAGCATAAGAGAGCCTATGATGGAGAGAAAGGCGATGCAGACGATAACGGTTAACAGCGCAGCACCATGATTATTCAAATGATTCTTATATTCTCTCATGCAACCTCCATCCGGTCGTCTTCACGACATGAAATCCACGCCAACTACTTGTTCCTGTCATCTTATGATTTCAATCCAACTCCTCTTTGGTGGATTGAAGGGTATATAATACATCCTGATACCGATCTTCCAACCGCTCCTGCGGCGTACAGATTTCTATTGTAACGGCATAGATTCTATTCTCTCTCGAACCATCCATTAAGCCGTTTGATATCGTTGCGCTGATTGGATTTCCGCTATTATCTACCGTCGTAACATAACCATCCTCCAGATTAGTAAAAACCCTTGCCTGATCGGAGATATTATTTCTCTTCACCTTGATATATGGTCTTGCGAGACTGCTGGTATTCTGCCTGGCAATAAAAAGATTTACCGGACTCCCGGTATTGTTATCGATTTGAATCTCATCAGGGCTGTACATCGGATCCCTTAATCCGGAACTGACGCTCTCCTGAAAGATGGAGGGAAGATAAAACAGATATACATTCTCAATCTGTTTCGGATATTCCTTCTCTAAAGCAGGCAGGGTCTTGGTGACAACAGCAATATCTTCCATCTCAGGAAGCCAGTTGGTCACCTGATAAATAAATTCTGTTTTGATCTTCGACACAGTAACCGTAGCGGATCCCACCATCTTTGAAACTGTATTCATGGTGATCTTTATCGTCTTAGTGACATTGGTTTTGATGGTTTCTTTATTGCAATAGGAGGTATAGTCAACAGAATCAGGATCAAAGGATACCACGGGGATGGGTGCAGGGGTGGGTCCGCCGATTGCCTGCTGTTCCAGGCACGCCTGATCATATTCCTGCAGATCTCTCTGATATTGGAGATACATAGGATCCCTGAGCCAGAGAACCGTCTGTGCATACCACCTTCCGCTTTCAGTCAGTGCATCCAGGGCATCCTCATCATATGGATCCGTCATAGAGGTCCCGTTGGAGAAGAACATTCCATTGGCGTTCTCGTCCAGTGTGATAATATCCGGCATGACATAATCATTCATTGTATTGGAATTAAGGACATTATATTCTCTTGCATCCATCTTAATCAATGCATCGTATGTTTTATTTTCCATAGAGACCCCATGAATTCCAAAATAATTCATCTGCTGCAGGGCAGTGTCATCTGATAATTCAAATCTTCTTACCGCCTCATCCGGCTTCTTTAATAAATAGACAGGATAGTTTAAAATCCCGTCGTGATCCATATCCTCATTTCTGGTTAATCCGGGAATAATCGTAAATTCCTCCTGCTCCGGATCAGCAAACTGCCTGATAATATCCGGCATCCCATAGGCTTTGATTCCCTCCATGATATTGGCGGCCAGATTGGTCTGTTCCTGAATCTCCTGCGCCTGTTGGTTCATACGCATGGAATGAAAGAAATAATTCATCAGCGGGACCATAACCAGGACCAGAATTGCGATACTAATTAATAATTCCAGCAGGGTAAATCCCCGGTTGCTTATACTTAATCTATTTTTATGTAACGGGATTGGCAACTTCCTGCTCAGGTACTTCCTTTCTCTCATTCTTCCCCATACCTTTCAATATTCCCTTACTTTCACAGCTACCCTATTGATTCTTTGATTTGTTCTTCGGCAGCAGGTCAATTGTTCCGAATATATTATCTGTTCCGATACTGATGTCGCTGATATAGGGTGGCTCATAAATCTTCCCTGTTCCGGTTAAGGAATATCTGGAGATATTAAGACTTCCGCTCAGGTTCCCGGTGGTATTATCATAACTTACGGAGATATCATTAATCACGGTCTTCTCCGGATAGGTATTCATATAGTTCACCAGCTTCTTCAGTCCCCCATAGGTTGTCTGAAAACTCAGGCTGATCGTACTTTGCAGACCCGTCATATATTCAGAGGATATGGCTAAGGACGGATCATATTCTGTCTCTGCCTGCCCCTCTGTCTGAACAACCGGAATTTGGGTTTCATAGAACACGGTACTGTCAGAAGGACTAATGGAGGTAATCTTAACCTTCAGATTATCCTGAAGCTTCTCAACAAACATAAAATTGTCTTCTTTGGCAAGATATACAGGATATTGATTAATAAGATCTGCTTTCTGCTGCTTTAGCTCTATGATTTCCTGTTCTGTCTTGTCCTTCTTCTCTATCTGATCCTGTCGTTCCGAAATCTGCTGCTTCAATATATTCGTATCAGAATTTACCACACTTGTCAGCTCCTGAAATCTCATATAGAGATAGACATAGGAGATCGCAAATATCCCGATACCAATCGCACAGATGATAAATCTTTTCTGACCATCACTTATCTTCTTCATAAGTTCCTCCTGCAAATAGGTTCTAAGCAGCTTTTATTCTGCAATCTGATCTGCCTGATCCGGCATGTTCCCGTTTTGTGTCTGATCCCCGTTCTCTGCTGCCGGTGCCGGCGGATTGACGGGCTGATCATAGGTACAGTGAATGGAGAAGCTGACACCTGACATCTCCTCATTGACGCCTTCGGAGATATCTGTGATATCCACTGTTTGAAAATAGGAGATGGATTTTAGCTGGATCAGCATCTTTGCGACAATTGCATTGGCTCCCCATTGGTCACTGTTCACCGTAACGCTCATGGCGACACCTGTATTCGTAAACTGCATGGAGTGAATGACGGTACCTGTCAGTAATTTCTTCTCCAGCTCCGAGATCACTTCGTTGATGTTATCATTATTGTTCCCGGTCATATCCTCCAGAATCTGCAACTGAGATACTTCCTGTTTTATCCCATCATATTCCCCGTATAAATCGGTTACGGATGGCATTGCATCCAGCTTTGCTTTCACCTGGCTGTATTCCTTCTTTGCATCCTGATAGTCCAGATAACCAAAGTAGGACAATACCGCTGAGCCTGCGATACTTACCGTCAGTAAACAGGTTGCACCAAGTACCGCCCTGATCCTGCGTTTTCTTAAGATCAGTTCCATGGGAATAAAGTCAACAGGGTGAATCACCGCCCCAACACAGGACATGTACTCACTGGGATTCGTGCGGTAGGAGATGGCCATTTTCTTTGAGCTGACCGTCGTTAATTTCTCAATTCTCCTGTTCTCAATCCCGATTTCTCTGGTAAAGAACAAATCAATCCCTTTGATTTGAACACCCATTCCTGACAAATAAATGGCTTCGATCTCTGCCGTCTTATTATTCGTCTTATAATAATCCAGTATTCTTGCGATGCTATTCGTTAAAATATGCAGTGATTCTACAATATATCTTCGTGCTTCATTTTCTTTGCCCTCTTCAAACACATTTTTTACATCGGACCGGATAAATTCACTGGCTGCCGCCACCTCTCCCATGGACCAGGAAGCATCAAACCGGATGACTTCCGGCTGTTCCTGCGTCAATAGATTTCGGTTGATCAGAAGATTCATTGCATCTTTTTCCGTATTGACCCTGTAATACGGCTGTTCCTGAACCGTTTCCAGAAATGTCGAGATTCCATAACCCACTGTCCTCTGCAAAATAAGGACATTGTCCCTTAAAATACTGATTACCGTGTCCTGATCATTAAGCTGAACGAAAACATTGGTTCCCTGATTGGCATGACGTTTGATCATCTGATACCCGCTATTGCCGCTATAATCAAGCGCCACAATATCCATTCCCATTTCATCCGCAAATTCATAATAATTCTTTACCAAAGCATTTGGTGCAGCATACACCGCAAGGCGAATATGCTTCTTGCTGCTGTTCTTATCTTTGGCTGAATCATTGCGACTCTTCCGGTCTTCTCCGGAATCCGGATTAAAAGAGGAGGAAACGGATACAGAATCATGAATTAGTCTGCTCTTCTTTTTTCTGCTGACCTTTTTCTCCAGTCTTGCCTGTTTCTTATTTAATTTCTCCTGTTCCTTCCCCAGCTTTTTCTCCAGCGCTTTCTCTTTTCGATCTGAGGTTCTCTTCTCCAGAACAATATAAGAAAGAATATATTCTTTGATATCCACGGGAAAATAATCCGTTGCTCCCGCATGGACAATATCCATGATCCTCGATTCCTTGACAGGAGGAATAATAACCTCCCTGTTTGCAATCTTACTGGAGGCAATAGAAAAAATCACTTTCTTTGTTTTCATCTTATTGGCACGCAGATAGTGCTTTAACGACTCCTTAAATACACTTTGATTTTTAATCATCCCATCTTCAATGGTGTGATCAGGCGTATGAAAGGAAATACTTTTATATACACGAATGTTTTTCGGTGAATTCTTCTTCTGATAGGACACTTCGCACACCTTTGTAATCTCTGTTCCAATTACGATGCTAAGTACTTTCTTTGCCATAATATAACCTCCAATTTGCCGCCTGGCGGCACATCTTAGTGTCCAATCTATGTGTAAAACAGCGTCAGATACCAGCTCAGCAGTCTGTCACCGAACAATATGGCGGTGATAATACCTGCACTCAGATATGGTCCGAAGGCCAATACCCTGCCCTGATGTGCAAGCTTCATTCGGATCGGATGAATCACCGCCCCATAGATACATCCAAGGAAGAATGCCAGCAGTACCAGTTTCCACCCCAACAGCAATCCTGCCGGCGCCATCAGCTTAATATCTCCGCCGCCGATACCATTGCCCTTCGTGACAATGTAAATAAGAAACAGGAAGCCGCTGACACTAATAAATCCGATCAGATAATTTAACATATTGCGGTAATCCAAACCAACCCGCAGGATACCCACTGCGAGTAAATATATATTAATACCAACCGGTATCATATTCGTTCTGAAATCAATTACACTGAGTACAATCAGTGCGGATATGGCCAGACAATAAATTGCACTGAGATAATTCCAGCCTTGAAAACAAAAAACAAGCACATATAAAATCCCATTCAGTGCTTCAATTAACGGATATTGAATTGAAATCTTAGTCTTACATTTCCTGCAGCGTCCCCAAAGAAACAAATAACTAAGGATGGGGATCAGATCATACCATCGTAACTGGTAGCCGCATTCATCACAGTGTGACCTTCCGGTAACAATACTTTCCTTCAAAGGAATGCGAAGAATACAGACATTCAAAAAACTGCCGATGGTGATACCGTATAAAAATACAATAATGGAATAGATGATGTATTCAGACATATGGTTGTCCTATTCTTTTTATTATACAGGATGACTTCCAAATGAAAGAATACACATCATTGCAATCTTTCCTTTGGAAATCAAACCTGTAGCTATAGTTATTCGGTTACTTGATAACCATCACCATCGGCATAAGTGCTTCCATTATAATCTAGCGTCACAGTTAATTTATTATTTGCATCTAAAGTAATACTGATTATGGTATTATCTCCGGCTTTACTTGCCTTCAGGGTAAAGTCTCCAACTACCTTTTTCATCTCTTTTAGGAAAGCACTAAGATTTGCATCTGCAATATCGGATATCTTCCATGCTTTGTTTGTTACAACATATGTATTAGCTGTTGTTGCTGTATTTCTTAGACTCAGTGTATAAGGATATGTAGTAGTGCCCCCAGATGTCGTACCTGTTGTTGGTGCTGCTGTAAAACCATTTAATAATGTGTCATCAGCAAAGCTCAATTTTGTTGCATTATAAATCGTATTAACTACTTCTTGATCACTAGCCAATCTAGCCTTTTCAATGTAATGTGTCAATCTTGGAGCCAATGTTACCGC
The DNA here is from genome assembly GCA_023439505.1 of Bacillota bacterium. Lineage (GTDB taxonomy): Bacteria > Bacillota > Clostridia > Lachnospirales > Lachnospiraceae > Mobilitalea. The sequence continues at coordinate 72,138 of JAEXNR010000057.1, forward strand.
TAAAATTGCCATAATTGCGATAACTACAATCAATTCTACGAGCGAAAATCCTTTGTTGTTTCCTTTTTTCTTCATTTGCCTATTCTCCCTATTATTCATTTTATTTCAAAACGGCCTGGCAACCATTTGGTTCTGGTGACGGATTGTAGAAGTGTGCCGTTTCGATTCAAGGTGAAAACATATTACTGACTCATGGTTACACTGTCAAGCTGGTCATACATTGCAAACATCGGCTGCATTATTGCCATTACCAGGGCTCCGACAACTACCGCTAAGACTATGATAATTAAGGGTTCCATTGCTGCCGTTAATGTCTGTGAGGATATCTCTACTTCCTCGTCATAATAATCTGCGATTTTAATAAGCATTGCTTCCAGATTACCGGTTTCTTCCCCAATTTTTATCATATGATACACCATGGGAGGAAAGATTCCGGATGACATTAATGGAACAGAAAGCGGTACCCCTCTTGCCACCTCCTCTTTTGCTTCGTGAAATATTTTCTTTATAACAAGGTTGTCCATGGTTCTTGCTGTGATATCCATTGCTTCCATCAGAGGTATTCCGGCTGCCAGTAGTGTGCTTAAGGTTCGTGTAAATCTGGCACAGGCGCTCTTGATTGCAAATTTGCCAAAGATGGGAATCTTAAGCGACAGTGTCGCAAAAAACATTTTTCCTTTATATGAATTTCTGAACAATGAAAATACCAGTATCATAAGCAGTAATCCCAGCATAATAAAATACCATTGCTTTACCATAAAGTTACTGACTGCCACCACTGCCATTGTTATGGCCGGCATCTTCATATCCATATCTTCAAACATTTTCATAAAAGAGGGGATGACCACCACCAGCATCAGGATAATCACCGCCAGAGCGACAATTCCCACTGCAACAGGGTAAATCATGGCCTTTTTCACAAGTGATTTGATTTTGGCATCCTTTTCAAAATGTATGGCCATTCGGTCAAGGGCAATTTCCAGGCTTCCTGAGGATTCCCCTGCCTCCACCATATTAATTAAAATCGGCGGGAATATCTTGCCCTGATTTCTCATGGCATCTGCAAGCCGTTCCCCTTTTTCCACTAAGACTTTCGTTCCTTGAATTCCGGTTCTCAATTGTTTGCACTCTGTCTGGTCGATCAATAGGTCCAGTGCCTGTAATATCGGAACACCCGCGGATAAAATACTGACGAACTGCCGTGCAAAAACACTGTAATCTCTCGGTTTTATCGGGTTTCCCATAGAAATATTCAAATCCCTGTTAAAGATCGTCTGTTCTTTCACGGTAATGGGAATAAAGCCGTCCGTTTTAAGGGAATGCAATACCCGCTCTTCATTGGGTGCTTCCATTCTGCCTCTTTTTTCCTTACCATTTCCATCAATCGCGATATACGTGTAACCGGACAAATTGCTCACTTCCTTTGCATTTTAATTTAACCTTCTTCTATATCTTGCGTTCCATTGCATCCGCATCCTGTGCATAAGCCGAGGCTTGCTCCGGTGTAATGGCTCCCTGTAAATACAGATGATAAATGGCATCATCCATGGTCTGCATTCCCAGCCGCCGATTGGTCTGAATAAAGGAGGTCAGCTGATGGGTCTTTCCTTCTCTGATTAAATTGCGAATTGCAGGGATGGCGTGCATAATTTCAAATGCCGCAACTCTTCCTCTGCCGTCTATGGTTGGGATCAATTGCTGCGATATCACTGCTTCCAGTACCGCAGATAACTGAACCCTGATTTGCTGCTGCTGATGTGGAGGAAAGACATCAATCATACGATCAACCGTACTGGCAGCCCCGATGGTATGAAGGGTTGACAGCACCAGATGTCCTGTCTCTGCTGCCGTAATCGCGATTTCTATGGTTTCCAGATCTCTCATCTCACCCACCAGAATAACATCCGGGTCCTCTCTTAGCACTACCCGCAGGGCGTCAGAAAATGTCATGGTATCAATGCCGATCTCTCTCTGGTTGACAATGGATTTCTTGTGCTTATGGATATATTCAATCGGATCCTCCAGTGTAATAATATGACGATTGGAAGTAGTATTGATTACATCAATGAGAGAAGCCAGGGTTGTTGATTTACCGCTTCCTGTCGGTCCGGTAACCAGCACCAGCCCTCTCTTCTTATTGGTCAGCTCAGTAACAGAAACCGGCAGCCCCAGCTGCTGTGTCGAGGGGATTACCGTATTGATAATACGAATAACCAGCGCATAGGAACCTCTTTGCCGAAAGGCATTGACACGATATCTTCCTATCCCAACTATGGAATAGGAGAAATCCACTTCCCCGCTGGTTAACAGCTTCTCCTTTAACCTTTGCGGTATGATGGGCATAATCAGATCCTGCGTATCCTGCGGGGTAAGACTTTCATAGCCCTCCAGCTCCATCAGTTCTCCGTTAATTCTGCATTTAGGAGCAATACCAACGGTGATATGTAAATCTGAGGCCCTTCTTTCCTGGGCTTTTATCAATAAGTCATTGATTGTCACTGCTATTTTCCTCCAAATTTCTTCCGTTCCTAATTGTAGCTGACTTATTTCATCATTTATTCATCATTAATTTCATCATCATTTATTCATCATCAATGGAGATTCGTAATAACTCGTCAATGGATGTAATTCCGTTTATTATTAGTTCAACTGCACGGTTACGAAGGGGTCTCATTCCTTCTGTTTCCGCAATCTCAGCGATTGCGTCATTCGGCCTTTTCTTTCGGATTGCTTCGCGAACCTGAGGGGAGGTCTGCATGATCTCATAGATACCGATACGACCGATATAGCCGGTATCATCACATTTAACACAGCCGCCTGCATGGTAGATTTCAAGTGGCTGTGTGGGAGATACGTTCAAAAGGTGTTTCTCCGACGGGGTCGCTTCTATTTTCTTCTTACAATCAGGACAAAGCTTTCTGACCAGTCGCTGCGCAATAATTCCTACAATTGCTTCTGACAGCAGATAAGGCTCAACCCCCATATCTGTCATACGGGTAATGGTTCCTGCTGCGGAATTGGTATGCAGGGTACTGGCAACCAGATGTCCGGTGATGGAGGCCTTTACGGCAATCTCTGCAGTCTCCTGATCACGGATCTCACCGATCATAATAATATCCGGATCCTGTCTTAAGATGGAACGCAGCGCATTGGCAAAGGTTAAACTAGCCTTTTCATTTACCTGAACCTGGTTAATCCCGTCGATATGTGCTTCTACAGGATCTTCTATCGTCACAATATTCACCCCGTCCCTGTTCAGGGAAGAGAGCATACTGTAAAGAGTTGTGGATTTACCGCTGCCTGTCGGACCAGTGATCAATATAATTCCATAAGGGTTGGAAATGATTTTATCAAAACGAATCAACTCCTCCCCGGTCATTCCCAGTTCTCTTTTGTCTCTCATATATCCGCTCTTGGTAGCAATTCGAAGTACCACTTTTTCTCCGTATACGGTAGGTAAAACCGAGGCACGGATATCATAGTCATATCGTCCTACCGTCAGGGTAATTCGTCCGTCCTGGGGTTTTCTCTTCTCCGATATGTCCATTCCGCCGATAATTTTAAGTCTGGCAATAATAGCGGGCATAAGACTCAGGTTATATCTTCTGCCTTTATTTAACACACCGTCTATCCGGTATCTTACCCTCATCTCATTCTCCATGGGTTCGATATGAACATCACTGGCCCGCTGTCTGATTCCCTGCTCAATAATAGATCGAACAAGTACAACAATAGGCGCATTCTCCACATCCTCGCTGGCCATCTCCTGGGATTGCTCTGATTTAAGCAGACTGTCCCGCTCCTGAGTATATCGTTGCGCAACCTTCAGGGCTTCTATATTGCCATAGTATTTATCGATTGCCGCCGCAATATCGTGAGGCGTTGAAACTGCCGCTTCTATCTGAAAATTAGTAATAATCGCAATATCGTCTATTGCAATTATATCCAGAGGGTTTGCCATCGCCACTCTCAGAATATTCGCATATCCTTTTTTGAACTCAAAGGGCATTACCAAATGTTTTCTTAAGATTTCTTCCCCTACCAGCTGAATAACATCCGCCTCAATCCTTCGTTCCGAAAGAATAACAAGATCACATTTCAGCTGGCTATGTAATGCATTCGCTATCTCCATTTCATTGGTGAAACCCAGATCAATTAAGGTATCCCCAAGCTTTTTTCCGGTTTGCTTCTGCGCCTTTAAGGCGGAAGATAACTGGCTTTCATCGATGACTCCGGCATCGATCAGTATATCGCCCAATCGCTTTTTCTTGTTGTAGAACTCCATAGAATCCTTCTCCTGATGTGTTTATCTTCTTTATCTTATAAGAATAAATATTAAGTTCCATTCCTTTTATATTTTTAGCAATATCTTCCGGAATTTGATTATTTATACAACAAAAATGTTTATCTTGTCTTATTATAATTCAAATATGAGTATTCGTCCATACTAATTTATTGACACTATTCCAAACATTATGTTAACTTTATGTAAACTTTTGTCGTTTCGTAGGTTCGAATTGATTTTCTTAACAGAATCGTGTAAAATTATAGATCGTAATGAAAAATACGGATGGTCCCGCAAATAAGGAGTCAGAAAATGAGTATATTAAACGTCACTAACCTAAGTCATGGTTTCGGCGACAGAGCAATCTTTAAGGATGTGTCTTTCCGGCTGTTAAAGGGAGAGCATATCGGATTAATCGGAGCTAACGGTGAAGGAAAGTCCACCTTTATGAATATTGTTACAGATAAACTGATGCCCGACGAAGGCAAAGTGGAATGGGCAAAGCATGTACATGCCGGCTATCTGGATCAGCATGCTGTATTGGAAAAAGGAATGACCCTTCGGGATGTTCTCAAGTCAGCCTTTTCTCACTTGTTTGAATTGGAAAATAAAATGAATCAGATTTGTGATGCCATGGGGGAGGCCGGCGAAGAGGAGCTGGCTGATATGATAGAAGAATTGGGCATCATTCAGGAACTACTATCCATGCACGACTTCTATATTATTGATACAAAAGTTGATGAAATCGCACATGCCCTGGGATTGGACGACATCGGCTTGGAGAGGGATGTAACCGATCTTAGCGGCGGTCAAAGGACCAAGCTGCTCCTGGGAAAATTACTCCTGGAAAAACCGGATATCCTCCTGCTGGATGAACCTACAAATTACCTTGATGTACCGCACATCGAGTGGTTGAAGCGTTATTTGAATGATTATGAGAATGCATTTATTCTGATCTCCCATGATATTCCATTCTTAAACAGTGTTGTTAATCTTATTTATCATATGGAAAATCAGGAATTAAACCGGTATGTTGGGAATTATGATAAATTCATGGAAGTTTATGAGATGAAAAAGTCCCAGCTGGAGGCTGCCTACAAGCGCCAGCAAAAGGAAATTGCGGATTTGGAGGATTTTGTTGCCCGCAATAAGGCGAGAGTTTCTACAAGAAATATGGCAATGTCCCGACAGAAAAAGCTGGATAAAATGGATGTCATTGAGCTGGCCCAGGAAAAGCCCAAACCGGAGTTTCGATTTAAGGAGGCAAGAGCCGCAGGAAAATATATCTTTCAGAGTCAGGATCTGATCATCGGTTATGATGATCCCCTGTCCTCTGCGCTAAATCTCTCTATGGAGCGCGGCGAAAAAATTGCTATGACGGGAGCCAACGGTATCGGAAAAACAACACTCCTGAAAAGTATTCTCGGGTTACTTCAACCACTAAGCGGCACTGTTTCTCTTGGAGATTATTTATACATCGGATATTTTGAACAGGAGATGGCGCCGGGCAACACGACGACCTGCCTGGATGAGATCTGGAAGGAATTTCCCGGTTACACACAGTACGAAGTCCGCTCTGCCCTCGCAAAATGCGGTCTCACCACAAAGCATATCGAAAGCCAGGTCAGGGTACTCAGCGGAGGAGAACAGGCTAAGGTCCGTTTATGCAAGTTAATCAACAGAGAAACCAACATTCTATTACTGGATGAGCCTACAAACCACCTGGATGTGGATGCAAAAGATGAATTAAAGCGGGCGTTAAAAGAATATAAGGGGGGTATCCTTATCATCTCCCATGAGCCTGATTTTTACGAAGACTTTGTTACCAAAGTCTGGGATTGTTCCAAATGGACCACTAAGAAATAAATACACCAGGATACTCATAGCCCGGACAGGACGGCTTGGTAATAATCAGCATTCCCATGCGGGCATGCGGTTCATCCTTACGCTTCCAGGGTCCGGGGCTTGATCAGATATAGCCGGTTTAAAAAATTCTTACCGGTTTCTGTTTTGAAGATCTTGCTGTTTATGCTCTCTATCTCTTTCTCCTTCATATCATCCTCATATATATTTACAAGAAAATCCGCCTCAACCAGGATCTGATAATCCATACCTGTAATATTATGATAGGTATGATGATGCGCAATCAGATAACACACCCTGTCCACGAACGCCTCCGGATATCCCAATCTGGACAGCATATTTTTTGCAACCGGCGGCCCTTCAATTTGCTGATAATTTCCCGCACTGCTATGATATTTCTCTTCGCTTACCCTGATCCCGATATCGTGCACCAGTGCGGCAACTTCCAGAATCTCCTGTTCTTCCTCCAATAATTGTTCCATCTCCCCGATAGCCTTGGCAAATCCATACACCTTAAGAAAATGATTAATCCTTCTGGCATCGTTGGAATAATATTCTATCATTGCATCAATCACTTTACCTGCCTTCTTCATATGACCACCTCCATTGTTTTTCTTTGATTATTTGAACATTACTTGCCACAGTGAGCCGAAATACGTAATTGTTCTTTGATTATACTATAGTACTTACGGGTTTTCCAGAAAATTTTCTGTAAAACGTGCGAATCTCTCCCACCCGTATCTCCTTCCTGATTGTTATCAGATGGGTAGTACTTTCCCAGCGCACAAAAAACACCTCTCCTAACATCCTTTCCATTTCCCGGATGTTAAGAGAGGCATCTATCTTGTTTCTATTGCTCAAAGCATTCTCTAAGTTTCTTCAGAGCCTTTTTCTCAATTCGTGATACATAACTTCTGGAAATGCCTAATTTAGAAGCGATTTCCCGCTGCGTAACCTCTTTGCGGTTACTGAGTCCGTACCGCAGGAAGATGATCTCCCGTTCTCTGTCCGTTAACACTTTTCCGATCATATGATATAGTTTTTTAATATCATCTTCCATGACGATATTTTCTACAATATCAACTTCCGCGTCTTCAATAATATCTAATAGATTGATTTCGTTACCTTCCCGGTCTGATCCGATGGGATCATAAAGATAAACTTCCTTTGCCAATCGCTTACCGCTTCTTAGCATCATCAAAAGCTCATTATCGATGCATCGTGAAGCATAGGTCGCCAGGCGGATTCCTTTTTCATCATCAAAGGTATCAATTGCTTTGATCAGACCAATGGTACCAATGGAGATTAAATCATCGGTTTCTTTATCAATCATATTGTATTTCTTAACAATATGGGCAACTAACCTTAGATTATGTTCTATCAGCTTATCTCTTGCATCCTTATCACCCTGTTTACAACGATGTAGATACTCTGCTTCGTCCTTGGTGCTTAATGGCTTAGGGAACGATTTCACGAAAATAAGCACCCTCAATGGCTTAATGTTCGTTATTATCATATGCTGATTATTGACATAAAGTGCCTATCCCTCTTAAAAAAGGACAGAAGGACTGCTTATTCCTTTCGCCTGAGAATATCGTACAGGTCTAATTTTGTCCCTATATCTACATAAATGGCTTGTTTTGGATGAGGACAGCTTTCCATATCCACGCCCTGCTCATCCACAATTCGTTTCACTGTTGTCTCAATCGTGTCACCCGTTGGCTTTATCACCTCAATGGTCTCGCCAACTGTGAATTTATTCTTTTGCTCCAACGCAAACAGATCATCCCGCTCACCGGATATCATTCCAAGATAAGTATATGATTTTTCGTAGGTATTGTGATCATAAATCTGATCTTCCCGGGTTGGCCCTCCAAAGAAAAATCCTGTGGTAAACTGCCTGTTTACCCCCTTTTTAATCTCTTCCCGGTAAAGTGGCTTATTCCTCTCATAAAGATCCGGATCCCGGAAGAAATCATCGATCGCTCTGCGATAGGTTCTGGTTACCGTGGCGACATAAAGTGCGGTTTTCATTCTTCCTTCAATCTTGAAGCTGTCAATTCCTGCCTTTACCAATTGGGGAATATATTCAATCATACATAAATCTTTCGAATTAAAGATATAAGTTCCCCGTTCGTTTTCTTCAATTGGAAGATATTCACCGGGTCTTGTCTCTTCCACGATATGATATCTCCAACGGCAGGAGTGGGTGCAGGCTCCCATATTGGCATCCCTTCCGGTAAAATAATTGCTCAGAAGACACCTTCCCGAGTATGCAATGCACATGGCACCATGAATAAAGGTTTCAATCTCCATCTGCGGAGGTATCTTTCTTCTTAATTCAATCAATTCCTCCAAAGACAGCTCTCTGGCGGATACCACCCGCTTGGCTCCAAGCTTATACCAGAACCGGTATGTTTCGTAATTCGTATTATTTGCCTGAGTACTGATATGAAGTTCTATCTCCCCCAGTTCCTCCTGCGCGATTTGAAACACCCCCGGATCAGAGATGATAATTGCATCCGGGCAGTATTCACCAAATGCCTTCAATTCCCTGAAATAGCGCCTGATCCCCTCCAGATCCTGATTGTGTGCAGTTATATTTGCAGTTACATATACCCTTTTTCCATAAGAATGGGCAAATGCAATTCCTTCTTTCATATCCTCCATGGAGAAATTCTTCGCCTTGGCTCTCAACCCATAGAGATCTCCGCCAATGTATACCGCATCCGCACCATAGATAATCGCTGCCTTTAAAACCTCAAGACTTCCGGCAGGGATTAATAATTCGGGTTTTTTTCTTTCCTCTGACATCTCATCACTCTTTCTCAATTACTTCTGCCCCCGCTTGCTTACTGCTTATGGCAATTCCGTCTCCCACCGGCAGTATCACAGTTTCAAGTGCCTCCATATGGGTAATCGTATATAAAAATTCTCTCATTCTGGAATGTATGGTACGATCTCTTCTGACAATACTGTATCTGGAATTTATGACGGTACCGTCCTGCATCACATTATCCGTTACCAGAAGCCCCCCTTCCTCCAATAACGCAAGCAAATGGGGTAGAAAGCTCATATATTGTGCTTTGGCCGCATCCAGAAAAATAAAATCGTATCGTTCTTTCTTTAACACCAATTCCTTTAATACTTCCAATGCCTCTCCCTGGCAGAGTCTGATCTTATCCTTTTTAGGAAATCTCTCGCTGGATAAATTCTTTTGTGCTTCCACGAGCCGCATGGGCACCTTTTCAATGGTGGTAATGCGACATCCCGGATTCGTATATTCACTCATAAAAAGGGCGGAAAAGCCTATGGCAGTTCCGACCTCTAAAATTTGTAATGGATGCTGCATTCGTAGCAAAAATCGAAGCAGACCTTGTGTTTCTTTTTTTATAATTGGAACATGATGCTCCAGTGCTTCTTTTTCCAGGGAAGATAATTCCGGGGGCAGCTCGCTCCCCAGGGAATTGATATATGCTGCGATTCTTTCGTCTATGATCATAGGTTAATTCCAAGCCTTTCAATTCGCTTCTTACTGATTCCCGCACACTATTGGGTCGTATCTTCCTGTTCCTTCTGGTGATTTTCCGGATCCTGAACAATGGAAGAAGAATAGTCTGTAATAATGTTTAGGATCTCATTAAAAGTCATGGAAGAATTAATCATATAGGTTCCCGGATAAATTGTACTATCTTTTAATTTGACTTTTAAATAAAAAGGATATTTATCAACAATGGCGCCGGTCACCTCAAGCTTTGATGAGATATCCATGGTGGATTCTCCCTTATTGATCTGGAATATGATATCCCTTCCGGGCTTTTCATCCCTGGCTACAGGACCGTAAAGCCTGTAGGTAAAGGTATATGCTTCCTTACTAAAATCAACAATGAGAATTACCACAACGATATAAAAGATAACATTCATCAATAACCGCAATATAAAGCTTGTTATTTTTAAGGTTAATTTTACTTTCGTGGACCTGGCCGCCATTTTACCACCTCTTACTTTATACAAATAAACTTCTGTTCCAAGTTTCTTTTCTATAAGTTATACTTCCATTATTATTGGCAGGATCATCGGATTTCTCTTGGTTTTCTTCCAAATAAAATCACTTAAAGAATCCTTAATCTCGGTTTTCATTTTATTCCAGTCGGCATTGTTTCTGGAAAGACACTTATCTAACGCCTTTTCTACAACTACTCTTGCTTCTTCCATCAGATTTTCTGATTCTCTTACATAGACAAACCCTCTGGATACAATATCGGGACCGGCAACTACTTGATTGGTATACTTTTCAAGGGAAATAACAACAATAATCAAGCCGTTTTCTGATAGATGCTGTCTGTCACGAAGAACAATATTCCCTACATCGCCAATGCCAAGGCCATCTACAAGGATTCCCTGTGCCGGAACTTCTCCGGTAATGGCCGCTTTCTCCTCTGATAATGTTAACACATCTCCGGAGGAAAGTAAAAAGATATTATCTTTTGGTATTCCCATTAACTGTGCCAATTCCGCATGTCGTATCAAATGTCTATACTCTCCGTGGACCGGAACTGCATATCTGGGTTTTGTCAGGGAATAAATCAGCTTAATCTCTTCCTGGCATGCATGCCCTGATACGTGAGTATCCTGGTAAATCACCTTGGCACCTTTCATGGAAAGATCATTGATTACTTTAGAAATTGCTTTTTCATTGCCCGGAATCGGTGTAGAACTTAAGATCACCACATCTCCGGGTTTAATGGATACTTTTCTATGAATGGAAGCAGCAATCCTTGATAATGCAGCCATTGCTTCTCCCTGACTTCCCGTCGTAATCAGTACCAGCTGATCATCCGTATAATTCTTCATCTGCTCTATATCAATCAGTACATTATCCGGAATTCTAAGATATCCCAGTTCAGATGCGGTGGTGATAATATTTACCATGCTTCTGCCTTCGATGACAACCTTTCTTCCATACTTGACAGCAGAATTAATAATCTGCTGAACCCGGTCCACATTCGAAGCAAAGGTAGCAACGATAATTCTCTGCTTGATATAATCGGCAAAGATTGTATCAAAGGTTTTACCTACGGTACGCTCCGACATAGTATATCCGGGACGTTCTACATTGGTACTGTCGCAAAGGAGTGCCAATACACCCTTCTTTCCTATTTCACCAATTCTTTGTAGATCAATCGGCGCTCCGAATACCGGAGTAAAGTCTACCTTGAAATCACCGGTATGAAATATAATTCCCATAGGTGTATAAACCGCAAGCGCTGCCGCATCCGCGATACTGTGATTGGTACGAACGAATTCTATTCGAAAACATCCCAAATTGATAGATTGTCCATATTTTATTACTTTTCTCTTTGTATTCTTCAATAAATTATGTTCTTTTAATTTATTTTCAATAATTCCTATCGTTAATTTAGTGGCATATACCGGAACATTAATCTCCTTGAGAATATAGGGCAGGGCTCCAATATGATCTTCATGACCATGGGTTATGATAAAGCCTTTTACTTTTTCAATATTCTCTTTTAAGTAGGTCACATCAGGAATAACCAAATCAATTCCCAGCATCTCATCTTCCGGGAAGGATAACCCACAATCAATTACGATAATACTTTCCTCGTATTCAATTGCAGTAATGTTCATTCCTATTTGTTCCAACCCACCCAGTGGTATAATTTTTACACCTTTCACTTCTGTTACATTCACATTTTTTCTTTCTTTTTCTTTCAAACAATTGCACCTCCAATGGTATTTTTATGTACATTCTATCCATTAACTAAGTGCAGGCTATGAATTAGATGAAAGTAGATTTTATTTTTTACTGCATTTCTTGCAATGCCCATACAATTTCACTTCATGATCTTCGACTACGAATCCTAAAGTTTCTTTGATACGCTCTTCCAACGTTTCCAGCAAATCATCCTGAAAAGCAAAGATATCACCGCAGTCAAGGCAAATTAAATGATGGTGATGATGACAGGATTCTTCCTTGTTCTTTCTTCCGATTTCATATCGTACATATCCATCTCCCAAATTAAGCTTATCAATCAAATGCAAATCTGACAGCAGTTGAATCGTCCGATACACGGTTGCAAGACCTATCTCCGGAAATTTCTTCTTTACATAATCATAAATTTCCTCAGCGGTCAGATGCTTCCCTGGTCGGTTATTCAGTACTTCCAGAATAGCCACTCTTTGATTTGTTACCTTTAAGCCGTTCTGCTTTAATAAATCTTTAAATTTATCCTGATGCTCAGGCATAATTATCACCTATTTTCGTCTAATTATATCCATGCAATTAATATAATTCAATATCATCAATTAGTTCCTCAAAAATTTCAGCGACCATTTTTAATTCCTGATCGTCTTCCACAATATCATAGATTGCTTCTTCATCCGTCTCCTCAGAGACATCCTTTAATATAAGTGCTTCTCTCTGTTCCTCATCTTCAACTGTTGTGCAGACCAATAGATAATCACGACCTCCCAGTCTTGTTTGCTCTAAAACCTGGAAAACCACTTCTTCCCCATCTTCTGTAGTAAATATGATTTCATTTAAATTCTGGTCCATGCTACGCGCACCTTTCCCTGATCATTTTCTGTCCTATCATAGCATAAAGCGCTCTGATACCTTCATAAAAGTTCAAGACATCAAATTCTAAGACTCTTTATCATTTTTGATATTTCATCTTTTGATCTCCTGATGTATCATCTTTTGATCTCTTGATGTTTCATCTTTTGATCTCCTGATGTTTCATCTTCTAATCTTTTGATCTCTTGATCTCATAATCTTTTGATATTAATATCTTTATGTTTAATTTCTTAATCTTTTGTTGTTTAATCTCTTAATCTTTAGTTGTTTAATCTCTTGATCTCTCAATTCTTTATTCCGCAATATCCTGATCATATGACGTTATGTGTAACGAATCGTTACACAGTATCCTGTGTATGCTGTTTTGCAAAGTTCAGATAATCCAGATATCCCTGTAAGATCAGAACCGAAGCGACCTTATCTACAACCTCTGCCTTCTTCTTATAATCAAGTCCTCCCTGTGACAGAACCTGATTTGCAGCCACCGTCGTCAGACGTTCATCCCAGAGAATTACTTCAAGGCCAGTTCTCTGTCTTAATTTATCAGCGAACTCTTCCGATTTCAATGCTCGCTCCCCAATGGAATTGTTCAGATACTTCGGATATCCCACAATAATCTTTTCCACCTGATATTCTTTGATTAATTCTTCGATTCTTGCCAGCGTCTGCCGCAGCTTATTCTCCTGCTTACGACGGATGACTTCTATTCCCTGGGCAGTTAATAACAGTGGATCACTGATTGACACCCCTACTGTCACCGAACCATAGTCCAGCCCCATTATTCTCATGTATTTTTCTCCTTTGTCCTGGCACCGCCGCCCTGATTACCATCTTTTTCGATGTAGTAACGTAATAATTCTTCAATGATCTCATCACGTTCCACCTTCATGATTAAACTGCGGGCACCTTTGTGACTCGTTATGTAGGTAGGGTCACCGGACATGACATATCCAACAATCTGGCTTACAGGGTTATATCCTTTTTCTGTCAATGCAGAGTATACTGAGTGAATCACTTCACTAACAACGATCTCAGTATCCTTTTGCATCTTGAAATATTGCGTATTATTATTTGCTTTTTGCATCGATCTTCACTTCCTCTTCCCCTAAATGAACACGTTCTCTTTCCATAGATCATTGGATTTATTTACTATTACTTAATATTTTAATATACTTGGACAAAAAATTCAATGAATTATTTCAGCAAGTAGTAATTCTTCTGTTAATTTATTACATACCTTCACCGAAACCACTTCATTTATCAAATCTCCGGCACCATGTAATGCAATTTTCTCATATCTTTCATTATGTCCCACCAGATAAGAATGATTGTCCAGATGGATCTCCTCTTCGATAAGAATTTTCTCTATTTTTCCCATAAATACTGATTTATATTCCTGGGACATGAAATTTGAGATACCAATGAGTTCATTGCTTCTCTGATTTTTGATCTCTTCCGGAACCTGTTCCTTCATGACAGCTGCTTTGGTACCTTCTCTTTTGGAATACTTAAAAACATGAATATGGGAAAATCCTATCTTTGATACAAAAGCTTTCGTCTCCTCAAACTCCTCACCGGTCTCACCGGGAAATCCTACGATAACGTCTGTTGTAAAAGCAGGATGATCAAAATATTTTCTGATTAACAGGGTCTTTTCATAATATTCTTCCGAAGTATATTTACGGTTCATGCGTGCAAGAACCGAATTACTCCCGCTTTGCAGGGAAAGATGAAAATGCGGACAAAATTGACGAACGGATTGCATCGCCTTTACGAAGTCTTTCGTAATAATACGGGGTTCTAAGGATCCCAGACGGATTCTCTCAATTCCTTTCACTTCTCCGGCTTTCAGAATGAGCCTTGCCAGAGGCATAGGATTATCCTGCTCAGGTTCTTTTATTTTATCCGTACCATAAGAAGAAATATGAATTCCGGTAAATACAATTTCCTTATAACCTCTTAGCGCAAGCTCGGATATCTCCTTCAACACATCTTCCTCATCTCTGCTTCTGACCCTGCCTCTTACATAAGGAATGATACAATAAGAGCAGAAACGATTACATCCATCCTGTATTTTAATGAATGCTCTTGTCTTATCCATCGTAGTTGCAAGCTGTAACGTCTCATACTCGCTTTGTGCACCGATATCGGCAATCAGTTCCTCCTTGACTCTATTCTCCAGGAATCGTTCGACCATATGCACGATATCCGACTTTTTATTATTACCGACAATAATGTCAACCGCACTGTCCTCCAGTAATTCCTGTTCTGCTGCCTGAACATAACAACCAACGGCGGCTATGACTGCTTCAGGATTCCTCTTCTTTGCCTGGTGAAGCATCTGTCTTGACTTACGGTCAGCGATATTGGTTACAGTACAGGTATTAACAACATAGACATCAGCCGTTTCCTTAAACTCTACGATCCGGTATCCACTCTCCTCAAACAAACCTCTCATAGCCTCTGTTTCATAGGAATTTACCTTGCATCCGAGACTCAAAAATGCAGCTGTTTTCTTCATTTACAAACTTATCCTTTCTAAGCGGAATAGCTCCCTACAGGGTTATTCCGTAACAATTATACAATATCACAAATTCGATTTATTACATATTCTCCTACCTATACAACTTTTCAACGATTTTTTATGAACTTTGTCTATTGACTTTTAAATTGCTAAAATATAGTATATACATATACTTAATAAGGAGGAATTAAACTATGAAAACAGTTAAAATATCTTTAAATTCAATCGATAAGGTAAAAGCTTTCGTTAATGACGTAACCAAATTTGATACTGATTTTGACTTGGTTTCCGGTAGATATGTGATTGACGCAAAATCCATTATGGGTATTTTTAGTCTTGACTTATCTAAAAATATTGATTTAAATATTCATAGCGAAGAGAATATGTCACAGATTCTCGAGATCTTAAAACCTTATATCGTTGAATAACATGGAGAATGTTACTTATTACAGGGGGGGTTGTCAATCAGACACCCTTCTTTTTTTATCTCAATCATTCCGTTTCATGGTTTCATCATCATCATGAACTCAATTTAGCTTCATGATGATGATGAAGGACGGACATTACCCGATGGGAATTACTTCCACTGTATCAAGTGCGGTTTCCATTAACGCGCTGATATTCTCTGCCAGATTCTTCTCCGAATGTTTAATTGCTTTCAGACTGGGCTTTGTTACCGGATGTTTTGCTACAAATATGGTACAACAGTCTTCAAAAGGCAGAATTGATGTCTCAAATGTATCAATTTTTTGTGCAATATCAATAATTTCATTCTTATCAAAGGCAATCAGCGGCCGGAATACCGGCATATTGCATACTTCATTTGTAGCTGCAAGGCTATGCATAGTCTGGCTTGCAACCTGCCCGATGCTTTCTCCGGTGACAAGACCAAGACTGCCTTCCTTCTCAGCGAGTTTTTCGGCAATCAGCATCATGTATCTTCTCATAATGATGGTAAGCTCCTCATGAGGACATTTATCATAGATATAGAGCTGAATATCGGTAAAATTGACGACATAGAGATTCATTTTCCCGGTATATTTTGAAATCTTGTTTGCAAGATCAACCACTTTTTGTTTTGCACGGTCACTGGTATATGGCGGCGCATGAAAATAGGTGGCTGACATTGAAACGCCTCTTTTTGCGATCATATATCCTGCCACAGGACTATCAATCCCGCCGGAAAGTAACAGCATCGCTTTTCCGTTGGTTCCTACCGGCATACCACCTAACCCGGGGATCACAATGGAATAAACATAAGCCTTCGTTCTAACCTCTACGGTAACGCGAACCTTTGGATGATGAACATCAACCTTCATCTCGGGAAATTGGCTTAATAAATAGGAACCCATCTCAATACAAATCTCCGGTGAAGTCAACGGATAAGACTTATCCGCGCGCTTTGCCTCAACCTTAAATGTGAAATTCTTATCTTCATACATGGTATTCACATAGTCACTTACTCCCTTGGTAAGTATTTCCCATTCGGAGCTTTCTATCACGGCAACCGGACAAAAAGAGCTGATTCCAAATACCTTCTGAATCGCACTTACCGTCTCATCATAATCATAACCATCCGGGCATTCAACAAAAACCCTGCCCTGCTCCTTGCTCACCAGGTACTCACCCAGGGGCTTTAATGCCTCTTTCACACGATCACGCAGTGCATTCTCAAACAGATAACGATTATTTCCTTTAAGTCCAATCTCTGCATATTTAATTAAAAATGCCTTAAACATTTTCCCTCATTTCTGTACTGCTTTTCTTCAGTTAATCTCGAATCCGCGAAGGCAGTACAAACGCAAATCCTCATTTTTCTTATTTTCTTGTGTATCGTCTAAGTACAGGTAAAATAGCCTTCATCTGTTCCAGAGTGTAGATCATATCCTCTTTAGAGGTCTGATCAGACATGGAGATGCGCAGTGTTGATTCCATAAGATTCTTGGGAACTCCAATAGCCGTCAGTGCAGCACTTGGCTGGGGATGATGGGTACTGCAGGCTGACCCTGAAGAGACATAGATGCCTTTATCCTCCAGTGCATGCAAAAACACTTCACTTCTGACTCCCTGAAAACTAACGCTGATAATATGAGGTGCCGTCTGTCTGATCTGTTCCATTTCATATGCCGGAGCACAATCTCTTGGCAGTCCGTTGACGGTGACCCCTTCTAACTTTGCTATCTCTCTGATAAAAAATTGCTTTAACTCATACATCTTTGTAATCTTATCATCAAAATCCGTATAGATTTCGGCAACGGCTTGTCCAAGACCCGCGATTCCGGGTACATTCTCCGTACCGGAACGCAGTCCTCGCTGATGACCTCCGCCAAACAAAATGGGATTTACTCTGACTTTACTGCTGATATATAATGCACCGCTGCCCTTCGGACCATGAATCTTATGTCCACTGAAGGTTAACAGATCAATTCCTTCCTTTGCCGGATAAATCCGGTATTTCCCAAACGCCTGAACCGCATCAACATGAAAAATGATGTCTTTCTTCCTTGCCTTCAGCTCTTTTGCAATCTCGCTAATATCCTGAACTGCACCGATTTCATTATTAACATACATAAGGGAAACCAGAAGCGTATCTTCCCTGATCAGAGAATATAGTTCTTCTTTCCTGATCTTGCCCGTATCATCTACGGGAATAAAGCTGAGCTCGAACCCATTCTCCTCCAGAAATAACAAAGGCTGGGGTATCGAAGGATGTTCAATCCTCGAAGTGATAATATGTTTTCCTCTTCTCTTATTCGCAAAGGCCGTCCCAATCAGTGCCTGGTTATTCGCCTCTGTTCCGCCGGAAGTAAATACAATTTCTTTGGGGTCCGCCTTCAGATGATCTGCAATAATCTGAGCGGCATCCTTCATATATTGTTCCGCTCTGACACCGAGCCGGTGCATGGAAGAAGGATTTCCATAATCCTCATACGCTGCTTTTGTCATGATATCTCTTACTTTTTCCGTAACTCTGGTCGTTGCTGAATTGTCTAAATAAACTTCCATACCAAACCTTTCCAGAAGCAAACAAATACTCATGGGACGCGATTCCCTTGATTCTTCCAGTCCATTGCTCCTTCATAACCTATTCCTTGTACTTTCCTGTTCTTTTATCATAACGAATTTTTCAAAGTTTATACCATCCTTTATGATAGTTTCATGTTTCACTATAACATTCATAAAGACAATAGTCTATTTGAATCAGAGGATGTACCGGTCTCTCCATTGATATTCTGTCATAGCATATCTTAATTCAGTTATTTTTTTATAATGAATTCTTATTCCTCTGTTGAATAAGTTGTTCTGTCCTCTTCCAGCATGCGCAGGATATGATAGGGATTGACACTGATCTCTCCCATATCGGTTTTCACATATACACCCAAATGCAAATGAACATCAAACTTTCCAACCGTACCCTCTTTACCGTAACCGCTGTCTCCCATAAAACCAATCATCTGTCCGGCAATTACTTTGTCACCCTTTTTTAATCCCGGGGCATAAGAATTCAAGTGTGCATAATAGAAGTAACCACCGGAAGGTGCACGAATTCCAATGCGATATCCACCCTGCTCCAGCCATCCCATCTTCTCAACCACACCATCTGTGATACTCAGTACAGGAAAAAAACCTCTCTCGTTATTAGAGGCCATTAAATCTGTTCCCTCATGCCTTCTGTTGCCGCCATAACTTCTTAAATTATACCAGGTATTATCATAAGTCACATCAGCGATATCCGGCACTACTTTGGGCACCGGGAAATACATCAGATCTGATAAGATTGCGTTATAAGCATCATACAGCTCCAAGAACCCCGGCGTCTTAGCAACTTTACCGATTCCTCTGATAAAACTGGCTTCATCAAGAACCCTATACTCCAGCAGATCATAGTGCTTTGCCATCATACTAAAGGTAAGATACCCCACCGGATCTATATACTTACGATCCTTAAACTCAGGATAATGTTTCGTGATTTCCTTGATAAGTTCCTTGGCTTTCATCAATGAATCTCTGGTAAGACGAACATCACGAAAACCATCATAATCTATCCCTTCTTTGATGATGTCACGAACAAGCATTTGTGCCTGCATGATTCTTAGTTCTGAGATGATTACATAGGAAACCGTTCCAAAGGCAGCAAGGTAGATGAATGCATATAACAGAAACTGCTTCTTTATGCGATTTAACTGTTCCCTTGTTTGAATATAATGCTCCAGTACCCTGTGATTTCTTCTGTGAACCGAAGCTGCCCCATTTTTTATCATACTACCACTCCATACTGCCACTCCCTGCCATTTTGAGGGGTGGACTATAATTTACCGATTGAGAAGTTTCTGATTTCCCATCTTGTGTCCATGCATTTCGGACACCTAAATTATATGTGGTCAGCATTTATATTATAACAAAGAAATCATACAGTAACCGTATAGGGCACAGGCCAGCAGATGCCGTCCCTCCAAAAATCAGGTCTAATTATTGGATACGTTGTCTGAAGTCATGGAATTCTCTGCACGATCCATTCCATCTGCTTCCCCTTTTTCATTTGCAATACCGGTTGTGGTGTTCCCAAAGATAAACTTATGCATTACATCAATGTTTTCATCCAGGTCAGGGATGATCACATCCATACCCCGGACTTTTACATTATCGGTAAAAGTACCATCCGCAGGGATTCTCAATTGATCTATGTTTTGTAATCCCATTTCAATGAAGGTATTAAGAAGCTGTTCAAAGGTTTTACTGTCAATATCCGTAGTAATCATAGGCAGAAGACTTGGCATCATCGCAGCCAGCTCCACCTTGCTCTTTGTTTTATATTTTTCAAAGATCGCATTTAATACAATACGATGTCTGTCCGTTCTTCCATAGTCATTGTTATTTCCTGTAATGGTTGCCTTTTTTCTGACGCGGCTATAACCAAGAACCTGATTCCCGTTCAAATGCTGCGTTCCTTCCCTCACATTCCGATTAAGCGGATTTGAAATATAATTGGTGGTATTCAGATATTTTGCCTCCCCTGCTGTCAGGGTAAGATCCAAACCGCCCAACTTATCAATGATCTTTTCGAAGTTCTCGAAATTCACCTTGATACACCCGTCTAAGCGAATATCAAAATTCAAGGCAATGGTCTTATACAAGAGATCCAGGCCGCCCTTTTCATAAGCAGAATTTAATTTATTATCCTGAAATCCCGGAATTTGCACCAGGGTGTCCCTCATTAAGGAGGTTAATCTTAACTTCTTCTCATTCGTATTCATTGTTGCAATGACGATCACATCCGTTCTACCCCTGGATGTGCCTGATCCGATGGCTTCTTCCCCCAACAACAGGATATTGTATACACCTTCTTCCTGTCTTCCATCGCCGGGATGATTCGGCCACACTAAGGTTCTGGTATCTACCTCGGGAGCAGCGGATCCAAGGTCCTCCTCGTCTATGGTATCAATATCCTCTGTCAGATCCGTCCCGTCGTCAAAATTGTTGGTCCAGGTCGCCCAGATCCTTCCGCCCAGATTTACCCCCATCTTCATCAGAAGCTGGTTTCCGGGCTTTGTAAAAGCAAGTATACTAAACAGCCCGACAACGCATAGCACTCCGGCAATCAGCCCGACTTGAATCTTCAGCCAGCGAGGCATTTTCTTATGGACTGCAGGCTGCCTGTTTTGATCCAGTTCATCACAGATTTGCTTTGCCAGGGATTCATTAATATCACTTAGTTCCTCCTCGACATTCTCTCCTGCATCTTCCATTGTTACATATTCATCCAAATCCGACTTCTCTTCCCGATTATTCCGGGACTCTTCTATTTCCTCGGTACATGAATCCATATCGCAAAACAGTTTCTCTATATTTTTACTGAATCTTTCATCAAATTCAGGATCATCTTCAATGTTAAATGCTGCACTTTCATTGTCCTTGTCCATTCTTCCCCTCATTTCTGCAAGTTTAGCCTCCCTTTCCCATACCAATCAACCACCGTCTACTTCTACCTTTTCGTCGCCGGTGGTCAGTTCCTGTTTTGTTATTGTGCTATTTTTTCTTTCAAGATCCGTTCTAAAAACTGATACACCCGGATGGTGGAAGAAATGCTCAGTTTCTCATCAATGGTATGGACCCGGAAGGTATCCGGTCCAATGGATACACAATCAATCCCCGGTTTTTTCTGCAGAATCAAGCCACACTCCAGACCGGCATGAATCGCATATTCTATCATTTCTTTTCCGTACAGTTCCTTGTAATATTTCTGTAAATGATCTCTTAATGGTGAATTTTGCTTATATTCCCATGCCGGATATTCAGAACGTACTTCATATTCCCCTCCCAGAAAGCGAATCAGATAGGCAATTCTCTGGCTTAAAAACTTTTTATAACTTTCTTTGGAACTGCGAATGGAACTTTGAAATACTGCCCTGCTTTCTTCCATCTGAACTATACCCAGATTAACAGAGCTCTCAGTCAATCCCTGAATAGATGCACTCATTACCTGAACTCCGTAAGGAATGTTCACCAGCATGAATAATACTTTTTCAAAGGAAATCGGATGTAGTGCTTCAAAAAAATCATTCCCCTTATCTTCTGTCTGAAAGTTCAGCTCCGGCTCACTCTCGGCTAATTCCGTCTGATATTTCGTCATAAGATCGGCAATCTCAGTCTGTATCTCATCCCAATTCGTATTCAGCTCCTGCACATTTTCACCGGGAATCAAAAGCTCAGCATAGGCCTCTCTTGGGATAACATTATCTTTAAAACCACCCTGCATGGTAACCAGACCAAAAGAACACAACTCTCTTAAATCAAACAGCAGTCTTCCGAGCAGTTTTGCAGCATTGGAACGATTCTTATCGATATCCATACCGGAATGACCTCCTGCAAGACCTCCGATTGCTACTTTCACTTTTTTACCAAATTCTGATATTCTAATTAATGGTAATGTACTGGTTCCGGTTAATCCTCCTGCGGCGCTGCAAAGCAGATACCCCTCTTCCTCAGAATCCAGATTTATCATATATTTTCCCTGCAAAGGTTTCGGATCCAATTCAAATGCACCCTTCATTCCCACTTCTTCATCCGTGGTAATTACCGCTTCCAGTCTTGGATGTTCCAGGGTATCATCGGTTAACAACGCCATCATATATGCTACCGCAATTCCGTCATCCGCTCCGAGGGTTGTTCCGTCCGCGTGTAGAAAATCATCCTCCACGATGAGCTTAATCCCATCCCTTAAAAAATCATGGGTGGCTTCCTTACGCTTTTCGCACACCATATCCATATGCCCTTGTAAAATGATGGCAGGTTCGTTTTCGTATCCTTTGGCAGCTTCTTTGATTATGATCACATTATTGGCACTATCCTGTGTACATGCCAACTGATGTTCTTTTGCAAATGCAACCAGATAATCGCTGATGCCCTGTTCATTTCCTGATCCCCTGGGTATCTTTGAAATTTCGCTAAAATACTTGAAAACCCCCTTGTAATCAATCTGTTCCAAGCTCTTTTCCATGATAGATATGCCTCTTTTCTAAATTAATGATTTTGCTGATAGACATGAAGGAACGTTATGTTCCTCTTTATCTGACGATGAACCGTTCATACAGGTTCCTGTGATTTTCCGGTTTAATTCTTAAAGCTGTGGATCGGTGCAGGGATTCTGCCGCCACGGTTGATGAAGTTATCGCATGCAAATTTATTCACCGGCATTACCGGTGCATATCCTAAAAGTCCGCCGAATTCCACTCTGTCTCCGATGGACTTACCGATCACCGGGATAATTCTTACTGCTGTTGTCTTCTGATTTATCATACCTATTGCCATTTCATCCGCAATAATTCCTGAAATGGTTGTTGCTTTCGTATCACCGGGAATCGCAATCATATCCAGACCAACTGAGCATACACAGGTCATCGCTTCCAGTTTTTCAAGCGTCAATGCGCCTGCCTCTACCGCATTAATCATCCCCTGATCCTCGCTGACCGGAATAAATGCCCCGCTCAAACCACCTACGTAGGAAGAGGCCATTACGCCGCCCTTTTTCACCTGATCATTCAGCAAAGCCAACGCCGCCGTCGTTCCGGGAGCGCCTGCATATTCCAGACCGATCTCTTCCAGAATCTCTGCAACACTGTCACCTACCGCGGGTGTTGGTGCCAGAGATAAGTCCACAATACCAAATGGTATCTGAAGTATCTTGGATGCTTCCTGCGCAACCAGCTGTCCAACACGGGTAATCTTAAACGCTGTTTTCTTAATTGTCTCGCAAAGAGTTTCAAAATCAGCCCCTCGAACACTTTCCAATGCCTTCTTTACAACGCCCGGACCACTGACTCCCACGTTAATTACCGCATCACCCTCGGTTACCCCATGAAAAGCACCAGCCATGAAAGGATTGTCATCCGGCGCATTACAAAATACCACCAGCTTGGCACATCCGATGGAATCCTTCTCCCTGGTATATTCGGCCGTCTTTATTATAATTTCCCCAAGAAGCTTAACCGCATTCATATCAATCCCTGTTTTTGTAGAACCAACATTTACGGAGCTGCATACACGTTCCGTCTGGCTTAGTGCCATCGGAATTGATTGAATCAAAAGCTCATCGCTGATGGTCATGGACTTAGATACCAGGGCAGAATAACCGCCGATGAAATTAACACCAACCGTCGCAGCAGCATGATCTAAAGTCTTTGCGATGGTTACGTAATCCTCTGGCGTCTTGCAGGCAGCACTTCCTACCAGAGAAATCGGCGTAACTGAGATTCTTTTATTAACAATCGGTATACCGTACTCTCTTTGTATTTTATTTCCCGTAGCGACAAGGTCCTTCGCTATCGTGGTAATTTTCTCATAAATCTTACGATTCAATGCATCAAGATCCGGATCAGCACAATCCAGGAGACTAATCCCCAGTGTTATCGTCCTGACATCCAGATTTTCCTGCTCTATCATTTTATTGGTCTCAATGACCTCATGTATATTAATCATACTTTACCTCGTTTCCGCGTTGCTTATCTTATACTCTCTTATATTCAGTACATCCTAATCCGGATAACATATACATACGCAGTATGTCAAAAGTTCAGGCTGTCAGAAGTTCAGTGCTGTTAAATTCTGTGCATTTTATCAAAAATATCCTCATGCTGAGTCTTTATGATAACACCGATTTCCGCTCCGATTTGTTCCAGTTCTTCCGCTATTTCATCAAATCCCTTCGGTGCATCTGCTGCATCCACAATCATCATCATATTAAAAAATCCCTGTACGATGGTCTGCGAGATATCTAAAATATTGATTCTGTTGTTTGCCAGATACGTGCACACCTTGGCAATAATTCCTACGCGATCCTTACCTACTACTGTGATAACTGTTCTTTTCATCTTAATATCCAAGCCTTTCCGAATCTCTTTTCATTTATTTTATTTTTAACTTACTATGGATTAGATCATTACCATTTGGGAAGGCTGCTCTCTGTGGGCCACACTCAGATGAAATCCGCCGGTATTGCAGCCTTTGCTTAACAATTCACTGTATACGGTTTCATAAGCCAATTCCTCATAATTATTTTCCTTGCTAAGATGAGCAAGAAAAATATGCTTTAGCTTCTGATTCATCAGCCGGCAGATCAACTCGGCAGAAGTATCATTGGATAGATGACCACGCAATCCTAATATTCTCTGCTTCAAATAATAGGGGTATTTCCCCACCATCAGCATATTGACATCATGATTTGCTTCAATAAATAAGATCTCCGATTCTTCTAATTTTGATACAATATAATCATCATATGTACCCAGATCCGTTGCAAAACCGATCTTATGATTACCGGAGTTTAGCGTATAGCATACCGGATTAGACGCATCATGAGAAGTAGAAAATGGTTCTACCTCAATATCTTGAATGAGGAAGGACTCATCTGGATTTATATAATGAAATAACCCCTCAGGGATTTCTCCTAAACTCTTGATCTGCATGATAGCTGCCGCAGTTTCATACGTCGCATAAATAGGGATATGATATCTTCTGGCCAGTATCCCAAGACCTGATACGTGATCAGAATGTTCATGCGTAATCAAAATTCCCTGGATCGTATCCGGGTGAATTTCTAATCCGTTTAATCCATTCTCTATTCGTTTTGCACTGATACCAGCGTCCACCAGTAAATTGGTTTTTTCACTGCCGATATAAATACAATTTCCGCTGCTTCCGCTGGCGATACTGCATAATTTCATATCTTTCCTCATTTCTGCGCTGTCCACAAGCGTAGTATAAGCACAATATTCTAACTGAGTATCCCTCATTTCCTCTGATTTGTCAAGATTAAATCAGACAATAACAGGAACCCCGGGTATGAATTTCAAAGGGAATGTCCTAACGCCTCTGTGTCTGTTAAAACAGAGCCCGTTTCGGACATCCCCTGGGTAGCGTATGTTTATTGGCTTAATAAAAACAGCATACCCGGATACCCCTATGCCTTATTATTCTTGATGCATCAGGAGCTCAATCTGCTCTTTTAAGTAAGTCATATCCCCATCATTGTATATTACAATAGAGAACTTTTCAAAGAATGCTTCTTCTTTGCTCTGGCTTTTAAAGATTGCATCAATCTTCTCATCCGAATAATTACGTTCTCTCTTTAATCGCTGCCGTCTTTTTGTTTCGTCGGTATGCACATACCAGACCTCATCACAGATATAGTCAAAACCCGCTTCAATCATTAATGCTGTCTCCACGACGATATAAGGTGTCGCGTCTCCCGCCTTCAAGTTTTTAATTACCCCTTGAACCTCAATTAATACATTATTATGGGTTAATTCATTTATTTTCTTTCGATTTTCCTCATCCTGAAATATAATACCCGCCAGCATTGTACGATCAATGGAGTTATCTTCTGCCAGGATCCGGTCTCCAAAATAGCTCAGCACCGCCTGGTAGCTGATACCGCCGATCTCCATCTGCTTTCTTGCAATCTTATCTGTATTCAGATGATACGCGCCATATTCTGCTTCCAAAATCCCGGCTACCAGAGATTTACCGCTGCCGATACCGCCTGTAATTCCGATCACCTTCATACAATTTCCCCTTTATTTCGCCTCATACCAGTTTGCGCCTTCCTTCACTTCAGCAATCAAAGGAACGGATAATTCAGCTGCCGTCTGCATTTCATGGATCATAATCCGGGTAACTTCTTCCACTTCATCTTTGCTTGTTTCCACCAGCAGCTCATCGTGAATTTGAAGAATTAATCGGGATTTCATCTGCTTATCTTTTAGCAGCTGATTCACATGGATCATTGCAATTTTTATGATATCCGCAGCACTTCCCTGTATCGGGGCATTCATTGCCACACGCTCCCCAAAGGAACGCTGCATAAAGTTGCTGGAGGTTAATTCGGGAATTGGTCTTCTTCTTCCAAACATGGTCTTAGAATACCCTTCCTCTTTTGCCTCTGTTACCAGTTGGTCGATATATTCTTTTACTTTCGGATAAGTTTCAAAATACTTGGCAATATACTTCTCGGCTTCTTTCCGGGTAATATTCAAATCCTGTCCCAGACCAAAGGAGCTGATTCCATATACAATGCCAAAGTTTACCGCCTTTGCACTGCTTCTTTGTTGTGGCGTAACCTCCTCAAACGGCGTATGAAACACTTCAGAAGCCGTAATCCGGTGAATGTCTTTGGCCTCCTTATATGCACCGATTAACCGTTCATCTCCTGACATATGAGCAAGTACACGAAGCTCGATCTGAGAATAATCCGCATCCAGAAATACAAATCCCTCCTCCGGAATGAATACCTTTCGGATCTGTCTGCCAAGTTCCATACGAATGGGAATGTTTTGCAGGTTCGGGTCGGTGCTGCTGATTCTCCCCGTTGCTGTAATGGTTTGATGAAATCTGCCGTGGATACGGCCATCATCCTTAATATAACCTGCAAGACCATCGGCATAGGTTGATTTTAATTTTGTTAATTGTCGATATTCCAATATCATTCCGACAATCGGGTGCTCACTCTGCAATTTTTCCAGAATATCAGCAGAAGTAGAGTATCCTGTCTTGGTCTTCTTCCCAAAAGGAAGACGGAGCTTTTCAAATAAGATGACGCCCAATTGCTTAGGCGAGTTTATATTAAAGTTTTCCTCAGCCAGGGCATAAATCTGTTTTTCCAGTGCCTCAATCCCCACTTCCAGGTGATTCCCGTACTCCTTTAGTGCTTCTTTATTTACACGAACACCTCTGACTTCCATATCATACAGGGTATAAATCAGTGGCATTTCAACCGTCTCGAATAAGGACTGCATTCCCGACCTGTAAAGCAGTTCCTTCAGCCGCTCCGCACTGCGGTATGCAATAAACGCACTGTAGCAGGCAAGTGTTTTCACTGCTTTGGCATTTTCATCAGATGCAAGATATAATGTGTTCTTACCAATCAGATCCTCCCTGGAAGGAAGGGTCATATTCAGATAATCTCTTGCAATGTCATCATAGTGATAGGTATCGGTCAGCGGATTTAGTAAATAAGCTGCAACAGCCGCATCAAATACATTGTCCTCATGGGACACCGGAAGATATGGCAGCTGTTCCTTTAAACCAATCACGGAAATCAGATAAGCCTCCTTTGCCAGCCGCAGCGCCTTCTCCTTTAGATACTCTCCGGTGAGGAAGCCCTGACAGGGAATAAAGTAACTGTTCTCCTCAGAATTGCAAAGTGAAACGCCAAGCAGAATGCCATTTTCAGTGATCATCTGCAGACCCACCGGATGAGCGGTCTTCTCTCCCATAATTTCAAAGATACGCTCCGCCTGCGCAAGTTCCTCCACAAGACAAAACCCGTCTTCCACACCGGTGGAGCGGTCAATTTCCTGCGTCTGGAATTTAGATAACAAATTTTTAAATTCCAGTCGTTTGAACAATAAGTAAACCTCTTCGTTATAGATGTGATCCAGTGTAGCCGCTTCTATCTTTACGTCAATATCACAATCAATACAGATGGTAGCAAGTTTCTTTGACAATATGGCAAGGTCCCGATTTTCCTTTAAGGACTTTACAGCTTTTCCCTGCGGCATCTGATCAATATTTTCATATAGGTTCTCTATAGAATGATATTCAGTTATTAACTTTGCAGCTGTCTTCTCTCCGATTCCCGGCACACCGGGTATATTATCGGAAGGATCCCCCATTAATCCCTTCATGTCAATGAACTGGAGAGGTGTAACCTGATACCGTTCCAATACATCCGCAGCAAGATAATCTTCTATCTCAGTGCCTGTTCGCTTCGTCTTTGGGATTCGAATCTTAATCTTCTCACTGGCAAGCTGCAGCAAGTCCCTGTCACCGGATACCAGAGAAACCTGATTTCCCAGCTTCTCCGCCCGTGTTGCCAGCGTACCCAGAATATCATCGGCTTCAAACCCCGGCTTTTCAATCACTGTGATATTCATTGCCTTTAGTACTTCTTTCATGATCGGCACCTGATCTCTCAGTTCCTGGGGCATCCCCTTCCTGGTTCCTTTATATTCCGTATACATCTCGTGGCGAAAGGTTGGATGACTGGTATCAAAGGCAACCATTAAGTAATCCGGTTTTTCCTCCTCCAGAATCTTGAATAAAATATTGATAAATCCCAGTACAGCATTGGTATGTTCCCCCTTGGAAGTTGTCATATCCGGAAGTCCATAAAAAGCCCGGTTTAAGATACTGTGCCCGTCAATTAATACTAATTTATTATTCATCCGTCAAATTCGCAGTCAGCTGCAGAAAACAGATCAGACCACGAACCTCCTTTCATTGTGACCCTTAGGTCATTTCTCATAATGATATATTTCACAATAAATACCGGGATTAACCAAACCCGCCTTCCAATTTTCTCATATTCGGACTACAGTCCCAAAGTTGCACCGATATTCATTATTTTTGCATATTTTCAAAATAGTTCTCCAATTGGATGTCGTACCATCCATATCTTTTATCATCGAAGACATACCGTAAACGAAATTTACTCTCTGCCCTGATGATATCTGCTGCATTTTTTCTTGTCACATTCTGAAAGTTCATAAGAAAAGCCAGCAGTACTATAACAAGCAATAAGACTCCTGTTTTCCTGAATCTTGTAAACTTGATATGTATAATTCTTTCCTGCATTTGCTCAATCTTCTCTGAAAGTTCCACACGGTAATTATTCGAAAGCTCCTGATCCTGCTCCAGTTGTTTCATTGCCGTCAACAGGGTATAATATACCTCAAGCTCTTCTCTGCAGCTTTTACACACCTGAACATGGTCGATAAAGCTCTCCAATTCTTTCAGGCTCAGTTTGTCATTGATAAATGGAGTTATCAAGCTTTGTGCCTTCGTGCAGTTCATTCACAATCACTCCTTTTATTACCGGTCTTCATTCTATGGTGAAGGTCATGGTGGGCTTCTTCATTCTTGATTTCCCAATAAATCAAAAAGGTCAGAGCAGCTCTTAAAAGAATAATGCCGGCTACGGTCATAATTTCCGAATAATCTCTCACAACCACCGTACGCAAAATTTCACTCCCCAGCTTAAATTCCAATCCCATAGCCATACCTTTTGCCAGATTCAGCCTGGTTAAAGGACTTTTACGAACATAATCCGCAATGCCATGCAGTCCGGCTATGATTAAGGCAACTACTCCCATAAATTCAAACAGTAATATTGCTATGTCTACCATTTCATTCAGTACATTCTGTAAAACTGTCAATGCTTCCTGTAACTGCTCCATGTGCAGACACCTCCCGGATTCCTATTACTTTAAATTAATATTGTTCCATTTAATTACTTTGCTTTCCTCCTGGGTTTCCTGTTGATCGGCGTTATTTTCTTCATTTTTGTTCACAAAGGATCTATAACGATTCTCCTCATCTGTGTTTGCCTGATTTGTAATTGTCGTATGCAACTCATGGTGTGCTTCTTCATTTTTAATTTCCCAGTGTATCAAGAAGGTAAGCGCTGCTCTTAATGCTATAATACCCGCTACTATGGCGATTTCAGAAAAATCTCTTACCACAACCGTTCGCAGGATTTCACTTCCAAGTTTAAATTCAAGTCCCATTGCCATTCCCTTGGCGAGATTAAGGCGGGTCAGGGGATTTCTTGTAAAATAACTGTAGATGCCTCTAAGTCCGGCAATCAGCAATACGCTGACGCCCATTAGTTCAAAGGCAATAATGGCCAAGTCAACGATTTCAGTTAATAATTCATGTAAGAATTCCATAATAAAGCACGCTCCTTAGTATCTATTATCTCTTTGGCAAGAACTACTTATGTCATGATATCATTAATTCCAGTAAATTTCAACCGTTTGACACCGGCGAATTATCTGATGAAGTGTATGTGTGTTGCTGGTCATTCCCCACATAAGAATGAGGCACAATGATTTCGATCAATAATTCTAAGATGCAAAAAAGTTGCGCGAAAAAGCGCAAAAAAGTTGGTTAAATGAAAAAGTAAATTCCACTTTACAATAAAATTTATCCATGTAAGAGTAAATGCCACTTTCTGTGCAATCGCTAATTCTACAAAGCTTATTTTATGGGTAGAATATAGTTGTAATCGAGTACTTTTATCAAACCTTTGCATGTTAAGGGGACAGCTGGGATTGTTTATGCAGAACTAAATTCCACCTGCCAGTTTTTTAAACTATGCCTGTTTTAACTCCTTGCCTGCGTCTTTTTAATAGTAATAGTTATAGGGTTATGATTATTAATTATCTTCTTTTAAGACAGAAGGACGAAGCATAACATCATCCGGATCAATCTTATATAGCTTAAGGTACTCAATTGCACATTTATCCATCAGTAGCGAGGCGAGCTCATATGGGGATCGGCCATTGAGTCCGTCTCTCGCTGTACTATTGATGTTATTAATCATCCGTGTGATATCATTCTGGGTGTAGTCATCTAAAGATTTTCCTTGTGGAGAGAAGTAGCGAATGAACTCATGGTTTCTCTCCAGCCCACCTTTCTGGTACGAGGCACGGGGATCGCAGTAATAAACGCTTGTCCTTATAACCCCATCAATTCCTGTTTCTATTAGTTCCGGATTGATGAATTCCGAACCATTGTCGGTTAAGGTGACGGGGAAGGTTTTTCTGAAACAGAGCGTTCCGATAGTTTTCTCCATGCCATTTAAAACCCTTAAAACTTCTTCTTGAGTCTTGTTTTTAAGGAGAAATGCAATCATTAGGTGTGACTGTCGAAACAAAAATGTCAGAAGAACCTTACCACCTTTTGAACCTTCTACCGTATCCATCTCTACCACGGAGGTTTCAGGATGCAAGGTTATAAAGTCAATAAAATCCCCATACCGTCTGCCTTCCAACCATGAAAAGTTCCTCTGTACTGGTTTTTCGTGATGGCGGCGTGGCTTATACCGTACCCTCCTCGGGAGGTCTATATTTCTGGCAGTTAAGGTATTGCTCCCCAGATAATTATAAACGGTTCTTCTAGAGCAAGGAATTTCTGCTTTGTGGTTAGAAAAGATATGAGCCAGTGGCTGACCTTTCCTAATTAGAGGAGAAATGAGTTCGTCTAACTGCAGAAAATCACCTTCTGAAAGATTAATCCCTTCCCTTGAAGAAATAAGTCGAGCCCTATAATCCGAATATGCAATATCAGCTCGGTAATAGTATTTAACTAGCATACAGTGTTGCTTAGAAAAACAGGAATTGCATACAAATGGAGCACGGTTATTCTTGGGGCAAAGCTTAGGTTGGAACTCTGAACATTTACTGTTGCATGATTTACACTTTTTACAGAGGCGACCACAGCTCAAGTGCATTCGGCAGACATTTACGAGGTTACATTCCTTTACCTTTGCACAGATGTTACCTCCTCCCCACGGACTGCGTTGGGTCTTCTGGCGATGGATTTTCACCTCCTTTGAAATGGTAGTTGGATCTTTACAGAGATACTTGGCAATGTCCCTGAACGATATTCCGCTGTTTAAAGATTCTTCAATGAAATGACGGTCCTCTTGAGTAAGGTGTTTCTGATTACCTGGAATTATTTTTGACATAGACTACTCCTTCCGTAGCAGGCTAGGGAGTATCTCTATTATTGACAAAATGGAGTGCAGGACTAAACTCCACTTCTAAATATAAAAGTAGAATTTAAAAATACATTTAATAGCGCAAAAAAGTTTAAATATAAGCGCAAAAAAGTTTAAATATAATCGTTGACATTTTCTTCGTAATTTAGTATAATCTGTTTTGCTGACCGAAATAAATCTATTCTTTTTGATTCATTCAGGTCCTTGCGGATGTGGCGGAATGGCAGACGCAGCAGACTCAAAATCTGCCACATGTGAGTGTGTGAGGGTTCGAGTCCCTCCATCCGCATTGCTTAGGAAGTCCTCAGAGCCTTGAAATTAAAGGCTTTGAGGATTTTTTATTGCTTCAAATATGAAATATACTGGTGCTTGATATCGAAAAAAGTACAAAGGTAATTTCCATAATTTTATAGCTGTTACATTTTTCCGTTTCTTCCCTCTGCTTCACCTTTTCCTAAAAGATATAGAAATACAATAGCCGGCACCCGCAAAATCGGTACCTGTGTTTCGTGTTTTGCAATACCGAAATCATCAAGTTTTTTCGTAACCAGAAAAGCTTCTGTTACTTTGGAAGTTTCATCTTTGCACAGCTCTACGATGGCATCCGACGCAGGGATATGAGAGTTGTTTCGATACTTCACTTCGCAGAGAATTTTTTCACGGGGCAGTTGAATTACTACATCTACCTCTTTTTGATTATCCTTTGCTTTTCTGAAATATCCAAGCTGTGCTGTGCTGCCCTGATAGAAAGAGACAATATGCTTATATACCGTATTTTCCACCATAGCACCAAGCTCGTTTTCGTCAGATAGTATATCATCAATCATCAGTACTGCATTACGAATTGCCGCATCGGCAATAAAGATTTTCGGCTTCCCCTTTAGAGCTCCTTTACTTCCCACATTCATAGGTTTTGATAAATAAATAAGATTTGACATTTCCAGAGCTTCGATATAGCTGTCAATGGTACTTATCGATGTGTTTTCCAGTTCCTTTGCCGCTGTTGTCGCATTAAATATTTCCGTGGAGTTCATACAGAGATACAAGAACAGCTTCTCCATTAAAAACGGACTACGGATATTAAACAGAGTCAGTACATCCCGCTTAATGACTTTATCGACCACATCCTCACGCAACATCCTTTGGGCGTACGCATCGTCATCCGACAACACAAGCTCAGGAAAACCACCAATCATTAGATAACGGTTGAAATGGTTTTGAAGTGGGTAAAATCTGTCCACCAAATCGCCAAACTCCGCCCTGCTTATTTTCACAAGCTCTGTAAGCCGCAGATTCTCAGGGAGCACCGGCTCATCAAGCTGAAGCAGTCTGCAATATTCATAAAAAGACATTGTGGGTATTTTCAGAACGCTCCATCTGCCTGTACCGCTGTCCGTAGAGCCTTTTTCTAATATAGGACTTGCCGAGCCTGTTGCCATCAGGCGAATATCCTTCCTGCTATCGTATATTACCTTCATCCAGAGTTCCCAGCTGTCCGTAAATTGAATTTCATCAAGAAAAATATATCTTGTTCCCGTGATGGGATACAAAAGCTCGTAAAGAGCTAAAACGCTTTCTACATTGACAAGCTTGACAATGGGATTATCAAATGATACATAAAGAATGTTTCTCGGATTAACGCCCTCATCCATCAGATGATTCATTATCTGATACATAATCGTCGTCTTGCCGACACGCCTTGCTCCTGAAAGTACTGCAAACCTGCGAATGCTATTATGCTTTATCATTTTAAGTGCTTCGTAATATGCCAGACGCTTTTGTGGTTTGCTTTCTTCCTTGATTTCCAATGGATTTCTCCACCACGGATTGTACTGCCTGAGTACTTTGATAACTTGTTCATCGCTTACAATAGCCATAAAGCACCTCCATAACTCTATTATTTCCAAGACATTTGCTAGATATACTTAATAATTTCCACTACTGTTTTATAAGTATATTATATCAACAGTCAGTCTGAATTTCAAGTCCCCTAAAAACAATACAAAAAAGTTTACCCACAGGATTATCAGGCCAAAATGGATACAGACTTTTGTATCCTTTGGCCTGATTTTTATGGCGTACCGAATTGTATTGCAAAATCACTGCATACTAATGCTGTAGTACATGTCTATGTTAAAAAAATACGGTGCAATATTTCACATAAAGATTAGTTCCATCCAAATTTGATGAATATGGGCAAGACCCATGAAGCAAGGTCTTGCCCATATATTATTACGATTTCAGTTATGTCACGAACAAATCTCCGCCTAAAAATTACTCTTCTATATTTTTGATATAACAAATACCAATCTTAGCATCATGATCAACCCGTTCAACTGTACTTACACTATCAACGGAATATGCTATTTTTCTATACTTTTGTACTGCACTGATTAAGTCATAGTGAATATATTCTGACTCAAACTGCTTGCCCGACATATTAATGCCAATAATTTTATATTTATATTTTACCATAGCGATCATTCCTTTTTACTTTATCATATTTTAATTCGTTCCGTTCGTACCAACCTCTTAATGGAGAAAAAATACATGCTGACATTCCTACATTCCAACTTCATAAATTACTTGATTTTATTTTATTTAGCATAATGCATCTCCTTATGAGTATTTCATGCAAAAAATATTACTACAATGTATTTTACTCCAAATTATAATTTATTTCTATATATTTCTCTGATAAATCAATCAAGCGGAGGAGAACTAAAAATAATTCCATCTATTTGTCCTAGGAATCACTATTTCAAGTATCTAAAATACATAAACGAATGTTTTGTTTCAGCAATAGAGATATTTCATATCTGTTTACACAATGGCTGAATTTTTTATTATTATCTTATTTATTAATACAATACTATTTATGATAAGTCAACCCCATTCGAGTTTTTCCAATACATACCATATGAAAAACAGTTAGGATTATTAATGATTGAGGGTACGAAAGTATGAATGGGCTCGAGATTTGAACCTAGATTACGATGAAATATAGAAATAGAAACAGACAGCAAAACAAGAGCTCCTTCCCTTGCTTGTTGTCTGTTTTTTATAATTTTCCACTGATATTTATCTGTTTTCCCCAATATCTTTCCGTTTGATCTTATGGTAAAATAAGGTTGGCCTGATTTCTTTCCACTATCTATTCCTCCTGCGAAAAAGGGGGACTCTGATGAAAAAAATCAATAAATTAATGTTACCAATTCTCATTTGTACCATCCTGTTCTACGCATCTCCTTTTATTTCGGCTTCCACAGTTATGGCGGATACCATACAATTTGTAATACTCTCCCACTATAAGTTAACCTTGAATATCGGCGAAGAACAATATCTGCTTGCCATCACCACAAATGGTGCCATGCCATCCTGGAAGAGCAGTTCCTCTGCCATTGCGTCCGTAAATACCTACGGGAAGATTACAGCAAAGAAAGCGGGAACCGCAACCATAACCGCCAAAATAAAAAATAGCGAAGCATCCTGTAAAGTTACGGTAAGTAAAACCAGTCTTTCCATTAGTGCCTCCTCTGTTACACTTGAGCGGGGTGACACCCGCCGCCTTAGCGCCAAATCTTCCACAGTTAACCCAGTCCGCTGGAAAAGCAGCAAGAAGAGTGTCGCTACAATCGATGAAGACGGCTGGATCACGGCAGTTAAGCCAGGTGAAACTACCATTACCGCCACTGCCGATGGAACCATAAAAAACTGTAAGGTTACAGTAAAAGCTCCCACCCTTACGTTAAACAAATCAAAACTCAGGCTTACCCGGAATCAAACAATGAGACTGGTTGTATCTGTATCCTCCGGCATCACTCCTGTATTTAAAACCAATAAGAAGAGCGTAGCTACTGTGGATGAAACCGGTACTATAACTGCGATGAAGCATGGAACTGCCATCATTACTGCTACGGTGGATGGTGTCTCCCGCAGCTGTGAGGTGACGGTGGAATCCCCAAGTATAAAACTAAGTCAGACTGAATTGCATTTGAAAACAGGTGCTACTGCCAAATTAAGTGCGCAGGTATCCTCCGGTAATCCGGTACATTGGAGCACCAGCAACGATAAGATTGTCACCATAAGTTCTGACGGCACCATCACTGCATGGCAAAAAGGCCGTGCCTACCTTTATGCCAGCGAAGATGGTACTAAAGTCAAGTGTATTGTAACTGTAACAGATCCTGAATCATAAATAAAAGGAGGAATAGATTGTCAGGCTCATATACTCCTCAATCTATCAATTTCTCGATAAAAATCGTCTTTTCTTTTGCCAGATCCACCATTTTAGGAATAGACAACGGTTTATTAAACCGATTATAAAATACCTGAATAATCGGTCTCGGCCCTTGATTTTCACGAACATTTACTATAATTCCAATTTCTTTGGTGGTTAGTCGGACCATAGAGCCCAATGGATAAACCGACAGATTTGCCGTAAAGATATTTACCACCTCTTTATCATAGTAACTTCCACCACCGCCATACATAAATTCTATGGCTTCATACGGTTCACAACCATTTACAGTAACTAAGTTGTCGTACTCATTGCAAACATTAATAATTCTTGAACCCAATGGGATCTCCTCTCCCTTTAACTGTTTGGGATAACCCGACCCGTCGTAGCGTTCATGGTGTGCCAGTATTAATTCTGCAATACTGCGGGGGATATTATTTTGAAGTGCAAAATAGTATCCATAAGTACTGTGCTCCCTCCATAACAGCTCCTCCTGCCTTGTCATATTCTTTTTATTGATGAGAAAGGGCATTTCACACACACCCACATCATGCAGCAAAGCCCCGATCCCGATATGAAACACTGTTTTATCTGATAATTCCATGGCACCTGCAACCAACATGGATAAGACCGCCGTATTAATTCCATGGTACAAAAGAGCCTTACAGTTAATGACCTGCATTTGAAGACAAAAATCCAAAACCTCATCCACCTTTGCTATATTTGAAGCAATACTACGGACCCGTCCGGAGACCTCCACCATTCTATCGCATTTATTCCCTTCTATGTTATCCGGTGCATATTTCATAATTGCCTGCGACAGATATTGTTCCAGATTGAGTGCCATTTTTTCTTTCGGGTTAACCAGGAGGGTAAAACGGTCTGTTACTTCCACCGTAGGAATCTCGGCCTTCACAAGATTTTTGATCAGCCCGTCCGTTAATCTGGTACCCTGCTGCAGCATAAGATTTGTTCTACCATTGGAATAAATTGGCTGTGCAATGATCATTCCCGGTTTTAGTTCACCTATCGATAATCTACTCATATGTATTCTCCTCTTCCTCCAAAGATCATCCCTTTCAATTATCCATTATGCACGCAGACCTTTACAATGCGATTTGTGTTAAATCTGCATCAAATCTCTGTTATTACCACTCCGACTCCTACCAGGTATCCTGATACCAACTTGTGGTTCACTCCACTTGGCGGTAAATCCCTGTGTCTAGACTGTTACTAGCCTGATTAGTACCATGCCTGATCACAACGCGAATAAGGACAATACGCCTAAGCGTATTGTCCTTATTTTCCGTTAAAAATATTTCTTGGTTCCCCAAAGATTACTTTTTTTTAAATCAATATATTCATTATAGGCCCGCTCTAAAATCTGCTTTTCATTGGCAAACTTCAACATATGATAGGCTTCATGAAACTTGTAATACCCTGAATCCATAAAAAATTCTTCCCGTTGTGGTTTACTGTAATAGCTTTCAGACATCATCAAATACCAATGAACATCCTTTAATACTGTATTCTGCGGAGTGCTGAAAGAATATTGGCTTTTACCGATATATTTAATAATGGAAGCACTTGCACCAGCCTCTTCCTTCACCTCACGGATCGCCGTTTCCTTATACTCTTCTCCTTCTTCCACGGTTCCTTTCGGAAGCACCCACCCTTCATATTTATTCTTATAATTTTTATACAGTAATAAAATCTTTCCTCTGAATATAACTACACCACCACAGCTCGTTGCCTCTACCATCGCAATTCCTCCTGCTTCTTGGTGTGCCATCCTTGTCTAACTTGAAGTATACATCAATGTGCATAAGTTTTCAACCTAATTTTTATTGATATATCACAAATCTCACAACACAGTAAACAATGATCCGCCAAAAGCAGTTCGAAATATTTCTTTCTCACTACTTAAAATATGCAGCAAAAATCTTTCTTGCTATCGGTACAGCATAATCACTTCCTGTTCCTACATTCTCAACAATAATACTTACTGCAATCTGAGGATGATCATAGGGAGCATAACCTACAAACCAGGCATGGGCTGCTTCTCCCTCTTTGGTATCTGCCGAACCGGTTTTACCTGCCGCCTCTACGACAAGATCTTTTAATTTTGTCCCGGTTCCCTCGGTTACGACATCACGCATCATCTTCGCCAAATAAGATGCCTCTCCTGTGGACATGGGTTTTGAATCGATCTGTGACGCATATCTTTTTACGATACCTCCGTTGGCATTCTCGATATGATCTACCAGATAAGGTTTCATCATCACCCCGCCGTTTGCGATTGTGGATACGATCATTGCATTATGAAGAGGCGTAATCAATGTATTTCCCTGACCAATGGCCGTCTGCATGACTTCCTTGATGGCTGAGTTTGCATTGATGGTAAACACACTGGGATTGCACTCAAAATTCACAGGCAGACTCTTATTAAAAAGAAGTTCCTCACTGACCGATCTAAAGTGGGCAAAATCCAGACTTTTACCGATATTGGCGAAGGAAGAATTGCAGGATTTCGCCAAGGATAATGTCAGATCTACTTTTCCATGGGCTGTATTATGACTGCAATGAATGACCATATCGTTATATTCTATCTGTCCGTCACAGTTATATTTGTACTTCTTATAGTCAGGATTCTGTCTCATAAAAGCCAGAGCTGTCACTAATTTAAATGTTGAACCCGGAGGATAAAGCCCCTGTGTTGCCCGGTTGATCAACGGGGCCTGCCCATTCTCATCCGTCGTCAGTACTCCCCAGTCCACATCAATGCTATTGGGATTATAATTTGGTTTGGATACCATGGCAAGAATCTTCCCGGTGTTGGGCTCCATTACCACAACTGCACCGCGGCGATCCCCCAGGGCATCGTACGCGACCTGCTGGAGCTTTGTATCCAGGGTAGTTACCACATTATTCCCTATGCTTTTTTGCCCTGTGATATCACTGTACATTTTCTCAAAGGAATTAACACCACTGGTCAGCAGATGAATATTCTCCGTCGATTCGATTCCCGTAATTCCTTTCGAAACCCGCCCGACTGCATGGACAAACAAATCATCATAAGGATATACTCTTCTTTCCTTTCCATCTTCATCCACAACGGTCTGCGCCAGGATATCTCCTGTGCTTGACAGGATCTCCCCCCGGACCACCTGCTCCGCAAGAACATCCTGCCTCTTATTATATGGACTATTCATGATTTCATTACTTCTGGCGATCATAAAGTAAGCAAAGTACCCCAGAACCAATACAAATAATCCAATAAAAATATATATGATCTGGTAAATGGATTTTTTGGGATCCATTCCTGTCACCTCCCATACGATGTCATAGGCATCATCTTCTAAATTGTTCCGGCAAACAGGTAAACCGGTCCCGGCTGATTTATTCTTTCTTTGTATCACGGCGTATGGCCGTCCTTGACGGATGCTCCGACTTCCCTTTCAGATAGATACCCTGAAGGATCATAAACATTAAAATAGTGGCTACAATGGAACTTCCTCCATAGCTAATCAGGGGAAGGGTTACCCCTGTTGATGGAATAAACTTAATTACGCCCCCGATGGATAAGAATACCTGAAATCCGATCATAACAGCAAATCCAAGGGATAACAGGCGATCATATTGTTCTTCCATTTTCAGTGAAATATTAATCAACATAATAAAACTGCTGATATAGATGAGTATAATGCAGATCGCGAACAAGCCTCCCATCTCCTCTGATATGGCGGAAAAGATGAAGTCGCTGTCTACAACCGGGATACTGGTAGGCAATCCCTGTTTTAGCCCCATACCAAACCATCCGCCGGTTCCTATTGCAAATAGGGATTGGGTAATCTGATATCCTTCTTTATCAATGTATCGAAACGGATTCTGCCAGGCCATAACCCTTACCCTGACATGATAAAACATATGATAAGCGGCAAAAGCCGCCAAACTTCCGCCAGCCAGCCCGGAAAATAGATATAATGGTCTCTGTGTGGCTGCGTAAAGCATAAACAGATACGTCACAAAGAAGATCAATGCGCCACCCAAATCCTTCTGGAATACCAAAATCAGCACATTTGCACCTGCCATCACCGTAACAGCGCAAACTCTTTTAAAGTCTGTTCCTTCATGAAATAATGACGCGATACTAAATACAAATAACAATTTGACGAATTCGGACGGCTGAAAGCTGAC
This sequence comes from Bacillota bacterium, assembly GCA_023439505.1. GTDB lineage: Bacteria > Bacillota > Clostridia > Lachnospirales > Lachnospiraceae > Mobilitalea. The sequence goes on from JAEXNR010000057.1 coordinate 112,904, forward strand.
CCCTGCGATATTGAGCCAGTTTGTGGCGCCATAGCTGGTCGTACCAACCAGCAATACTATCACAAGCAAAATAATAGCGGCGGTGCCATAAATCCATCCAAAGCGCTTTAACCAGAGACAGGTTTTTATCACGTAAGGAATCACCAGCCCTATCAAGCAGGTAATCGCAGCAAAAATCACCTGCCGCACTGCCTTATCATAGGATAATCTGGCCAGCACGATAAATCCGATGGTAAGCAGCATCATCATATTCCTTAATAAGAGCTGTGATAGTTTAGGATAAATCATCCGGTAAAGAATCAGCAGCAAAAGGAACAAGAGAACCTCCCCACCATAAAGATACAGCAGCTTATCATTACCGATGTGCAAATAAAGCGTCAAATACCCGATAAAATGTTCAATAAATATAATACCGGTAAGCGTACGATAAATTTTTTCCTGCCTTATTTTGTTTTTATACTGAAATACATGAAAGCTGTAAAACGTATACAACCCCATGAAAATGATCATGATATACTTCATGAATTCGTAGATTAAACGCATTTCATCACCTGCCTGACCGACCCCTATTCAACTCCGCGGCTGAAGTGTCCCGTCGTATAATGCTCTCCATCCCATTGCGGATCCTTGCCTTGTAAGTAGGCATTCAGAAAGGAGGTCATTATCTGTTTCATTTCTTCCCCTGTCTCCATGGTAAAATCCAATCTTATATTCCCGGGATGAAGGTCCTTTACTTCCTTGTCCTTCTTTAATAACGACAAGCACTGTCCGTTATAAATAACGTTATAGCAGCTGACACAATTTGTCCCTACAGGAAACCTCTTTCCCATTCGATCGACAAGATAACCCGCTTTCGCTTCCGATTGCTTTACGCAACACCTTACGGTGTTCTCATAGACACACTGGGTGGATACCATGAAAGGAAGATACCCGTAAACGAGCAGGTCACAATCTGAAATCCCCAGTGCCTTTAATTCTTTGCTGTTTTGTTCCATTGGGGCACCATAATGACGGATCCCCTTTTCCCTCCAGAATTGCTTTGCCTCACGGTTAAATACATACATATTATGATTTAAAATGATCTCCTGACCATGTTCTTTTAATTCTAACGACAAAAGTAATGTGATCTCTTCAAAATTCTTTACTACAAATCCACAGATCCCTTCCTGCCCGATAAACCTTGGCAGTTCCATCCTCAGCCTCTCATACTGATCCAGTCTGCAAATGTGGGGAAGTACAGGATAAAACCGTTTCCCCTCCTTCTTTGAAGCCTTTGAAAGCTCCAATAAATCGATCGAATACAACTGATCATAATCGGCATAGATAGCTGTTATCTCAGGGAAGGATAGGGCTGCATCAAACTGCTCCCTGGTTTGAACGCTGACACAGATTCCATAACCTTGCGGGTTCCCCGGATCTTCTATTGAACGTATCCTTCTCTCAGGGATATCCTCCTCTTTCCTGTGATAACCGCTTAGAATTGCATCCGTAAGTCTTTGCATCGCTTCTCTTCTGATTTCATTCAGCCAGGCCACAGGCAGGAAAATCGCTTCATCCGCATCCACCACCAGATCCTTCAGATAAAATAAAGTATCCCCTGTTTTCTGAAGGGAATCCCTCATTCTCTCCTCAGAAACAGGCTGCTTTACTGCTGCCTGTACGATATCATGATAAGCTGTCACAGATTGCTTCTGATAAGTTAAGGTAAATGTCAGCTTCTGTCCCAGTCTTGCAGTCACTGTCCCCGATACCGGTAACTTTCTGTCCTTCCTTATATATTCCTCAGCAATTCGTTCCAACAGCTGATTGTTTCTTGTACGAAAGACCTGGTCCCCGGCTTTGACTTTAGCGACACCAATATTTGCAGAGAAGATTTCTCCTGCTGCCACGCCGTCTTTCACCGTAAACTCATAAACTGCCCGGTCCTTCTGTCTGATTTCGAGAATATCCTGGGCATGAATCTCTTCTTTCAGTGCAATCTGCACCCGGCCACCTTTTTGTGAGAGAATGGTTCCGACAGATACCCCGCTGTGATTTGGCTGTGTCATAGACATCATATGTTTCCCATGATAGTGATTTCCATAACCTTGCGAAAACCCACCTCTGTTATAGATGTCCATCAACTCCATCTGATCCTGCTGAAACTCTTTCTGTGAAATGATCCGTTCAAAGGATTCCTTGCCATGTTCCAGATAATAATCCGTATATTTACGATACGCCGCAGATACGGCCGCAGCATATTCCGGACGTTTCATTCTTCCTTCTATTTTAAAGGAATGAATTCCGGCATCCACCAGTTTCGGAATAAGAGCTAAGGTATTCATATCGCGTGGACTTAACAGATACTTCTCCTGATGATCGGATAGCATCCCCTTCCCGTCATATAATTCGTATGGCATTCGACAGGGCTGTGCACAACGTCCCCTATTACCGCTTCTTCCCCCAATCATACTGCTCATCAGGCACTGGCCGGAGTAGCAATAGCATAATGCTCCGTGTACAAAGGTTTCGATTTCAAGATCTGTATGGGTACTGATCTCTTTGACTTCCTTAAGAGACAGCTCTCTTGCAGTTACCAGTCTCGTCACGCCCACCTCTCTTAACACATCCGCCCCCTGCGCCATGGTAAGGGTCATCTGTGTACTGGCATGAATGGGAAGTTTGGGAAAATGGCGATGGATAAAGTGCATCACCCCAGTATCCTGAACAATAACAGCATCCAGTCCCTGAAGATAAAACCTCTTTAAGAATTGATATAATTGCTCCGTCAGTTCCTTTTCTTTCAATAAAGTGTTTACCGTAAGATAAAGCCTTTTATCTCTGATATGTGCCTCGTCAATGGCACGCAGCAGCTCTTCTTCTCCCGGATTATTTGCATATGCCCGTGCACCAAAGCTTGTACCGCCGATATAGACTGCATCACAACCGGCATTCATGGCAGCCTTCATAGCTTCCAGTGAACCGGCAGGTGCAAGGATTTCTATTTGTTTTCTCATCACGTATGATAACCTTCCCATCATTCTATACTATAATTATCTGGTAAATATATCAAACTATACATATTCTTAAAATTTCGTACTCTTACATCGGCAGCCATGTCCGCTCCTGCAACCGGATCCTAAACTTAGGGAAAAGAAAAAGGCTTCCACATCATACCGTATTCAGATCAATCATCTTATTTACAGTATTATTATTGGACAGCCCTGGTAATTCTATCATCTATTATTTTTTGCATCATTTAATTCAGTTTCCAACCGTACAATTTTCTTCTGGGCTTCATTCAGCTCCTTCTTCAGCTCTTCCATTTCCTTTTGATCAGAATCTATTCTGGTCTGAAGGCTAATCATCTCATGCTTATAGCTAAAGATCTCATTGCTTTTTGCTTCAATATCCTTCTCTGCCTCTGAGAGTTTCTCTCTGGTTTTATAATAATCATCTGCAATATTGATCTGGATTAATATATGACGTAAATCGGCATCGATAAACTTATATGCATCTCTGTTCTTGAATTCGTTATGCTTACTGTTAATATAAGAAGCAATTTTTTGCAGATATTCTTCACTTTCGTAGCCGCTTAGTACGTAGCGCTTATTATTGATAATCACTTCTATATCGTGATACTTATTCATTTCCCTGCCCCCTATTATTCAATGGAAATCAGTAAGCTGCCCAGCTTGTCTCATTTATTATACCTGATGTCCGAAGGGTTTACAAGACGCCTTTCACACTATTTTAAACCAATATGCTGATATGCCAGGTCCGATGCAACTCTTCCCCTGGGAGTGCGCAAAATCAAACCATTTTGTACCAGATATGGCTCGTAAACTTCTTCTATCGTCCCAACATCTTCCCCTATGGTAGTGGCAACCGCTTCGATTCCAACCGGTCCTCCGCCAAATTTCTCAATCATGGTGGATAGAATCTCTCTGTCAATATGATCCAGTCCTAATTTGTCCACTTCCAGCAGATCAAGAGCAAAACCGGCCACTTCCCTGGTAATTCTTCCATCATATTTTACCTGTGCAAAATCTCTTACTCTTTTTAATAATCGATTTGCAAGTCTTGGAGTTCCTCTGGATCTTCTGGCCAATTCCAGGGCTCCGTCATCCTCAATCTCTACCCGAAAGACATCCGCAGACCGCAGAATAATCTTCTTTAATTCCTCCATGGAATAGAATTCAAGACGGCAAACCACCCCAAAACGATCTCTTAAGGGGGGGGTCAGCATTCCTGCTCTGGTCGTCGCTCCCACAAGGGTGAACTTGGGCAGATCCAGACGTATGGACTTGGCAGAAGCCCCCTTTCCTATGACAATATCTATGGCATAATCCTCCATTGCCGGATATAACAACTCCTCGACCTGTCTGTTCAGACGATGAATCTCATCCACGAACAAAACGTCTCCTTCCTGGAGATTGTTTAAGATAGCTGCCATCTCTCCCGGTTTTTCTATGGCAGGTCCCGAGGTGATCTTAATATTAACTCCCATTTCATTGGCAATAATACCGGCTAGTGTTGTCTTGCCAAGTCCGGGAGGTCCGAAAAAAAGAACATGATCCAGTGATTCCTGTCGCTGCTTTGCTGCCTCTATGTAGATCTTCATCATATCCTTCACCTTTGTCTGGCCGATATAATCTGTCAGCATTTGCGGACGAAGTGTATTGTCAATCCGTTTATCCTCTTCCATTAATTCTGTTGAAATCATTCTTTTTGCCATTGGCTTCTCCTCATTACATCTTTTTAAGACATAATTTTAATATTTCTTCCGAGGATAACTCCTCTGTAATCTCTATCTGACTTACAATCTTAATTGCCTCCGCGCCGGAATACCCGAGAACGGTCAACGCCTGAATTGCTTCTTCTTTCTTTCCGATGAGTGCAGACGCCTCATTACTCTTCGCCTGATTCATCAGTTTTTGCTCAAAAGCAGTCTCCAGCTTAAACTTATCCTTTAGTTCAAGAATTAATTTACCCGCCGTTTTATTTCCGATCCCCGGTGCCCTTGCAATCGTCCTGGCATCCTCCGCCAGCACGGCAAAACGTATCTCATCTGCTGAGATCGCAGATAATATTCCCAATGCTCCCTTGGGACCAATCCCATTAACACTAATCAGCAGCTTGAACATTTCCAGATCATCTTTTGTTAAAAACCCAAATAGATTCAGAGCATCTTCCCTGACATGTAAGTACGTATATAGTTTGATTGTACTGCCCCTTGCAGGAAGCTCCATGATGGCGGCGGAGGGCAAAAACACCTCATAGCCAATATTTCCAACTTCTATGATAATATAATTCTCCTTTACTTCTGCCAGTTCTCCTTTTAAATATCCAATCATTGTTCCACCTCATTTCATATCAGATTTTCTTTCTAAACTGCTGATTTGCACCGGAAATATGCTGATCGGCAGGCTGTATATTTAATCCGGCATCCGTTCAAAATGACCTCTTGTTACATTCAGTCGTCCTTCCCTGACATAGTTTAATACCTCAAAGGCTGTAATCCCCAGTGCCTCTGAGATTTGCAGGGCATTGCTGTTAGGATATTCTTTCAGATAAGCTTCAATATCATCAAAATGATCTCTGTCAATCTGTTTGCAATCCTTACAGGAATATGCTTTGAATTTAGAGGTAAATATCTTATGGCAGTGTTTACAAATATTCGTATACATAGACTACTCCTTTCAAAAACCACTTCGCAGCAGGGTGCCTGATAACAGAATCGTGTAATTTAACATCCTTCTGTTACATCAGGGTTGAGAACAGGTTCAATACCAGTTGATAACACTTTAACAGCAATGGTCTGTTCTTCCATTCTTCATACGTCATCTCATGGCATTGTTCCATTGTTTTTAATAAGTCTTCCCGAATGGTATCAATTACTTCACAGTTACACATCCATACACCGCATTCGTATTGCAGATGAAAGCTGCGGTAATCCATATTGATGGTTCCAATGATCCCGGAATCTTCGTTGATTATGGTCTTTGCATGGATGAAGCCGGGTGTGTATTCAAAGATTCTAACCCCTGCTTCCAATAACCTGCCATAATGATAGTTGGTAAGTCTCTTAACATTTTTCTTATCCGGTATATACGGTGTAATGATGCGGACATCGATGCCGCTGTTTGCAGCAGTAATGAGAGCATCCCGCATATCATCTTCAATTATAAGGTAAGGTGTAGTGATATACAATATCTTCTTTGCGTAATAAATCAGCTGCTTATAGATATTCTCCACCGGGTTTCTTGGGTTATTGGCAGGTCCGTCGGAGATCACCTGACAATAAACATCATTCTCTTCAAAAATTTTCGTCGGTCTGAACTGATTATAGTCCGGTGCTCCGCCGCCGGAAGAGACTTCCCACATCTGTAAGAAGGTAACCGTGAGTCCCCATACGGAATCTCCTTCCACTTTCAGTGCATTATCCTTCCACTTACCGAACCTGGGAACCAGATTAACATATTCATCCGCCAGATTCATACCGCCGGTAAATCCCACGTTTCCATCCACTACAATGATTTTTTGATGGGAACGATAATTCATATATAACTGATCCGTATATTTATGAATCGGATTGAACACCCTGACTTCAAAGCCCTCATTTTCCAAATCTCTCTTAAAATGGTTGGAGGTTCGAAGCATCGCACCAAAATCATCATATAAAAAGAGTACCTTAACTCCCTCTTTTATTTTTCTTAACAGTAATTCATGAAGGCGGTCCCATAAAGTTCCTTCCCCCACAATAAAAAAGTTAAGGAGTACAAATTTTTCTGCCTGTTTTATTTCCTCAATGATTGCATTGAAGGTATCTTCACCCATCGGATAATATTCCAGTCGATTATTTTTAAACAAAGGAAATTTATTCGTTTCCAGATATTTTGTCATTCTGCTTTTTGTCGGAAACTGTTGTGCAAATTCATTGACAATCTCGGGGTGAAACTCATAAAATCCCGCACCATGTTCAAGCTTTTGTAAAATCATCCGTTCTATTTTTCTTCTCCGCCTATTCCCCCATAATACGAACATGATATGGCCGGTAATCGGAAAAGCTGCGATAATACAGATCCAGCTGATTTTATAGGACGCATTCCGGTTATCATTCACTAAACCAATAATAATAATCACACTAAGCACCTGAATAAAAGAATAAATGTAGACCGTATATCCTCTTAACTCATAGGATAGGTAGATAATTAATGCAAATTGTGCCAAAACAAGTAAACCCACGATTGTAGCACGCAGAAAACCACTGACGTAGCTTTTTATTTTTCCTGTAACCTCTTCTTTTATATCTTTGCCCAATTCCCTAACTCCCTTTCTTCCTGTCACCTTTTCTCTTAAGTCACTTAAAGCCGTATCGAATTTCCTCACTTTCATTGTTGGAAACGCCTGTAAAATACGGATATGTATTTTCCGTGTCCTTAACTCCTGATACCGCTGAAGGAATTCCTTCATTTTTGTTTCAGCATCAGGGCGCAGTTCCTTAATTTCCAATTTGGTATAAGTTCGATATACCCTGGAGTTTTGTATCTTATTTTCCAGCGCGCTTTTAATTTCGGAAAACATACCTGCCATTTTAAGCGTTGGCAATCTATCTCTTAATTCTTCACCTGTTTCATATAGTTTAGTCGAAGCAATGTATTCCAGCATATCCTGCCTGAGCTTATTTAATTTCTCTAATACCTTTGTAAACTTGATGGTATAGATAACTGTAACGGTAAGATCAGCAAACATAGCCGGAACAATGAGGTATCCCATAATTTCTCCCGTTCTTCTTGGAATTCGAAAAATAATCCGGTCGATTCCGGGTTGAAACACATATAGCAGTAAAATTGCCAATATCCCCCAGAACAGAGATACCCCAAGACATACCCTTCCCTGAAAATTAAACCGGATATGACTATAATCCCACCATCTGGCATGAAATAACAGCTCCATTACGTATGAAGTCACATATTCCAGAACCGTTGCCAGAACAATCCCCGCTAAGAACACAAATAACAGATGCTCCCTGACAGGATCTAATGCAAGATAGATGGTCAACGCGCCACTTCCATAAATCGGAATTAAAGGGCCATTCAAAAAGCCTCTGTTTACCAGGGTCTTAGTCCTGACAGAAACCAGAGTGCTCTCATAGATCCAGCCAAAAAAGCTGTAGATGAAAAATACATAAAAAATATAATAAAGATCTTGTCCAAACAATCGAATGTTCCACATAACAAAAACTCCTAATCTTGTCTATTCCTTAACGATTATCATATCATAACAACACAAAAAGATAAACCCATTTAATTGAATCCTAATCTTACCCTATGTCATTTCAACATTTTGTGATAGAATAAGCAGTAACAACAGGAAAGGAGTATGCTTATGATTACAAGACAATTTCCCATTGTTCTGCCATCGGTCTATCCCCTGGAAGAGATCTATGATCTGAACAAAATAGCGTTTTTTGATATCGAAACTACCGGACTTTCTGCCGATACTTCCTTTCTTTATCTCATTGGTGTCATATATTATCAGAATCAGTCTTATCATCTCATACAATGGTTTTCTGAACATATGAAAGAAGAGTCCCTGCTCCTTTGCTCTTTTTTTAATTTTTTAGCGGACTATGATGTATTATTTCATTATAACGGCAATGGCTTTGATCTTCCCTTCCTGCTTAAAAAATGCAGCCAGCTTCATCTTGATTATTCCTTTGATGGAATTAAGAGCATAGATTTGTATAAAAAAATATCATCTTATAAGAAGATATTACAGTTAAAGAGCTATCGACAAAAGGCAATCGAGGAATTTCTTAGAATCAAACGGGAGGACATCTTTGACGGTGGCGATCTCATCGGCGTATACCAGAGTTATCTTGGAAAAAAGCGTTATGAGACCTTACTGAAAGCAAGAAATCCGGAACTGCTTGTGCAAGAGCAGACCGAATCGGAGGGATTGCTGCATCAACTTTTTCTTCACAACGAAGACGATTTAAAAGGTCTGGTGCAGATCAGCTTACTGCTTTACCTGGATGATTTGTTTGAAAAGCCGGTGCATATTCTAAAGACACAGGTGCTGGGCCAAACTCTGCACATCTCTTTTCAGACTGCGGCATCACTTCCCTTTAAAATAGAATATCACCATGAACTCCTATCACTGGTTGCAGATCAAAATCAGGCTTCCCTTACCATTTCGATCTATGAGGGTGAGTTAAAATACTTCTATGACAATTATAGGGATTACTATTATCTTCCCGCAGAGGATAGCGCAATACACAAGAGCCTTGCTTCTTACGTGGATAAGGAACACCGTAAAAAAGCTACCCCCTCCAACTGTTATACAAGAAAGACCGGGACTTTTGCTCCTCAGTTTGACCCGGTCATAACTCCTTATCTGAAGGAACATCACCAGGATAAGCTCTCCTATGTAGAGATTCATATGGATTATCTTTTGAAGGAGGATCATCTGGAACGTTATGTAGCACACATCCTCTCCAGTATACGCAGCAGATAAGACTTGTGCCATAATTGACTTATCTCGGGGCTTCTTCTTCCGTCAGAGGATAGCTTATGTCCGGGTTACCAAAAACAAGATGAACCGGCAAACCGCTTCACTTGTCACACGAAAAAAAGGCTTCCCGAATTTCTTCGGAAAGCCTTCATTTTCTTATTCTTCTACGGTTTTAAGTATTTCCTTCTTATTGTAAGAACCACAAGCCTTACATACTCTATGAGGAACCATGAGTTCTCCGCACTTGCTGCACTTCACTAAATTAGGAGCAGTCATTTTCCAGCTAGCTCTACGCTTATCTCTTCTTGCTTTTGATGTTTTGTTCTTTGGGCAGATAGACATTTGTCACACCTCCTTAAAATTGTTAAAGATATCTCGGATTTTTGACATTCTTGGATCATATTCTGTGTTGTCACAGTCACAGGTATTCACATTCAAATTAACCCCGCAGGTCTTGCAAATTCCTTTGCAGTCTTGCCTGCACAATAATTTCAACGGAAAACCAAGTAATATTTCATCATAAATCAATATGTCTGTATCCAGATTGTATCCTGTAATATAATTTGTTTCATCCAGACCCTCTGCACGCTCTTCTTCCGTAAGATTGAAATCAATCTCTTTGGAGACAGCGATATTCATCGGATATATCATATCCTTTAAACATCTGCTGCAGTATAATTTCAGCGAAACATTTGTGCTGCATTCCATCATTACCGTCTTGTTGCCAAGATTTGTTATTGTCAGGCTGATCGGCTCTTTATTTGCAAATTCATAAGAATCTCCCTGATAGATAAACCGATCCATCTCAATAGGTACTGTGAACTGTTCAACCTTATCCTTGGTGATCATGATTGCTGATAAAGAAATAAGCATATTGTTTCTACTCTCCGATATTTCTTGTATGTCAACTAAGAAGAACGCTCATAGTTCTTTACGCACTTCTTGTATTATACCTACTGTGTTATTATTTGTCAATGAAAAAATAAATATTCTGATTACAGTAAGGCTACTGTTTCTCTTGCGATTGCAAGCTCCTCATTGGTTGGGATAACACAAACCTTCAGTCTGGAATCAGGCGTAGTAATCATTGTTTCTTTTCCACGTTCGCTGTTCTTCTCCGGATCCAAGGTAACACCCATGAATCCAAGATATTTACAAACTTCCTCTCTTATTCTTGCATCATTCTCACCAATACCGGCAGTAAAGGCAACCGCATCCACGCCGTTCATAACCGCTGCAAAAGCTCCGATAAATCTTACCACTCTATAAACAAATACCTCTAAGGCAGTTTGTGCCTTTTCATTGCCGCTGATCATAGCAGCTGTGATGTCTCTAAAGTCACTGGATACTTCTGATAAGCCCTGAACACCGGATTCTTTATTTAAAATATTGGTGATCTGCTCAATGGTTTTATTTTCTTTTTTGGCGATGTATTCGATGATAGATGGATCGATATCACCGCTTCTGGTTCCCATGACAAGACCTGCAAGGGGTGTAAAGCCCATGGTTGTATCAACAGATTTACCGTCTAATACTGCAGTCAGACTTGCGCCATTTCCCAGGTGACAAACAATAATCTTAGAATGATCTATATCTAAACCACAAAACTCTGCTGCCCTTTTAGATACATAACTGTGGCTGGTTCCGTGGAAACCGTATTTTCTGATTTTATATTTCTCATAATATTCATATGGAATTCCGTAAAGAAATGCTTTCGCAGGCATCGTCTGATGAAATGCCGTATCAAATACTGCCACCATAGGAACATTGGGCATTAATGCCTTGCAGGCACGAATTCCAATCAGATTGGCGGGATTGTGAAGAGGTGCCAGATCATTGCAGTCCTCAATCGCATTGATCACTTCCTCTGTGATAATTGTGGAAGTTGCAAACTGCTCTCCACCGTGAACCACTCGGTGTCCTACTGCACCAATCTCATCAAGGCTCTTAATCACACCATGCTTCTCATCTGTCAATGCATCCAATACCATCGAAACAGCAACCTCGTGATTTTTCATATCTGTTGCCTGAATCTCTATCTTGTCCCCACCCTTTGGTGTATGTTTTAAATAGCTTACATCCTGTCCGATACGTTCGCATAATCCAACAGCCAATACCTCTTCTGAATCAGAATCAATCAATTGATATTTTAATGATGAACTGCCACAGTTAATAACCAATACTTTCATTTGTTTATCCTCTCTTATGATAATCTACTTTGCAGATGCCTGTACCGCTGTTATTGCAATGACACCTACAATATCATCCGCGCTGCAGCCTCTTGACAAATCGTTAACCGGCTTTGCAATACCCTGTGTGATAGGACCATAAGCTTCTGCCTTAGCAAGTCTCTGTACAATTTTGTAACTGATATTACCGGCATCCAGATCAGGGAATATCAAAACATTGGCTTTACCGGCGATATCACTGCCCGGTGCCTTACTTGCACCAACGGAAGGAACAATCGCTGCATCCAGCTGGAATTCACCATCTAATTTAATATCAGGATACAATTCCTTTGCAATCTTTGTTGCTTCTACAACTTTATCAACATCAGCATGTGCTGCACTGCCCTTAGTGGAATGGGAAAGCATCGCTACGATTGGCTCTTTACCAACCAGTGTCTCAAAACTCTTTGCACTGCTTCCTGCAATAGCGGCAAGCTCTTCTGAATTCGGATTCTGAACCAGACCTGCATCAGAGAAAATGAAGGTACCGTCTGCTCCGTATTCGCAATCAGGTACTACCATTACAAAGAAAGATGATACCAGTTTCGTTCCCGGTGCCGTCTTTAAGATTTGAAGCGAAGGACGAAGAACATTGGCCGTTGAATTAACTGCCCCCGATACCATACCATCGGCATCCCCCACCTTTACCATCATAACACCAAAGGTAAGATAATCCTTGGTCAGGGATTCCTTTGCCTTCTCCGGAGTCATTCCCTTGCTCTTTCTCAGTTCAACAAGTGTATCTATATAAGACGGAAGCTTATCTGTATTGTTCGGATCAACAATGACTGCACCTGAAATATCCAGTCCCTGTGCTCCCTCCTCAATTGCTTCCTTGTTTCCCACTAATATAATATTTGCAATACCCTCCGCCAATATGGTGCTTGCAGCCTCCAGGGTTCTTCTGTCCCCTGTCTCCGGCAAAACGATTGTTTTCTTATTCTGTTTTGCCCGTTCCTTAATCACATCAATAAATCCCATGATGTTTCTCCTTCCTTAAAGTCAATTTTTCCTATCATCGTATAATATGTTTGGTAAAACCCATAAATTTTATTATAAAACATCTTATAAATTGATACAAGTAATATTTTAGCTACTTGTAGCAAAATATAGGGAACATATCATTATAATATTAGTACTTATGAATAATAAATCAGAAATGTGGTAAAAATGGTAAATCTGTGTAAACGCATCAACAGAATGTTTGACTTGTCCGCCATTCAATGCTAGAATTCTTGTATTAAAAAAGGAGCGAAACAGTTCACATGAAAGTAGCAGGCATTATAACGGAATATAACCCATTCCATAACGGACACAAATTTCATATTGAAGAAACCAGAAGAATTACCGGTGCCGATTATGTAATTGCAGTTATGAGCGGTAATTTTGTTCAAAGGGGAGCCCCTGCGATCATTGATAAGTATTCGCGAACACTCATGGCACTTCATAACGGAGTAGATCTTGTCTTTGAACTGCCGGTCTGCTACGCCAGCGCCAGCGCTGAATTCTTTGCACTGGGAGCCGTTTCCCTGCTCCATAAACTAGGGATTGTTGATGCAATTTGTTTTGGCAGCGAATGCGGAGATCTTCCTTTATTAAAAGAAACCGCACAATATTTACATGCTCCCGGGAAGAATTTTGATATCTTTTTGCGTTCTTTCCTGAGAGAAGGTCTTACCTACCCTGCAGCCAGACGAAGGGCACTCCAGGCTGATCTGCTTTTGAAAGGAAACTATTCCGGTAATCCGGGAGCCATATCCGGCGTTTTAGGAGAGCCAAATAATATTCTGGGCATCGAATACCTAAAGGCCTTGCAAACCCTATCCTCAACGATTCGCCCTTATACCATACTAAGACAGGAATCCCATTATCATGATCCGGTTTTATCGGAAAACATCAGCTCAGCTACCGCAATTCGTCATACCATCCTTGGAACTTCAGAAGATGACCTCCTGTCTGCTTTGCGCGACACCCTTCCCTCCCAGGTGGTTTCTTCTTTGAGCGATGCTTATCATAAGATCTTCCCCATTACAGAGGAGGATTTCTCCGGTATGATCAAATATAAGATTTTATCAGAGGCATCCCGGTTAACGGATTATGTTGATCTTTCAGCGGATCTGGCGGACCGGATCAATCATTGTGATCTTCATCTTTCACTGCAACAACTGGCACTGGCAATCAAAACAAAAAATATCACCTTAACACGGGTCAATCGTGCTCTGTTTCATATGCTCTTAAATATCAGAAAGACTGATCTCCAGGGTTTTAATGAGTCCGGCTATACTGCCTATGCAAGAGTTCTGGGGTTAAAGAAGAACGCCTCCTTTCTCTTAAGGAATATAGGGGAAGCCGGTAATATCCCATTGATCACAAAAGCAGCAAAGGCAAAAGAACAGCTGGATCCTTCCGGTTTTCTGATGCTTTCTCAGGATTTATTTGCTTCACACCTATATCAGCAGATTGTTTATGAGAAATTCGGTACTTCCCTGCCAAATGAATACAGGCGGGGCATTTGTATCGTTTCATGAATAGCGCTGCGTTCTCATCGTCGTTCTAATATAGATTTTCTCATTTCCATTTATTTTTCAAATTATGATACTCGTCCCATTGATTCGACTCTGTATTTCTGTTCTTTCGACATCATCTGCTTTTCCTAATTATGAATAGAATTTTGAAAATCTTTATCAGATATTCACATAACCTTCACGATTTGTTAAAAACTTAAACACATTTACCTTTTATAATAACATTATAAGATAAATCAAAGAAACAAATTACATCACTTAATCAAGTTAACAAGTAAAATAACATAGATTTTTTCATAATTTCCCCTCCCCTTAAGCCAATTGAAAAATTGGCTTTTTTCCTTATTTTATTAATTCTTCCATTTGATCCAATAGCTCTTCAAATAGCTTTAAAGCTTGATTAACCGGCATTGTGGTACTCATATCCACCCCTGCCTGCTTCAGTAATTCTATGGGATAATTAGAACTTCCACCGCTTAAAAATCTGATATAATCCTCTACCGCTGCCTCTCCTTCATTTAAAATCCTTCTGGATAAAGCAATGGCTGCAGAGAAACCTGTCGCATACTGGTATACATAGAACGCATTATAAAAATGGGGGATTCTCGACCATTCCAGATCAATCTGCGGATCAATCACAAGCCCATCGCCAAAATAGGTTACATTCAGCTCATGATAAACCCTGCACAACACCTCTGCCGTCAGACTCTCTCCCGCTTCTGCCATCTTATGGGTAATCATTTCAAATTCTGCAAACATGGTCTGCCGGTACAGCGTCCCCTTAAACTTCTCCAGGAAATGATTGATCAGATATGCTTTTTCTTTTTTATCCTCTGTCTGTTTGATCATATAGTCGATTAGCAATGCTTCATTACAGATTGAGGCAACTTCTGCCACAAAGATTTTATAACCGGCATAGATATAGGGCTGGGTTTTATCCGAATAATAACTGTGGATCGCATGCCCCATTTCATGGGCAAGGGTAAAGACATGATCCAGTGTCTGATTATAATTAAGTAAAACAAAAGGATGGGTACCAAATGCTCCCCAGGAATAGGCGCCGCTCCTTTTATTTTCATTTTCATAGATATCGATCCACCGCCCGTTAAAGCCCTCATACAGGACACGCCGGTAGTCCTCTCCCAAAGGGGATAATCCCTTGGCAACAGTGTTTTTCGCCTCTTCAAATGAGAGCTTCATTTTCACATCAGATACCAGTGGTGCATACAAATCATACATATGAAGTTCTTCTAATCCCAGAAGTTCTTTTCTTAAAGCTACATAGCGATGCATCAGATGCATATTGGAATGAACCGCCTCGATCAGATTGGTATACACTTCCACCGGAACATTGGAACCATCCAGGGCCCGTTCTAAAGTAGAGGCATATTTCCTTGCCTTCGCAAAGAATACCTCCTGTTTTACGTTGGCACTAAAAGCTGCTGCCAGCGTATTTTTAAAGTTACCGTAGGAAGCGTATACCCCTTCGAAGGCCTCTTTTCTCACCCTCCGGTCACTGCTCTCTAAAAGTTGTCCATATCTTCCGTGGGTTATCATCACCGGATCCCCATCTTCATCTTTGATTTCCGGGAATTTAATATCCGCATTATTAAACATTGAGAAAATATTACTTGCCGCATCCGATATTTCGCCCGCATCTGCAAGAAGTCCTTCCATTTCCGCCGACAGAATATGGGGTTTCATGCGCAGAATATCTTTGATATAGAAATCATATAATCTTAACTCTTCATTCTCTGCATGAAATAAGGTAATCGTCTCTTCCGGTATATTTAATATCTCCGGTGTGGCAAAGGATAGTGCACTCCCCGCCTGTACGGAAAGCATATTAGCCTTGTTGGACAAATCCTGATAAGTTGCATTGGAAGTGTCCTCATGATATTTCTGATTGGCATATACATAAACCTTTTCCAGTCGCTTACCAATCTCATCCGACAATTGTAAAAAACTCAATAACAAATCCGCTGACTTAGATAATCTTCCCTGGTATTCTGCTGCCTGGGGAAGCATCTCCTTCACCTGATCAAACTCCTGCTGCCAAAGCTGATCTGAACTATATAAATCCTCAATCGCCCATTTATCCTTCCCGTCAATCTGTTCTCTTTTCGGTAAATTCATTTTTTCAGACATGTTATGTCTCCTCTCATCCGTTATCTTTTATAAAGATATATATCATATTTTATCATTATTTACCATAGATGTATATTCTAATGAAAGTGAATCTTTTAGAATAAACCCTTTGATCGGACAATAAATTATATTAACCATGCATCGAACCACAGTCAGGAGTAAACTTATGAAATGCATTTCTTCCCCGCCAAGAATATTCCATCCTACCATGATGCCGCACATAAAATTTCTTACTGCCAATCGTATGATAAAGGGATCCATTCTGCTTCTCTTGATTTTAATGATTTTATTCCCCCATGCATCTTATCAGGGTGCCAGTACCGGATTAATGCTATGGTTTCATAATGTTTTGCCTAATTTATTACCCTTTATTATTGTCTCCAATTTAATCATCCGTTTCAATATTACCAGACAGTTAAGCATCTTCTTTTATCCGTTTTTTAAAAGAATATTTCATGTAAGTAAGGATGGTTGTTATCCCATTCTCATTGGGTTTTTATCAGGGATTCCTATGGGTGCGAAATCCAGCGCCGACCTTGTGTCCCAGCATAAAATCACGCAGAGAGAAGGCCAATTTCTGCTTACTATGTGTAACAATGCCAGTCCAATGTTTATCATTGGATATATTGCCATTACTCAATTACAGGTTCCCCAAATAAAATATTACTTATTCGCTATTCTATACGCTTCTGCCATTCTTAGCGCATTGATATATCGATGGTTTGATAAAACCTTCTCAAAGCATCCCGATGAATTGGCTTTGAAAAAGGAACCAAAAGCTCACCTGCCACAGCAGCTACCTGTTCGCTTCTCTTTTGATTTATTGGACAGCGCAATTATGAACGGATTTGAAGTAGTCACCAAAATCGGCGGGTATATCATACTTTTCTCCATTCTGGCTCAGATTGTGAGTGAAGCAATATCAGGTATGGGCTTCATGAAATCCATTCTGATGGGTATGCTGGAAATCACCATCGGGATTAACCAGATCTGCAGTTCAACCATAAATATACACACAAAAATAGTCCTGGTTACAGTAATTACCTCCTTTGGCGGTTTGTCAGGAATGGCTCAAACCAAAAGTGTACTTGCTGACACAAGACTATCTATGAAAAAATATCTATGGGTGAAACTATTAAATGCACTAATCACATTTGCACTGGTATCAATCTATCTTTTTTATTCTTCATAAAATGTATTTTCATCAAAATCAAAGTCATTCCCGTCAAGAGACTCCTCACTTAGTTCCTGAGAGGTATAATGCTCCTGGGGATAAAGTTGATCACTCAATTCCTTTTTGTTGGTTTGGATAATTTCAAGGTTCGTCTTTAAGGCTCCTATAATGGCGTCATATCTTGATAGAACACTTTCATATGCACCCGCAAGCACTCTTTCTACTTCGGTTAAAACCTCATTGGAATATACCAGAGTGCCTGTCCTGATTTGCTCCGCCTCTTCAGAAGCCTCTCTTCGAATACGTTCCGCCTCTTCAGAAGCTTGCATAATCATCTCATTTGCCTGATAATACGCCTGCTGCATAATTTCATGTTCATTTAGTAAGTCCTTTGCCTTCTCTCTTGTCTGTGCCAGAACTTTTTCTGATTTCTCTTCCGCATCTGCAAGAATCGCATCCCTGTTGGCAATTATTTTTTGATATCGTTTAATCTCATCCGGTGTTCTGAGTCTTAATTCATCCAATAAATCATACAATTCATCCTTAGGTACGATAACTTTTGTACTTGATAGCGGCTGCATTCTACAGCTTTCGACAAATTCATATATATCTTCAATTAATTGTTCAATTCTGCTTGCTCCCATGTCAAATACTCCTTGCTCTATTATATTTATCGTAAACAGACTGTACAATGGTATCAGGGATAAACTTTCTGATATCTCCGCCATAGCTGGCAATTTCTCTCACAACACTTGAACTCACATAGGAATATTCCACACTGGTAGTAAAAAATACAGTATCAAGATTCTTATCCAATCTATGATTGGTTTGTGCGATCTGCAGTTCATATTCAAAATCTGTGACAGCCCGTAGTCCCCGGACAATAATTGACGCATTCTTTTTATTAGCAAAATCAACCAATAATCCTTCAAATGCTTCCACTTCAATCTGTGGCAAGTCCGTTTTTTCCTTTATTACCCGCTGAATAAACTCTACTCTTTCTTCTGCCGTAAATAACTGTTTCTTCGCACTGTTATGTAATACACCGATAATCAATTTATCAACTAAACCGGATGCACGAATTATTATATCCAAATGTCCAAGTGTAATCGGGTCAAAACTTCCGGGATAAATCGCAATTCTCATGTGCTCTCCTTACTAAGGTCACCCTATTTTTTATTTCATTTCTATAAAAACATGTTGGTTCGTTTTATATTCCTTCTTTTTAAATACACGGAATTTGGTATCGTCCAGATAATCAAATTCAGTTTTTAAGGATGCTTCCACTACGATAATTGTATCGCAATAAATAATATTGGAATTCTGTAATGCCAGAAGCACTTCCTTTTCCATCAAATGGTTGTATGGCGGATCCATAAATACGACATCAAAAACTTTGCCCTTAATTTCCAAAGCTTTAATTGCATCCACTGCATTTAAAGCAAGTAGTTCTCCTTGTTCCTGAAGTTTTGTAAAATGGAGATTCGCCTTAATACATTCCAATGCAACTTTATTATTCTCAACAAAGGCCGCATATTTTGCACCTCGTGATAATGCCTCAATCCCAATAGCCCCGCTTCCGGAGAATACATCCAGAAAATCTGCATCTGCCAAATAAGGATTTAATATATTAAACAAAGTTTCTTTCGTTTTATCCGTTGTAGGTCTGGTCTCAAAGCCTTCTGGTGTTCTTAGCTGTAATCTTCTCGCTTTACCCGCTATCACTCTCATACTTTTCTCCACTCACACTCCAAATAAGGTGCTGTTTTCTGGCACCATTAATACAATAACTATAATTCATATTTTATAATATAATATGCATTTGTCAACACATATAGTAAATTTATATCACTTATAAATTTTAAATTCCTTATGTACGATACTTTTATAAAAACTCAAAGATAGTAGGTGAAACCTTAATTTCACCTACTATGCATCAATATACTTTTAATCTTAATAAATTGGTACTAAATTTCTTTTTATTATTTGCCTGCCATTCTTTTTTCCTGGTCCTGGATCATTTTCTTAACCATATAACCGCCTACAGAACCATTCTGATAGGATGTTAAGTCACCATTATAACCTTGCTTTAAAGGAACTCCAATTTCATTCGCAACTTCGTACTTAAATCTGTTTAATGCTTCTTTTGCTTCGGGTATTTCTGCTCTGTTTCTGCTTGACATATAAACTCCTCCATTTCATATCTTGATCGAACTTTCATTTTACGTCTTTCAAAATAGTTTGTGTTCTTGTTTACTTTCTTAATAATAAATCTTTATTGGATTTTCATTAAGATGTTACGATAATAGTATGCCTAGAAGAATTGAAAATACCCTGGTAATTTTTAAAAATAATGAGATGATATGGACTGTTTTAAAAAATTATCTGTTATCTAAATTGACGTATTCTTTAATCTTTGAGACGCTCTTATAAGCGGGTCGAATTATTTTACCTGCATTGTTTAATTCCTCCAACCGGTGAGCACACCAGCCGGCAATTCTTGCGATGGCAAAAATCGGGGTATAAAGCTCCATCGGAAGATCAAGCATATGATAAACAAACCCACTGTAAAAATCAACATTGGCGCTTACGCCTTTGTACATCTTTCTCTCTCTTGCGATAATCTCCGGAGCCAAACGCTCAACTGCTTCATAAAGAGCAAACTCTTTCATCAAGCCCTTTTCTGCGGAGAGACTTTTTACATGTTTTTTTAACACATTGGCACGGGGATCCGAAATGGAATAAACTGCATGACCCATACCATAAATCAAACCAAGCTTGTCAAATGCTTTCTTGTTCAACAGATCCGACAGATATCCGCTGATTTCTTCTTCATCTTCCCAATCTTTGATTTTATCCTTCATATCGTTGAACATTTGCATTACTTTTATGTTCGCTCCACCATGCTTAGGTCCTTTTAAGGAACCCAGCGAAGCTGCGACTGTAGAATAAGTATCTGTTCCCGATGAAGTTACCACATGGGTAGTGAAAGTTGAATTATTACCGCCGCCATGTTCCGCATGCAAAACAAGGGCAATATCTAATATCTTCGCCTCCAGTTTTGTATATTTCTTATTCGGTCTTAACATGTACAAAATATTTTCAGCAGTTGATAAGCCTTCCTTTGGAGGATGAATCACCAGACTTTGTCCGAAATAGTAGTGGCCATATGCCTGATAACCGTATACTGACAGTAATGGGAATACCGAGATTAGTTGGAGACTTTGACGAAGAACATTGTCTAAAGAAACCTCATCTGCTTTGTCATCATAAGAATATAAGGTGAGTACACTTCTTGCCAAGGTATTCATCATATCCTTACTCGGAGCCTTCATAATAATATCTCTTACAAAACTTTGGGGCAATTCTCTGTATTGTTCCAATAAAGCAGTAAATGTAGTCAGCTTTTCCTTGGTTGGAAGTTCACCAAACAGTAATAAATAGGTCACCTCTTCAAATCCAAAACGGTCATCCGCCATAAATCCGGCAATGATCTCCTCCACATCCAAACCTCGGTAAAACAATTTCCCTTCACAGGGGACATAATCATTATCAATGATTGTATAGGATAATATTTCACAGATATCTGTTAAACCTGTTAACACACCCTTGCCGCTGATATCTCTTAACCCTCTTTTTACATCATATTTCGCATATAATTCAGGATTAATAACTGTGTTTTTCTTGCACAAATCAGCCAATTCCATCAGTTCCGGAGTAATTTCAGTATACTTACTCATTTTACACACTCCTTTTCTTATAGGTAATATATCAATTATAGCATATAAATCATCATATGAAAACCACCAACTGATTGTTTTTACTAAAATTTGCATAAATAATCAATAAACAAAATACGACAGACAGCTAAAAGACCTCGCTGTCTGTCGAATGATGGTAAATCAAACGTTTCTCTTATTGTCTCTCTTCTGCTTAATTTTATGTATTTAACGCAATCATCTCATACTCATTCGCATCGAAACAAGAGTATCAACAAGAAAAACAATAAAAATAATCTTGTTTACTTTCCCGCATAATCTCTCTGTAAAGTTTCGGTTGAGATAACGAACAACGGCCGGATGCAGATATCGGACAATCACAACTCCGCAAACTCCGAATAATACAGCAGCGCCAATGCAGATTCGACCATTCAGATTCAGCAGCTTATCAGAATAATCCCACCAGCGTCTTCCATAAATTCTTTCCATGCCACTGCTTACAACATATTCCAGTACGGATGATATTCCTGCACAGGAAATAAATAAGTGAAAGGTATTCTTACATCTGTCTGACAACAGCACCACCATCATCAGGATACTGACACCATAGATCGGACAAATCGGTCCATACAAGAAACCACGGCTCACAAATTTACCTGCTCCCAGAGAGCAATATATTGTTTCGTATAACCAACCAATGTAGCTATAAATAATAAACCAGTTGAAAAGCGTGGAGATTTCCTGCTCCAGACGCCGTTCTTTAACAATTATCATATGTATCTATCCCCTTATTTCATGATTCCCGATACCGGATCAGGTTGACACGTTCAGTAATAATACTGGGCTGTACACAGTACATCATTACCTGCCTCATCTATGGCCTCATAAGTTACAAGATAATTACCGTCTTCATCCTGTTCAATGGTAACTTGTATGTCGCTTTTTTCCAATTGTGTATAATTATCCGAAACGTCGACATCAGTTAACACCATATCTTCATCCGGAATCTCCTCCGGTTGCAACTGATGATCTGTAATTCCGGTAAATACAGGAGCTTCTTTGTCAATATAAACATATGCTGTTGCTGTCGTTGAAACTTTCTTCCCTACGCTTACCTTATAGGTCAAAATATATTCTTCCTCACTATCGTTTTCGATTGTGACCGTAATCTTCTTTTTATCAAGCTTTACGCCGGCACAATAGGCTTCTACTCGGGATAATGCAAAGTTATGATCGATAATTGCGCCTTCCCCGGCTACGATGTCCTCGATCCCTACAAACTCAGGCTTCTTTTTGCTTTCTTTCACCGTTACTTTAACCTGTTTCGATGCGGTTTTTCCCAATGGGTCTGTTACAGAATATGTAACCAAATACTCACCCGCCTGATAGCTGTCTATGGTACCATTCACATTAATTTTGGAGGTAATGTCCGTATTAATGGAGGATTTCGCCTTAATCCCATTTAATAAATCCACTTTATCTCCCCAGGGAATAACAATATTCTTAATTCCGGTAAAACTTGGCATCTTTTCATTAAATGGATTCTTACTGTTAGGATCTGTCGGATCCCATCTCACATCTGAGGGAATCCTGATTGCCTTGGGCTTTCCCAGCGGTCCGGGACTTTTCTTATCATCATAGATGGTTACAGTTGTACCAATGGAACAATGGTCATAGATCCATTTGGCATCTTCCACATTCAACCTGATGCATCCATGGGAAGCGGCTGTTCCTAATTTATTAAATTCTTTCGTCGCCAGACTGGCCGGATTCATTGTGCCGTAATAATAAACGGAATGAAATAATATTCCCTTAACAATCCGGGTGGAATACTGTCCCCATACATCACCCATTAATAGTTTCCAGCGATACTTTTCCAGCGTGCGAAACGTTCCTTTGGTTGTCTCCGTTCCTTTTCCTCCCACCGAACAGAGCATAGCTTTGATTGGTACGGTATACTCCCCTTTATCATCCTTTTCATAGACGGTAATTGTATTAAATACCCTGTTAACCTTAATTAAATAAGCGCCCTCCTTAGAAGTATCTGCAGATGCTGTTTGAGTAGGAATCAGTATAAGAATAAGCACTACTCCGGCAATCACTGCTGCCTTGCGTAAATTAATAACTCTTTGGATATAAATCATTCGCCTGCCACCTCATAAATTTATTATCTGTTCAATAACCAGTGAATCGCTCTCCAATGAGCCAGACCGATTACTTGCCTAGTCTTTTGTCAGGTAATTAACTTTTATGATATAGGTATTATACGCTGCATCAGTCGGACTTTGATATACCACACTTCCAAGTCCCTTTAGCATTGTTTCATTGAGATTCGTATATTTAATTCTTTCCTGCTTTCCCACATAGAGATAGGAAATGTCATATTTTTGAATCAGATCACGTACTTCTGATTCATTGACTGAGGTATAAATTGCTTCAATATCCTTTGCTCTTGCATCCAGAAGTTTTGGATCTGATTTCCACAGCCATTCGTGCGTACGCCAGCCAAGTACGGTAGGTAATCCGGTCATGACCGAAACTCTTTCGTAATCTGTGTAGCTGTCTCCGTTTGCTTCCAGTACAACCGGTCTGCCGGTGACATTATCATTCAGCCAAGCGATTGCCTTTTCATCATCCGGCATTTGTGATTTCATAAATGCAGTTGCATCGATTCCTTTGTAACCTTTATGATCAAATATATTACCATACCAGGCCTGAACAGCATTTGAAAAATAGCATACCGTAAATAGAAACAATACGGCTCCTATTCCGGCAGATACCTTCTGCAGCTTTGTTGTCCCGAAACAAATCAGACGAACAAATAGATATCCAAAGCATAATCCAAACATAATATATGCCTGATAAGTCAATTTAAACATGGTATTTGCTCTTTTGTAATCCCCCGAATAAATATCCTGTACATAGATGATCTCAGGCAAAAGAATAAGACCTATCGCACAGAAACCTAAAATTAAAAGGAACAAATCCGACGTATTGCAGGTTTCCATAAGACGAAATACAGCAGGCTTCCTTTTTTCAGCCGTCTTCTTCATCTTCTTCTCACGCCTCAAGAAATCGGCAATCAGAAACAGGAAAAAGCCAATCACCATGGAAATGGGAAGTCCCCACAATATCACCAGCTGATACATGGGCGAATGCGCCTCAACCAAATTAAGACGGGTTGATATCTGATCAAAATTCAAGGTAAAAGGCAGACATACCAGCTGTGCAAATGCAATAATAAAGACTCCCTGACAGGCTGTCAGCCAATATGCTTTTCCCTTAAAATTATATACAATCATATTGGAAAATAGAATAACTGCGCCGGAAACCACATAATAAATTGGAAAATCCCAAAAATTCGTGGTATGGAATAATCCGATCATAAAGCCTGCCATCAGCATAACCGGGTGAAAGATCTCCTGCCAGACTGTCGGTTCCTTCTGTTTGGCTTCCTGCCGGCTGCTCAACCATGCAAACAAAATTCCCAATAACGTTAATACAAACAATATATTAATAACATGAGCGTGTAAATCACCAAGGACAAAAGAATAGGAAGGGAATTCATGGATCGTTTTATCATTGGTTTCCGGATGATATCCAATAAATCTCGTGGCATCAGGAAACCAGTACTTCTCAGGTTCCTGTCCCAGCAGCTTCTGAATATCCGGAATCCACCATTTAAAGATAGGATAATGCATATTTCCTGCAATACATACACCTACTCCGGCTGTAATACCGCTAACGACTGACAGAGCTTTTCTCATCTTTGCCCTGACATCACAAAATTGCAGGGTAACATTCAGGATCAGGGAATACGGAAGTACAAATGCAAACGCCGCACACATCATCAGCATTAAATTGTAACCATAAGAAACCTTGACAAAGGATAATTTGGTAAGGAAGGTTGCAAGATACTGCCCAACATAATAATAATTCAAATTCGTACCGGAAAACCATAGGTCTTGTGGCGGCATATAATCGCTCTTCATCATACTGGTCATAAATCCGTAATCCATGAACTTTTCTGTGCCATATGCTTCCGGCTTAAATCCTCTGATATAAGTAAATACAAGAAAAAGCGCAAAGAACAGGAGCTCCTCTGTCAAAAATGTCCCAAGAAGTTCCTTATTAATGAGATTCGATATTCCTGTTTTAGTTCCCCCTTCTTTCTTCTTTCTCTTTTGCCAATAAACAAAGGTGATATTGAGCAAAAGAACAACAACCACAGAAATAATACAGGAGGCTTTGGTAAACTTCAATATTCGCAGAGAAGAAAAGAGCCACATAAGATAGCCGGTAACTGCGATTCCGATTGTCTTTGAGAACAAAAATCCTTTGTCCTGGAAAGAAGAAAAAATATGAGTAGTTATTGGCATAAAGATTAAACCTAAGATAGCTACTGCAATCCACCACTGCACAAAAGGCATAAAATCCTTACCAAGCAGAATGATCCCAGCTACAATCAGAGCAATCGCCACAATTAACTGAATGATTTTCTTACGCATAAAAGATATCTCCATTTCATAAAATAATTACCGCATCACCCGATAAAATCCCACCGATAAAGGCTTCCAAACGAATCATTTCCGGGAAATGGTCTGATTGATTTTTCTAAAATCCTTCCATGCCTGTTTCCCGATATGAAAGATCTTCTTCATATTAATGGAATTTATGCCTCCCTGTCTCGGGCGGAAGGTAACAGGAATGTATCTTACCTTCAAATTCTTCTTTGCATAGATTACAGAGATCATCACATTGGACAAGTTGAAGTTTTCCGGAACAAGATGAATATATTTTTTTAAGGTGCTTGTCTTCATTAAACGATAGGGGGTATTGGCATCCCGTATTCCCACATGAAAGCACATCCATAATACGAACTTCAGGGTTTTTGTTACGAAAACTCTGGAGAATCCGTCCTGACGCCCCTTCCTGTGTCCGATGATCATATCAAACGCTTTGCGTTCATCCCAAAAGGGCATGAATTCATCCGGAAGAGTCTGACCATCAGAGTCTGTTTGAAAAATATAGTCCGCACCTTCCGAGATTGCATATCGATAACCATAGAGCACCGTAGCACCATGTCCGCCATTTGGCTTTGTTACCGGTTCAAAGGCATCCATAGTTTCAGCATATTTCTTCATGATCTCATAGGTAGCATCCTTACTTCCATCATCAATGATCACCAGTTTACTTCCGTTTCCTATCTTATCTACAATCGGATACCAGTCATCAATGACGGATCTGATGGTTTCTTCTTCATTATAAGCCGGAATGATAATATATAATTTATCCAAATTCATGCCCTCCATAATACAATTTCAATGGTCCTTCTCTTTTATCCCATTATCTTAATATACACTCATTATCCCTTTTTCAGTCGGGAGTCAAAAACATTCAATGCACTTCTTACAACTGCATCCATATTATAATAGCGATATTCTGCCAATCGTCCAATAAAGATGACATTCTTCTCCTGTTTCATCTCCTCCTCATACCGTCCGAATTGTTCCTTGCACTCTTTGGTAGGGAATGGATAATAGGGTTCTCCCCCCGAACAGGGAAATTCCTTACATATGGTGGTTTTTCTGTCCCTTTGCCAGGTCAGTTTCTTAAATTCCGTTATTCTGGTAAAGTCATAATCATTGGGGTAATTTACGACAGGTGCTGCCTGGTATTCCTCACAGTCAAAGGTTTCAAATGCAAACTCTATGCTGCGATAAGAAAGCTTCCCATATTTATAATCATAAAACAAATCAGTTGGTCCGGTGTAGATCATGATTTCATACGAAATCTCATCGATTACTTCCCTATAATCCGTGTTCAGTAAGAGCTTGATATTCTTATTTGCAGCCATGGCTTCACACATCTTCGTATACCCATGCATTGGCATACCCTGATATCTGTCACTAAAGTATCTGGTATCTCTGTTTAACCGGATAGGGATTCTTGAAATCACGGAGGTATCCAGTTCTGCCGGATCTATTCCCCATTGTTTCTTGGTATACGTCTCAAAGATCTTCTCATAAATATCTTGTCCTACCTTGCTTAAGGCAACATCCTTACTGGTTCTGATCTCATCAAGATCAACTGCCTGTTTTTTAAGAAATCCTTCTATTTGAGAACAATCCAGATTTAAATTATATAACTTATTGATGGTTTCCACTGTAATGGGCATCGGAATTAAATTCCCATCTACATAGGTTAATACCCGATGCCAAAAATCATTCCATTTTGTAAATGATGAAAGATATTGATATACCTCCCGGTCATTGGTATGAAAAATATGAGGCCCGTAATTATGAATTAAAATACCGTCTTCATTATAGGAATCATAGATATTTCCGCCAATATGATTTCTTTTTTCAATCACCAGCACTTTTTCTCCTAATACATTGGCTATTCTCTCTGCAATCGTAAGTCCTGCCAGACCCGCACCAACAACAACATACTTAAATTTCATGATGATATTTTTCTCCTCTTATTAAATTGTAATAAAATTCAATCGAATTTCACCAGTATGACATTTTCTAAATAATAGGGCAGAAAATGCAAATTGGATTTTCATAAACAACATTTCTGTCTTCTCTCTCTAACTAAATTTTCTTGCAAATTGATTCAAGAATTTAATTATTCTTAATATAAATCGGCATAGTTGTATCAAATACTGAGCGTTTACGCACTCCCTTACCAAATTCAACCACACATTGGTAAGTTTTTCTGATATTTTGCTCATTCAGCTGATAATCCTGACTGTTACGATTAAACCCGTCAATTATAATAAACCTTATCTTATTCTCTTTCACCAGTTCATCCAGCTTTGCAGGCGTATCCGCTTCATACATTTTCCTTACCATCGCAGCCCGACCATCTGTATCATATCCTGCCGACCAGCCGAAGTATTCCCACCCCAGATACAACATTGCTCCCCCAAGCACCACCTGATTGATGGAATAATCCGAGGTCAGGAAGAGGTCCTGGGAATTACTGTTTTGACGAATCCAATTGGTCATTGGATCCTGATTATCAAGAACAATCGGAGCTTCGATCCAATTCTTTCTGATGACCGTCGTAAAATCATAAACTCCTGTCACCGTCAGAACAAAGATTAGGATCACCCCCGCCAGGCGGATCAAAACATTGCCTTGCTTCAGCATCTTTACCACAACTGCTGCCGCGAAAATCCCTAAAAGGATACAACTAATCATGATATATTTGTGATTCACAGTAACATCAACGGTTAATGATATGGTGAAAGCAAATACAAGCGGCAGCGCAAAGGCAAGCATCAAATACTTTCCCGCTGCCTTTTCTATGAAAAAAGCGGCAAGTAATACGAAGGGCAAAATCCCAAGAAGTCTCCAAAGATAAGAAGCCACCCCTAACATCGTTTTATTCTCTGCAAGAAATCCAAAAAGAAATTTTGCACTTATCATAGAACTGTGAATAAACAATTTTGTCTGCAGCATTGTCAATATCACAGCAATCACAGCTGCAAGGATCAATTCCATGCGTCTCCTGGCAAGTACCCCGACTGCGAAAAGTACCAGAAGACCGGCAATTTCTGCTGCTCCATGAAAGAATGCCAAACATCCAAGAATCATACCAAGGGCAACAGACTCCCTTATATGCTTCCCGGCCCATCCTTCCCTTGTAAAGAAGATCATCCGGAATGTTCTTCCCCTCCGATGGAATCTGACGGCTCCGGTTCCGTTGTCATTCTCGATGGAAATCTTGTTTTCTTCTTTTATCATTGCAAATGTTTCATATAGTGAAGGCAGGAATAAAATAAAAACGAATAAAATAACTGCTATTCCAAAAGCCAGATGCCTTTGATTACAATAAACATTCAGATTCCATAAGCCCCATTCTTCGTTAGGGGTGGTACCCAGAAAATCAGTAGTTCCAAACAGGGCACTTCCTATCTTCGTTCCGGCTGGTAAATGAGCCAGATACAAAAATAATGTATTAGAGCTGCGAAATGCAAAAAACAAGCATGCTAATATCCCCGCGCCGATGTTACCGGTTATCTTGAGCGCCAGGACATACAATAATAGAAACGCAAACGTAAAGCTAAGGATACTTGGTATATTAAAGGCATAGTCCAACCTCATTCCTAAAAACTCCAGATTCCCGGTCAAAAACTGAAACATGAAATGATATTTGATGTCCTCTCCGGCAAAATGAGAATAAGTTGTGGGAAAATTATTACCATAGGAAAAGGATCTTATCATACCGATATGCGGGGAAAAATCGCTGAATACGGATACACCGATGTAGATGTTATCTCCTTTCATATAAAAGGTCGTCCACATTAAAACCGATGCAAGTAAAACAACCGAAGTGATTAATATCATTTCCACCGTCAATGACCTTTTGTCTTTGCAAAACAGTCCAAAATCCGGCTTTTCACTTTTTTTCTTTTTTTCTATCCTGTGATAATAAACAGCAAGTACAGTTCCAGCCAAACCCAAAGTCATAGATACCGCATTGCCAGCCAGCAAGGGTTCCCTCATTTGCGAGTATAGATATGCTGTCAGATAGGTAATCCAGGTCATAGCCAATGTTCCGGTGATAAACCATGCCGGCAGGAAAAGCAAGGCAGGACTGAGGGGAATCTTCTTCCTCTCATAATCCTGTTGTGCCACCCTGGTCAGATTTGGAAAGGCAACACTGCAGATCGCCCACCCGGTGGTAAAGCATAATCCCAGATAAAGAAATGCCAGTATCATTTTTCCTCACCGCCTTGAATACACTTTGAGATCAGATATCGTGGTCTTCCCTTCACCTCTTTGTATATTTTCGTCAGATAGATTCCAATCATACCAAGGCTTATCATAATGGAGCTTCCAATTATTAATTGCAGCAGGATTACCGTTGTAAATCCACTTGTCGCCTGTCCGCTGAATTTCATGAACAGTGTCTGTATCCCCAGAATGATAGTGCCAAAAAACATGATAATACCCAATACGGTAATGCAATGAAGCGGCACGGAGGTATAGGATGTGATCGCGTTTACAGCCAAACGTATCAATCTGACCAAAGACCATTTCGTCCTGCCATTCACACGCTGTGCCACATCAAAATAGATTTGTTTTCGTTCAAATCCCAGCCAGGCCGACATTCCCCGAAAAAAAATTGCTCGTTCCGGCATCTCTTTCCATGCCTCCACTACTTTGCGGTCCATAAGCTTAAAGTCGGAGGCCTTCCCCAAATGAATATCAGATGATTTATATAATAAATAGTAAAAAAGACCGGCACATATTCTGTAGATAACGTTCTCGTGACCTCTGGAGTTCTTAACTCCCTCCACAATATCAACCTCTTCCTTAAGCCAGAGCTCTACCATCTGAGGAATCAAAGCGGGAGGATGCTGTAAATCAGCATCCATGACCAGGACCATATCTCCTTTTGCATACTCCATCCCTGCGCAAAGTGCTGACTCTTTACCGAAATTACGGCTAAGCCTGATAGCGGTGATTCGTTGATTACTCTTCGCCATACCAAGTAATTCTATCCAGGTATTATCCTTAGAACCATCGTCAACCAATATAAACTCATAGCAAATCTTATGTTGAAGCAGAACTTCTTCGATCACCCCGATCGAGCTTCTAATGTGGCTCCCTTCCTGATACACAGGGATCACCAAAGACAGGAGTGATTGCATAGATTTGCTATTCTCATTATTATAATCAATATTCATATCGATACCTCAGATTAGATTTCATTATTGCTATCTCTAGTATCTTTCCAAACATTTAAAAATATATTACCATAATTAACAGGAAATAGAAATACTTTAATTTTCTAAAGTGTATTAACACTTTCGTATCCCATCTTACGTTTTAAATCAGGATAGTCAAGAAATAACTGTACTAACTCCTCCGGCTTCATATGATTGGCTGCATCGGCAGCAGCTTTTAATATTCTTGCGTCAGTAAAAACATCTCCGAGTTTGAAATCCATTTCACCGCTTTGTCTGATCCCAAAGATATCACCCGGACCTCTCAGCCTTAAATCCTCTCCGGCAATAAAAAATCCGTCATTTGACTGATTCAATATCTCCAGTCTATCCAGGGTTTCTTTATTGGTACTTGCACAGACGAAGATACAGTAGGATTGATGCCCGCCACGCCCAACGCGCCCACGCAGCTGATGAAGCTGTGCCAGACCAAAACGCTCCGAATTTTCCACCATCATGACAGTGGCATTGGGAACGTTGACACCAACCTCAATTACGGTTGTTGATACCAGTACCTGAATTTCCCCCCTGGTAAACCGCTCCATTACCGTAGTTTTATCCCTGGGCTTCATTTTACCATGGAGATATTCCACAACCACTTGCGGAGAAAGACTTTCCTGCAAGGTCTGTGCATAATCGATTACATTTTCCGCCTCGGTCTCTTCACTTTCCTCTACCATAGGACAGATAACATAGGCCTGTCTTCCCTCGGCAACCTGCTTGTTGATAAACCGGTAGGCAATCGGACGATAATTGGTATCCACCACACAATTCTTAATTGGTAGACGGTTTGCAGGCAATTCATCAACAACAGAGATATCCAGATCTCCATACAAGATCATCGCCAAAGTCCTGGGAATCGGGGTAGCACTCATTACCAGCACATGAGGACTCGTCCCTTTCTTCATCATAGCCTCTCTTTGTTTTACACCAAATCGATGCTGTTCATCGGTGATAACCAAAGCCAGTTGATCATATTCCACCTTTTCTTGAATTAAAGCATGTGTTCCTATGATAATATCCGCTTCATGACGTTTAATTTGGTCATATGCTATTCTCTTTTCCTTCCCGGTCATAGAACCCACCAAAAGACAGACCTTCATATGAAACTCTGCCAGCAGTTCTGTCAATGACTGATAATGCTGCTTTGCCAGAACTTCTGTCGGTACCATAAAGCTTGCCTGATATCCATTCTTTACCGCCATTACGATGGCTAATATGGCCAAAACCGTCTTTCCCGAGCCTACATCCCCCTGAACCAACCGATTCATAGCCATATCTTTTCCCAGGTCTCCCCTGATTTCCTCCCATACGCGAAGCTGGGCCCGGGTCAATGCATAAGGAAGACTGCCAATCAATTGATCACACTCCGCTATGTGCTTCATCACATAATCAGTTTTTAGAAGCGCTTTGTTCTCTTTGAATCTGCGAAGACCAACGGAATAAAGAAAAAACTCATCAAAAACAAGCCTTTCTCTGGCTTTGATCACCTTACCTCGCTCTTTTGGGAAATGAATTTCCGAAATTGCCTTACCCCGCTCCATAAGATCATACTGTTTTTTAAGTGCTTTTGGAATATAATCCTTCGTTTCATTATATAAAGGAAGTGCGGCTTTCACCGCCTTTGATATCATGGTATTGGTAAGACCTTGTGTAAGAGGATAAACCGGCTGTAAGACATTCCTCAGTTTATAATACTGTTCCTTTTGATAAATTCCCGGTTGTTCCATCACCAG
The DNA here is from genome assembly GCA_023439505.1 of Bacillota bacterium. GTDB lineage: Bacteria > Bacillota > Clostridia > Lachnospirales > Lachnospiraceae > Mobilitalea. The sequence goes on from JAEXNR010000057.1 coordinate 145,674, forward strand.
TATACCGTTTTTACGAATTACTTTCCCCCGGAAAATATAGTGAAGCCCCATTTTTAAAGTCTTTTGCAAGAAGGACATATTAAACCAGGTCAGATACATGGTTGCAGAAGAATCCTTTACCAAAGCACTTATGATCTGAAGATTTCTTACCTTCTTGATCTGCGGCGTCATCACAACAGACGCTTCTATGGCAATGATTTTTCCCTCCTGAATCCCAACAATGGGAATTGCAGGCTCAAACTCATCGTATCCTCTTGGATAATGTTCCAGAAGATCCTGTACGGTGTAAATCCCTATTTTCCCATATATATTCTGTGACTTCTCGCCAATTCCCTTAATCACTGTTATCTTATCTGATAAATTCAAATAATTCACCTCACCATACCCTCATCTTGTCAATGTTTACATTATAAACCATAAACAGGCAGGGGAAAAGAACTAATTGAAGTTCCTATTAGATAAATAATTTTTATTTTACCTATTGACATTTCAAAAAATCAATTGTATTATTGTATTAAGTCATTAGTACAGTAGTACAGCAATACGAAAGGAGATTCAAAGAATGAAATGGGAACTAAATGCAGAACGACCTGTTTACATCCAATTAATTGAACAGATACAGGCAGGCATCATATCAGGTTACTATAAATCCGGTGATAAGCTTCCATCCGTCAGGGACCTGGCGGCAGAGGCAGCCGTTAACCCGAACACGATGCAAAAGGCATTATCTGAATTGGAACGTACCGGTCTTGTATTTTCAAACCGCACAAGCGGCAGATTTATAACTTCTGATGAGGAGATGATTAAAATGTTAAAAAGCGAATCAGCCAAAGCTCAAATAATGGAATTCCTGGAGCGAATGAACCAAATCGGTTTTACACCGGAAGAAACCTTGAAATTAATTACTGAAATTGTAATGAAAAAGAATTAATGCATATATGCAGATGGGAGTTAAGTTATGAATGCAATCTTAGAATGTAATGAACTTACAAAGAAATATTCAAATTTTTATGCCCTGTCCAATGTGAATTTAACATTAGAGCGAGGACGAATTGTCGGATTATTGGGTCCAAACGGCAGCGGCAAGACAACTTTAATTAAGTTAATCAACAACTTACTTGTTCCTACCTCCGGAATCCTAAAAATTGACGGAATAGAACCGGGTAGTGAAACCAAGAAAATCATTTCCTACCTGCCGGAAAGAACCTATCTTCCGGACTGGATGAAGGTATCTCAGGCCATTCAGTTCTTTGAAGATTTTTATGAAGACTTTGACAATAAAAAAGCGTATGATATGTTGCAAAAACTTCATTTAGATCCGGGCAAACGGTTAAAGACCTTGTCCAAGGGCACCAAAGAAAAGGTTCAGCTGATTCTTGTTATGAGCCGAAAAGCAGACTTATATTGTCTTGATGAACCCATCGGGGGAGTTGACCCTGCTGCCAGAGATTATATCCTGAATACCATTATCTCTAATTATAATGAAAATGCCACCGTTATCATTTCAACACATTTGATTGCCGATATCGAAAAAGTTTTGGATGATGTGGTGTTTATCAAAGATGGTACTATAACACTTCAGTCATCCGTAGATGATATCCGATCCAAAGAAGGCAAATCAATTGATACATTATTCAGGGAGGTATTCAGATGTTAAGTAAATTATTGAGGCATGAAATTAATGCTACTGCCAGATTGCTGGTTCCACTGTATCTGATCTTATTATTCTTATCCATTGTAGATCGCATTGTTCTGCGTTTGACAATTTTCAACGGAGTACTGCAGGTTATCCCGGGAATTTTTACTTTTATGTATGTTATGACAATCATCACCATCATTATCGTTACTGTCTTATTAATGATCATGCGATTTTATAAGAATCTGCTGTCTGACGAAGGTTATTTGATGTTCACATTACCGGTGAAGACCCACCAAATCATTACCTCAAAGCTCTTGGTAGCTGTGTTTTGGGCAATCGTAAGTTTTCTGGCAGTATTTATTTCCATCTTCTTCGTCGCAGCCGAACCGAACTCCCTGCTAAATCTCTGGACTCACATGAAGTCCTCGCTTGGTGCAATACGTGCTGAATTTGGAAGTAACTATATTGTATTCACAGTAGAAATGCTGGCCATGGCACTCCTCGGCTTGATCTACTTCATCCTGAATGTCTATACCGCCATTGCAGTCGGTCAATTGTTTCATAATCATAAGATCATCGGTTCTGTTGGCGCATACATTGGTATTAATACCGCAGTTCAGACGATTGCAACCATCATTATCATGATGCTCGGTTATTTCGTTCATATTTCGATGAATGATATTAATGCCATACCGGAATTCATTCTTCCCATGTTCCTGTTATTTTTACTGGTCTTCAACATCATTTTCTATTCCGTAACAAAGTATCTCTTTCAGAAAAAACTTAATCTTGAATAGAAATGGATACACAACGCACTGTTTGAAAGAGGGGATGTCCCCTCTTTCTTTTTAGCGTAATCTTCTGTTTTCGAACCGGCACATAGCCTTAAGACAAGTGATAAGTCCCCCTATTCTCTCATCCATTGGCCCCTCTTCAATGGTACAATCCAAAGAAGCTGCCATATCATTAATCATACGGTCGTTCATATATTTGAGATTAGCGGTTACGATCTCTAATTTTCTGTTATAGGAACTTGCATCCAGAAAATCCAGCAAAAGCTGGCTGATTTTACCCTGAACTTCTTCCTGTACAGTTACCGGCACATGCTCCGTTCCTTCCTGTCCAAAATCTTTGTCATCTACCGAAGGCATATCATCTGAACTGATAATTTCCGGTTCCTTACTTTGCGTTTTTTCCGAAACCAGTGTTTCCGGTTCCTTAAGAAATAACTCCAGTGGTTTCACAAATGTCCTGAACTCACCGTATAACGTCTGATAAACAACCATCTCTTCTTCTGTCTGCGTATTCACAGCTATTGCAATAATCTGAACCGGTTCGTCCTCTTTCAGACGAATGATTTCCCCTTGTAGCGGCCTTTTCATCTGTTACTTACACCCCTTCCCAAAATTAATTATTTTTATGATAAAATAGTGGTTCGCTTTATCCCGAACCACTATCCTTCAATCATTTAATTTATTTTGATTACTCCACAGATAATATATAATAATAGATCGGCTGACCGCCATAATGTACTTCCACATCTAAATCAGGATATAACTCCATAATCTCTTCAGACAATTCCGATGCAGTATCTTCACTGATTTCTTCCCCATAATATAAGCTGATTAGTTCAGAATCCTCATTGGCAAGATTTTGGATTAATTCCACGGTAGTTGCCTTAATATCCGTGCCTACCGCCAGAATTGTTTTATCTCCAATTCCCATAATATTCCCCTGCTTGATCTCCTTGCCATCCAGGCTGGTATCCCTGACTGCATAAGTAACCTGACCTGATTTCACACGATGCATCTCCTCCAGCATTCTTTCCAGATTCTCTTCCGGAGATTTATCATATACAAAGTTGATTACTGCTGTGATACCCTGGGGAACTGTTTTAGAAGGTATTACAACAATATTTTTATCCTCTGTTAACTGCTTCGCCTGTTCTGCTGCCAAAATAATATTACTGTTATTCGGAAGAATAAAGATGGTATCCGCATTCACTTTACTGATTGCAGTTAACATATCCTCCGTGCTCGGATTCATCGTCTGACCGCCCTTAATGATATAATCCACACCAAGACCTGTAAATATCTCATCCAGACCCTCTCCCATGGATACGGCGATAAATCCGGCCTTCTTTCTGGGTTTGCTGACAGGGCCTTCTTTATTTAATTCATTTTTTTGATCGGCTGCCAGCTTCTGGGCATCCTTAATTACCTTTTCACTATGCTCTTCCCGCATATTGTCAATCTTCATTTTAGTAAGGGAACCATACGTTAACGCTTTTTGAATTGCTAATCCAGGATCGTTCGTATGTACATGAACCTTTACAATATCCTCGTCAGATACAACCACAATAGAATCACCGATGGACTCCAAATAATCCTTAAAGCCCTGCTCGGTTTCCATATCGTATGTTTTCTCCAACATGATGATAAATTCTGTACAATAGCCGAATTTAATGTCCTCAAGCGCTATCCGTTCCACATTGATCCCGGAACCGGAACCATTCGTGGTATCGATATGATCAAATGACACTTCTTTCCCAATCAGTGCATCATATGCCCCTTTTACAATTTCAACCAGACCCTGTCCACCGGAATCAACCACACCTGCCTCTTTCAAAACAGGTAACAGCTCTGGCGTCTGCTTTAGTACAACTTCCATATGAGCAATCACCTCTCGACCGAAAATAATCAAATCATCTGTCTCGGAAACCAATTGCGCCGCTTTTTCTGCCGCTCCTCTGGCCACAGTTAAAATCGTACCTTCTTTTGGTTTCATCACCGCACGGTAAGCTGTTTCGACTGCTTTTTGGAATGCATTTGACAATACTGTTACGTTAATTTCATCAAAATCTTTAATTTCTTTCGCAAACCCACGAAATAATTGGGATAGAATAACACCCGAATTGCCTCGGGCGCCTCTTAAGGATCCTCCTGAAATCGCCTTTGCCAGCTCTTCTATGGATGGATCACTAAGTGAATTCACTTCTTTTACTGCGGACATAATCGTTAACGTCATATTCGTACCTGTGTCACCATCCGGCACAGGAAACACATTCAATTCATTAATATATTCTTTTTTTGCTTCTATGCTGACAGCTCCGGCAAGGAACATCTTCTTGAGAGTCTTCGCATCTATCGTTTTAACAACCACTGATTTTTCCTCCTTAAATGTTGTACCTCTCAGGCTAGTCGATCACTCTGACGCCTTCAACATAAATGTTAATTTTCTTAACCTCAAGTCCCGAGAACTCTTCAACATTATACTTCACATTACTTATAAGGTTATCAGCGACTGCAGAAATACTAACACCATAGGAAACGATAATATGCAGGTCAATTGTTATTTTATTATCTTCCAGCGAGACATTAACACCGTGGCTTAAATTATCCCGTTTTAACAGTTTTACGATTCCATCCTTCATATTAACTGAAGCCATTCCAACTACACCAAAGCATTCCACAGCAGAGGCCCCGGCATATTTTGCCAACACATCATTATCAATCATTATTTCACCGATTTGTGTGTTCATATGTCCTTTCATATTAACCCTCCTATCTATTTTCTGTTCTATCTACTTTTTTACATACAAAAATACATGATAACGCGAAGCACAATACCAACTGTATTGTCACACAGTTCAAAGCAAACTTACCATGTATATATTATAACCACTTTTTATTATAGATTACCATGTTACTTATATAATAAAGAGATAACCTTATATTTGTCTGCATAATATATATTACTATGATATTAGATTGGAAGTGACAATTATGAAGAGAATGATGGGATTCATCCTATTCTGGATCGCTATAGGCATGACGATCATGCTATTCATAACCAATGGTTTACTAGCAATATGTATTATCATTCTTTGTTTAATACTCGGATATAATTTATTTTGTAATTAAATGCATGATTTTTCCTGCATTTCCCATTTTACTGTCAAGAATAAAAAAGAGGGTGTCAAGATCCCCTGACACCCATCGTTTTTCTTATGCGCGTTCTACTTTTCCGGATCTAAGACAGGAAGTACAAACATACATTTTTCTTGCTGCACCGTTAACTTTAACTTTAACAGATTTCACATTAGATTTCCACATCTTGTTAGATCTTCTATGAGAATGACTCACAGCGATTCCAAAGTGAGCTCCTTTATCACAAATTGCACATTTTGCCATTAAAAGCACCTCCCAAAGTAAATTAGTGAAACTTTTTCGCTTTTCCACTTATTAATATCAGGACCCGTTCGGCCCTGCAAACAAATTTATTCTACCAGAATATGAATTATAATGCAAGTTATTTTTTGCATGTTTCCCTTATTCTTACTCATTTCCACCAGATTCACTCTGTGATTTCAGTGCTTCCTCTACTTTATCACTGATATCATCTTTCTTCTTTGATCCTTTTGAAAACTTATTAATGATATCAGGAACCATATCAAGAATTTTGCCCACACTGTCCTGCTCTCTTACATTAACCACTTTAGAGGATCCGTTTTGAATTACCAATACAGAGCTGGGTGAAATTTTTCCTCCCATACCGCCGCCTGCATTGTTTTTCTTATCTCCTGCAAATGCCCCTGCTGCTACTCCGAAACTAACCTCGACCAGAGGTAATATGATGGTACCATCATCAAATTTAACCGCATCTCCCACAACCGTCTTCGTGGTCAAAAAACTATCCATACCTTTAAACAATGATTCTACTGTTGAATTGAAATTGTTATCCGACATTATAATGCCTCCTTTAATATTTTCAAATTCGCCCTTAATTCTTTAACGTGTTTATCCATGATAAGTTTCAACATAATGATCAGGATAGAAAGGAATCTGATTCTGCCTTTCGCATAAAGCCTTCCTTCCAACCGCTTGTTTTCAAAATCAGGCGTAATACGAAGATGTTCTCCGTAAATACCGTATAATAATCCGATTGCCCCCAACGCTTGTCCCGTTGAACAGGGATCCCCGGTTCCAAAAATCAGATCAGCTGTTAATTTTCTTGGGATAATATGTTTCAGGAATCTCTTTAAACCGGACCATGTGATCTTTAAGGCTTCTTTGTTTTGATCATCTTTCAAAAAGTCAGTGATGATATTAATCTTATTTTTGATATTATAAAATGATTCCGCTATCTTTTTCATTGTATCCTTTATTCTCTGAAAAAATGCGGCAATCTTTAATTTGACTTTTCTAAGCTTTACTGCAATTGTCTCAAAGACACCCTGTTTCTCTTCCTCCTCAAGCAACTCCCGATGTTCAGATACGAAGTCAGGCTGCTTCGGAATCATCACTTTCCCGTCAGGATCTATCTTCTGCTCCGCCACCGATTGTTTCCCATCGGTGACCAAAGTTTCCAGTTTGAATGCATCATCCTTGCCGGGTTCCTGATTTACTCCACTTTGTTCCTTTGAATTTTGTTCCTTTGAATTTTGTTCTTTTGACTTTTTCTCTTTTGACTTTTTCTCAATGTTTAGAGTTCTCATTTTGCCGGTTTTATGAGACTTACCGGACTTCTTTACGGATTTTTCTTTTCTTTCTCTGTTACTATCATAAAGTAAGAATCCAAACAGTCTGATTGTAATATGAGGTTTTTCCCCTTTTTGCAACACTCTGGCATGAATCACATGAAGCATCCAGCTAACACTGGCATCCAAGGTAAATTTCTCCTCCTCATAAACTGCCAAAGCCTTATATCTGACCGGAACGAATAAAACAATTAAAATCATCATTAGGAGAAGACCCAAAATTGCCAGTATCAGTATTCCTATTATTTTCACTATCAGAAGAAGTATATGAAGCACCTTTTGCATCAACCGCCCATTTAATCATTTTTCATTTATTCAGTTCTTATGTAAAATAAGTTCTTACGTCAAAATCACCTGTATTATTATAAACCTCCATCACCATTTGATGAACCAGTTCAATTGCTTCCTCTTTCCCTTTTGCAATGCCGACTACGAATATATCCAATTTCCCATAGTAAGGAAACAATAATTCATTTGCCTCCATGACATCAAAAAGATTGGCCGGATGAGAAGCAAAGGCGATACAGTAAACACCAAGGGTTAACTTCTTACTGTTTATATCTGTAACTGCCTTATCCTTCTTCTTTTTCATTTTATCGCCGACATATAATCGTGTTGCCCAACGGATCATACCAAAACCTTGTCCTTTATCAGATTTTATCATTGCCGGATGAATTTAATCATCTTATCAAAGCAATAAAAATAGATATGTTAAGTATACCACAAATTTCCAACAATCATACAGCTTTATTCAGACATTATTTCACGAATAATATCAATGCTTGCTGCCTTCTCTTCCCTATTGGTACAATGTTCCAGACTATAGCGGACATACTCCATGACCTCTGTATGATTTTGAAAGAATACCGGCAGCTTATTTAATGTATTTGCCATAACCGCTCTGCAGACTGCTTTATCAAGCCCTGAGAACAGCCCGGTAAGCTCCTCAATGATTTGATTTGATACTGACTGCAAATATTGACCATCAACGATTTCACTGCTCTTTCTTTGTGCAAAATCAATGAACAAACTGGAGGATAATAAATCCTTTACGCGAAGCAGGGCATTTAAAAGACTGCCAAGCATTAAACTATCTACCAGTGACCTGTTATGCTCCTCTAATTCAAATAATGCTTCTTCCAGTAACACAAGCTCATAAGACAATTCTTCCTGAACCCCTTCAAAAGCAGAAAAGCTCTCTATTGCATTCTCTGAAATTTCTTTTTTCTCATCTGCTAAAAATAATTGGTTGATCTGACGGATAATCTCTACGGCGGCTGACTCCAGCTCCTGTTCCTTCTCATCTGTCATTCCAAGATAGGTTTTGCATAAAAGAATTGAATAAAGCTCATTAACAATTTCCTGCATACTGATATAGACATTTGTCTCCGTCTCCAATTGTAACGTAGCCACATTTAATGCCTGTTTTGCTCCCTCAAACTCTTCCTTTGTGATATTCTTATAATTTAATCCTGCAAGAAATGATTGCTTCTCCCAAAGATGAGGATACAGGGATTTCTGCTCCTCCTGTACAATCAACATCGCACAGGTTTGCAGCATATATAAATAAGAATCCAGCGTAGATTGCTGCGCCCCCTCATAAGCATAGATACTGTCCTTAATCAAATCAAAATATCTCTGCTTCGTCATTCGGATGGGTAGCTGTCCGACCATCTCCCTGATTTTCTCATTAACAATATAATTATCCTGGGAATCAAAAATATATCTTAATATTTCTCTGGAAAATTCAACCTCGTCAACCTGTACCATCTTCTCTGAAAAACGGTATTCGACACGGTTTAGCACATATTCATAATTTTGAAAAATATCCGTATAAGATGTTAGTGCTTCCATCCGTTTCATAATCTCTACCCGCAGCAAATCGAGTCTGCGTACTGATTCTATCACTCCCGATGCACCCTGAGGATCAATAAATTCGCCCTGAATAATATCATTAAGTATTGCCGTATTTTTTCTGACTCCCTCACTCCAAAGCTCCTCATCATCACAATAAGCCTCATAAAAGGAATAATAATGCATAGCAAGCCGAATCCCTGCATATATGTGGTAACGATTTGCCTGATAATTTAAAAGTAAAGGAATATTCTCTTCCAGCTGTATTCCTTTTTTTATTTCCTGATTGACTCTTTTTATTTTCATATTCATGTTCTTCTACCATCCTGCTCCGTTTACTTTCCTGTTCCTTACGTTTTTTTTATCCCTGCTTCAATTTAAACATAAGAATAACAAGGTGATGCTGATTGCCATTTATTATTATATCAGTTATATCCATAATAAACCAGCAATTCGGTGTGATTTTGACATAACTTTGTGGGAAAGTTCTTTCTATGATAAGAGGTGCCTATTATCTTTATAATAAGCACCGCAATAAATCTTAATCCTATTTGTCTATCAAAATTATTCAGCTTGATTTATTTATCTCAATCTGACCTAACGTTCTAAGTCTGAACTATCATCTGAACCATCTTCTCAGTCTGACCTGTATTTCTTAGTCCGAACTATCTTTCTCCGTCTTACCTTTTCTCTCCAATCTATAAACATAGTCGGGTATCTTGTATCACGAAGAATGAATCCCTATCTATCTCTTAACATGTTCATGGGAGAATAGATGATCCATACAATATTCGTAATTCCCGTCACATTTGGAACAAAAACGAAATTCCAACTGATCATCATCTAATTCCGTTCTTCCACAAACTGCACATTTGTGTCTGGTGATCACATTCTGACCATTATACTGGCTAACCGGTCCCTGCTGTCTTGCATGATTCATCTGCCTGTGGAATTTGGCTTTGCGGTTAATCTCATTCGGTGAAATCTTTCTGTAATTTCTTGTGGCAAAGAAGAAAATAAGAAAATTTCCAAGAGAAGCCACAATAGCAAATATAGATAGATACTGGCGGTCTACCAAACACGTGACGATCTGATAGATATACATTGCCCCCTGAAACCAAGCCAGGTATTTGGCTTTAATCGGAATCAGGAAATACAGTAAAAATTGTGTATTAGGATAAATGGCTGCAAAAGCAAAAAATAAAGTTCCGCAAACAACATCAATTGTTACATATATGGACTGCTTTGTAATCAAATATATCACCAGGGATGCCAGCAAGTTAATCAGGATTCCCGAAAGAAAATACATATTTAATTTAAAGGCCCCCCAGGTTCTCTCTAAGGAATTGCCGATCAGATAATATACATATACCGTAATCGCTGTTAGTAAAATTCCACTTAAGGATATTGGGGGAATAATAAAAGTAACAAGGCGCCACACTTGTCCTTTCAAAATCATATTAAAATCCAGACTAAAATACATATTGTACATATAGGGGGACAATGTACCGATGACCAACCCAATTCCATATAAACCAATGATATACTTCATTAAATTGTGTACCGCATATCTTCCAAATCTACGTTCCAGTTTATTTAGTAATTTCATGTAATAACACCTGTACCTTTCAATTCACCTAAAAAAGTCTTTTCTTACGGAAAATCAAAGCAATGATGAAAGTCAGGACTAAGGCCGATAAAGTGACGATATAAAATCCCATCGGATTATCTCCATAAGGGATATGAGCAAAATTCATACCATAAAAGCTTGCTATCATTGTCGGGATTGACAAAACAATCGTAATTGCTGCCAAAAACTTCATTACAATATTTTGATTATTTGAAATGATGGATGCAAAAGCGTCCATGGTACCGCTTAGAATGCCACTATAGATATTGGCCATCTCAATCGCCTGCTTATTCTCTATAATCAGGTCTTCCAATAAGTCCTCATCTTCCGGATAATGCTTGATACGTTCGATTTTTAGCATTTTTTCAAATACAACTTCATTGGAACGTAAAGAAGTGGTAAAATACACAAGACTCTTCTCTAGTTCCAGCAATTCAATTAATTCTCTGTTTTGAGTTGAAATATGAAGCTTTTGTTCAATTTCCTCACTCTTTCTGTCTATGGTTCTAAGATGCTGCAAGAATGTGGAAGCATTGCGATATAATATCTGTAAAATAAATCTTGTTTTCTTAAAGGTATAAAAATCACGTACACGCCCATCCATAAAACATTTTAATATGGGGGTTTCCTCCAAACACACTGTTATCAAAAATTCCTTAGCAATGATGATACCAAGAGGGATCGTCACATAACGATCTTTATCATTTCTCTTCTCCAGTGTGGGTATATCAACTAATACCAGTGTATAATTATCCTCGACTTCAATTCTGGCACGTTCTTCCTCATCAAGTGGGGCACGTAAATTATTGATATCGATTCCTGTTCTGTCGGCAATGTCCATTAATTCTGTTGCAGAGGGATTGGTCATTGCAATCCAGCATCCCTCCATAATACCTTCCTGTCTTTGAAGTGTAACGTCTGTTGTCTTAAAAATATCGATCATACATACTCCTTCCACTGCAATAAAACAGCAGGCAGCAACTATGTATGTCGATCATAAGGGTGAAAGCTCCCAAATCACGGATTCATATTTGATCCTGCAATTACATTGCAGTCCCTATTATATTTTTTAATTAATCTCCGCTTATGACTACTACCGGGGCCGGCTTCCATCCTTACCACATCCTTTATCTCTTAATTTACATTCATTATATGTTTTTCTATCATCTTTGTCAAACAAAAACAAATTCTTACTTTTAATATTCCTTTTAACCTTTTCATCAGCGGATTATGTTTATCTATAATATCTGCTATAATTCCTTCTATTATAGCTGTAATCATAACAAAAATAAAAATATTAAGACAAGAGAAACCGGTAAATTACTTCTCCTGCACAAACATACCTACCTCAGACGCTTTTTGCCAGAGGAATAAGGGTCTCCATCCTGCGGGACAAAATCGGGCAAAAAAAGGGTACCTGATCTATACAGATAAGATATCCCCTCTTTAAAGTTTTTATTTCTTACTTTCTTCCTTATTTAAAAACATCTGATTTTCTTACAGTTTTTTCCCAGTCATCTTTCACCCTCCCCCTCCATGGGGATTTGAAGTGTACTTCCAGGATTCAGCTCTATGTTATTTAAATCGTTGAAGTCCATGAAATCTGACATATTAATATCGTATTCATCTAAAACACTTCCCAATGTGTCACCTTCATGCACCAGATATGTGGTATAATGTGTATAATTATGAGGCATGCTGACAGGAATACAGATTATTTGCCCGACTTGTAGATTATATAAATTCGCCATCGGATTTGCATTCAAAATCATTTCAACATTAACATGAAATCTTTTACTGACGCTATAAAGAGAATCTCCCTGTTTAATTTCATAACTAATACAATACATGCTTTGTTCTCCTTTCTTAACTTAGGAGCAAAGGCTCACTACTGCCTTATCCCGCTATCCTCTACATTATATTCACCACCAATGGTTTTGATATTCAAAATCACTTACTTTACCAAAAAAACAATGTTTTATGTGCATTTTTTACAAATTACATTCTCTTGCCTTTTTTGTAACAATTATGTGGTTGAACTTCATCATTTTGTGGCGTATAATAATAAAAGGTTAATTTTAGGGACCGTTACCCGGACCCAAATCAAGGAGATATCGTGCATGATGATAAATAAAACTTTAGGAATTGATATAGGATCAACAACTGTAAAAATAGTAATCGAGAATGAAAATAAAGAGCTTTTATTTTCTGATTATGAACGTCATTTTGCAAATATTCAGGAAACCTTAGCCAATCTGATTAAAAAAGCACAGGATGCTTTAGGCAATTTTGCCGTCTCTCCTATGATCACCGGATCAGGCGGATTAACCATATCAAAGCACCTTGATATCCCATTTGTTCAGGAAGTTATTGCTGTCTCTACTGCGCTTACGGATTATGCGCCTCATACGGATGTTGCCATTGAGCTTGGAGGTGAAGATGCGAAAATCATCTATTTCACCAATGGACTTGAACAACGTATGAACGGAATCTGCGCCGGTGGTACCGGCTCTTTTATTGACCAAATGGCGAGTTTATTAAAGACGGATGCTGCGGGATTAAATGACTATGCCAAAAACTACCAGGCGATCTATCCCATCGCAGCCAGATGCGGGGTTTTTGCAAAATCGGATATTCAGCCTTTGATTAATGAAGGTGCAACGAAACCCGACTTATCTGCATCTATTTTTCAGGCTGTGGTAAACCAGACCATCAGTGGCCTTGCCTGCGGCAAACCCATCCGCGGCAATGTGGCATTTCTTGGCGGACCGCTTCATTTCCTCCCGGAATTAAAAAATGCATTTATCAGGACACTGAAGTTAACGGATGATCAGATCATTGCGCCAGAGCACTCCCACTTGTTTGCCGCCATCGGAGCCGCAAGAAATGCAAAATCAGAGGCCCAAACAGAGCTTTCACTATTATATGAGAAACTTTCCCGCGGAATTAAGATGGACTTTGAGGTCAACCGCCTGGAGCCCTTATTCCGGGATGAAGCCGATTATGCTGAATTTAAAGAAAGGCATTCCGTACATACCGTAAAAAAAGGGGATATTCATACTTATACGGGCAAATGCTATCTCGGAATTGATGCCGGATCAACAACTACTAAAGTGGCGGTCGTCGGCGAAGATGGCTCCCTTCTTTATTCCTTTTACAGCAATAATAACGGAAGCCCCTTAAAGACCGCCATACGTTCTATTAAAGAGATCTACGAGCTTCTTCCCCAAACCGCTAAGATTGTACGTTCCTGCTCCACCGGTTATGGTGAAGCTTTGATAAAGGCTGCCCTGATGCTTGATGAAGGGGAAGTTGAAACGGTTGCCCATTACCATGCGGCTGCTTTCTTCGAACCCGGCGTTGATTGTATTCTTGACATCGGTGGTCAGGATATGAAGTGTATCAAGATTAAGAATCACACCGTAGATAATGTCTTATTGAATGAGGCCTGCTCCTCAGGGTGCGGTTCCTTTATTGAAACCTTTGCTAAATCCTTAAATTATGAAGTAGAGGAATTTGCCAAGGTTGCCTTGTATGCAAAAAACCCCATTGATTTGGGAACCCGGTGTACCGTATTTATGAACTCCAAGGTAAAACAAGCACAAAAGGAAGGCGCAACTGTAGCTGACATCTCTTCCGGTCTTGCGTATTCCGTAATTAAAAATGCTTTATATAAAGTAATAAAAATTACCAATCCAAGAGATCTTGGCGATAAAATGGTGGTGCAGGGCGGAACCTTTTATAACGATGCTGTCCTTCGAAGTTTCGAGAAAATATCCGGCTGCAGCGCTGTAAGACCTGATATTGCCGGTATTATGGGAGCTTTTGGAGCAGCACTCATTGCAAGGGAACATGACGAAGGGGAAGAAAGTTCCATGCTGACCATTGAACAGATCAATGAACTTAAATTCGAGACCGCCCTTGCAAGATGTAAAAAATGTACCAATCATTGTTTGCTGACCATTAATAAATTCACCGGAGGACGACAATATGTCTCGGGAAACCGCTGTGAACGAGGTCTTGGAAAAGAAAAGAATGTAGATAATATTCCAAACTTATTTGACTATAAATTAGAACGATACTTCTCCTATCCGGTTCTTCCACTGGAGGAGGCAAAACGTGGGATTGTTGGTATTCCAAGAGTACTGAATATGTATGAGAATTATCCATTCTGGCATACCTTCTTTACCGGATTGGGATATCACATCATCTTATCTCCCACTTCTGACAGGAAGATATATGAACTTGGTATCGATTCCATCCCAAGCGAGTCGGAATGTTACCCAGCCAAACTGGTACATGGACATATTAAATGGCTGATAGACAAAGGTGTAACCTACATATTTTATCCGAGCATTCCCTATGAAAGAAAAGAAGTTGAGGGCGCAAACAACCATTTTAACTGTCCTATTGTCACTTCCTATCCGGAAAATATAAAGAATAACGTAGAAGAATTAAAGGATCCTACCATCGTTTTTGATAATCCCTTCATGTCCTTTGAAAGTGATGAGATCTTATGCAACCGTCTGATTGAGATCTTCCATACAGATCATCATATTCCTGCTGAGGAAATCAGGAAGGCCTTCGTTGCCGCATGGAAGGAATTGGCTGCTGCCAGAGATGATATGAGCAAAAAGGGCGAAGAGACTATGGAATATTTAAGGGCATCCGGCAGAAAAGGAATTGTTCTTGCAGGACGTCCCTATCACATTGATCCTGAAATTCACCATGGGATACCGGAATTGATCAACTCCTACGGCGTTGCGGTATTGACAGAGGATTCCATCTCTCATCTGGGCATTATAGATCGTCCCACCATCGTCGTTGATCAATGGATGTATCATTCCAGACTATATGCCGCTGCCTCCTATGTTCGTACACAGCCAAATCTTGAACTGATTCAATTAAACTCTTTTGGCTGCGGGCTGGATGCCGTTACCACAGATCAGGTCAACGATATCCTGACCAAATCAGGAAAAATATACACTGTGCTTAAAATCGACGAAGTAAATAATCTGGGAGCAGCAAGAATACGTATTCGTTCCCTGCTATCTGCCGTCAAAGAACGGGAAGCAAAACATATTACCCCGCATATAATCTCCTGTGCACACCACAGAGTTGTATTCACGGAGGAAATGAGAGAAACCTATACGATTCTGGCTCCACAAATGTCTCCCATTCATTTTGATCTTCTGGAACCAGCGCTTAGAAAAGGCGGATACCATGTGGTAGTGCTTCCCAACGACAACCGAAGAGCCATCGATACCGGGCTCCAATATGTCAATAATGATGCTTGCTACCCTTCCCTTATGGTTGTCGGTCAGATTATGGATGCTCTCTTATCCGGGCAATATGATCTAAATAAAGTAGCGGTCATGATCACCCAGACCGGAGGTGGCTGCCGGGCTACTAATTATATCGGTTTTATCAGAAGAGCTTTAGAAAAGGCAGGTATGTCCCAAATTCCCGTCGTTTCCCTCAGTGCTTCCGGTCTCGAGAAAAACCCCGGGTTAAAGATCACTCCTAAGTTACTCATCACCGCTATGGAAGCTCTGGTATACGGCGATGTCTTCATGAGGATTCTTTATCGGACCAGACCCTATGAAAAGGTTCCCGGTTCCGCCAATGCACTTCATGAAAAGTGGAAAAAAATCTGTATAAAGAGTTTGGAGGATGGAAAATGGGGTGAATACAAGAAGAATATCCGCGGGATGGTAAAAGAGTTTGATGAACTTCCTTTGTATGAAGACTTGAAGAAGCCAAGAGTTGGTATTGTCGGTGAAATTCTTGTTAAATTCCTGCCTTCCGCCAATAATTATCTGGTAGAACTGCTTGAATCAGAGGGTGCAGAGGCTGTTGTACCGGATTTGATGGATTTCTTTATGTATAGTGCTTATAACAACAATTTTAAAGTCAGATATCTTGGCAAGAATAAAATGGGTGCCAGAATCTCCAATATCACCATCTGGGCGTTAGAACAGCTTCGCAAGGAAGCCAGTAAGTCTCTTGCCAACAGTAAGCACTTTCTTCCTCCTGTTCCGATTAAAAAGCTTGCCGCATATGCAGAACCGGTGGTTTCCATCGGAAACCAGACCGGAGAAGGATGGTTCTTAACCGGTGAGATGCTGGAGTTAATCCATTCCGGAGTTAAAAACATTGTATGTGCTCAACCTTTTGCATGCCTTCCCAATCATATTGTTGGAAAAGGTGTTATTAAGGAATTAAGGAGACAGCATCCGGAAGCAAATATCGTTGCCGTAGATTATGATCCGGGTGCCAGCGAAGTAAATCAGTTAAATCGTATTAAGCTCATGCTGTCAACTGCTGTGAAGAATATGAATCAGGATCAAATTTAGATATCCAATATAGATGATCAGAATACCTAATTACTCCATGTTCCCAGGATCTTTGATATCTAAATCCCGGTTTCATATTCTTTATTTAAGGAGGATAAGTTATGCTTAAAAACCAAAACGGGGAATTACGTTCCGGCTGGAAAATAGCGTTTTTCACATTAGCGATGTTTGCAATTATTTTAGCTGTTTCAATGGTAATGTTTCTTTTTGTCATCTTTATTCTTATGACCCAGGGTAAATTACACTTAAACTCTTTGTATGATATAAACAGCGATTTCTATCAGCAAATGAGTACATACGGGATGTATGTACAGGAAATTATCATGATCATTGCTCCCATTTTCACATGGCGTATTATCTTGAAAAAGCCTCTATCCTCCATGGGATTGTCAGGATTTATAAAGAATAAGACGGATTTTTTGTCCGGCCTGCTCTTTGGTATCATCTCCATCACCATTGTATTCCTTGTTATTATCGCTTCCAATCAGGCCGAGGTGGTCTCCTGGCAGCCCCGGTTTTCTCCTGATCTGCTCACCGGCCTGATCCTGTTTATCTTTGTAGGCTTTGCGGAAGAGATTTATGGGCGTGGATTTGTCATATCCACACTAAGACAAACCAGGCGTTACCCAGTTATGATCCTTGTATCTTCCGTTTTATTTTCCCTGATGCATTCTATGAATTCAGGGGTTGGCGTGCTCCCCTATCTTAATTTGTTTATAGCAGGGATGCTATTTGCTTATATGTACATCAAATCCGGTACCTTATGGATGTGCATCGGATATCATATTACCTGGAATTACTTTCAGGGAAATATCTACGGATTTAATGTAAGCGGGATTGCTACCAAAAGTATCTTCACCACTGTCTATCAAAATGATAACCTTATAAACGGCGGGAAATTCGGTCCGGAGGGCGGTCTTATTGTTACCGTCATATTATTACTCGGATTTTTATTCACTAAATACTATTATCGAAACAAATTGATTGATTTTATGGCATTGGAACAATCATAATCTGAATCTTTACGAGATAGGCTCCTTCAACTGCCGCGTGAAACCTGCGGTTTAACACAGCAGTTGAAGGAGCCGGATTTGCGGCAGCTTGTTCTGGAATTCCTTCCGATGCTTCCTTATTTCTCTTCCTTCTTATTCTGACCTTCCTGACAGGACGTCTTGTTGCCATGATCCAACTCTTGTGAGAACTCCTCAGAGAATCTGGGTTGATAATTGTTCTGCCCCCGATTCACACCTTTCTTTCGATTACTGACATATTTCTTAACCGCATACACAAGGGTATAGAAAACAATCATACTTACACCCATAATCAATCCGGAAGCCTGACCCGGTATAAAGGGCATGCTGGCAATAATTACAATCATACTAATCAGAGCGAACCAGGAACTGAAGGGATATCCTGGCATCTGACATTTCCCGTCGGGAGGACATCCGTTACACTTACGAAATCGAATATGGGTTGCCAGGATTGCGGCATAAGTAAAAAGCAGGGCAAATCCGCCTGAACTTATTAAGAATAAATAAATCCTAGGCAGTAATAATCCAATCCCCAATCCTCCCAGCATCCCGATTCCGGAGAAAATAATTCCCCGGTAAGGTACATCCTTCTTATCTTTCAGCCATTTAGGTGCATCCCCTTCTTCTGCCAGCGAGCGCATCATTCTTCCCAACCCGAACATTGCGGCTAACATGGTCGAAAGAATTGCGGTAACCAATACGAAGTTAATCGCGGTTCCTGCCCAGGCAATTCCCGCCCGATCCAAAGCAGCAACAAAGGGACTTGTGTTTTCATTTAATAACGCTGTTGGTATTAACGGCAATAATACTGAAAATGTGATAATATAAAGACCTACCAGTGATATCACCGTATACGCTATCGCTCTTGGAATGGTTTTTGCAGGATCCCTTGCTTCCGATGCCGCCAGTCCGATCACCTCAAAGCCTGCATATACAAATATGACGATTAACATACTTCCTGCCAGGCTGGATATTCCCCCCGGAAGAAATGGTTCCTGCGTTAGCTCTCCCATTCCAACAGCATTTCCCGTTCCCTTCATCACACCGGAAATGAGCAGTAGTGCCAATACGATAAAGGAGACAATGGCGAATAATTTAATGATTACGAGTCCGCCTTCCAGCTTACTCAATTTGTCAGCCCCCAGTAGATTCAGTAAGGTGACGGCAACAATGATAACACTTCCGAATAATGGCACAGAAAGGTTCGGAAACCAGTTTTTTAATAAAATTGATACTGCCGTGGCCTCACTTGACATGGCAAGTGCCATGCCTGTCCAATAGACCCATCCAACGACAAAGCCTGCCCCCGGACCATACATATTGGCGGTAAAAGTCCGAAAGGAACCTGAATCCGGATTGGCAACCGTCATTTCTGATAGGGCAAACAAAATCAAGTAGACTAATAATCCTCCAAAAATAAAGGATAAAATGATGGCTGGCCCGGCTGCGTTGACTGCGACCGCCGATCCCAGGAAAAAGGAGCCACCGATCACCGTCCCTAAAGCCATGGTAGTCAATTGCCATGCAGATAAACCCTTTTCATTAGGCTGCTTCATACTAAATACCAAACCTTTCCATTAGAATTCATTTACTGTATCAACTTATTATTTCAAATATTTTTGAAATTCATACCAGATAAGCTCTGATTACTTTCTCAGTTTTTGCCGCCAAGAGAAGTCACAACTGTTTCATATACCATAAGCAAGATGAATCGACAAGCTGTTTCACTTTTCTGAAATAAAAAAATGCCGGTTTGTTAATCTCTCCGGCATTCATAGATCTCATATTGCATTAAAAAGCACTGATTCATGATTGACTCTATCATCCTATTTTTGTTTCTACTCTTTCTTCATATTTCTTTTTATTATTTCTCGTATTATCTCTTCGTATTATCTCTCGTATTATTTTTAATATTTTTATTATCTATTTTTATCTTAATTACTTTTTTTACCTATCACTGTTGTCACATTCTTAACCGGTGTAAAATCGGTTATTTTATTATTTGTTATATCCAGATAAATCAAGCGATTGAACTTCCCTAAGACGGTGATATCACTTAGCTCATTATTCTTTAGTATCAAATACTTCACTTGCGTAATTTGATAAATCTGTGCCAGTAATGTGATGTCAGTCAATCCATTGTTACTCAAGTCCAGATACTCCAGATGATCAAGCTGACCAATCACCTGATTTAAAGAGGTAAAGAATTCCAACAGTTCTGACATTGACATGTCACCAATGGAAAAGTCGGAAACCTGAATTCCAAAGTGTTTTACCTTCTTTAACTCTGACACATTCGTGATCTTATTCACATCATCAATGGTACGATATACTGCAATGACACGATCAGCCTCCACTTGATTCAGTTCATCCCCATCCTGTATCTGATTTCCGTTGCAGATGATGGAGGTCAGGTTATCAAACCAAAGTAAATCCTTGAATGTCTCAACCTTAACACGGGACAAATCCAGGCTGCCTTTATACGCTTTTGCTTCCTGTTTGGTAATTGTTTTCCCGTCCTGTCCCAGTACCTTTCGCACCACTGCTTCTACATTCTTATCTTGCCATATAATTTCTCCCTTTTGATCTTTAGCAGGCTGTTTTCCGGCATCAGACGTTTTTTTGGGAGACGCTGCCACAGTATCCTTCGTTTTCCCGGCATTAACATCCTCTGTTGATTTGGGTCTGTCCTCCCCTTTCAGATGATATTCAAATGTCTGAATCTCCCCCAGATTGCCATAGCTCCCAAGCGCCACAGCTTGAAGTACCAGATCTCCCTTCATTATAATCGGCGTCTGATACAATATACTGCTTTGTGTCGGGATACTGCCATCGGTAGTATAATATATTTTCTTACCCTTTGTTGAAAGAAGGATTTCGACTTGATCTGATTCGTATATTCCTGCCGGTTTCGACGTATCAACTTTCGGCATAAGCGCAGAGAGCATCAGGCTCAGCTTCTCATCCTCTTGATAGGTTTCTCCAATCTGAAGGATCTGAATCGCACCCTGATAATCCTTCAATCCGATGGCAGCTTCTGCCTTTCCCAGATAAGCTTCAATTTCCCGGTTATTATTTTGAATCGCCAGATCAAAACTTTTCTTTGCACGTTCATATTCTTTGCTGGCAAGCTGCTGCATTCCCTCGCGCAAAAAATCAGCTTTCTCAACCGTATACGTAAGATCTGCAACTTCACTGGCCAAATCATAAACATTGTATGTAATTGCCTTAATTTGATAGGAGCCCGGTTCTAATATTAATTCATCTTTATAATGTAAGGAATTCTTATCGGGCTTACTTCCATCCATCGTATAATAAATTTCACCGGAAGCTGACAGTGTTATCTTCAATGTATCTGTCACGTGGTAATCTCCATCCGCTATGTCTGCATCTACCTTGTCCGGTGCGTATGTCTGTAATAAATCAGAAAGTCGTGCAGCTCCGGTTCGTAGATACCCCTCTTGTAACGTCTCAACACTCTGTGCTTCCTGATCCAGTTGGCTGTAACAGTCAGCGAGCTTTACATACAGGGAGACATACTCCTGGATCTGATCCGGGGGAATCTCTTCCTGCCCCTCTATGCCGATTGCCTCTTTCAGATATTTAGCTGCAGAAGAATAATCCTTCAATCCTGTAAAAGCCTCTGCCAGCTGAAAATAGAGGACCAGATCGTCCGGAGATAATTCAATTGCCTTTAGATACTCCTCAGCAGCCATCTTATAATTCTCACTTAACAGATATTGGCTTCCCAATTGTTTATGCCTGGCATTCTTTTTATCCATCTGATAATAAACCACACCAACCAGCAAAGCCATGATAATCAGAAGTATAGCAATTACGGTCCCCGTCCACAACAATTTCTTATTTTTGCTCATCTAGACTCCCCCCTCATAAAAAAACTGTCTAAAATATATTCGCCCGGCGTTTGCGCAAAAGCAATCATTTTAAGACAGTCTTATGTTCTGTTTTCAATCTGCCAATCAATTGGCTCTAATCCATTTTTTAATAAAAATTCATTGGTGTTGCGAAAGTGCTTACTGCCAAAAAATCCCCGATAAGCTGACAGCGGGCTCGGATGAGGTGCCTCTAAGATCAAATGCCTCGGGTTATTCAGCATTCCTCTTTTCATCTGTGCAGGTCGTCCCCACAAGAGGAATACAATTGGTCTGTCCTGCTCATTTAAAGCATGGATCACGGCATCGGTAAATTTCTCCCATCCTTTTCCCTGATGAGAATTAGCCTGATGTGCTCTTACTGTTAAAACGGTATTTAATAACAGTACGCCCTGTCTTGCCCACTTTTCCAGATAACCATTATCCGGTATATAACACCCCAGATCATCTTGAAGTTCCTTATAAATATTAACCAACGAGGGCGGTATCTCTACCTCCGGTTTCACAGAAAAACATAAACCATGGGCCTGTCCCGCATTATGATATGGGTCCTGACCCAGTATCACAACCTTCACTTTGCTTAGTGGGGTAAAGTGAAATGCGTTGAATATATCATCTGCATTGGGATAAATCACATATCTGCTGTATTCTGATTTCACAAATTTATACAATTCTCTATAATACGGCTGATGAAATTCCTTTCCTATGGATATCAGCCAATCATTGTCAATTGCCCCCATACCTCTTCCACTTCCTATATCTTATGATATGAATCGCATAATAATTCTGAAATTATGATGGCAAGCTCTTCTCTCATCTTAAGAAAGCCTATCATAATTTGATAAATTATAAACGGACACTCATCCCTTTTTCATTCAAATATTTCTTCAGGTCCATTATTTCCATTTCTTTATAATGAAATAAAGAGGCAGCCAGAACAGCATCTGCTTTGCCCTCAGTTAAGGCATCATAGAAATGTTCCATCGTTCCTGCACCACCGGAAGCAATCACAGGAACTGCCACATTTTCAGATATGGTCCTTGTCAGTTTCAAGTCATATCCATCTTTTGTCCCATCACAATCCATACTTGTCAGAAGAATTTCCCCTGCGCCAAGTTCACAGGCTCTCATTGCCCATTCTACGGCGTCAATTCCCATATCTATACGCCCGCCGTTTTTATAAATATTCCAGCCCGAGCCATCCGCTCTGCGCTTTGCATCAATAGCAAGCACCACACACTGACTTCCAAATTTATCAGCAGCCTCGCTGATCAGATTTGGATTCAAGATTGCAGCAGTATTCACTGCTATCTTGTCCGCACCTTCCCTTAAGATTACTTTAAAATCTTCCACTGTTCTAATACCACCGCCAACAGTAAAGGGAATGAAGACTGTCTCTGCAACCCTGCGTACCATATCTATTTTAATTGTTCTGGCGTCAGATGAAGCCGTTATATCCAGAAATACCAACTCATCTGCCCCTGCTTTGTCATAAGCAGCACCAACCTCCACCGGATCCCCGGCATCGCGAAGATTTACAAAATTAATACCTTTTACAACACGTCCGTTGTGTACATCAAGACACGGGATAATTCTTTTTGTAAACATGTTATCTCTCCCATTCAATCAATAATACTCCCTACAAACCAGCAAAGTTCTTTAATATTGCCAACCCAACATCTCCACTTTTTTCCGGATGGAACTGGCAGGCATATATATTATCCTTCTCTACAGAGGCATGAATCAGCGTACTGTAATGTGTCGTCGCAGCTACTTCTTCTTCATTTACAGCTTTTAAATAATAAGAATGAACAAAATATACATAAGATTGATCTGCTATTCCATGAAACAGTCTGGCATCGCTACGAATATTTAATGAATTCCAGCCCATATGAGGGATTTTTAATCCTTCATGGTCAGGTATTTTTAGTATCTCACCCTTTAAAAGTGACAATCCCTCTACACCATCTGATTCATCACTTCTCTCAAACATTAACTGTAAACCAAGGCAAATTCCTAAAAACGGGGTGCCCTTCGCCACAACTTCCTTAATTACATCCACCAGTTGAAAACGTTGTAATTTCCTCATCGCATCCCCAAACGCGCCTACACCGGGAAGAATAACCCTGTCCGCATTCAGGATCGTCTCTGGATCTCTGGTAATTACAGGAGACTCTCCGAGATGCGTTAATGCTTTTTCCACACTTTTTAAGTTGCCGGCATCATAATCAATAATTGCTATCATCATTTACATTCCTTTACCTTTATTCTTAATCAATTATTCATTCGTTCCAATACAACATCATATACATTTAAACTGTATTCCTTTTGGGTTTTACTGTCCAGGATATCAATCGCATCCGCTTCAGATAAATGAAATTCCTTATTCAATTCCGCGAGAAGCTGATTCCTAACATAATTTAAATCTGTATCAATTCCCAGTATAGTAGCCAATTCAATATATTTATCGTACCTGTTTAATCCTTTCAATAAGGAATCCAAAGCCTCCGGATATTTCTTCATCGCAAAATAGTTATTATAAGAGTTTAACTGCTTATTAACAAACATTACCGTCATAATCTTATCATAGATTTCTATATCTTCATCTTTGATATCGATTCCATACACTTCATTATAGGCTTGGGTATATTTTTGTCGATCAAAATATTTCGTTGCATTCTTAATGCTTAATGAATAGGAGAACACATTTGTTCCAATCAATAGTACCATAACAGCAAGTCCAAAGAAAAGAAAAACAATGGAAGCTCCCAAACGATTGATTCTACCCTCATCAACTTCTACATCATCGATGGCACTTATTACTTCTTTGGGTTTCTTTTGCTTTTTCTCTTTTTTTGCTTTTTTTACAGCTTTTTCTTTTAAAGGTCGATTTTCCCCGCCATCTTCTGCTGCAGCCAATTCTCCTTTTTTGCCTTTTACATTTTTCTTTTTGGCAGCATCCTTTACGGCTTTTTTTTCTAAGGCTTTTGCTTCTTTTTCCGCTGCCTTTTTTGACTTTTCATCGTGAATATTGCCAAACAATCTCTTGAATAAGCCAGGTCCTTTTTGTTCCTCTTCTTTGAAAGGAGTCTGGCTGTCATCTTCACCTTTTCTCCTACGCTGCTTTTTATTCTTCTTATTGTATTCATCCTCATAGGCACCTGGTACTGACAATGATTTTTTACCTGGCAAATCAGGCAGACTTTCCAGTATACTAAGCTCATCCAGTTCCGGATCATCCAGTGATGATACTACTTTTAAAGCGTCGGAGAAGACCTCCCCGACGTCACTTGGCATGTTGGATATATTTTTATCCCTATCTTCTTTCTGATTCAACATTTTACTTATTGCTTGCGCATCCTCCGAAACAGGATCATCCCCACTTATTTGATTTAATAACTGGAAGATATCATCATGATCCGGCATTATTTCTTCTTCCTGCTCTTCCAATTCTTGTGTAATATCAGCCAAATTCGGCAAGGTTTCTTCAACTGCCTCCTCCTTACTGATATTTGCTGTTAAATCAATAGGAATAGGATCCTCCTTAACTGTGTTTATGGCATCTATCGGTAACTCGCTGACTTCCTGATTCATTGCTTCCATGATATCATCATAAGCTGCTTCGAAAGAACTGTTATTCTCAAACTGATCAATCTCGCCCAAACTCACATTCTCCTGTGATACAGCATCTGATAATTGCTCGGGCTCGTTCGGGATGGAATTCTCTGATAACTGTTCAGACTCATTCTTGATGATATCCTCTGACAAATCAGTAGTTAATGCTTCCTTTGTTGTTTCATGAGCAGGAATATCTTCCGTCTGAGAATCTGAAATGTCTTCTGCTTCTTCCTCTTCATTGTAAAACAGATTATCTAGCTCTTCCCCGAACAGGTCTTTGTCGTGAATCATTATTTCATCATCAAGATCATTGTCCAGACTAATCCGGTCAAGATCATCGTCAATCCCAATCTGGTCAAGATCATCCCAGTCATTTAAATCATAATCATTAAAATCATCCACTTCGTACTGAGACACGCTATCTTCATTCATCTGATCCTGATCTTGATTATTTGCTGTCATTGTTGGATTTATAACAGAATTTAATAAACCATCCAAATAAGATTCATTTCTTCTTTTCTGATTCTTATCAACGCAGCTGTCACATAATTCTTTTCCATCTGGTATGTTAGTTTTACATATCTTGCATTTTGCCATGAAGCACCATCCAACAAATTAATATAACTGAGTCCACATACTTACTTCATCAATCATTAGCCTACGTTAACTTCCGGATTAATTCCTTGAAATATTTTTCTAAAATTAATTAATTCAATTTTACTATCGGAAATATTCAGGATACCTTCTATGATATCTTTAGCAGTAGTACTTAGTTTTTTACCGGGTTTCGTGATATCTCCACTGGATATTTTATGTATGCCGCTGATACTGTCTACGTAAAAGGCAATATTTAAATCATGAATACTTGTGACAATTAATCTTTTACTTTCTCCTGCATCACTCTTTGTCAGCTTTAACGCTTTCACCAAATCAATAATTGTTATTACAAAATCTCTTGGCATTATGATGCCCTCAATATTGGAATGAGCATTGGGAACAGGTGTACATTTATCCTCATAATTTAGTATTTCCCGGATATCATTAACGTCAATACCATAGGAACTTCCTTCAATGATAAATTCCAAAACTTCCATTTCCTTTGCAGTTTGAAGCATCTCTTTTTCCATCATATTACCTCCAATGACAGCATCAGTATTTATTTAATTTGATCATTTGCAGTTTTTTTGACATAATCCTTTTCTTATTATATTATATATACTGAAATAATACAAATAAAAAAACCAAATGCATACAAATTTATATATTTTTGTTCTTACTCATTTCCGGTATGTTAGAGATGAAACCAGTTTAAGATCAATCTCAGCAGAGCAATTGGCAGACGATTTCGCTTCCTCGTGAATAGAATAGGAATCCCGTTATGGTGGTATTGATCCGCCATCGGAATTCCTATTATTATCTATAATGCAGTTGTAAGAATCACAAATCCTTGTTTTTCATTGCTACATCAGCAGCAAAACTTCATTTTCATCCTTTAAGATAGAAGCAGGAATATAGTTTTTCTCCTGTTTCTCGCCATTTACATATAACTCCCGATATCCGCTCTGTACACCATTAGGATTCTGAATCCTTATGTTAAGCTTTTTACCGCGATAACTCTTCTTAATTCCAAATTCTTTCCACTCAGAGGGAATACTGGGGGCAACAGTAAGTCCGTCAAAATCCGGTCTCATTCCAAGAATACCTTCCACACATCCTACCATGACAGTAGACGCAGTCCCCGTCAACCAATGGGTATGAGATCTCCCAAAGAACGGACTTTCATCGGCTTCCGTAAATTGTCCGTGGGCATAGGGCTCAATCACGCGGATTTCTGCATTGTCATTCTGTGTTGCCGGACTTGATTCGGTGAAGTATAAAAAGGCACGATTACCGTGTCCCATCAAGGCTTCGGCAAGAATGATCCAGCCCTGGGGCTGTGAGAAAATTCCTCCGTTTTCCTTCGTGGAAGGATTGAAGAGTATCGCCAGCGCACCATCAAAGGCATGATCCACATAGGATGGCGCCATTAATCTGACACCGTACTCTGTATTCAATTCTCTGTAGACACTTTCCAGCGCTTTCTCTGCCTGTTCCCTTGAAGCCAATCCACTGATAACGGACCATGACTGGGGATTAAGCCACATACTTGCTTCCGCATCCTTCTTCGAGCCGATTACCTGTCCGTCCTCTTTAAAGCCTCGGATAAAACGGTCTTCTTCCCAACAGTTTATGTTGAGCGTATCCTTTAGTTCTTCTTGAACCTGATCAAGATATGTGATATATTCCATGTCTTTTCTATCAATTGCAATTTTTCGAATTATATTCATGGCGTAATACAACTGTAAAGCGACAAAGGTTGATTCGCCTTTCTTACCCAATCTCAAACAGTCATTCCAGTCTGCATGAAGACCCGCCGGCATCTTATGAACACTCAGTCTTTCCATCGAAAAATTAACCGCTCTCTTTAGATGATCGTATACATCTCCCTCCCCTTTATTCGCGTATGGAATAATTTCGTGAAGGAACTTTTTATCTCCGGTTTCTGATACATATTTGTAGATGGTCGGGAATAACCAGAGTGCATCATCTGCACGATATGCCGGATGGCCGGTCGCCTGTACATAGGAAGCATCGTCGGGTGTATCCTCATGTCCGGCATTATGATTGAACTTAACAAGGGGTAATCCGCCCCCGTTATCCACCTGGGCCGACAGCATGAATATGATTTTTTCCCTGGCGGCCGGAGGATCCAGATGGATGATACCCTGAATATCCTGAACCGTATCCCGGTATCCGTATCCGTTACGTAATCCGGCATAAAGGAAGGAAGCTGCCCTGGACCATATGAAGGTTATAAAGCATTGAAATGCATTCCAGGTATTGACCATTGCATTAAAGGTTTCACTCGGTGTGTTTACCTGGAAGTTGGCCAGCTTGCCATGCCAGTATGTCTTAAGTTCCATAAGTTCACGATTTACAACATTGATATCTTTATAATCCGCAAGAATGGCCTCTGATTCCTTGTCATTTTTCTGTCCAAGAAGGAATGCGAACTCTCTACTTTCACCCGGCTGCAAGGTCAGCTTCGTCTGTAATGCACCGCAGCTGTTGGAATTGTAATTAAGCACATTATCACATGTCCCCCTCTCAACAGCAATTGGATTGCCAAAGCTTCTGTAGCTTCCGATAAAATGAGTCTTATCTCCGTTATAGGAAGCTACTTCGGCGCCGGCAAGACCCAAGAAACGTTCCATTCCATTGGAGCCCTCCGCATTCTTATGATAATTCTCATTCATTATCTGCATGATTTTATTATCTTTGTAACAGGTCTTGGTTATAAATAAAGTATACTGCAGATTGACCTGATCCTGTTCATAATTTCCCTCGTTGGTGAATTCTATAAAGCCGAAAGCTGAGAGCTTACGCGGCTTATCACTTGCATTCTTAACATTGACCTTCCATACCTCATAAGTCTTATTCAAAGGCACATAATAAGTCACCTCAGATTCAATTCCGGCATACTGTGCCTTAATTCTGGTATAAGACGTACCGTGATGGCACTGGTTCTTATACTCATGAAGCGGTTTGCCCACCGGCTGCCAGGAAGCCGACCAATAATCGCTGGTATCGTCATCCCTAAGATATACATATCTTCCGGGCTTATCCTCCTGATTAAAAATATATCGTGAGATTCTACCATTTGCTCCACTTTTTACAAAGCTGTAGCCACCTGCATTATTCGAAATGATTGCTCCGTATTCCGGAGAACCCAGATAATTTGCCCAGGGTGCAGGTGTATCAGGTCTGGTAATCACATACTCTTTTTTTTCCTCATCAAAATAACCGTAATTCATATAACCCTCGCTCCTTTAATTATTTTATCATCCCTTCACTCGTAACCGGCATTCCTTTACTCCCTGATCACGCTCCTTTCTAATTCGACTCCCCTACTCCTTTCAAAATTTCGGTGTAATTCTTCTATCTTTTCCTCCCTCTTAACATACTTACTCTTCAGATTTATTAAAGAACGATGTAAAATATTCTGCTTGTTCTCCCATTAATTTCATGATTTCAAGCCGATCCTGATCGGAAAATTCATAAATTGAAACTAATTCTGATCCGCAACGAAATACCTCATTTTTGCCCGGATAAACAAACCGATAACCCTGTAACTTCTCCTGACATCTTCCGCAACCATAGCAGCCGGTATATTTCCCGTCAAAATTCTCGATTACAATTTGAATTCCTTTCTTAAAAATTCCGGAATATTCAGATGAAGCGAAAAATTTCAAACGTAAGCCTGGTATGTTGCGCTCTCCATAACCAATTCCTTCATGTTTTTGTTCTTTCTCTTCCAACTTCATAATTGTTTTCTTTAGTTTATTATTTTTAAAATCTAAACTATAGTCTTTGGTCTTATTTCTGACCGGTGTGTAGCCTAAAGATATGGCGTATTCTGACAGATCTTTAAACAGCTGATGATACGCCGGATTAATGCGCTCTAATAAGCCCTCCAACAAGCTATGTTGTCTTTCATTCATTTTATTCTCACCTGCAATCTTATCATTATCTTACAAAGTGTGGCTTACCTTGGTTGTCCTGAGGATTTCATAGAATCAAAAGCTTCCCATACCTAATGCTTCTTGCCTTAGACCAATTCCTGAAAAATATTAACAGACCTTGGTCTATATTTTTCAAAAGGAGCAATGACTTCCTGCATATTTCTTAGCTTCTCAAAATACTGATTTAAATCAGCACCACTCCACTCAACAGCCAGATAATCCTCCAACTCCGCGACGGGTTCAAACTTCACTTCATAATGAAGCTGCTCCATATGACTATATACTTTATTCTTTTCGACCATAAACTGCCTTACGATATCCCAATAAAACAATCTCTCTCCTGTGAAATCAAATATGCCGCATTGAAATAAGAAATCATCGTGAGAACAATCCACTTTAATTTCTGAAAACTTCTTAAAAACATCAAGAATGGCATTGACTTCTGGCGCTGCTTCTTCATAACCCGATTTCTGTAATAAATCCTCTAATGTTTTTCTTGCCTCAGATACCGTTATCATAGTCCCCCCTTGTCCTCATCATAGCGCAATTTATTAATAATGATATAGATTATTTCACAGATTAATTTCCATATCACTATAAAAACCACTGCATAAATGATAAATCCAAGGATACCATAGACAGGATTATTTACATTCTGCGTCGTATACCACTGGTCTCCTCCTTCTGTATATTTCACCATCTTTTCATAAAAATGTGTCAAATACAACGACTTACCATAGAGAAATGCTCTATACACGATTATCAGGATTCCCATAAAAAACAGGTTTTTGATAATTCCTTTCGTTGACATCACACCAAAGTCAAAAAATTCCTTTCGTTTCGTATGCATCCATTCCACCTCATTTCCTGTTTTGCGTATCATATGGATAGAGCCAATGGAATCACAATAAATATGTCATCTTGCCGTATACTTTATGATCACATCTTCAACTCTTTTAATTTTCTCTACCATATCCACATCTTCTTCTATTTTTAAAATCTTGCAAGGCAGCTTTTCCATCCAGGCATAATGAAGTCTTTTGCTTCGTATCCTCATATCGCCCTTATCATATTCCAAAGCCCATTCCATAAATTCCAGATGTGCCTCATACATTGGACCGCCAAAGCTTATCTTATCTCCATACCGCTGTTTTTCCCTCAGCTTAAGTCTTTCCAGACGGACCTCTTCAGGTATCCACAAGAATATTACGAGATCAAAGAAGGGAATAAAAACGTCACCCCATCCGCACAAAGAACCTGACAAGACCCACTTCTCAGATGTCTGTAATGCATTTGCCAATTTTCTAACGCGCTCCTCTAATTTTCTCTGTCTGGTAAACGGTGGATCGGTTTTCTCCCAAAAGAAGTCGTCCGTATCCCAATGCGTATACCCGAATTTTTGGCTGATTTCACTTGCCAGGCTGGTTGTTCCGGATCCTGAAGCCCCCAGAATATGTATTCTGTTTATCATCATAAAAGTAACCGTTTGGTTTCAAGGGTTTTCGTCCCCAAATGTTTCCTCTTCGGCTCCTCCTTTCCGGTATTTTTAAAATTACGATCATTGAACTAAATAATATCAAGCAGTAAACTAATTAATCTGTCATACATTAAATCACTTTATGTTCAGTTATAAAGTAACGCCTTGCGGAAAGTATAAGAGATAATCCTAATATAGAGAAAAAAACTCCTGAATAATACCCTGGACTCTTTGTGACTATGAGAACAACAGATACAATAAGAGAAAACAGCTGATAAAACAGCATCAATCGGTATCCCCATCTTTTAAGTTGAAGCAGTCCATAGGAAATGATTATTAAGATAATAATCATTGGAACTCTCGTTAAGACATCTGATAAATCCGGTGTCGGCGCAATAATACCTATCAATTTCATTACCACGGGAATCATAGATAATGACAATATCAAAGCATTCAGTAAATTCAAATCAACTATATAGGTGATCAAGAGTGGTCTTTTGTCTTTCATCTTTTCCTTTCTTATACCGTAATGCTATATTCCCTGTTAATTAAAGCATATGAACACACTCAATTACGGCACATCCCTTTTATTTCAAAATACAAATAAATTCAACTTTATACATAATAAAATCATCTGAATAATAAATGAAATACAACTTATTATAACTGATAGTTTAAATATCATTTTTCCGGTTTTCCGCGATTTACAGTCATAATGGTATCCATCTGCATCTTTACCAAATGCTATATAATATTCCAATTCGGGCATCTCATATTTCATATTCTCCTTACAAAATAATACTGGCAATCATTTTCTCTGGTAAATTTATACTTACTATAATAATATAACCAGTTATTATTGTCAATTTATTGTTCTATTCGTCAGATTACAAAAACACCCCTTCGTTTGGATATACTCTACTCCGTTGGGGTTCCCTTAATGCAAATTTATTTAATTGCCATATTCCTATTTAATTTAAGGTACTAGTTTCTATAATACCTCATCATATTTGTTCCCTCAGGAACTTTATCAAAACCAAGCTTCTTATAGAATGGAATATTACGGTCGATACAATTTAACTCAATTCTTTCTACATCCCTGATTTCTTTAGATTCAAGGATAAGATTTACGATTTGCTTCCCAAATCCCATCCCTCTATACTCTTTTGCAACAATCACATCATATATAAAAGCGCGATATACAAAATCAGATATAACTCTTGAAAATGCAATTATTCTTCCAGTCACACAATCAACCAGGGCTATCACCCAGCTGTAATTTAACATTTTTCTAACATCGTCTATCTTTCTGTCCTTGCACCAGCTTTCACCCTGATACAGTTCCAGCAAATTCATAATCTGAGCTTCTGTAAGGTGATATATTATTTCATATTCCATAAATTCTTTTATCCTTTCTATTTTATATTATTAACTCCCTTTTTGGTTCCTTCCATCACCTTCTGATTTATCAAAACGTCGTATTTTTGCCATATATTAGAAATCAATATTTATCATAATACGTTCCATTCGTTCTGTCAATTTATTATCATTACAAGACAGAAAATTTTTATCTCAACTTAACTCAGGTAAATAAAACCAGATAATTAGTAAGCCTAATTAAACTCATTGATAAATTCACCTGATACTCCTGCCGCCTAATGGACTTAAAAAAGCCCAAAACAATTACGTTTTGAGCTTCTGATTATAAAATAAAAAAACCCAGACACTTATGATCTGAGTTCTTGTACTTTTAGATTGACTAAAACCTACACAAGAAAATGTAACATCCAAGGATTTCTCCATTTACTGCAAACCTTTTTAGGTCAAGCCCTCGACCTATTAGTAACAATCAGCTGCATGTGTTACCACACTTCCACCTTTGTCCTATCTACC
>JAEXNR010000060.1 GCA_023439505.1 Bacillota bacterium
GTTCTTTTAATAAAGACAATTGTTTAGGCAATTTATCATTAGAATGTTTTGAAGGCCATAGCCTATTTTCCCCTTTTATATTATTGTCATCTATTAGTCCGTATTGACAACCGGTAAAAAGAGCAAAATTTAGCTGCATATCACTAGATACCACTATTCTCCACGATTCAGTTCCTTTTTTATACATACTATAATTCTCCTTAACAATATAACTCGTCATAATTTACTATTGTACACTGACTTAATTATATGATATATAGATAATATTTACAATTAAATAGCATCATATCTTTAACACTATTCTTTAACATAGTCAAACTTAAGTATAAGAGCTCGGATTTAAACCAACAGGCATTATTCAGCTTTGCTAGACACATAGCACTATAAGACCCTCAGATAAAACTTTCTGAGGGTCTTTCTATAATTACATATCTACGCACTCTAGTTCAACAACAGAAACAGGCACCCAGCTCTTTATGCTCTTAGTTTTCTCTTTTTCACCTGTCCGTTCGAAAACCGTATGCTTCACAAAGTGCCTAAAATTAAGGATTTCTATAAATCCTTTCGGCGTAGTCCTGTTACCGTCTCAACATGCGTGGAGACTGAGGTTTTATACTACATGGCGAAAGTAAGAGGGATATGGAGAAGGGGGGTAAAGTTGAGGTATGATTTTACCCCCCCTTTACCCCCCCTAGTAAAATATAGATCTCATCCCATCATTCTGAATAAAATAAAGTTATAATATAATTCTTTATATTTATTATTTAGCAAATTCATTAATAAAAATACCATTTATATATCTTTCAGGCTGTTCAATAAACGTTTGAAACGATACACCAAAATCTCCATACCATCTATGCTCTTCCTCATAATACGAAACACATTTCTTTTTTGTGTTCCATAACAAACAGATACCCGGATAATTTTCCACTTCTCGGGTAAGCAGAATTCCTTTCTTACCATCAAAATTTACTATCGCCAAATCTACTAATGGCAAAAATTCTATATATTCGATACCATAGTAATTTGGCAATTCCAATTTTAACTCTCCCTGTTTCAAAAAATCCAACAGATCTTTCGGTAACTTTTTTATCACTTTGTCGTCCGGTTCTTCCCCGTTTGGTTCGTATTGACGTAACAATCTAGCATTTTCCAACTTTCCTTCCTTAAGAGCTATTAGATATGGACGTTGCCCAGATTTATTCGGTCGTAATGGGTCAGCTCCATGTTCAATCAAAAATTCCAACATCTTTGTATCATAATTGGTTGCAGCATGGCATAGTGGAGTATTTCCCAATGGATTCCCGTCTGATTTTTTGTTAAAATTAATATTAACCCCATATCTTATTAACTCTTCTACCATTTTTAAATTCCCTTTTTTTACTTCTCGTAAAAAAGCTTTTTCAGCAAAAGGATGAATAGGTAGTCCCAATTCTATTGCTAGTGGAATATATTCACTTCGATTATTTTGAGTTATATAATCGTACGCATTTAATGCTCTACTATAGACTTTTACTTTTGCACCTTTTTTTACTACATAACGTATGAGTTCCTCCTCTGCATAACGCATTGCAAAAATAAATGCATGATCTGGGCCATCTTCTAACCGGGCTCCGTGTTCCACTAAGAATTTCACAGAAGCCTTATTATTATGCTGTATTGCAAACATAAGCGGCAATGTATAATCTCCTTCTTTGGCGAATTTCACCATAGGTTCGTTAATATCCCATCCTTTGTCCACTTCTCTCTGCAAATGATTAATATTTCCTGTCATAATATCTTCTGATACATCGTATTGCCATAAATCTTCTGTTCTTTTCATGATAACCTCCTGGCGACATGATTTATACTGATATTGATCATCCTTCCTATTGTTTAAAACGGTGCACCATTACTAAGTGCATATAGAAAAACTCTTATTTCATCTAAAACCATACAAACATTTATAAATCTATTGCTGCTAGGCCCTGCATAATAAGCATTAATTATACAAGTATTCACCATCGCATAATACATAGATGTGTGTAAATGTTTGTGTATTCCCGTTTTTATTGGTACTAAATTCCTATAACTATTAACATCGATATCTACATCCGGTTTATCTAATATTATTCGTGCAG
The DNA here is from genome assembly GCA_023439505.1 of Bacillota bacterium. Classification (GTDB taxonomy): domain Bacteria; phylum Bacillota; class Clostridia; order Lachnospirales; family Lachnospiraceae; genus Mobilitalea. Next base: position 2,121 of record JAEXNR010000060.1, read on the forward strand.
GTTCTGCGGCGCTATGATTCTCAGCTACAATGTGATGTACCTCATATTCTGAGTTAAAAGATGGTGCCTCCGTATAGGCCCTAATCTTATCAGCTATATAAAGAGAAACACTATTTGCATCATTCCACACAGATTGTTTTATAGCTGTAGTAATATAAGAACCTAAACTCCCTAACGCACCTACCAATTGTGATATCGTACTAGCAAAATAGTCACTCCACATTTGAAAATAATTCTGACTAACTAAAAAGACAAGAAGTAATGCAAATCCAACAAATATCAGTGAAATAATGGTATAGGTTGTTACAGCTTCCTGACCATTATAATCTGCATAATTAATTGGATTATTCTCACAATACGCAAATGCATTATAAGTAACAAGTTTCTCATCTGCGTTTAAAAATCTTCCTGTTTCACTATCATAGTATCTGCTCTGTAGATAGTAGAACCCACTTTCTTCATCGTGGTAGTAGGACCGATAACGGAACTTATTTAAATTCCCTAATTCCTGATCTCCCGAAATGCTCACCACATTTCCCCAGTCGTCATAAAGATATTCTACCACAATATCGCCGTCATTGTTATAAATACCTGTAATATCATTTTGAATATTCTTACCATAATAATATTTTTGATTATTATATTCGAAGCCAATCACGTAATCATTAGAATCGTAGGAATACCAAATCTTATTTCCTTCTGTTTCTTCTGCTATAATTTTTGTTCCATCCAAAAGATACTTCGTTGCCTTGCCATTAACTATTTTTTGAGTTCGTAATCCATCAGACTTATAAGAATACGTTATCTCATCTTCATCCAAATTGATTTTAGATAATTGTCGCCCACTATCCCATGTGAATTTCATTCCATCTAAATATTGAATGGGATTACCTATTTCATCATAGGTGATCTCTTGTCCATTATATATTGTTAGCATATCTTTCCAATTACTGTCCGTATATTGATAAGTATTGCATGTAATTAATTCTGTCGGTAACTTATCATCTTCTGTAAATTTATAGTGCTTTTCTGTTACAATATTATCATTGTAATCATACTCATACAGTATTGTCTCATTTAAAACCAGTTGATTAGAGCGAGTTAATCGATTAAGATTATCATATTCAAATGAAGCCACTTCTTTATTATCTCGATATATTTTTATAGCATTTCCATTTGTATCAAACTCGTATGTTTGTTCAGAGCCATTATTGGAATTAATATTAATTTTATTATCTTCTTTAACAATTACATCTTTATAAATAATATCATTTTCATCATTGAAAAGAATAAGACTTTTTGTATTATCATCTTCACTCACCGGAACTGATATTTTACCACCATTTAACAAATTAGTAACTGTCTCATCATCCAGATATTCTAGACTTTGATTTTTTACAATACCTCCATAAGTATATGATGTAAAACGATCGTAGTCTACTAGAGAATATTCTATTTCAAAACCATTATCTGCTTTTACACCTAATAGCTGATCATCACTATCATATTGATATTGATATAAAACATCATTTTTAATATCATTTTGAGAAACTAAATTACCATTTGAATCATAACTATTCTCATAATATGTATCTCCATTCACTTTTACTTCTGTTATGTGTTCATAATTTTCATCATATCCATAGCTAACTATCTGATCATTTGCAAACACCGTTTTTATAGGTGATGAATTCATGTATTCATGATTAGCTATCACTTGGTCTCCAACTTTTGTCTCCGATAAATCACCTGCTTCATTATACTCAAACTGATACGCAACCCCTTCATGTCCAATAAATGCAATTTTATTATCTTTATATGCATATGTATCTGCCGAAAAACGACCATTATGTTTATTTACCTGAGCAGTGATTTTATTCTCATTATTATAATAGTAATATGCCTGATAAGAATCTCCAATTTTGTAATATTTAACATTACCAGTTAAAGTATTAACTATAATCGTGCATAATTCATTATCTGCATTCATAAATTCATATAATTTATCAAACTTACCTGTATTTAACTTAACATCATACTTTACTGTTTTTTTATTTTTAAAATTAGTAATTGAGGGTTTCGTATCTATAGCATCATTGTCTCCATCAAAATCACTATCTGTTAAGTACGGATTGGTCCCATATTTCATTTCTTCTGAATCTAAAAGTCCATCCCCATCAATATCTTTATCTTTTGTTTTTACATTTGGGTCAGAGTACAAAACATTTATTTCATATCCATCACTAAAACCATCTCCATCGCTATCACTGTTAAATGGATCTGTTCCAATATCCCAAACTTCATAACCATCAAGTATTTGATCCCCATCGCTATCTCGTTTTATGGTTTCAAAGTTCCCTTCAGATCTACAGATTGTAACTATCCCGGATTTTACTTTGTTGTCACTATCTGTAGTGACCACCACACGTATATCACAGTAATTATTAAATTTTTCTACCGGAATATCAATATACTTATCTTGAGTAGTAGCAAATAACTCAAATTCTATTGAGTCATCGCTTCTAATAAATATATCTGTTGATGTAAAATCTGAATATTCCCATAAAGCTTTTATGCTATTGATTTCTTCTATATAGGTTGCTGCAAAGATTACTGTATCCTCAACAAATGGATTGTTTAACATAGTATTTTCCGATAAATCATTTTGATCTAATTCTATTTGTTCTTTTTCAGTTTCAGCTGCTTTAGCCTGTCCCTCATAATAATTAGATGTGCCAATTAAAGCGATACATAATAGGATTGAGATTATTCTTTTAAAAAAGTTCTTTTTCATTATTATTCCCCTTTCTTTTGTTCAATATTAATATAGTGGATAATTTTACAGAATGTTAATAACAGGGTGGTATTAGACTTATTTTATTCCATATCAACATAATTTATCACCTCCTTTAATATATACACTGTTTGTAATACCATTTTATTACAGTATAATTTTACCAAATATTTGTATCGTTTTTGTCTATTTTTGTAATTATCCGATATTTACTGTTATTGTTTTACAATATATGTGTAATTTCCAATATTTTCTTCGTAGAAATCTACCAAATTTCCTCTTCTTCGATTATTTACAAGATAACAACTTTTTTGTTTCCACATAGTCTTTATAAAATTCTAATTCAGTCCCATCACAAAATAAAACAACCAACTTACCTTCCCCCATAACAATTATTTGCTTCAACGTTCGAAAAATCATATCAACATCTACCTCTTCAATTTCTTTCCCTTCTGTTGCTATTTCTTCAAAATCCTTAGCATGATACTTCGCTAGCAAATCGTCTCCCTCCGTCAATTCATTCCACTTTCTTATATAATCATCCTTCTTCCTGATCAATGTATTATAAGCTTCAGTAAAAGCCTTTTTAATATCTTCCTCATCCACATGCCCCGAGTCACATCCGATCTTCCCTTTTTTCTTATATCTTTCTAAGCACTGCCACACATACCTCGGACCATTCTTGCCATAAACATCCCATACTTTTCTCCCGTAAACTTTCCCACATTTACCGCAGATGATTTTGCCTGCAAACGGACTTTCCGGTTTACAGATATACTGGCGCATTCCATGCTCCTGCATAAAAGCTTTTCTCCGCTTCATCTCCAGCTGCACGCATTCCCAGGTGTCTTTATCAATGATTGCTTCATGGCTGTCCTCCACATAATACTGCGGAATGTGGCCATCATTTTTCTTTCTGGTTTTATTAAGGAAATCTACTGTATAAGTTTTCTGTAATAACGCATCTCCCTTATATTTCTCATTCGTAAGGATCTGCTTAATGTTACTGTCATACCACTTTGTTTTGTGATTGCCATTTTCAATTTCTTCTCTGGTTAACCGCCTTGCAATCTCCTGCGTAGAATATCCGTGCAGGTATTCTTCATAAATCCTCTTTACCACCTTAGCCTGTTCCTTATCCGGAACTAAGTTTCCTTCTTCATCTTTGGTATAACCTAAGAATTTATTATGATTCACCTGCACCTTCCCCTGTTCAAATCTCCTCTGAATCCCCCATGTTGAATTTTCCGAGATTGACCGGCTCTCATCCTGTGCAAGTGAGCTTAAAATTGTAAGCAGTACTTCTCCCTTTGCCTCAAGCGTATTGATATTTTCCTTTTCAAAGATAATTCCGATCCCCAGTTCTTTTAATTCTCTTACATAATTAATGCAATCAAGAGTGTTCCTTGCAAACCTCGAAATGGATTTTGTTATGATCATATCAATCTTTCCGGCTTTGCAGTCTTTGATCATTCGTTTGAATTCATCCCTTTTTTTCGTATTGGTAGCCGTAATCCCTTCATCGGCATATATCCCTGAAAATTGGTACGTAGGATTTGAATTAATAAATGTAGTATAGAATTTTACCTGGTTCTCATAACTAAGCAGCTGCTCTTCCTGGCTAGTGGAAACTCTGCAGTAGGCAGCCATCCTAATCTTTCTCGTCTGATTGACTGCCGAGGTCCCTTCGGTCATATTCTGATTTGCTGGTATACGTGTGATGCTTCTTGCCATGAATAATCTCCTCCTTTACAATCGTTGGTTCATGAATATTCAGCCTGCAGACTTCCTTATCATCGAGCCGGATGCCGGAACAGGCTTGCTTTCCTTTCCTAATATAAGTATTGCAGATCCACTGTACCTTCCCACCATAGACCTGTCTCCGATGAAGTGCTTTGCCGCACTTACTGCAAAATAACAATCCGCTAAGGGGGTAGCGGTTTTGGTACTTCTTCTTATCTACATTTCTGCTTTCTGATTTTTCTTTCATCATCTGTTGTACTCTGTCCCAATATTCTCGTTTGATAATTGCCGGATGATTATCTTCTATATAAAAGCTGTCAACCTGACCTCTGTTTCTAACCGTCTGGTTTCTCTTATATTCTGGTGTAAAGTATTTCTGAAGAATGTAATCCCCTTTGTATTTTTCATTCTTTAGAATATTTAAAATCGCTGAGTCATCCCACTCTCCACCTGTAATCGTTGGAATCCCATCTTCATTCATTTCTTTGGCAATGGTAAAAGAACCTTTTCCGGATAAATACTTCTCATAAATCATCCGGATAATCTCTGCCTGCTTCTGATTAATGACAAAATCTCCGGTTTCGTCCATGTCATATCCAAGGAACCGGGTTGCATTAATCATGATTTCACCCCTGGAGAACTTCTTTCTGATGCTCCATTTATTATTTTCACTAATGCTCCGGCTCTCTTCCTGAGCCAAAGAAGAAAGGACAGTGAGTAATACTTCACCGTCCCCTGACATGGTATTGATATTCTGTTCTTCAAAAAAAATACTGACTCCCAGTTCTCTTAGTTCCCTTACTGTCTTTAGAATTGTGACCGTATTTCTTCCGAACCTTGATACGGATTTTGTAATTATCAGATCAATTTCACCATTTCTTGCTTTTACTAACATCTTTTGAAATTCCGGCCGCTTATCATAATATCCAGATACTCCCTGATCGATAAAAATACCGGCATATTCGTAATCAGGATTTGCAGCAATCATTCGGTTAAAGTAAGTTTCCTGATTTTCTAATGATCCTTCTTGTTTTGCCGTGTTGGTAGATACTCTGGCATATGCACATACTTTTAATTTTTTGTTTATATCAACCTTTACCGGCTGTATTTTACGAACTCTCATTTTTTTCTCCTTTCCTTTTGGTAGTAACATTCATCACTCTAAAGCAGCATAAAGTCAAGCATTACAAGCGTTTCAACCCCATTATTATCTGTGTCCGGAAACTCATGAAGAGCAAAAAAATAGCCCCTAATGAAAGGTATTGATAAATCTTCCATTAAGGGTTATTTCATTAATACACTTGGATAAAGGCATCTGTAAATCCAGCTGCTTTGGCTTTAACCAGCATCTTATCTGCGTTTGACTTATTCTTAAATGCTCCGATCTGAACTTTATATAGATTGTCAGAGTTACTTTTATCCTCATCCTTCTTTTCTACATACATGACACCAGTATAATCACAGACTCCTTTGGCAATTTCTGCAGCTGTCTCTTCCCAAAAATTCATACTTCCCATCATGTTAACTGCTTCCTTCTGATTTGTCATAAAAGCACATTCTACGAGGATTGAAGCCTTTGTACCCATTGTGTTACAGTTACACAAGGCTAATTGTGCTGGTGTAATACCTCTATTTTTCTGCTTTGTCCCTTGTGACAACTGATTTAATACCTTAGTCGCAAATGTCTTACTGTCCTTGGGATAATGACTGTGAATATAAATCCCGACACCCTCTGCTGAATTAAAACTATCTCCGTCTCCATAAGCGTTAAAATGAATGGATACCGAGTATTCGCATCCTGCATTTTTGATTGTCTGTTGTCTCTTCGTAAGTGCAGTATCCTCATCATCATAGGCATTGCTATCATCAAAACCAGACTTTATAACATCAAATCCGCACCGTTCCAATTCACTGACCAGAAGCATTGCTACTCCGACATTTGCGATATGCTCTCTGATCGTAGTTCCTTTTTTAACATCAATGACACCATCCTTTTCTAAATCAATATCCTGCGACATGGGTGGTGTCCGCTTTCCGGCCGTATTGGATTCATGACCTGCATCGACTGAATTTTAATCCTGTTCATTCTTATCATCCTCCTTCAACTGTTCCAGTACTTCCTTTAACTTCTGTGGGATGGGTAACCCGATTTTCCCGGTATTCTCTAAGATGCTGATACCCTCATTGGATAGGTAGAAAAAAATAACGGCAGTACGAATTGCACCACCGTTTCCAATAATTCTACTATCAATGATATGAGCGACGCTTACGATAATAAAAATAAGTACCTTCTTACATATTCCTCGAAATCCAATTTCACTGGACAACTTTTTCTCAAGGATTGCTACCATGACACCGGTCAGATAATCAATTACTACAAATGCAATCAGTGCATACAAAAAACCATCCATCCCTCCAAGAAACCATCCAATCCACCCTCCAGCTAGTGCAAAGATCAGCTGGATCGTATTCATTACTCCTTTCATCTCTCATTCCTCCATTATATTATTTTTATGAACTGCCATCTTCATAGGTCAATGTATAAGTAATCTTCATAGTTTTATCTGCAGTCTTTGTAATCGGGGTCGACAAGTTGTTAATCGTTGCCAGATAATATGGATTTACTGCTATCATACAGTAATAATTATTTGGATTGATTGCAATCAGGAACATAAATGTTTTATAAAATATTACAGGATGCCTGAAATAATACCCATTATAAAACCATGCTCCTAAAGACGAAAGAGCCTGTGCAATAATGCATGTGTCATCCGGCCGGATAACTCTGTCACCATATACAACGGAACCATTCGGCAGCCTGCATATACCCATATTGTACGTTTCCTTGCTTAAAGTACCTCCAGTAATAATTTCTTTCACATCAACAAAATTACTTAGGTTTACCTTATAAACCACCTCAGTCGCATAGTAATAATAATAGGAATTCGATAGGCTGGTATTACACTTTGCCAGATATACAAATCCATTAGAAATCACTGGAACATAATAATTACTATTTCCTATAATGTAGGCCAGTGTACATCCACTTAAGGTTTGATAACCTAAATCTGTAAGTGTATAGTCGTCTTTCTTAATTTTTACAACATATAAAGAACCGTCCCCAGTCTTATTTGCATTTGTATAAAAACCATACCAGTATCCATCATATCCATCTATGAAAAGAAGTGTATCTTCTGAAAAACTGTTTGGATTTGGAAAAGCAATCGTAATATTCTCACTTTCCACAAAGTCCGAATATATGATACTGGTATTCGTCTGTGAAAGATACCCCATAGGCAAAGAATGTTTTCTGATGATGATGGAATCTCTTGTCTGACTAATTGAATACATTTGTGGCAATTTATTAATATCATCTGGTTCTATTGAAACCATTCGATAGCCACATCTCATGCTATTGCTTGTTGAGGACTCCAAAAGATTTCTTGTTATAAATATCAACTTTTTCACATTGAAATAACTTTTGAGAAAAATTAGTTTCAATAAATATTTTGTCGTTTTCATCGAAATAATAGAAAATTACTCTGGTCAATTTTTATTATTGATTATTGCATTAAATATATGTGCGTCGTTGTTAGGTGACATTCCAATAATGTACAATTCTCCTTCTATCTTGCTGAAACTATCCAAGTAATATTCTGTTGCCATATTTAATTCAGGGTGTAAAATCTTTGTCATTATCAATCTATGTTCTAATGGTTTTTCTTCTTTTAGTTTATCTACCTGTAGTTTAAAGGCATCATCGTTTGTATACTTATCAGCAAAACTTTCAGATTCCAAAATCAGGCGATGGTTATCGCTTATCGTCTTATATTTTAATTTACCACTATAATTCAAAAGAGCATTACAAAAGCAATGTTTCATATCATCAAAAGCAACTGTATCGCCGTCAGTCTTTCTAATATATCCTAGAACATTATTTTCATTTTCGCTATTTATTAAAACTGAAAAATCCCCATGAAGGTTGTAAACTTCTTTTCCTGTTAGTTTCTCAATATTGTTATCATAATTCAAGGTATATATCTTATCAAAAGTTTGAAAATAGCGTCTAACCTTTTTATTTTGTTTCATATTTGTAAAGATTTCTTGAATTTTCCCACTGTTATATATTGCGTCTAGTATCAGATGTTCAAATCCTTGTACAGCAGATTGTCTGTTTCCCTCTAAATCAATATTTTTCAGAAAAACATATGTACAACAAAAAACCAATCTACAAGCATTATATCATAAGGATTTTTAATTACCGTATCATAACGTGCCTTAAAGTCATTTAAAGCCTCTGAAGTATCCTCATCAGCAACAAACGAATCATAACCACCTTCACGGATTTTATTAGCCTCTCCAACGAAATTTTCTAATAAGTAAATAATCTCATTTCCTGTAAGTTCATTTCCAAACATCTTACTATAGCTATCAAGTTTAGCACGATATTTAATTCTCTTCATAATAAAATTACTGCTGTATGCATTCCCCCCAAATTGAATGTTAATACCATTTCCTAATAATAAATTATTCATATTTTTCTCTCCAATCTTTATTACTTATTGCCTTCAAAAGGCATTCTAATGTTATCAAATTCAATATGGTATTTTATACAAATTACATTTGAGACAATCATAATTGATAAATTCCGGTTTTCTTTTTTTGACATAGTCATCTTCAATATTTTTATTAAATAGTATATCAGCAAAAAAGATACCATAATTATACAGCATATTCGACTGATTCACACTATATTTTTAATTTATTTGCCAAAAAGTATCCCTTTTGCCAAATCGTATCTACTTCCGCCAAAACGTACAAAATTCCTTACCCCCCATCCCAGGAAAGTAAGGAATTCCGCCTCAAATCTCATCTAAAACACACCTACATCTTTGCGCTAAAACCGCTACACCCCTTGATTTTCCTAGCCTTTCCTCTCCAGCAAGCAAACTGTCTCCACGTGCCTTGAGGAGATAAAAAAGATGACCTCTAAACCTAATACCCCCTTAGCATCGGATAATACTTTCCAAAAATCTACCTTCGTGATTTATTTTTGAACAAAAGTCTTAAGCTATTTCCAAAAAGTACTCGTCAGGTAGAATAATCTTCCCCACTATATGGAGCTCAATAAAAATAAGATCTCAATGAAGTTTTTCAGAAATATTGTTGTTTCTAACATAACCCGGAATACACGAAATCACTCCTGAACAATGTAACTCCTTTTTGTGATCTAGATAGCTACAACCACTATAATCTTGTTCCGTTTGAACATTATATAACCATTTTTATCAAATAGTGCCCCTGGGAAATATCTCAGATGATGATACCATTTTCCATCCTCTCTGGTATAATAAAGTCATAGCAAAAAGCTATGCTAATTCTTATTAAAATCTATATCTAAGTTGGTAAAGGAGTTCTTCCTTTCATGATTCATTCCAACTATTGATACGTGAATAAAGTTCTAATTGGAGAAGCATTAAATCCGTATTTACATGATTATTACAGCAAAAAGAAAGAATCCAAACCGAAAATGGTAGCCCTCGGTGCTATCATGCATAAGGTTTCAAATATAATCTTCGTTGTCCTAAGGAACAATTCAGCTTTTGAATTACATTCTCCTGAACAACATCGAAACAGTTACAGACAGCCAGAGCTGATAGCTGCATAAAAATTCAATCACCAATAAAACCTCTTTTCAAAATCTTGTTTAAGACTGACACAAGTATTTCTTTTACAAAATCATCCAACTCCTCACAACTATTTGTAAATTCAACCAGTTTAATATAATATTTAGCTTTAAGCAAGAGAAAGATATCCCTATTTCCAGCATCCATATCCGCATATACATTTCTAAATATACCTTGGTTCAAATAATAATTTGTTTCAAGAGCAATATTTGAACGAATTTCATTGTAAGAAATATCTTTAAACAAGCGGAAGGGAGCGGCTCTCAAAAAATATTTTTTATCAAAATAAGCTGCAATATTATCGCAGGCATTTCTGCATATTATATGATAATACTGATATATATTGATTAAAAAAATATTAGTTGATTTTCCTGATGTTAAAAATGATTTGTACTTATCAGAGATTTTGTCCAAAAAGTCCACATTATGTTTATCAATTTCATCAAAAATAAATATTAATTTCTTTCTACTGGCTTCATTCACTTTATCAATTAATGACCCAAATGCTGTCTTTCTTTCAAAATAGGCAGTTACTCTCTGTTGCAAAAATTCCTCTGTTTTATCTTTTTTTGAAACAAGAACTTCTTTCAACCTCGCCTGAATACTTGACTTAAAATTAATCAGCTTAAGTGGCATACAGACTTCAGCAACAAAATCAGCAATACCCTCACTCTCTTCTTGAACAATTTCCAAAGCTGTTACTTTATAAACATTTGTTGTGCTAAAAGTTATTTCTCTTATTAATCTATTTCAGCTGAACGTACAGAATGGGTTGAAATATGACGTATGAATAAATCATTATTATTTGAACGCAAAAATATCACCTCATTTTAGATAGCATTTTTATTCCATATACCAGGGTCTTGACATGATAAAACATATCACGGGATGCCACTTGACGCTTTTCTTTTCTAATTTCAGGCGAAAGATCCTTCATTTCATCTTCTAGTTTGAACAGAAGATCGATCAGATCTCGACCTTCAGCACCTTTCGATCCGGGAATCTCTTTTCCTCGGCTATCCAAAGGAATGCTTTCTATCATATACCGGCGATAATGGGAATCTTCCCATTATCGCCGAAGGTATGACGAAGCCGTTAAATCATTGCCAAAAGCAAGCCCCAAAAATGCACTTGCCTATCTTGCATTGAAACAAATCCAGGCTATTTACAGAGAAGAAAACAAGCTCTGTGACATGTCTTCCGAGGAACGATTGAAACATCGCCAGCTCACGGTAAAACCCTTGGTAGATGCTTATTTCGCATGGGTAAAACAAAACGAGGGCAAGGTTTCCTGCTAAAAGTAAAACCCACAATGGTTTTACTTATTCCATCAATCAAGAGAAATATCTCAAAGTATTCCTTGAAGATGGAGACGTTCCAATGGATAACAATTCTGCTGAACAATCAATTCGATCTTTTTGTGTAGGAAAGAAAAACTGGATGATGATAGATACAATCGCTGGTGCTAACTCCAGTGCTATTATTTATAGCCTAGCAGAGACAGCGAAAGCGAATAATTTGAAGCCTTATGATTATTTTGAATATCTACTGACAGAGATTCCGAAACATCTGGATGAAAAGGACAACAGTTTCTGTGAGGATCTGCTCCCTTGGTCGGATAAGCTTCCGAGTCACTGTAGAAAGTCATTATAAAAATGCGCCGCTCATGAGAGCGGTTAGCTTTGTGGGAGTACCCACTATGGAGCGTTTACGTTCGTTAAATACGAATAGTGTGAATTAAGCTATTTATCCTAGCCTATCTGTTGTAATTTATTCATCCACCAACCTTTATTAAAATATATAGGTCTAACTGGAATCATAACGATATATTCACTGTTTGCCTCTATAATCTTAGATGTTCCTGTATATACTAAATCTATATATAAATTAAATGGTTTAACTTTCATTTGAACTATATTTTCAAATTCACTAATATATTGATAGATTTTTTCATTACCAATTCCCTCAAAATACGAAAGAGCATTTTTGCCTCCACCAATCATTTCCCACCATTCTATAAAAGGTTGCCATGT